>NC_022357.1:600000-1200000 GCF_000297055.2 Sulfuricella denitrificans skB26 | reverse complement strand
TATCTTCGGTCGCCATGCGAATGATGCGGCGACCGAGATAAAGCGGGTCGGCACCGCCATCCAGCATGCGTACCAGCCAGTACAGCGCGGCATCGGGGTTGGAGCCTCGCACCGACTTGTGCAGGGCGGAAATCTGATCGTAAAATTCCTCACCGCCCTTGTCGAAGCGCCTGCCGCTCCGGGCCAGGGCGTTTCTGACCAGTGTTTCGTCAATCTGCTCGACGTGGCCGGTTTCTGCCGCCGTCTTCATCTGCTCCAGCAAATTCAGCAGGCGCCGCGCGTCGCCATCGGCGTAACCGATCAACAGACATTTAGCCGCATCGTCGAAAATCAAGCCATGCAAGGCGATGCCCGCCGCACGTTCGAACAACTGCGCCAGTTCTTGCTCGGATAAAGACTGTAATACATACACTTGCGCACGTGACAGCAGCGCGCTGTTTACTTCAAATGAGGGGTTTTCAGTGGTGGCGCCGATGAAGGTCACCAGCCCCTGCTCCACGAATGGCAAAAAGGCATCCTGCTGCGACTTGTTGAAACGGTGAACCTCATCCACGAACAGGATGGTGTGACGACCGTATTGCTGGAGATTGAGCTGCGCCCGGTCGATCGCCTCACGGATGTCCTTGACCCCGGAAAGCACCGCCGACAGGGCGATAAAATCGGCGTCGAAGGCCAGGGCCGTAAGACGGGCGATGGTGGTCTTGCCCACACCCGGCGGACCCCACAGGATCATGGAATGGAGCTTCTTCGATTCGAAGGCCAAACGCAACGGTTTGCCGGGGCCAAGCAAGTGAGACTGGCCGATCACCTCATCCAGAGTCTGAGGGCGCAACCGCTCGGCCAGTGGAGCACCGGACGGAGCGGCGGAGAACAGATCAGTCACCGATCACGTCCACGCCCTTGGGCGGCGAGAATTTGAACACCTCGGGTGCAAGCTTCGGGTTCCGCTCCAGGCCGGAAAAGCGAATCATGGTGGTCTGGCCGAAATGGTCGCGTAATTCCATCACCTCGAGCCCTTTTTCGGAGAAACCCATACGCATGCTCTCGAACGTACTCTCCTTGTCCTTCGGCATCGCCTCCAACCATTCCATGGTGCCGCGCTTGCCCATGTCTTTCAGGTCAAAGTGTTTCTCGATCTCGTTGTTTCCCGCCAGCAGCGCCGCAGGGCTTGAGCCTAGCGCACTATCCATCTGCTTCACCGTGACCTGCTGGAGATCGACGTCGTACATCCACAGCTTAGCGCCATCGCCGACAATCAGTTGCTCATAGGGTTTTTCGTAGGCCCAGCGAAACTTGCCTGGACGGGAAAACATCATGGTGCCGCTGGTTTCCTGAACCGTAGACATTTTTTTGTCCAAGACAATTTGCTTGAATTGGGCTCGGGCGGATTTGACCTCGGAAAGAAAGGTTTTGAGACTATCCAGCGACGAAGCATCCGCCGGCAAGGAAAGCAGGCTGGCCATAGCCATACAGCCACTAAGCATAAGCAACAAAGTACGGGGATATTTTTTCACAAAGCCTCGTAAGGAGAAATTTAGCATCGGCCGGACAGAACAAAACAAAGGGAATAGTGGCAAATAATATTATTTCATTAAAAGCAAGGCGTTGGAGACCACCAATTCACGTTCAGACAAGTTATGGCTTCCATACCGAAGGGGCTGCCTCAAGATTTTCTGGGCATTTTGCCCAACCCGCCCCTACCTCCTGAGCTGCCATGCAGAAGGTGAAGAATGATACCAGCTTACATTTCTGTAAGCCATTTTTGCCTATAGGGATTTTCATTTGCATGGGAGTTTTTAGCGGAAAATCAAATAAAGATTTTTGGCTGAAGTGTGCCATAAGTAGAAGCTGGCGAACGACAGCTTTCTAGCAAAGTAGTTGCATGACATGGCCTTCGGTTCAGTGCCAGGAACAGACGTACGAGATAAATTCAGGTGATTGTCGGAATTCTTTGAACTAGTCGAAACTGGTACACCCCCCTATTTATCACGTATATGCCAATTTTAGACATTCAAACGCCACTCATGATTATGAAATGTTGTCGAAATTCTTTACTTGCCTGAACATCGCGTTGTCATTGCTATTGCAGGTAATAAACGAACATCCGATGGTGCCTCAAAGAGGAATTCTCGTGGTTCTTTGTCGGATAACTTTACAATTTCCACTTCATCGTCTCTAGCTCTCTTGCTTGTAAATCCTAATAAACATTGGTATCCCGGTATGTTTGTGCTAACCGGCATGATATTTGCATGATGCATCCTTCGATACCTAGAAGTCGCGTGCACTTCACTCCAAACGCGCCAGGTACATAATTAAAGACATAAAAAAACTGGAGGAATTAATGAAAAATCATGCAATGAAGTTCACCATCGCGGCGTTGATCATGTCAGCGCCGATCACGGCCATGGCTACGACCGTCTTCCAGACTTTTGGCACACTGCCCGTGACTTTTGGCGGCAGCGGTATTCCGAATAATGCGGTCGCCGCCAGTTCGGTGTTTGTGAATGGAAGTGATCAGATCACCCTCGGTCTGACCGCCCATGGCCGCTATTCCAACCCCACAGTCACCAATAATGGCGCGGGTGTCTTTTACGCAGGGTCCGGTAGCAACTGCGGTATAGCAACCGACCCGGTGGGTTGTCCCAGCGCCAGCCAAGGCGCACTGTGGAACTTCGGCTTTTTCGTTGGCGTGTCCGGTCCCAGCCACCTGTCTGATTACAATTTCAATCTCTACTACGACTTCAATCCTGGCGCGAATACTCCAGTGGGCAGCCTCGGTGTCATTAACGTCAATAATGCAATCATCGCCGGCGGCGGTAATCCCAGCACCATGACTGTGACCCAGGATTCACAGAACCTGTTGTTCTCGTCCTTTTCAGTCTCAATCCCCGGTGTCATCACCGCGCCGGGTGGTGCGTTCAATCCCAACGCGCTAGGCGAGTACAGCTTCTATCTGACGGCTACCACTAATACCGCTTTCCCTGCGGCAGTCGGCACCGTGGGCATCGATGTGCAAGTTGTTCCCGTCCCCACGGCTGCCTGGCTTCTCGGCTCTGGCTTGATTGGCTTGGCGGGTATTGCACGGAAGCGCAAACCAGTTTAATAAACGCTTTCGCTTACCAAGACGGCGACCAATTGGTCGCCGTTTTTTGTTACTGGTTTCAAACTTTGAATGACCGTTCAGTGTCGGTTGTTGCACATCACGATGGTCGGCTTTCGGGCAGGGTATTTACATGGCCGTATGACCGTTCCGGGTCGATAGCGCCTGTAAACCTTTCTCCACAGCGGACATTGGTATCAAGGTTCGGCTGCGTGCCAGAAGCAAAAGCTCAGGCTGAGCAGCACGATTTTCTTTTGTTCGGCCTTTGCAGTCATTCGATGTAACCAATAGTTGCTCAATTTGAACGTCTACTATCGAATATTGAGTAGTCGCGCGTCGGGCCCGAAACTGTGATAGGCCGTTCTGGAATGCCGAGCTCGAGACAGGCTGAAGGCTTGGACGTGGGGACTAAGCATGGTCAATACCGGCGACTGTTGCATAGTCAGGGATATACTATGCGGCTACTCCCACTAAGAGAAGCAGTCCCCGAATGCGAAAAGAAGTCAAAGAGAAGCCCAAATACGCCGTCGTGGCGTCCGTGCAACTGCCGAACGTGAGCGACGTCGAGTTCGAGTCATCGCTGGCCGAGCTACGCGATCTGGCAAAGACACTGGGTTTCGAGATCGCCGCCACCTTCACGCAGAAGCGCACCAGCTTTGACACGACGGCCTACCTTGGCGCCGGAAAGCGGCAGGAGATACGCGCTTTCGTGGACAACGAACCCGAGCCTGTAGAGCTGGAAAGAACGCCACAGGCCGCCGCCGATCCCAGCGCCGGCAAGATCGATGTCGTCTTTGTCGATCACGAAATCTCGCCGTCGCAGGCGCGCAACCTCGAAATCGAGGTTGGCTGTAAGGTAATGGACCGCACCATGGTCATCCTCGAAATCTTCCACCGCCACGCCAGTTCCCGCGCCGCGCGCGCACAGGTGGAAATCGCACGTCTCGGCTACATGGCGCCGCGCCTGCGCGAGGCGGCAAAGCTGGCGGGGCCGCAAGGGCGGCAGCGCAGTGGCACCGGCGGCCGCGGTGCTGGCGAGTCGCACACCGAGTTGGACAAACGCAAGATTCGCGACCGCATCGCCGAACTGCAGCTTGAGATCGCCGCTATGGACGTCGAGCGCAAGACGCAGCGCTCACGGCGGCAGGAGCGCCAGGGACTCGCCAACGTCGCGCTTGTCGGCTACACCAACGCGGGCAAGTCCACCCTGATGCGCGCACTCACCGGCAGCGAGGTGCTGGTCGAAAACAAGCTCTTCGCCACGCTCGACACCACCGTGCGCGCCCTCCAGCCCGAGAGCAGGCCACGCGTGCTAGTCAGCGACACGGTCGGCTTCATCAAGAATCTGCCGCACGGGCTCGTCGCCTCGTTCAAGTCAACGCTCGAGGAGGCACTCGATGCATCGCTGCTGCTCCACGTCATCGATGCAAGCGATCCCGGGTTCGAACGGCAGCTCGAGGTCACCGACAAGGTGCTGGCCGAGATCGGCGCGAAGGACGTGCCGCGCATCCGCGTCTTCAACAAGATCGACCATGTCGGCACCACAGAGGCACAAGCTGAACGCGAAGCGGCGCTGCGCACGCAATACCCCGATTGCATAGTAATGAGCGCACGCCGCACTGGCGACGTTGCAAAACTGCGCGAGGCAATCGTCACATTTTTCCAGCAGGGTCTCGTTGAGGCCGAGCTTTTCCTTCCCTGGTCGGCACAGCAGCTGCGCGGCGAAATTTTTGCGAGTTGCGAGGTGCGGGAGGAGCGCGCCGACAGCGAAGGCGCGTTCTTGCGCATTCGCGGCGATCGCGAGACGGTGAAGGGCTTGTGCGAACGATTCGGCCAAGCACAATGACCTGATGTTCCACACAGGATGCAATGCAAAGGCATCCGCACCTCCCGTGCTATCATCCGCCCCCATCCATGCGTATTCAAGATATCCGACAACGTCTGCGCGACTTGGGCGCAGCGCCTTGCCATGAGGGGCGCGTGCTGCGAGCCTGGGCTCAGGGTCTGTCCCTGGACACCAAAAGGCAGCGCGCCGAGAGCTTTCTGCCCCTGGCCGTGCGCGATGCCATACCCGGCCTCACCGCCGAGTTGCAGGGGTTAGCGCGCCTGCATTCCAAGCACCCCGGTGAGGATGGCTCGGTCCGGCTGCTGGTGCAGCTAGCAGATGGCCAGACGGTGGAAAGCGTGCTGCTGCCCCGGGAGGGGCTGTGCGTCTCCACCCAGGTCGGCTGTGCCGTGGGCTGCGTATTCTGCATGACTGGCCGCAACGGCCTGCTGCGCCAGCTGGGCAGCGCCGAAATCGTCGCCCAGGTAGTCCTGGCCCGCAGCCGTCGAGCAGTGAAGAAGGTCGTCTTCATGGGCATGGGGGAACCAGCCCACAATCTGGACAATGTGCTGGAGGCCATCGACCTGCTCGGCACGGAGGGCGGCATCGCTCACAAAAACCTGGTCTTTTCCACCGTCGGTGACCTGCGCGTGTTCGAGCGGCTGTCACAGGCCACGGTGAAGCCCGCCCTGGCCATCTCCTTGCACACTACCGACACCGCCCTGCGCCGGCGTCTGCTCCCCAAGGCACCGGACATCACGCCAACTCAACTGGTGGAACTGGGCGAGACCTACGCCCGTAGCACCGGCTACCCCATTCAGTACCAGTGGACCCTGCTCGAAGGGATCAATGACACGGATACAGAGTTAGAGGGTATTGCACGTCTGCTGGACGGCAAATACGCAATCATGAACCTGATCCCCTACAACAGTATCGACGGCTTCGACTACCGGCGCCCAAGCTGGGAGCGGGCTATCGAGATGGCGCGCAGCCTGCACGGGCGCGGCATCCTCACCACGTTGCGCCAGTCCGCGGGGCAGGATGTGGAGGGCGGTTGCGGGCAGTTGCGGGCGCGGACGCTGGTGGAGGCGAATAGTGTGCTTCCGGCTGCGTCATCGCTGGTTCTGTAGACCCCTTGACGCGTCAATGAGATGGGCAACGTGCGTAATACGTTCGTGCTGATAAAGCAGGTTCGGGAAGGCTCAGATGGCTGACGGCTCAACGGTCTAGTATCAAAAACCGATAAACCAAAATGTGGCCGGATGTGAAATAAAGCATAGCTTGGCAAGCTGGCTTGGTTATGCTTAACGGCACAAGGACAAGCTTAGCGAACCATGGTATTTGGTGGGAGATACTGGGATCGAACCAGTGGCCCCCCGCGTGTGAGGCGGATGCTCTACCGCTGAGCTAATCTCCCGAAGCCGGGCATTCTAGCGGAAACCGCACGGGGGGGCAAGCCCGTGCTGGCGCATATTCAGCCCACTCAATTTCTACGAAGTTTAACCACGATTGTCGTAAAATAGGCACTTTTATCCTCCCGTAAAAGAACATGGTCCGCACTCGTTTCGCTCCCAGCCCTACCGGCTACCTGCATATCGGCGGCGCCCGCACCGCCCTGTTTTCATGGGCCTACGCGCGCAAGCACAAAGGCACTTTCATCCTGCGCGTCGAAGACACCGACCTTGAGCGCTCCACCGAAGAATCGGTGCAGGCCATTCTGGACGGCATGAACTGGCTCGGCCTCGGCTACGACGAAGGCCCTTTCTACCAGATGCAGCGCATGGAGCGCTACAAGGTAGTACTCCAGCAACTCCTGGACGAGGGCAAAGCATATCATTGCTACGCCAGCCGGGAAGAGCTGGACAAGTTACGCGAGGAACAACAGGCAGCCGGTCTGAAGCCACGCTACGACCGCCGCTGGCGCGACTCCAAAGCCACTCCGCCCGCCGGCGTTCAGCCCGTGATTCGCTTCAAGAATCCGCTCGACGGCGCGGTGGTCATCGACGACATGGTCAAGGGCCGTGTCGTGGTCAGCAATGGCGAGCTGGACGACCTGATCATTGCGCGTAGCGATGGCACGCCGACCTACAATTTCTGCGTGGTGATCGACGACTGGGACATGAACATCACCCACGTTATCCGCGGCGACGACCACCTCAACAACACCCCACGCCAGATCAACATCCTCAAGGCGCTGAACGCGCCACTGCCGCAATATGCCCATGTGCCGATGATCCTGGGTCACGACGGCGAACGCCTGTCGAAACGACACGGCGCGGTCAGCGTGATGCAGTACCTGGAAGATGGCTACCTGCCGGAGGCACTGCTGAATTACCTGGCGCGCCTGGGCTGGGCACACGGTGATGAGGAGGTATTCGATCTCGACCAGTTCGTCGAATGGTTCGACCTCGATTCAATCTCGAAATCGCCAGCCAAATTCAATCCGGAAAAACTGCTCTGGCTCAACCAGCAGTACCTCAAGAAAACCGACAGCAAACGCTTGTCCGAATTGGTCGTGCCGTTTCTTGAAACAGACTGCTGCAACCCCGAAACCGGACCGAGCATGGAAGCGGTTATCGACCTGCTCAAAGAGCGAGTAAACACCGTCGAAGAGCTTGCCGACGCCGCCGTGTATTTCTACCGGCCGTTGACACCCTCGCCCGAACTGATGGCCGAGCATCTCACGCCGGAAATCATCCCGGTAGTCCGTGAATTTCAGGAAAAACTGGGCCAGGTGGAATGGAACAAGCAGTCCATCAACGGCCTCATGAAATCGGTCGTGGCCGAACACGGCCTTAAATTTCCCAAACTGGCAATGCCGCTGCGCCTGCTTGTCACCGGAGAAACGCAAACACCTTCAGTTGATGCTGTGTTAGAATTGATCGGTCGCGAGGAAACTCTGAAACGGATTTCAGCGCACATGAAAAGCTTTGCATAGCCGCACAATCCTGTTGACAAGCAACCCCAGCGCCAAGTATAGTGGCGGCCTTTCGGGGGTATAGCTCAGCTGGGAGAGCGCTTGCATGGCATGCAAGAGGTCAGCGGTTCGATCCCGCTTACCTCCACCAAGTTTTATTAGGTCCCCATCGTCTAGAGGCCTAGGACACCGCCCTTTCACGGCGATAACACGAGTTCGAATCTCGTTGGGGACGCCAGTCTAATCAGGGGCCTGGAGAAATCCGGGCCCCTTGATTTTGCACCAAGTCTGAATTGGTGCTTGATCGAGCAGTTTGGAGTGGTAGTTCAGTTGGTTAGAATACCGGCCTGTCACGCCGGGGGTCGCGGGTTCGAGTCCCGTCCACTCCGCCAACATTAAAAAAGCCAGCCGCTTAGGCTGGCTTTTTTTATCTCCTTCGGCCCTTAATAAGCCTGCGAATCACCGCCATTGATATCGAGCGAATGCCTCCAGAACTGGTCGTCTCGGTCGAACAGGCGGTAGGTGCCGCGCGGCCCCCAACTGCCGGCGGGATAGGAGTTGATGAAATCGCGCTCCATCGACCAGACTTTCAACACCGGATCCACGACGCGCCATGCTGACTCCACCTCGTCGATGCGCAGAAATAGCGAGTGATCGCCCAGCATCACATCCAGCAGCAATCCTTCATAGGCGTCGTAATCCTCGTCGCTACCCTTGCGGTAAGTCGCATCCAGGCTAATCGTGCGCGTGTTCAGATCCAACCCCGGAACCTTGACCTGCAGTTCCATTTTCAGGCAGTCGTTAGGCTGGATGCCGAGCAAAATCCAGTTGGGGTGAGAGCGTTCGTGATGGGCCTGCCGCAGCAGATTCTGCGGCGGATTTTTGAAACGGATACAGATTGCCGAACTGTTTTCCGCCATGCGCTTACCCGTGCGCAAGTAAAATGGCACCCCGGCCCAGCGCCAGTTGTCGACGAACAACTTCAGCGCGGCATAAGTTTCCGTGACACTGTCCGGCGCTACGCCGGGTGCCTCCATGTAGCCAGGAACCGTCTTGCCATCGATAGTGCCACTTGCATACTGGCCGCGGAAGGCATGAGCATGCACCGCGTTCTGGGTAATCGGCCGGATGGCCTTGAGCACTTTGACCTTCTCGTCACGCAAATGCTCAGGGGTCATGCTCACAGGTGGCTCCATCGCCACCAGCGCAAGCAGCTGCATTAGATGGCTCTGGATCATATCGCGCAGCGCCCCTGCACTCTCGTAATAATCAGCGCGACACTCCACACCCAGAGTCTCGGAATGAGTAATTTGAACGTGGTCGATGTAATGGTGGTTCCACAGCGGTTCCAGCAAAATATTGGCGAAGCGGAACACCATGATGTTCTGCACCGTGCCTTTACCCAGGTAATGGTCGATGCGAAAAATTTGCGGCTCGTCCAAGTGTTTGTACAAACTGCTCTGCAAGGTTTGCGCGCTCAACAGATCATGGCCGAAGGGCTTTTCGATGACGACACGACGCCAGCCTTTTTTCTCCTTGAGCAGGTCGACTCCGCCCAACTTTTCGATGATGGCGGGAAATTCCGATGGCCGCACAGACATGTAGAACACCGCATTGGGCGGAAAAGTGGAGTCCTCGTCCAGAAGTTTATGCAGCTTTCGATATGCATCCGCATCGTCTGGCGGATTGGGATGATAATGAAGCCGGGCGCGGAATCGCTTGAACGCATGCTCATCATAGCCTTGGGGGTACTTGTTGCCCAGCATGGTCGCCACTTCGTCCAGCCACTGCTCGCGAGTCCACAGTTCAAGGCTGGAGGAAAGTATCACCATTTTTTCCGGCAAGCGCCCTGCCATTTCAAGACGAAACAGCGCGGGGATCAACTTGATCCGGGCCAAATTTCCCCCGGCACCAAAAATCACCAGGGTGCAGGGTTCCAGGGTTTTCATTTTCCTCCCCCCGTCTGCTTCACTGCATGACCCCCAAACGCGTTCCGCATCATGGAGAGCAAGCGGTACCCGTAGCCGGTCTCATTCTGGCTGGCGAAACGCATTTGCAGCGCCAGGGTCAGAACGGGTGCCGCCACGCCCTGCTCCACCGCCTCCACGACGGTCCAGCGCCCTTCGCCCGAGTCAGCCACATAAGGCGCCACATTGTCCAGGGCTTGATCGCTTTTTAACGCCTCCGCGGTCAGATCCAGCAGCCAGCTTCGTACTACCGAACTGTGCCGCCACAATTCTGTGATCTCCGCCAGGTCGAGCGAGAATTCCTGCTTTCCACGCAGCAATTCCAACCCTTCGGCCATCGCCTGCATCATGCCGTACTCGATACCATTGTGGATCATCTTGGTGAAATGCCCCGAGCCGACCGGACCCACATGCGCCCAGCCGCGATCTGCGGCGGGAGCCAGCGCCTTGAGAACCGGCTCCATGATCTTCGCGACTTCCGGGGTCGCTCCCACCATCAGGCAATAGCCGTTGTCCAGCCCCCATATACCGCCTGATGTGCCGGCGTCCATGAAACCGATACCCTGCTCCGCCAGCCAGTTGCCGCGGCGCTGGCTGTCTTTGTAATTGGAGTTTCCGCCATCGATGACGATATCGCCCTTGGCAAGCAAAGGAGCCAGCTCACGGATTTGCTTCTCGGTTGGTTCTCCGCTTGGCAACATCAGCCAGACCACGCGCGGCGACTGGAGCTTGCTTACCGCATCCTCTACGGAAGAAGCCCCAACCATGCCCTCCTCCGCAACAAGACTGACCACCATGTCCAACGAGTGATCATAGCCGACCACTTCAATACCGCCACGACGCAGCCGCCGCGCCATGTTGCTGCCCATTTTCCCCAGTCCCACCATTGCTAGCCGCATCGCTCACCCCTTTAATTGGTAATTAACTTCACTAAAACTAATTGTATGCCTTAAGACATTGCTGAAGAAGAGCATACACGGTGTTTTCCCGTAGCGTAAAGACGTATGGCTTTGGGTTTCTCCAAATACTCGGCTAGGAAAAACCACCGGTACATTAAATTCACCTACTCCGTTTTACTATTTAAAAATACAGATATTACCCGATTGATTTACTCAACTAATACGCTATATTTATAAAATGAATAATGACTATTCATTTGGCTTCCTGAGAGGCAATTCATTTCAGGCATGTCGTCTGAGAACAACAGAATCTCTTTCGCAGACTTCACATTGA
The DNA here is from genome assembly GCF_000297055.2 of Sulfuricella denitrificans skB26. Taxonomy (NCBI): domain Bacteria; kingdom Pseudomonadati; phylum Pseudomonadota; class Betaproteobacteria; order Nitrosomonadales; family Sulfuricellaceae; genus Sulfuricella; species Sulfuricella denitrificans. The sequence goes on along the minus strand of NC_022357.1, from coordinate 1,188,958 downwards.
ACCAGCGGCCTACTTCAATTTTGGGACGCCTTCTAATTCTAAGGAGAGAAAGATGAAAGAAGCTCACATCAACTATTCAGGCATGGATCTGGACTACAAAATGGCCAGCGGACTGGCTGCCTCTTTTGCTGAAAAAGATCCATACATCACCGAACCTGTCATGGTTGCCTGGCACGACAGGAAAACATCACGGATGTCGCCCATGATCGCGGGTGCCGACACCGATACGCGCTGGCTCGATTACGGAGCAAGCCACGGTGGCAAACTTGAAATAGAAATAAACGGTGAATTCGAATTCATCTTCGCCGATTCAAGCGCCTTTGATCAATATGGTCCCAGCCCGTATATCAATCTGCACGACAGCCTCGGCAATGAGTACCTGTGCCAGATCAATGCGCTACGCGACCCGCACGACCCAAGCAAGGAAGCCTGCGTGGTTCTGGACGACCTGACCAGCAAGCTGACATGAGGCCCAGCAGTTTGTGGCTTCATGTCGAACCGAGTCTGTAAACAGTAGCGTTTACCCTTATGGAGGTACATACCATGTCAGAGAACAATTCTCTTGTTGCCACCTATGCAAATCACACTCTGGCCAAGGCCACCGTCAAGAAATTGCACAAAGCCGGGCTGGACATGAGCAAGCTGTCCATCGTCGGCAAGGATGAAAACAAAATTTTAAAAAAAGTAACGATGGTCGGTGACCTGAATGAACTTGGCGCGGAACAATATAGCTGCGTTTCCAGGGAAACCATTCCTGATTACGAAGCCGAATTAAAAGCCGACAGGCTGCTTCTCTTTTTTCACGGAACGGCCGATGAAATTTCTCAGGCCAAAAGCATTATCGATACAACCCACCCTGAAGGCTGGAATGGAAACGTAGGCTGTTCTGTTTACTACGGATGCCTTGATTAACACCAGCCTCATATCATTGCGATTTTTTAGCCGAGATCGCAGTGTGAACCACAGAGTGGCTGGTTGCCCATGCCTGTAATGCGCAAGTGGCCAACCACCTCGACAACTTCAAGCAAGGAGAGCAATCATGTATATGGCTGACTTTCTCATCAATGTGCACCCAGAACTTCCCTTAACTGATCGAATGCATCTGGAAGATGAAATTGGCTACATGAACGGTGTCGTATCGGCACACTTTAGTCCGGGACACCCCCATATGATGACTATTGCCTACGACCCAGATACGGTAAGTTCAAGTGTGGTGCTGGCGCGCGTATGCGGCCATGGCATCGAGGCGAGCAAAATCGGTTTGTAAACCGACCGCTCAGGGTCGCTCCGGCGATCGTTCCGCCGCCGATACCAACGCGGCGGCCTCCTTCGCCGTGAGCGACTTCCAGGGCAGGGGGATAAGGCCGGGTACCCGTTCCATGTAACACCGGTAGGCATCCCCATGATAGACCACCAGTTTCTTTTCCTCCAGCCGTGAACCGATGATGAAATAGGCCGTCATCATCATGCCGGACAACAGCATTGCGGCATTCATGTCGCGGGTCCAGATCAGCACCAGCCCGAAGGAATACCACGGATGTCGCACATAACGATGGAGTGGTGAAAGATGGAAACCCTCTTGGTCCTCCACCCGTTGAGTGCGTGACTTCCACTGGCGCAAGCCGAGAAATTCCTGGGTATCGTAATAATTCAGTGATTTTACGAAACCGAACAACGCTGCCAATGTCAGTCCATTCGCCAGCCAGGCACCCATACTCTGCCAGGCCCATAGCGCTGGACCGGGGTTACGAACCATCAGCCAGAGTATCGGCAGCAGCATGATAGCCGCAAGAATATTGTAACTCAGCCGATACAGCGGCATTCGCTCCGGGTAATGCAAGGCAACCCAGCTCTTCACCTGAAGCGAAGCCAGCGCCGAATGCAGGACGAAATATCCCAGCCAGAAAAACGCCAGCAAAGCCATATCCCGCCAATCCGATTCAGTCATGCCATGTTCCGCCTTTTCTTGCCAGCCACATTGCATATATATTGCGATAGGACAAGGTCGCCAAGGATTCAGGCACCGCTTTCAAGCGCCCGCCACAGGCAGGCGCCCTTGCTGGCCTTGTCGATCTCGTCAAGGTAGGCGCGGTGCATCTCCATCTCGTCTGGCGTAGCCGCCAAGACCATCAGGTCATGCGGCATGAAATCCCCACCCAGATCAGCGTGATTACCCCCCTCTTCAACGGATTCGATCATCAGGCTGTTCTGTCCGCGCGTCATGGCGAGATAAACTTCGGCAAGCAGCTCGGTATCCAGCAGGGCCCCGTGCAAGGTGCGGCTGGCATTGTCCACAAAATAGCGACGGCACAGCGCATCCAGATTGTTTTTCTGCCCCGGATGCAGATCTTTGGCCATTTTCAGGGTGTCGACCACGTCCGGACTATATTTTCCGACCGGTTCCAGACCGATCAGTTTCAGCTCCATGTTGAGGAATCCGAGATCGAACGGCGCATTGTGGATAACCAGCTCTGCGCCGCTGATGAACTCGATAAAATCCTGGGCGACATCTCTAAAAAACGGCTTGTCCTGCAGAAATTCCAGGCTGATGCCGTGCACCTGCTGCGCCCCCGGGTCGATCTCGCGTTGCGGATTAACGTAATGATGAAAATGGTTTCCGGTCAAACGCCGGTTGATCATTTCAACCGCGGCTACCTCGATGATGCGGTGACCCAGATTGGCGTCCAGACCAGTGGTTTCAGTATCCAGAATAACTTGCCGCATTTTTTATCCTCGTAACTCTTCGACGCCCTGATTGGCCAGCCTGTCGGCCCGTTCGTTGCCTTCGTGGCCGGCATGCCCCTTGATCCAGAGCCATTCGATCTCGTGCTGCGCGGCCAGCACGTCGAGCTGCCGCCACAAATCATCGTTCTTCACCGGCTTTTTGTCGGCCGTGCGCCAGCCGCGCAGCTTCCAGGCATGTATCCACTCGCTGATGCCTTTCTGCACGTACTTCGAGTCGGTATGCAGCCGGACGATACAGGGGCGCGACAAGGCTTCCAGCGCCCGAATCACCGCGGTCAGCTCCATACGGTTGTTGGTGGTGAGCTTCTCGCCTCCGCAGAGCTCCTTTTCATGCCCGGAATAGCGCAGCCATGCGCCCCAGCCACCCACGCCGGGATTGCCCTTGCAGGCACCATCGGTGTAGATCTCCACGATGTTGCGCCGCAGCTCTGGAATTTCCTTGTTTTCATCCATTTTCATTGCCCAGATATTCTATTGTTGATCATTTTCTGTGGCGCCGGGGCGAGCACTTTCTTTGCTGCAGAATTTCTGTTCCAGTTCGGCATGATCAAATGCATCCCGACCACCTTCTTTTTCGCCTGCAGAAAATAGACGCCTCCCGCCAGCGCCCACCAGCGGTCACCCGCCGGCTCCATGAAATGAAAGCGCCGCAGCCATTTTTCGCTGCGTACCGGCGGTTCATAGCAGCACATCCGACCGGCCACGACATCAAAACCCAGCAATGCCAGCCAATCCTTGATGCGCGGCAGGGAAATAAAATCCCCATTCCAGGGGTAATGCTGCTTGCGGCTGGGCAGAAACCGGGGCAGCCCCCACAGGCTGAATGGGTTGAAGCCACTGATAATTACCTGCCCCTCCGGCCTCAGCACCCGTTCCACCTCGCGCAAAATCTGGTGGGGGTGAGCGCTGAATTCCAGCACGTGGGGCAGCAGCAGTAAATCGATGCTCTGACTGGCGATCGGCAAACACCCCGGCTCGGTCAGTAATTTAATCTCTACTTTCCCATATTCAGAAAATTGCGCCGCGGCAGCGAACCGCATCTGCATGCGATTCGTACGCAACAGGTCGGATTGGGCGAAACCGATTTGCAGCGCATTGAAGCCGAAAATATCTGCCACCACCTGATCGAAATAGGTCTGTTCGCGCTCGATCAGATAGCGGCCGAGCGGAGTGGCTATCCATTCATCCATTGACATCGCACAGGGTTAATTCGAACATATCATCATGAAGATCATTCCCGTTCCCGCTTTCGAGGACAACTACATCTGGCTGATTTGCGACGAGCGCTACGCCGCAGTTGTGGATCCAGGCGATGCCGAGCCAGTATTGGACTACCTCGGCCGCCACGGGCTAAGCCTTGCTGCCATCCTGATCACCCACCACCACGGCGATCATACCGGCGGGATTGAAGCCCTGTTAGAACACGCCGCCGTGCCGGTTTACGGTCCCCGCAAGGAAAGTATTCCAGGCATTTCCAACCCGGTCGGGGAAGGTGATACGGTGCGATTGCCGGACTTGGGCGTGGAATTCGCCGTCCTCGACGTCCCTGGCCATACCGCCGGCCACATTGCCTATTATGGCGCAAATTCCCTGTTTTGTGGCGACACGCTGTTCACCTGCGGTTGCGGTAAGCTGTTCGAGGGCACCCCTCTGCAGATGTATGCCTCGCTGCAAAAATTTGCCGCCCTGCCCGACGATACCCAAGTATATTGCGCCCATGAATACACCCTGGAGAATATCCGCTTTGCCAAAAAGGTTGAGCCCGCCAACCGCCAACTCCTGGAGCGCGAAGCGCGCGACATCCAAACCCGAGAACAAGGCCGCCCCACCCTGCCGTCCACCCTGGCGCTGGAAAAAGCCACCAATCCTTTCCTGCGCTGCGAACATCCCGCCGTGATTGAAGCCGCCGTGCATTTTTCCGGCAGCCCGCTGGACAATGCCGTCATGGTCTTCACCGCTATCAGGGAGTGGAGAAACCGCTTCTAGTTCAGTAGATTACCCACCAGCTCCGGTAGCGCAGCCAGCGAAGATATTCCTTGACGTGGGTAGGGGTTCTTGGCTACCATCGGCGGAGTTTTAATTTCGCTGAACAATCAATAACAAGCATGCGCCTTATCCCCTCTTTAATTCTGTCACTGGCAAGCGTTTTCGCGCTGCATTCGCCGATGGCAAACGCGGATGATGTGTTTGGCGCTGATTCCTCAGAACAACCTGTCAAACAGGCACTGGCTGAAACGAGCGATGCAGAGACACCTCTGCTGCTTCAGCCCAGTACCGGACTTCTCGGCTCCCAATTAAAAAAAGCCCGCGTCGTGGTCTCGCTGGATGAACCCGTCGATTTGTGGGATCGCATCCGCGATGGCTTCACCATGGAGGAACTGGATTCACCCCTGGTTCAAAACCATGTTGCCTGGTATGCCAACCGTCCTGACTATGTGAAACGCATGGTAGAGCGCAGCCAGCTTTACCTGTACCACATCGTCGAAGAAGTCGAAAAACGGGGAATGCCGACTGAAGTCGCCCTGCTGCCGATGATAGAAAGCGCCTTCAATCCCAAAGCCTATTCCACCAGCCACGCCTCCGGCATCTGGCAGTTCATCCCTTCCACCGGCAAGCACTTCGGCCTGGAACAAAACTTCTGGTACGACGGTCGCCGCGATGTCACGGCGGCAACGGATGCGGCGCTGGACTACCTGCAAAAACTCCATGACATGTTCGGCAGCTGGGAACTGGCATTCGCCGCCTATAACTGGGGCGAGGGTTCAGTGCAACGCGCCATCGCCAAAAACCGGAAGATGGGACTGCCCACCGACTACCTCAGCCTGACCATGCCGCCCGAAACACGTAATTACGTGCCCAAGCTGATGGCGGTCAAACAGATTGTCATGAATCCAGAAGCAGCAGGGCTCGACCTGGCTTCCATCCCCAACCGCCCCTATTTCGCCAGCGTCACCACCACCCAGCGCATTGACGTCGCCGTAGCCGCACGCCTCGCCGGGATGCCGCTGCACGACTTTGTCTCACTTAATCCCGCCTATAACCGGCCCGTCATCAACTTCAAGGGTTCACGTACCTTGCTACTGCCAGTGGACAAGGCCGACACCTTTTCCAGCAACCTGGAAAACTATGACAAGCCGCTGGTTTCCTGGAAATCCTACACGCCGGCACGTGGAGAAAAAATCGATAAGGTTGCGCGCCGCTTCAGCATCAGCGTTGCCCGGCTAAAAGAAATCAACAGCATCACCAAGCACAACAAACTGGCTGCCGGCCAGACTCTGCTGGTACCGCTCAGCCACAACGAAGCGGCTATCCCCGACTTTGACGAAGTTGCTCAGGCAAGCGAAGCAGAAGACGCCGCACCATTGCGGGTCTCATCCCGCTTTGTTTATGCCGTAAAGAAGGGCGACACCCTGGTCAGCATCGCCAAACACCACAAAGTCTCGGCGCTGCAAATCAAGTCCCTGAACAATCTCAAGTCCAACCGCCTCAGCAGCGGCCAGAAACTGGTCATCCGCCAGGAGACCCTCACTTCTCGCAAGCTTGCAGCGGTCCAGGTCCAACCTGTGAAACAAACGGCAATAGCCAAGGCTAAGACTGTGAAATTCGCTGCAACGAACAATGCTAAGCCTGTGAAACTGGCCAGTGCTAAACGCAGTCAGCGCTATTACACCGTGCGCCACGGCGACACCATGGCCAGCATCGCCAAACAATTTAATGTCGCGACCAACGATATCCAGCGCTGGAACAATATTTCCGGCAAGCGTGGCCTCACCCCCGGCGACAAAGTCACCCTGATGCTGCCTAGCAAGGGCTGATTCATCTCCGGCATCCGCCGGTTTGCTACTTTTCAGAATACAGATAACAGCTAGCACTGTGTGTAGCGCTGAAGCCAACCATGGCCGGGTAGTTTTGCCGGCATGCGGCCATGGCCTGCGGACAACGCGGATGAAAATGGCAGCCTGACGGCGGGTTCGCCGGCGAAGGCAAATCCCCTGCCAGACGAATGATTTCCCGGCGCGCATCGCCCACCACCACCGGCACGGCCGAAAGCAGCGCACGGGTATAGGGATGACGCGGCGACTGCATTACCTCTTCCACCGTGCCCCGTTCGACAATCCGTCCCAGATACATCACGGCCACCTCGTGGGCAAAATACTCGACCACCGCCAGATTGTGGGTGATGAACAGATAGGCCAGGCCCAGTTCATCCTGCAGCCCCTTGAGCAGGTTCAGGATTTGCGCCTGCACCGAGACATCCAGCGCGCTGGTCGGTTCGTCACACACAATCAGTTGCGGCTTCACCGCAAGTGCGCGCGCAATGGCGATGCGCTGGCGCTGCCCACCGGAAAATTCGTGGGGATAGCGGTACTTGCTGTCGGGAGAGAGTCCGACCTGCTGCAGCAAGCGGTCCATGCTGTTCTGGCGGTCGCCCGAACTCGAAGCCGCCCCCAGCGCAATCATCCCCTCCTCGATGATGTCCGCAACCCGCATGCGCGGATCGAGCGAGGAATAGGGATCCTGAAATACGATCTGAAAATTGGTACGCCGAGCGCGCAACGTGGCGCCCTTCAACTGCGTCAACTCATCGCCGGAAAAACGCACGCTACCGGCAGTGGGGCGAATCAACTGCAGGATACTCTTGCCCACCGTGGTCTTGCCGCAACCGGACTCGCCGACCAGCGCCAGAGTGCGGCCGGAATGGATCGCCAGCGACACCCCGTCCACCGCCCTGACATGGCCCGCCACCCGCTTGAACAGGCCTTTATGGATGGGGAAGTGAACCTTGAGATCGGCCACCTCCAGCAACGGCCGATCAGCCCTTACCTCTGGCAGAACGACAGGAGATGGCAGCGTTGCTGCTGCTTCGCAGGCAGCATGTTCTGGGCTTTCCAGCAGGTGACAGCGCACCTGATGGCCCGACGTAACCTCGCTCCAAGCGGGAACTTCTTCTCTACATTTCTGCCAGGCAAAATCGCAGCGACCGGCGAAACGGCAGCCGGAAAACTCCTGGTCTAGTGGCGGCACGCTGCCGCGGATGATCTCCAGCTGCTGCCCGCGACGCGCCGCGCCAGGCAGCGAAGCAAACAGCTTGCGGGTGTAAGGGTGCTGCGGATTGGCGAAGAACTCCTCGCGCCCGGCCATTTCCACAATTTCACCTGCATACATCACCGCCACGCGCTGTGCCATTTCCGACACCACACCGAGATCGTGGCTGATCAGCATCACCGCCATGCCACGCTCATGCTGCAATCGGCGCAACAGCTCCAGCACCTGCGCCTGGATGGTCACATCCAGCGCCGTGGTCGGTTCATCAGCGATCAGCAGGTCGGGCTCGCACGCCAGGGCGATGGCAATCATCACGCGCTGCTTCATGCCGCCGGAGAACTGAAACGGGTAGTCGTGGTAGCGCGCTTGTGGCGCGGGAATACCTACCGCATCAAGCAATTCCAGCACTCGCCCCTGCGCCGCCTCACCCCGCAAGTCGGTGTGACGATGCAGGGTCTCGGCGATCTGCTGACCGATAGTCATGACCGGATTGAGACTGGTCATCGGTTCCTGGAAGATCATCGCGATACGCTTGCCACGCACCGCGCGCATGGCAATCTCCGGCAAACCCAGCAAATCCAGGCCGTCGAGGAGAACCTTGCCTGTTTCAATATGCCCGGCCTCAGGCAGCAGACGCATCAGGGACAGCGCCGTCATCGACTTGCCGCAACCCGATTCACCAAGGAGGGCAAAAGTCTCGTGGGGATCGATGGAAAAGCTCACGCCGTCCACTGCCCGTACCTGGGTTTTGCCGGCATCCAGCCGAACCCTGAGGTTTTCGACGACTAGCAGCGGCCCGCTCATCTCACCCTCGGATCGAACGCATCGCGCACGCGATCGGAAAACAAATTGGCCGACAGCACCAGCACGAACATGAAAACGAAGGCCGCCAGCAACGACCACCACACCATTGGTTCGCGCGCCATTTCCAGCCGCGCTCCGTTGATCATGTTGCCCCAGCTCTGCATGGACGGGTCGACACCGACACCGACATAGGACAGCACCGCCTCGGCCAGCACCAGAGCGCTGAAATCCAGCACGATCGAGATCAGCACAATGTGCATCACGTTGGGCAGGACATGGCGGGCGATGATGCGGAAATGGCCAACACCGAATGCGGTTGCCGCCTGGATGAACTCCATTTCCCGCACTTTCAGGGTCTCACCGCGCAACAGCCGGCACAGCCCGGTCCAGCTGGTGATGCCAAGGATCACGCAGAGGAACAGCAGGCGGAGATCAGCGCGTGCCGCCACGGTGTCGAACAGCTCCTGGTTATTGTCCATGTAGACCTGCAGGATCAGCACAGCCGCCGCAATCAGCAACACGCCAGGAATCGAGCTGAGGGTGGTATAGGTGTACTGGATCACGTCATCCACCCAGCCGCGAAAATAGCCCGCCATGATGCCGAGCAGCAGGGCAAAGGGCAGCATCACCAGCGTGGTGAGCGTGCCGATCATCAGGCCGGTACGGATGCTTTTCAGCGCCAGGTAAAATACATCCTGGCCGACCTTGTCGGTGCCGAAAATGTGATACTTGACGGAAAATACCGTGGCCAGACAGCAGAACAAAATCAGCAGCCCGATGGTGGCCAGCAGGGTGCGCCAGGGAATCTCGTCGCGCCCATGTCGGATCATCACCCAGGCCGCGCCGATCGAGATGCCGCGACGCCGCGCCAGCCACAGCGCCAGGACCAGAGTCAGCCCCGCGCCCAAGGCAAGCGCATAAACGCCCCCCCGCAGCGCCGTAACGACCACATCTCCCGTCTGCTCCCGCACTGGATCGCGCAAATGCGCCCCACCGTACTTCAGGCGCGGATAGTCGCGTACCTGCTTGCCTCCCGGCAGTTCTATGGTTTCCTTGGTATAGAGATGGGCAGCGAAAGGCGCGGAATAGGTTTTTTCCACCTGTTTTCTGAGCGGACCAACCATCAGGTCGAATACGCTCAACACCTCGGGCGAATAGTGCGTCTCCGCACCATTTCCCTGTTTCTCCAGCGGCAGACGGAAATGCAGAGAATCGAACACGCCGACGGCGACAAACGCCAGCAGCACCAAGGCGGAAGCCACCCCGCTACGGCTGCGCAGCAAGCGCCGCCAAGGCTGGAGTAAATGCTCGCGCTGCCGCACCCGCCAGATGTAAAACGCCACGCTGACCAGCAGCAGCCAGAGCAACATGTCGGTCCACAGAAGAACGGGCTTAAATAGCATCATTCCAGCCTGATCCTCGGGTCAACCAGCGTGTAGGAAATATCCGTCAGAATCAGGCCGACGATGTACAGCACCGAACCGAGGAACACCATGGCGCGAACGATGGCGAAATCCTGAGCATTGATGGCGTCGATGGTATAGCTGCCGAGGCCGGGGATGCCAAAGAAGGATTCCGAGATCAGGCTGCCCATGAACAACAGCGGGATCACCACCACCGCGCCGGTGAGGATGGGGATCATGGCATTTTTCAGCACGTGACCGAACAGCACGGAAAGCTCCGACAGCCCCTTGGCGCGGGCGGTTCTGACGTAGTCCCGTGAGGTTTCTTCAAGGAAGATAGTGCGGTACCAGCGTGCGCCCGAACCGATGCCGCCGATGACACCGATCAGCACCGGCAGGATGAGGAACTTGAGCGCACTGCTACCGGTATCGAAGCCGGAGATCGGCGTCAGGTGGAGTAGTTTGCTCACCAGATATTGCCCGCCGATGATGTAGAACAGTCCTGAAATCGACATCATCGCCACACATAAAACCACACCGGAGAAATCAATGTACGTGGCTCTGAAAAAGGCCATCAGCATGGCAAAAGTAATATTGATCGCCAACCCGACCACGAATACCGGCAGTGCAATCGCCAGGCTCGGCCACATCCGCGTTTTAATGTCGTGGGCGATGTCGCGCCCCTCATCGGAGCGGCCGAAATCGAAGGCGAACATGCCGATGGATTTCTCGAAGAAAATGGTGTCGCTGGCCTGCTTCGCACCTTGCGCCGCACCGTTCCACATCAGCGGTTTGTCGTAGCCGCGCTCGTGCTTCCACTTCGCGATTGCCTCAGGCGTGACATGCTTCACGCCCAAGTGGATGCGCGCCATGTTATCCGGCGTGTTGACCACGAAGAACAGGGCGAAGGTGAGCAGGTTCACCCCGATCAGAATAGGAATGGCATAGAGAATGCGGCGGATGATGTAGTTAATCATCGGGCTGCCTGCCTTTCCTTGCGACGGTAAGCCGCGACGGCCGGCACCAGCCCGGCCACTAGCACGGCGGCCAGCAGACCCAGTGGCCACAGCATCGGCTCATTCCACTCACGCTGCTTTTTGGCACGCAAACCGGCATCGATGCGGACGTATTTCAGTCCGTTGTTCGCCATCAGGTTGGGCTTGACGTTCTGGTACCAAGCGTGAAAAAGGCTGTATTGCTTGGGGTGGAAGCCCCAGATCCAGGGTGCATCCTGGCGCGCGACCAGGAGCATTTCGTCGATGATCTTCTGGCGCTCCGGCCCGTTGTCCATGTTCTTCATTCGCTCGAACAAACGATTGAATTCCGGGTTGTCGTAGTTGGCCGAGTTCTCCCCCTCACCTTTCACCCGCGCATTGGGTCCATAAAGCAGAAACAGGAAATTCTCCGGGTCAGGGTAATCGGCGTTCCAGCCCCAGTGGAAAATCTGCGCGTTGCCCTTGCGAATCTTGTCCTGGAAACGGTTGTAGTCGGTGTTGCGCACCACCAGCTGCAGGTCGACCGCCTGGAACTGCTTGCGTATCCAGTCGAGCCGCGCCTTGTCGTCCGGACCGGTGGCGGTAATATCAAGGTACAACATCAGCGGCTTGCCGGTCTTCTCGTCGCGCCCGCCCGGGTAGCCGGCCTCGGCCAGCAGCTTTTTGGCGTATTCGAGGGGCTTGCGCTTCGGCTTGCCGGCGACCCAATCGTAGATATAGGGATTGATGCCCTGCTCGCCCTCATGCGCACCGAAAATCCCGGGCGGAATGGGTCCCTGCGCAGGGATGCCGCGACCGTTGGCGAAAATCGAAATGAATTCCTCGTAGTCAATCGCGATGGAAACCGCCTGCCTGAGCTTCTTCGCTCGCTCCGAAAGTCCGCCCACCACCGGATCGAGCATATTGAAACCATAATAATAGTTGGTGGCGGTCACCGTAGTTTGCAGGCGGATGCCCTTCTCTTTCATTGTATCGGTCACATTCGCCTCACCCTGGGTGGCGACGCGCACCGCCTGATCGAAGCTGTCGGAGCTGATGCCGGAGGCATCGTAGTAACCCTGCAAAAACTTGTTCCAGTAAGGAATGCTTTCTTTTTCCAGGCTGTACACCGCCTTGTCGATGAATGGCAGTGGCTTACCAGCATCATTCAACAGACCGGCAGCGGCGTCGCCGGACTCGCCTTCGGTCGGATATGTCTCGCCGTGGAAGTTCGGATTGCGCTCCAGCACCATGCGCCGGTTCGGGTCGTTTTCCGTCAGCATGTAAGGGCCAGTGCCTATTGGATACCAATCCAGGGTGAGATTCTTCTCCGCCATACCGGCCTGCCCGTAGAAACGGTCCGCTTCCGGCGGCACCGGTGCGAAAAATGGCATCGCCAGCCAATAAAGAAATTGTGGATACTTGCCCTTGAGTTTCACCCGATAGGTATAGCGATCCACCACCTCCACACCGGCCAGCGGGTAGCGCGTCAGATCCAGACTAGCATCCGGCGGCATGGTCTTCTGCGCATCATTCAGAACCTTTGAATACTCCTTCAAGCCAACAATGTACTCGGCCATCATGCCAAAAATTGGCGAATTCAATTTAGGATGCGCCAACCGCTTTATTTGATTAACATAATCCGCCGCCTCCAGCTCGCGCGTGCCGGTATGAGGAAAATCCGCCAGCTTGTAGACCTTGGCCAGATCTTCCGGTTTCAGATCGTGATACAGATAGCGCCCCTGCTCATCGCGGGCAAAAGCAGGGTGCGGCTGATAACGGACGCCCGGCTTGATATGGATTTCGTACACGCTGAAGGCGATTTTTTCCGGTGCGCTATCGGCCGGCAAGGGCTGGCCCTGCGTATCGAGGAACAGCGGCTTGGGTAGTTCGGTGGCGCCGAGCGGAATCAGCGTATAAGGGCGCTTCAGGTAATGGTACTGCAGCGGCGGCTCGTAAATCTGGCCAGTAAAGGTAATTTCGTTGGAGCTGTAGGACTGCGCCGGATCAAGATGCTTGGGCCGTTCTGAAAACGATGAATAGGCGATATTTCTGCCCTCGTCGGCGACCGGATAGGGGCTGTTCCAGGGCGGCGCGCCACAGGCCGCCAGAAACACGGTCAACAAGGCAGTTATCAGGGATAATTTCATCGGGTTTCAGTGTATCGCAAGCAACGGCAGGGTGCCAAGCAACGATATCCATGTGGAGATTTGGGTTATAATGCGGAATAAATATCGATTTCCGAACAACCCGCGATTAAGGGAATAACAATGGGCTTTCTGGCAAACAAAAAAATCCTGATTACCGGGATGATCAGTAACCGCTCCATCGCCTACGGCATCGCCATTGCGATGAAGCGCGAAGGCGCCGAACTCGCCTTCACCTACCAGGGCGAGAAGGTCAGGGATCGCGTTGCCGGCCTGGCGAAAGAGTTTGGTTCCGACCTGGTTTTCCCTTGCGACGTCGCCAGCGACGAAGAAATCACTCAGCTGTTCATCGACCTCGGCAAGCACTGGGACGGGTTGGACGGCATCATCCACTCTATCGCCTTCGTACCGAAACAGGCTCTGGCCGGCGACTACGTCGACTCCGTCACGCGCGAATACTTCCAGATTGCCCACGACATCAGCTCCTACAGCTTCACCGCGTTGGCCAAGGCCGGACTGCCGATGATGCTGGGCCGCAACGCCGCCCTGCTGACCCTGTGCTACCTCGGCGCCGAACGCACCGTTCCCCACTACAACGTGATGGGCCTCGCCAAGGCCAGCCTCGAAGCCAACGTGCGCTACATGGCGGCGAGCCTGGGTCCGAAAGGCATCCGCGTCAACGGCCTCTCCGCCGGCCCGATCAAGACCCTGGCGGCAAGCGGCATCTCCGATTTCGGCAAGTTGCTTTCCTACAATGAGAAACACGCCCCGATGCGTCGCAACGTCACCATCGAGGAGGTCGGCAACGTCGCCGCCTTCATGTGCAGCGACCTCGCCAGTGGCATGACCGGCGAAATCACCTACGTCGACGGCGGTTTCAACATCACCGCGCTGGGCAACGCCGAGGAAGCTGTAGCGGGTAATTAAAGACAGCGCAGCAAAATTTCTCTGACCTCCCCATCGGTCAACACGATGGGGTTGGTCTTCATGCTGCTGCCACGACTGTTCGCCACGATCAGGTCCAGATCGGCTTCACGGATGCCATAAGCACCCAGGCCCTGCACCTTCATTTTCCTTGTCCATTCCCTGAGCATATCCACCAGGAACAAGCGCGCAGCGTCATCGTCCAGGTGCTTGCGACTGAACATTCGACCGATTTTGGCGTATTTCTCCAAGGCAGGACTGCGCGGTTCGCGCTCCCCCAGCACCCGAATATTGATCGCCGTCGCCTCTGCCACCGTCGCGCCGCAAGCCACGCCATGCGGCACTGGAAAGAGTGCCCCCAACGGTGCCGCCAGTCCGTGCACCGACCCTAGCCCCACCTGCGCCAGGGTAATACCCGAAAGCAACGCGGCATAAGCCATTCCCGCCCTGCCCTCAGCCGCCTTTTCGCCGTCCTCATACCAATCCAGAAGACCTTCGCGAACGTAACCGAGACCACTCAGCGCCAGCGCATCAACTAAGGGATTGGCCCGGGTGGAAACAGTGGATTCCAGCAACTGGGTCAGCGCATCCATGCCGTTGGCAGCGATCAGGTCAGGCGGACAGGTGGCAAGCAGCGCCGGGTCCACTACCGCATATTTCGCCACCAGCAGGTCGTGGCGAAAGGACTTCTTGAAACCGTCCGGCCCGTGCATGCTGAGGACGGCATTTTTGGTGGCCTCAGAGCCGGTACCTGCGGTAGTCGGCACCGCAATAAAGGGCAGCGACGGCCCTCGATAAGGTAACTCCGGCCCCACCCCTTCGAGGTGGTCCATCACCGAATTGCCATGGGGCAGCAACCCGGCAATCGCCTTGGCAGCATCCAGCACGCTGCCACCGCCGATGCCCAGCACGATTTCGATGCCGGCATGGCGATATACCCTGACCGCCTGGTCCACCAAACCAGGCGAGGGTTCCTGCGCTACCACCATGTCTTCCCAGGACAGCCCCCTCCCCTTGAGGGCGTCAACCAATCCCTGCCAGTACAGCGAGGCACGAAATGACCTGCCTCCGGTAACGATCAGGACACGTTTCCCCAGTGACTGGAGCAACTCGGGCACATCGCTCAGGCGACCCTCACCAAAAATAATTTTTGGCAGGCCCGAAATGGAAAATGGAGATATCATGTCAGCGACAATTCAAGCAGAAAGCCCAATTCTACTGGATTTACACCCTATTAAATCAATAAGGACTTCAAGATATTTATGTCTTGTATTATTCGAATATAAGAATATAATCAAAATTAAGAAATGTGGTCTTGGGGTTGGTATGTATAATATTATTTAAGGCAAAGTTTTAATATCAGTCTAAAAATGGAGAGCAACCAAAATGTTAAAAATTATCAGTGGTTTTATTGCTGCACTAGTCTTTGTGGGGTTCATGGCTTATAACTTCATGAGCAGCCTGATGTTCTGGGAAGTGCCCAGCCCTTTCGGCGTAGAAGAAACCGTCGCACGTATCCAGCAGAATATCCAGAATGTCGGCAACGGCTGGGCTCTGGCTGGTCTGCGCAATCCGGCTAAAGCCGTTGAAAATGATGGCGGCAATGCCTTGCCGGTACTGATGGTCGAAGCCTGTAGCACGAGGTACTCCGGCCCCATTCTCCGGGACGACACCGTCCGTTTCCTCTCCATCCTGATGCCCTGCAAGATTTCCATTTACAAGAAAAATGACGGCAAAACCTACATTGCAGGGATGAATGCCAGACTGATGGGCAAGATGTTCGGCCCCTTGGTGGGCGAAGTCATGGGCCACGTCGCAGATGATCAGGCCAAGTTCATCATCTTCGATGCGAGCCAGCCTGCACCCCCGATGATCAAAGGCACGCCTGGCGCAGCCGGTGGCGCAGCTACAGGTGGTGGTGGCGGCTGCTAAGCAGCCAGGTACCAGAAATGCCTAAAGCGGATTATTCGCAAAAAAGATCGTATCAGGAGGTACTATGTTGTCTAAATTAAAAATTGCCCTGTCCACACTGGTGGCAGGGGCCACGGTGGCAGCGCTGACCGCTTTCGCCACGCCAGCTCCTACCCCCGCGCAGACGGCGGCTAATGCAGCTCCGGCCGCACCAATGTCTGCGGCCGCGCATGCAGCAATGTCTGCACCAGCGGCGGCAGCAGATCCAGCAGCCATAGTCAAAAAGGAAAGCAGCTCAACCGCTGACCACAGCAAATTCAAGGAGTTGCAGAAGGATTTCAAATCAGGGCCAGAAATCACCAAGGCCTGCCTGACCTGCCACACTGAGGCAGCCAAGCAGATTCAGAAGACTAAGCACTGGACTTTTGAATTCATCAATCCCGAGACCAAGCAAAAGCTGGGCAAAAGAAACGTCATCAACAACTTCTGCACCGCCGTGGAATCGAATCAGAAATTCTGCAACGCCTGCCACGTCGGCTACGGCTGGGAGGACGACAAGTTCGACTTCACTGCTGAAGAAAACGTCGACTGCGTCGTCTGTCATGAATCCACCGGCACATACCGGAAAGTTCCAGGGTTGACGGGACATCCTGCGTACAAGGATATGGAATTCCCGCCACATTCCGGCAAGATCGTCAAAGCCCCTGATCTCGCCAAGGTTGCTCAGAGTGTCGGAAAAACCAGTCGTGCGAACTGCGGTGCATGCCACTTCTATGGCGGTGGCGGTGATGCAGTGAAGCACGGCGACATCGACAGCACTCTGAAAGACCCGCCCAAATATCTCGACATTCACATGGAGAAAAAAGGGCTGAACTTCAGTTGCGGCACTTGCCACATGACATCCGCCCACCAGGTTCCCGGCAGTCGCTACGCTCCAACTGTAGCAGGAGCCAACAGCAAGGACGCGATTCCTCCGCATATGCGCGGCAAGGTTGACAACAGCAACCCCGCCAGTTGCCAGTCCTGCCACGGCAACAAACCGCATCCGGCAAAAATGACCAAGCTGAACGAGCATACCGACAAGATTGCTTGCCAGACCTGCCATATTCCGGAGTACGCTCGCGGCCAAGCCACCAAGATGAGCTGGGACTGGTCGACGGCCGGCAAGCTCACGCCAGAAGGCAAGCCCTTTACAATCAAGGATAGCGCCGGGCACAGTGCCTACGACAGCAAAAAGGGCAACTTTGTTTGGGAATCCCACGTTATCCCGGAGTACATCTGGTTCAACGGCAAAGTGAATTACACCCTGAGCGACACCAAGCTGGATCCCACCCATGTGGTGAAGATCAATAGCTTCGAGGGCAGCCCTACCGACGGCAAATCCATGATCTGGCCGGTCAAGGTATTCCGTGGACAGCAACCTTTTGACACAGTTAATAAAACACTGGTTGCACCTCACACCTTCGGTAATGATGATACGTCGTACTGGTCGAACTTCGACTGGGATAAATCTTTGACAGCTGGCATGAAGGCAACAAATAAGCCTTACAGCGGCAAATACGGCTTCGTCAAAACCGAAATGAGCTGGCCGATCACCCACATGGTCGCACCCAAGGCTGACGCACTCACCTGCGCCCAGTGCCATAGCAAGGGAGGCCGTCTGCAGAACGTCAAAGGCATCTACATGCCGGGCCGAGGCGACAACAATCATCTGCTCGACATGGCTGGCTGGGCGCTTGCCCTGCTGACCCTGATCGGCGTGCTGATCCACGGCGCTGGCCGCATCTATGCCCACAGGAAAGGATAAGATCATGACCGTCGAAAGAATCTACGTTTTCAAACGCTTCGAGCGCTTCTGGCACTGGGGTCAGGCCTCGCTCATTATCTTCATGCTGATTACCGGCTTCGAGGTGCATGGCTCCTATCATTTCCTCGGCTTCGCCAAGGCGACGAGTCTGCACACCATCGCCGCCTGGTCGCTGATCGGCCTGTGGGTGTTTGCCATCTTCTGGCACTTCACTACCGGCGAGTGGAAACAGTACATCCCGACCACGGACAAGGTGGTGGCCATGATCAAGTTCTATTCGGTCGGCATCTTCACCAATGCGCCGCATCCGTTCAAGGCGACCACGCTGAAGAAACACAACCCGCTGCAGCGCCTGGCCTATCTTGGGGTGTTGCTGTTCATCGGACCCTTACTGTGGCTCACCGGATGGCTCTATCTGTTCTTCAGTGACTGGACGGCATGGGGATTGGATAAGTATATCTCCCTGGAGTGGGTGGCTTTCTTCCACACCGCCGGCGCGTTCATGATGCTGCTGTTCCTGATCGCCCACGTCTACCTGACAACGGCCGGCCATACCCCGACTTCGCACATCAAGGCGATGATTACCGGATGGGAAGAGGTGGATTAACTAGTCTCCTCCCTCCATCCAGAAGCCGGACAGTGAAAACTGTCCGGCTTTTTTATTGCTTATATGTCTCCTATAATTTCTCACTGGAGATTAGCTCTGTTCATCATTTTATTCAGGCAGCGGGATTTGAAAACGTATACCTGTTTTTTTATTGGACATCGTTATCCTGTTAGTCTATTATTTTATGAAGAGATGGCAATTGATTACATTTTAATATTCAATAATAATTATGAGGAGAGTCTTAACATGAAAACCAAGCTTTCGATCTCAATTGTCCTGGCCATACTGGGCACCACGGCTTATACCACTGCACAGGCCTATGATGGCGACTGGAAAGTCGGCCGCATTTACTACCGTCAGGTATGCACCAGCTGCCACGTTGCAAAAACAGAAAAAGCCATTGCACCCACTTCCAGGACCAAGGCTGAATGGACTGCCTACCTTCAGGCAGACAAACACGCCAAAGGCAAGGACAGCGTCAAGCAGTACATCAGCCAGCAATACCGCGCCAGCATCAAGGCCACCAACAAGGCTGCCGAGAAATTCGCCGATGTACCCGATCAGCAACTCATGGAAGACATCAAGGCCTTTGTGATCAAAGGCGCGAAGGATGGCGACAGCCCGGCCAGTTGCAGTTAATCAAAACAGCCTGATCGTGTTGTAAAAAACGGGAGCGCCCGGCGCTCCCGTGAGTTACTTGCCTGAGGTGCTACCATGAGTACTGAAAATGGTTCTGCTTGGCTCGCCGGCTTCAAGGCGGACTACGAAACAATTTTTGTCGAAGATTGGTCGCCCTATCTGGGCGGTATCTTGCTGGTGCTGGTGATTATCGGCCTGATGATCAACGGCCTGTTCTGGGGGGTGTTCGGCGGAGTCAAGTTCTGGGGCGACTGGTTCAACAACCTGATCGGTCTGGGGCCGCTTCTCGGCGTACCTCAGGAACTCGACAGCTTTCTCATGCACCGCATGTCGCTGATGAACATCATGCTGGTGCTGGGTGCATTCTGTGCAGCGCTGCTGTCACGCCAGTTTCTTCCGCGTCGGCCACCGAAACTTGAGTACATCTGGGCCGCACTAGGCGGCTGCCTGCTAGGTATCGGCGCTGCGCTGGCCGGTGGCTGCACCACCGGCGGCTTCTTCAACCCGATTCTGCATGCCTCCCCGGCGGGCTGGGCCATGTGGGCAGGTTTGCTATTAGGTGCAGCCATCGGCCTCAAACTGTTGATGTGGACGCTCGAAAATATCGAGTGGGGTATGGTGGCTCCGCCCCCCATCAGGCTTCCGGAAGGCGTGTTACGCATCTATCCCTTGCTTGGGCTAGCCGTGGTCGTGGGCGTGCTGTTCTGGGCCACCCAGTGGTATGGCTCCAGCAACACGCAGCTGGCTGCCCGCGCTGTGATCGTCCTGGCGGGTTTCGCTATCGGCTTCATCATGCATCGTTCACGCCTGTGCTTTGCACGTTCCTTCCGAGAGCCTTTCATGACCGCCGAAGGCGACATGACCAAGGCCGTCATCCTGGCTCTGACCATCGGCATGGTCGTATCCTCGCTGCTGTTCCAGAAAAAAATCATCGATCCCTATGTCGCCATTCCGGCGACTTTCTGGATCGGCTCTCTGTTGGGCGGGCTGATCTTCGGCATCGGCATGATCTTCGCCGGCGGCTGCGCTTCCGGTTCTCTGTGGCGCATGGGTGAAGGGCATGCCAAGTTGTGGGTGACGATTTTCTTCTTTTCCTGGTCAGGTTCCATCGCTAGCGCACTGCTCAAGAAATTCAAGATCACGTCCATTGATGAAAGCAATGTGGAGTCCTTCGAGAAGACGGCTGTCGGCTTCCAGGCCTACCTCCCGGATATGCTGGGCGGCTGGGGCTGGACCTACCTGATTAGCGGTTCTATCCTGCTGGTGTGGTACCTCCTGGTTCGCTACAACGAATCGACTGAAAAATTTACCGTCATTTGAAAATTTAATTTCAAGGAGTCCACAAATGAACTTGAAACTGCATAATCTGGGACTTACCCTGGTTTTGTCGCTGTTCATCGCCCTGCCGACCGTATCTTGGCTGACACCGGCTCATGCAGAACAGGTCAAGGCGAAGGAAGGCTGGTACAACAAACTGGTGGATATCGAATTTGTCAAACAGAACGTCGACATCCCCCCCAAGAAGGACGTTATGCTGATTGACTCCCGCCCTGCAGCACGTCAATACGACCCCGGCCACATCCCCGGCGCGTTAAGCATCCCGGATAGCAAATTCGACCAGATGGCCGGCAGCCTGCCTCAGGACAAGAGCACGCTGCTGATTTTCTACTGTGGTGGCGTGGAGTGCATGCTGAGCCACAACTCTGCCTTCAAGGCGGAAAAGCTCGGCTACACCAATATCCGTGTTTATGCCGACGGTTCTCCCGACTGGGCGGCCAAGGGCACGGGACAAGCCGTCTCCGCGGCCTACATCAAGAAGCTGCAAGACGAAAAAGCCAATTTCATGCTGATAGATGCCCGGCCCAAGCGTACGTTCGACAAGGGTGCCATTCCAGGCGCAGTAAATATTTCAGACAGCGAATTTGACAAGCATGTGGACAAACTGCCCGCTGACAAGGCCGCGTCTCTGATTTACTACTGCGGCGGCCTGGAATGTGTACTTAGCGTCAAATCTGCGGAAAAGGCACGCAAGCTGGGTTATACCGACGTCAAAACTTATGTTGAAGGCTATCCGGAGTGGGCCAAACTGTATGGTGAAGCAGTAGTTCCGACCGTTGCCAGCGGCGCTGGCGAGACAGCCAAGGCTGCGGCCAGCATTGAGGCCGGTAAGGAAAAAGGCAGCATCTCGGTGGCGTCCTTCGAACGCATCATGAAGGAAAATCCGGATTCCCTGCTGCTGGTGGATGTGCGCGATGCCAAGGAATTCAAGGCAGGCACCGTCAAGGGGGCAATCAACATTAGCATCGGCGATCTGGAGAAAAAGATCTCAATCCTGCCCAAGGACAAACCCATCGTCTTTCTGTGTGGCACGGGAGCTCGTTCAGGAGAAGCCTATGACACGGCAAAACTGCTGCGTAGCGAACTGCAGGTATATTTCATTGATGCAGAAATGAAATTCAACGCGGATGGCACGTTCAGCATCAAGGAACGCGGCAAATAAATCCACGGCTTCAAGGCGGGTGACCACCCGTCTTGATCCTGTTGCGACAACAATCAGATCTTTCACTGACATCATGCTTCGGAAGGATACGCCATGAAAACCCAGCGCCCCCAATGGTCCACCGTCATCGCATTTGCCGGCTGGCTGGCCACACTGTGCGCCCTGACCATGAGCAGCATGGCTGGCGCCGCCAATACATCCACTGCCGACCACAGCAAGTTCAAGGCACTGCAGCAGCCGTTCGCAACCGGCCCGGATGTCACCAAGGCCTGCCTCTCCTGTCATACCGAAGCCGCCAAGCAGGTGCACAAAACCAAACACTGGACCTGGGAATTTCTCAACCCGGAGAATAATCAGCGCCTGGGCAAAAAGAATGTCATTAACAATTTCTGTATCTCCATTTCGCAGAATTATGCCACCTGCACTTCCTGCCATGCCGGTTATGGCTGGAAGGACAAGAACTTCGACTTCAGCTCGGAAATTAATGTCGACTGCCTGGTCTGCCACGACCGCACCGGCAATTACAACAAACCACCCGGCCTTGCCGGGCACCCGGTATACAAGGAAATGGAATTTCCTCCCGGCTCCGGCAAGATCCTCAAGCCGGTGGACCTGACCAAGGTCGCCCAGAAAGTTGGAAAGACCAGCCGTGACACCTGTGGCGCCTGCCACTTCAAGGGCGGTGGCGGCGATGGCGTGAAACACGGCGATATGGATAGCTCGCTGGCTGCGCCTGAAAAGGAACTCGACGTCCACATGGATGCTTCCGGCGCCGATTTCACCTGCGGTACCTGCCACAAGACTTCCAGCCACGAAGTGCCGGGCAGTCGTTACACGCCCACCGCGCAGGACAAGGGCGGCGCCCACATGCGCGGCAAGGCGGACAGCAGCAACCCGGCTACCTGCCAAGCCTGCCATGGCGATCAGCCGCATCCGGTCAATCTGACCAAATTCGACAATCATGGCAAAAAGTTGAATGAACACACCAACAAGATCGCCTGCCAGACCTGTCATATTCCGGAATTCGCGCGCGGTGGCGTGCCCACCAAAATGTCCTGGGACTGGTCAACTGCCGGCAAGATGGGACCAGATGGAAAACCCATGACCAAGAAAGACAAGAAAGGCCATGCCACCTATGATTCCAAGAAAGGGGATTTCGTACTTGCTGAAAATGTCGTCCCGGAATACTACTGGTTCAACGGCAAGGTGACATACACCCTGCTCAGCGACAAGGTCAGCAAGAGCGATGTCGCAACCCCGATCAACCGTATCGGCGGCAGCCCAACCGATGGCAAGTCGATGATCTGGCCAATGAAGGTAATGCGCGGCAAGCAGCCCTTCGACCCGGTCAACCATACCCTGGTTATGCCGGATACCGCCGGCGACGACAAAATCGCCTACTGGAAAAATTTTGACTGGGAAGTATCCATTACCAGTGGCATGCAGAACATGGGCGCCCCATTCTCAGGCAAGGTCGATTTCATCAAGACCGAAATGTTCTGGCCCATCACCCACATGGTCGCGCCAAAAGAGAAGGCCCTGTCCTGCGTGCAGTGCCACGACGCCAAGACTGGAGGCCGCCTGAAAGAAATCAAAGGCATCTACATGCCGGGCCGAGGCGACAACAATCATCTGCTCGACATGGCTGGCTGGGCGCTTGCCCTGCTGACCCTGATCGGCGTGCTGATCCACGGCGCTGGCCGCATCTATGCCCACAGGAAAGGATAAGATCATGACCGTCGAAAGAATCTACGTTTTCAAACGCTTCGAGCGCTTCTGGCACTGGGGTCAGGCCTCGCTCATTATCTTCATGCTGATTACCGGCTTCGAGGTGCATGGCTCCTATCATTTCCTCGGCTTCGCCAAGGCGACGAGTCTGCACACCATCGCCGCCTGGTCGCTGATCGGCCTGTGGGTGTTTGCCATCTTCTGGCACTTCACTACCGGCGAGTGGAAACAGTACATCCCGACCACGGACAAGGTGGTGGCCATGATCAAGTTCTATTCGGTCGGCATCTTCACCAATGCGCCGCATCCGTTCAAGGCGACCACGCTGAAGAAACACAACCCGCTGCAGCGCCTGGCCTATCTTGGGGTGTTGCTGTTCATCGGACCCTTACTGTGGCTCACCGGATGGCTCTATCTGTTCTTCAGTGACTGGACGGCATGGGGATTGGATAAGTATATCTCCCTGGAGTGGGTGGCTTTCTTCCACACCGCCGGCGCGTTCATGATGCTGCTGTTCCTGATCGCCCACGTCTACCTGACAACGGCCGGTCATACCCCGACTTCGCACATCAAGGCGATGATTACCGGATGGGAAGAGGTGGATTAACTAGCCTCCCCTCGCAAACAAAAAATGGCCACTAATTTTAGTGGCCATTTTTTTGTTGCGTGAATGCAATCAGTTCCGATGAATAACGGGGCAGGCTCGGTTCCCTCTCGGTCCACGCCTATAGCGGGAAGGGGCGCCGTATGAGTTCCATAACTGACTTGTCTGAACGCTCACCGTCACGCGAGCTTCACGATTGCAGTGGACCAGTCCCGCTCAAGAAGCGAGTAAATTCCTCCGCAGGCAGCGGGCGACTGAACAGATAGCCCTGGAACGCATCGCAACCATGTTGCGCCAGGAAGTCTCGCTGGGCTTCGGTTTCCACGCCTTCCGCCATAACCTTCAAGCTCAGGCCGTGCGCCATGCCGATGATGGCGATAGCGATTTGATTGTCATTGCTGTCATTCGGGATGTCGTGCACAAAGCCCTGATCGATCTTGATCTCATCGATGGGAAAACGCTTCAGATAGGCCAGGGAGGAATAACCGGTGCCGAAATCATCTATGGACAGACGTATGCCCAGCGCTTTCAAGTCCTGCAACAGGACGACCACCTCTTCGCCATGGCCCATGATCATGCTTTCGGTGAGTTCCAGCTTGAGCGTCTCGGCGGGCAGTCCGGTTTCTTCCAGGATGGCGGCGACGCGAGCGACGATATCGGGCTGCTGCAACTGGCGCGCGGAAAGATTAACGGCCATCGACAGGTTCGGCATACCGGCATCGAGCCAGGCCCGCGCCTGAGAGCAGGCCTGGCGCAACACCCATTCGCCCAAAGGCACGATGAGGCCGGTCTCCTCCGCCAGTGGGATAAAGCGGGCCGGCGAGATCAAGCCCTGTTGCGGGTTATTCCAGCGCACCAGGGCCTCACAGCCGATCAAGCCACCGCTTTGGATGTCCAGTTGGGGCTGGTAATGCAGCAAGAATTCACCCTGGGTCAGTGCATGCCGCAGGCGCGCTTCCAGATCCAGCTTTTCGTTGGCTATCACGGTCAGGGACGGCGTGTAGAAGGCGTAGGTGTTGCGGCCCGATTCCTTGGCCTGATACACGGCCACATCGGCGTGCTGGACGAGTTTGGTGCAGGAAGCGCCATCTTCCGGAAACAGGCTGATACCGATGCTGGCTCCGATAAAGACTTCGTGTCCGCTAGGCAGGTGGAAGGGTTGATCCAGCAAGCCGATCAGATCCTTGGCGACACCCGCTGCCTCCTCCGGGCGTTGCAGATCCTCCATGATCAGCAGAAACTCGTCGCCACCCAGGCGACCCAGAATGCCCTCGCCCCGCAGCTGCTCCCCCATGCGCCGGGCCAAGGCTTCCAGCAGTTCGTCACCCACCGGGTGGCCCAGACTGTCGTTAATGTTCTTGAAGCGGTCCAGGTCAATATACAGCACCGCAAGGCGCTGCTTGTGCAACTCGGCAGTGGCCAGGGCGTGCTGCAGACGGGATTGCAACAGCTGACGGTTGGGCAAAGCTGTCAGTGGGTCATAGTGGACGAGGTGCTCGAATCTGGCCTCCGAATCCTTGAGCTGACTGAGATCGGTCATCACGCCCACGTAGTTGCCGGGCAGGCCGTCGCTGTCGTACACGGTGCTGATGATGAGCAACTGCGCAAAAAGTTCGCCGTTCTTGCGCCGGTTCCAGAGTTCACCCTGCCAGGCGCCGGTGTCTTTGATGCTGCTCCACATGGCCCGGTAAAACGCCTGATCCTCGCGCCCTGACCGCAGCAGTCCCGGATTGCGGCCCAGCACCTCGGCCTCGGTGTAACCGGTGATGGTCGTGAAGGCACTGTTGACGGAGACGATGAGAGATTGCAGATCGGTGACCATCACACCCTCGCCGACACTCTCCAGTACCGCCGCTGCCAGGCGCAGGGCAGCATCGGCACGACTCCGCTCCACGGCCAGCCCGGCGATGCGGGCAAACTCGCTGATCAGGTCCAGCTCCACCGGGTCGGGTGAACGCGGTTGCCGATAATAGATGCCGAAGGTGCCCAGCACCTGACCGGCGCCGTCCTTGAAAGGGATAGACCAGCAGGCACGCAGCTCGGCACGTTCGGCCAGATCAGTGTATGGCGCCCAATAAGGATGGGTGCGAATATCCTCGACGATGACCATCTCGCCGGTGGCCGCCGATGTCCCGCAGGAACCCTGCCCAACTCCGGGCTTCAGACCATCCACGGCGGCGTTGAAGAAAGCAGGCAGACTGGGGGCGGCAGCGGTATATAGTTGGCCGCTGCGCGTATCTCGCACCAGGATAGAGACCATCAATTCCGGATGTATGCTTTCCAGGCGGGTAACGATTTCTTCCAGGATCATGGACAGGGGACGACCGGCCACCAGGCCATCCAGCATGGCAACCCGTGTTTCCCGTAATTGGTCGGCCATCTTGGCCTCGGTAACGTCGAGCCAGGCGCCGATCCCCTCGCCGACTTGCGACAGACGCAACTCGTCGTGTATCCAGCGGATCCGGCCATGACCGTCGAAGAACCGGTACTCATGCGCAATCTGCCCTGCGCCCGGCAATTCTCCCATTCGGGCCAGTGCCGCGTCGCGGTCATCGGGATGCAGGCGGCTCGACCACCACCCGGGTTGTAGCGCCTGCGCCTCTGTGTATCCCAGCAGGCGCTCGATATTACTGCTGACCCAGACAGGCGTGGCACCTTCCGGATCCAGGCGCAGGGTATAAAGAATCACCGGGCTGGTGGTCAAGGCCCGCCCCAGGCGTTCCGAGACCTCCCGCAGGGCGCTGCGCTCCCGCAACAGTTCCACTTGGCGCAGCACCTTTTCCAGGGTGGCAGGCAGTTCGTGCAGATAGCCGGGGTGTTTGGCGATGTAATCGTCTACCCCGAGATGGATGGCCTTCGCTGCCACCTCCTCACTGCCCTGCCCGGAGACGATGACGATGGGGATGTCCAAGCCGCGCTCGGTGCGCAGCACCTTGACCACCTCCAGGGCATCCAGTCCGGGCAGGCGATAGTCCAGCAACACCACATCGAAGTCCGCTGGCGTTGTTCCATCCACTGGCAAAAGCTGCAAGACCTCGGTGGCATCCCCCACTACAGTCAGTCGGATGTGGGGAGCGAAACGGGCCAGATGACGCCGGGTCAGGTCGATATCGCTAGCAGTGCGCTCAGCATACAGTACGCGTAAAAATCGGGACCGACGGATACGTGCTGCCTGGAAACGTTTGCTGGCATCGTGCAGGATGGCGGGCAGGCGCTCCAGGGATGTAGCGCCCTTGCTCAGGTAGTCATCGGCGCCGGCCTGGAGTGCAGCGACCACCGCTTGCTGGTCGCCCGAACCGGTGAGCATGACCACCGCCATGGGCAGGGAGTGTTGCCGGATCCAGTTCATCAGTTCAAACCCGGATCCATCCGGCAGTTTCAGATCTACCAGGGCCACATCGAAACTGGCGGGCGCCTGCAGACAGACCAGTGCTTCGGCCAGTGTGGCCGCCTGGGTCAGTTCGATGTCGGGGGCATGGCGCGACAGGTGCCGCCGGGTCAGGTCGGCATCGTCCGGGCTGTCTTCGACATGCAGGATGCGCAGGGTCATGTTTTCGTTATCGCGGCGGATGGTTGATGAGCAGCCAGTACAATTCGATCTGGGTCGCCACATCCATGAATTTTTCGAAATTGACTGGCTTGACGATGTAGGAATTGGCGTGGAGGCGATATGCTGCCTTCACGTCCCGATCTTCGCTGGACGAAGTCAGAACCACCACAGGCAGGTCGCAGCTCACCGGGTGTGCACGCAACTGGCGCAACACTTCCAGGCCATCCACGCGGGGCAGCTTCAGATCCAGCAGGATCACCAGAGGCAGGATTTCGCCCGCTTCCCAGCGTGGAATCCAGTCCAGCGCTTCCTGACCGTCGCGGGCCACCTGGATCGGGCTTGCCAGGTTGTGATGCGCGAAGGCGCGCAGGGTCAGATCCAGATCGACCGGATTGTCCTCCACCAGCAGGATGGGACGCAGGATGGAACCGGGGATCATCGCGGTAACTCCAGATAGAATGTGGCGCCCTGGCCAGGCGCACTCTCGGCCCAGACCCGCCCGCCCATACGCTGCATGGCCTTGCGGACGATGGCCAAGCCAACGCCCGTACCGGGGTAATCTTCTACGCGCTGCAGGCGCTGAAAGATATCGAAGATGCGATCGTGAAACTGCATGTCAAAGCCGATCCCGTTGTCATGTAGTTTAAGGATAACAGATTTTTCCGAGGCCGTTCCACGGATCGTCAGCGTTGGCGGCTTGCTGTCGCGAGTGAACTTGAGGGCGTTGTCGACCAGGTTGCGCAGCACCATGGCTAGACCTTCCGGGTCGGCGCGAACAGGCAACTCCTGCAATCCTTGCGCCTCGACAATCATGCCTCGTGCTTCGATATCCTTGCGCCGCTCGTCAAGAACGCCTACCACCAGACGAGCCAGATCCACGCTCTGGCCGGTAAGACTGCGCCGTTCCATGCGGGAATAGACGAGCAGATCCTCGATCAGCAGGCTCATCTGCTCCACGCCATGACGCACATTGTTCAGGAACAGACGGCCCTCTTCATCCAGAAGAGTCTGGTATTGCTCCAGCAGCAGCCGGCTGTAGCCGTCAATGCCGCGCAGTGGGGCCTTCAGGTCATGGGACACGGAATAGGTGAAGGTCTCCAGTTCCTGGTTTGCCGTGTCCAGTTCGGCAGTGCGCTGGCGTACCCGCTCCTCCAGTTCGTCGTTGAGCTGGCGAATATCATCTTCCATGCGCTTGCGCGCGGTGATGTCATTGATGGCGGCGAAGACAGCCGGCTCATGCTCGAAATTCACAATCGACGCAGAAACGAGGGCCAAGAAGGGGCGCCCGTCCATGGTTACCATGCCCACCTCAAGATCATCCACGCGACCGTCTTTTCGCAAATGCTCAATGAAACGATCACGCTGCGCCGGGTTCTGATAAAACCTGTCTGCGGGCTGGCCGATGCCTTGCTCGCGCGATATCCCGTACTGGATTTCCGCGCGGTGATTACCGTAAAGCAATATGCCATCCCGTAAGCGGGAAAGCACAGCGGGAAAGGGAGCCATTTCGAGCAAGGACCGATAGCGGGCTTCGCTCTCCTGCAACACCTGTTCGGCCTGTTTTCGCTCGGTGATATCCTCGGAAAAGATCACGATACCACCCACGGCGCCATCGGCGGCATGCCAGGGCCGCACTTCCCAGCACAGCCACTGAACGGTGCCGTCCCCGCGTTCGAATCGGTCCTCGTCGGCCCGCACCACCTCGCCGGCCAGCCCACGACGATGTACAGTCTTCCAGCGCTCTGAAATTTCTGGGAAGATTTCGTAATGGGATCGACCGAGAATGTTACTGCCTTCCAGACTATAGTCAGTCAGCCAGCGGCGGCTGACGACCAGATAGCGCATCTCGCGGTCGAACATGGCCAAAGCAGCCGGCGCGTGTTCGATGAACAGTCGCAGCCTGGTTTCGCTTTCCTGCAGCGCCGCTTCGGCCTGCTTGCGCTCGGTGATGTCGCGGATCACCCCAAGCAGATTGCCGTCGGGCATCGTGGTCGCAATCACTTCGGCCACGAAAGTCGAGCCATCTTTGCGCCGGAATTGCCACTCTCTCTGGTAATCCTTCTTACCTTTAATGACCTCCAACGCTGGCACAATATTCGTAAGTTCTGCTGCCACCACAATGTCAGAGGCGTGCAGGCCGATCAATTCCTCTCGGTTATACCCAAGCATCCGACATATTGCCGGATTGGCATCGAGGTAATAGCTTTCCTGATCGGCGATAACAATGCCGTCCGGCGCGTACTCGAACAGCGTGCGATAACGTGCCTCGCTCTCCCGCACGGCGATTTCGGACTGCTTCAGTGGTGAGATGTCACGGGCAATGCCAAACACACCCTCTACCTTCCCATCGATCAGCAGTGGGCCTTTGGTGGTCAGGTAAGGCAAAGTCTTACCTTCGACAACGACGGCTTCTTCGTAAGTCTCGGTCGCGCCCCGTTGCATCACGCGCCGGTCGTCAGACTGAAAGCTCTCGGCGACTTCAGCCGGGAACAGGTTGCAATCGTCCGCTCCCAGGATTTCCGCCATGGGCCGGCCGAGCAGGGTCGCCGTTGCCTGGTTGCCGACGACGTAGCGGCCCTCCCTATCCTTAACGAAGATCGCGTCCGTGCTGCCTTCCACCAAGGCATGCAGTGTGGCATGCAGCCGTTTCATCTCCTCTTCCTGCCTCTGGCGCTCGGTGATGTTCCGGGCGATCCCCAGCACGCCCAACACATCCCCTTTGTTGTCGTATACCGGTGTCTTGATGGTTTCGAGCAGTTCGCGGTGGCCATCGCTGGCGAAGGTGACCCATTCCTCATTGGTGCTGGGGCCGCCGGCTGTAATGGCAGCCAGGTCTTTTTCGCGGAAGAAATCGGCCAGGTCGGCCGGCACAAAATCATGGTCGGTTTTGCCCCTGATATCTACCTCGCGAGCTCCAAATAATTGCTCGAAACGTGGATTGCAAGTGAGATACACGCCGTGGGCATCCTTCAGCCAGATCATGTCCGGAATGGTGTTCAGCAGAGCGCGCAGTTTGGCGCTGTGGCTAACCAAAGCTTGGGAATCGCGCACCAGCCGATTGACCATGATCCCAGCTGCCAGCGCTGTCAGCAATCCCATCAGACGGAACAGGATGATACTCATACCCACCTGTTCCCAGCCGTCGACCGGGGTGGCGGCCATCTGCCAGGATCCGCCCGGTAGCGTGATATCCAGGGTCACCGACTGGTTGCCGAAAAGCTTCGCGTCGCCGAAGAACACCGGGCCGTGCGAACCGGTGCCGTCTGTGCCGCGCAGTGCCAGACGCAGGCCGAGGTCGGGGTCGCGCAACCCGGCCATTCGATAGAGTGTTTCAGCGTCGATAACGGCCGAGACCAGCCCCCAGAAATGCCGCTTTCCACCAGATTGGGCGGGAACCAGGAACAACGGCTTACGAACGATAATGGCAATGCCGCCCTGCTGCAACGACAGCGGCCCGGCGATTACCGTTTTGCCGCTGTCCCGCGCGCGCAGGGCGCTCTCCCGTTGCGTGGGATGAGTACGGAAATCCAGGCCCAGCGCGGCCTCGTTACCCTGAAGCGGGTACATCAGGGAAATCACCATATCCGGCGCGGCGGCGATATTGCGCAGAGCATGGCGTTCGTCCACCAGATTACTGGCAATGGCGCTAAAACCGGCCTGATCAATGTCCGGCCGGTTCTCGATGACAGCGGTGAGGCCATGCACCAGGAACAGGTTGGCATTAATCACCCCCTCTAGACGGGCGCGCAGAGTGGAAAGGCGGTTGAGCACATCATTTCTTTCCTGCTCCAGATCGCTCTGACGAGCGAAATGCTCGACGACCTGTTCCGTAGCGAGCACCAGCAACACGGCCAGCAAGGCAAACAGCCAAGGGCGCGCCTTTTCGCCGAAGAAGCGATATCCGGTAGCTAGTATCACCCGCACATATCCCGCCGTATGAAAACGCCGGCTGTATGTCTGCATTTCTTGTGGCAAACGCGATCCGCTGCCACCCAATGAACTAAAGTAGTTAGCATGCCCCCCTTTCGACGTGCTTCAAGATACCGGTAATGCCAGGACACCTGCCAAATGATGCGCTTTCGCATTTACTTGATCAAGTAAGCCCTTGTGAATATGGAACGAACTTGAAGGCCTGATCGAACACGTTAAAAATCTTTGGCCGAATCAGCCTGAGGACCGCTCCGGGTAAACGCAACAGCCGTTTGAATGAACTGTCAAATTTGGATTACTTATCTCAAAACGCTGCATGAGACGTCGCACCTGATCCGGCCATGGAGATTGAAAATCTCAAGTCACACCCTATCGCATCAGAGCATCACTTGGCCATCAGGGTTTCCCCTAAATTTGCTGTGCAATTGTTTTATTAACAGAATTTGGATCAAGATGAAGTGCAAGTGAATGTCTTTACGATCTCAAGGCACAGCGATATTGCGGCTGCCACACAGTACCCTTTTGCGCCAATACACATGCTTACAATTCCTTAACATTTACCTGTGCACGGATTCGGGGTGATGTGCGTTAATCAGGCAAACGCACACACCACTGATAAGGAATAAACATGAACAGGCTTTTGATTCCAGCAATAATTGCCACAGCAGTTTTCAGCGCCAACGCCTTCGCAGACCGCGGCTGGGATGACGACTACCGGGAGCATCGTCGCCATCACCAGGAAAAGTACGTGGTCGTGCATCACGTCTATGAAGAGCCCGAGGTCATCTACCAGGCGCCGCCGGTCGTTTATCGCGAACGCGTCGTGTACCGCGACCGTCCGGTCTATTATGAAGCCGAGCCGCGCTACTACGAGCAGCCAGCCGCTTATTCAGGGGATAGATCGAACCGATTGGTTGGCCAGGTTATCGGCGCGATTGCCGGTGGTGCCCTTGGAAATCAGGTCGGCAGGGGCAACGGGCGAATCGCCGCCACCGCGATTGGCGCAGTCGTTGGGAGCGCAATCGGCGGAAACGTCGTTTACACCGGTTACTGATCTGCACTTCAATAGGGTCTGCCAACCTGAGCCTATCTTGGTCGGTTGGAAACTGACACCACTACACCACCCATTTGGATGGGCCAGAACGGCTACAATCTATTTCCCCGATTTTGCCGCTACGTCCTGCAAGAAGGGGAGATATTGCAACCAGCCCTCAATCGGCCCGACATGCGAAAATACCACGATACCATGCTTGTCGAGGACATAGGTGGTAGGGAATGCAACCGCCAATCTGCGATCAGGTATGGCCTTGCCGTTGGCCAGAGCCAGGGACTCAGTGCCCATTTCCGTAACCCCGGAGTCATGCAAAGGCAGGGATAAATGCCGTTGCTGTGCCCACTGGTGTGCGGTGGCAAAATCCTCCCGCATTTGCAGCAGGACCAATTGCACACCGGAGGAAGCGCCCAGTTCCTGATAAAGCTCCTGCAATTCCGGCATTTCGCGTCGGCAGGGTGGGCACCATGTTCCCCAGAAATGCAACACCACCACCTTGCCGCGCAGGTCGGAGAGCTTCATCGGCTTGCCAGTAGGGCTCTTGATGGCGAGGTCGAAGAAGCGGCTGCCCCGCTCCTTGCCAGTGTAAGCCTTAGCGGCTTTGGCTCGATTCTGGTAGGGGCCCCACAGAGTCGTCCAGCGCTTGGCATCGAACACTATCTTATCGTTGACGACATAGGGCACACAGGGCTGTTCAGTTCCATTCTGGCATGCCTGAATCGCCCCATCGACAGCCGAATCAACAGTCAGCTCACCCCCTTTCCAGGCCCATGCGCCCCCTGGCGCGATCACGAAGGCACGGTGTTTCCCCGCTGTAAGAAACTCCCTGAAGCCTTCCTTTCCCCCGCTGTCGAGGTGCGGTATGGCCGCAGCATCGTTTGGTTTGGCCGCAATGGCAGGCACGCAGGTCAGGCACGCCGCCAAGACCAACGCAAGTTTCAGGATATTTTGAATTGCCATATTCATTCGCCGATCAAATGGATCATTACCTTACGATGCTGCGGATCGTAACGGTGCTCGTAGAGAAAAACGCCCTGCCAGGTACCCAGCACCGGCGCGCCGCCGACAATCGGGATGGCGAGATGGGTCTGGGTCAATGCCGCACGTGCATGGGCAGCCATATCATCATTCCCTTCCTGGCGATGCCGAAAAATCGGGTCACCATCCGGCACCAGCCGTGCAAAAAAACGCTCCAGATCGGCCTGCACTGTCGGGTCTGCATTCTCCTGTATGAGCAGACTGGCGGAAGTGTGCTGAACAAACACCGTCAGCAGGCCCGCCTGAATGTCCGACGAACGCACCCAGTCGCGCAGCTCATGGGTGAACTCATACAGGCCTCGACCTTGGGAAGAAAAAACAGTCAGTTGATGGTGCGCTTGTTGCATTGAAATCAATAAAAAGCCGGCAAGTTGGTATTTTACCTCCTTGCCGGCCGATGCAGCCATGAAAAATCAGGCTTTGACGAACGTAAATTTTCCCTCCTTGAGTCCGCTCTGATGGTGTCCTTGGCCGCGAACTGTCCGGCCAGGATTTCCCGCGCCAGGGTATTTTCCAGATGCGTCTGGATCGCCCGCTTCAGGGGCCGCGCGCCGAACACCGGATCGAAACCCGCTGCGGCCAGTTCGGTCAGCGCTGCGTCAGACACTTCCAGCTTCATCTCCATGGCCGCCAAGCGCTTGGTCAAATACTGCAACTGGATTCCGGCAATGGACTTAATGTTTTCCTCGTCCAGGGCATGGAACACCACCACTTCGTCGATGCGGTTGATGAATTCCGGCCGGAAATAGCTTTTCACTTCCGCCATCACCGCCAGCTTTACCACCTGGTAGTCGTCGCCCTCCATCTGCTGGATCATTTGCGATCCCAGGTTGGAGGTCATCACGATCACGGTGTTCTTGAAGTCCACGGTGCGGCCTTGGCCGTCGGTCATGCGACCGTCGTCGAGCACCTGAAGCAGGACGTTGAACACGTCCGGATGGGCCTTTTCCACCTCGTCGAGCAGGATCACGCTGTAAGGCTTGCGGCGCACTGCCTCGGTCAGATAGCCCCCCTCTTCGTAGCCGACATAGCCGGGCGGCGCGCCGATCAGCCGCGCAACGGAATGCCGTTCCATGAACTCCGACATGTCGATACGGATCAGGTGCTCTTCCGAATCAAACAGGAAGCCGGCCAGCGCCTTGCACAGCTCGGTCTTGCCGACACCGGTGGGGCCGAGAAACAGGAACGAGCCATAGGGCCGATTGGGATCGCCCAGCCCGGCACGCGAGCGCCGGATCGCATCCGACACCAGACGCACCGCCTCATCCTGGCCGACCACGCGCTGGTGCAATTGATCTTCCATGTGCAGCAGCTTGTCGCGCTCGCCTTCCATCATCTTGGAAACAGGTATCCCGGTCGCACGCGACACCACCTCGGCGATTTCCTCCGCGCCTACCTGAGTGCGCAGCAGCTGGTGGGCCGGCATAGCTTCATCAGCCGTATCGGCGTGCTTCAGTTGCGCCTCCAGTTGTGGAATTTTGCCATACTGAATTTCGGAAACCTTCTGCCACTCGCCCTTGCGGGTGGCTGCGTCCATTTCCACCTTGAGGCGATCCAGTTCTTCCTTGATATGCTGGCTACCCTGCACCTGGGCCTTCTCGGCCTTCCAGATTTCTTCCAGATCGTTGTACTCGCGCTGCAACTTGACGATCTCTTGATCGAGCAGAACCAGGCGTTTTTTCGAAGCCTCATCCTTCTCCTTTTTCACCGCTTCGCGCTCGATCTTGAGCTGAATCAACCGGCGGTCGAGCTTATCCATCACTTCCGGCTTGGAGTCGATCTCCATCCGAATCCGTGATGCGGCCTCGTCGATCAGGTCGATCGCCTTGTCTGGCAGGAAACGGTCGGTGATATAGCGGTGAGATAATTCTGCCGCCGCGATGATGGCCGGGTCGGTAATGTCCACGCCGTGGTGCAGTTCGTATTTTTCCTGCAGGCCACGCAGAATAGCGATCGTGTCTTCCACCGAGGGCTCGTCCACCAGCACCTTCTGGAAGCGGCGCTCCAGCGCGGCGTCTTTCTCGACGTACTTGCGGTACTCATCCAGCGTGGTCGCGCCAATGCAGTGCAGTTCGCCACGCGCCAGCGCCGGCTTGAGCATGTTGCCGGCATCCATTGCGCCCTCTGCCTTGCCGGCACCGACCATGGTATGCAGCTCGTCGATGAACAGGATGACTTGCCCCTCCTCCTGCCCCACTTCCTTCAGCACTGCTTTCAGGCGCTCCTCGAACTCACCACGATACTTGGCGCCGGCCAGCAGGCCGGCCATGTCCAGCACCAGCACGCGCTTGCCCTTCAGGGTTTCCGGCACTTCGCCGTTGATGATGCGCTGCGCCAGGCCTTCGACGATGGCGGTCTTGCCCACGCCGGGCTCGCCGATCAGCACCGGGTTGTTCTTGGTGCGCCGCTGCAACACCTGTATCGTGCGCCTGATCTCGTCATCGCGGCCAATCACCGGATCGAGCTTGCCAAGTCGAGCGCGTTCGGTCAGATCCAGGGTGTATTTTTTCAGGGCCTCGCGCTGCCCTTCTGCTTCGGCGTTGTTCACGGCTTCCCCTCCCCTGACGGCATTGATGGCTTGTTCCAGTGCTTCGCGTCCGACCCCGTGCTCCTTCAGCAGGCGTCCGGTTTCACCCTTGTCCTGAGCGGCAACCAGCAGAAAAATCTCCGATGCAATGAACTGGTCACCACGCTTTTGCGCCTCCTTATCGGTAAGATTCAGGAGATTGTTCAGGTCGCGCGAAATACTTACCTCGCCACCATGACCCTCGACCTTGGGCAGTCGCTCGATCGCCTTGTGCAGGGCGGGCTTCAGCGCGCCGACATTACCCCCGGCGCGCTGCAGAAGCGAAGTGGTACCGCCATCTTCCTGGCCAAGCAGGGCCAACAGCAGGTGCTGTGGTTCGATAAACTGGTTGTCCTGGCCGACCGCGAGGCTCTGGGCATCGTTCAAGGCCTGCTGGAACTTGGTGGTGAGCTTGTCGAAACGCATCGTCAATCCCTCTCAATAATAAATAGACATATAACTCCTATATAGGGAATTATCGGGGAATTTCAAGACCAAATAGGACATTCAGCAATAAGCTGGGCCGATGAGCCGTCACAGAGCAATGAGTTTGCGCTACACTTGCCACTATACAACCCGGGTGTACTCCATGCTGACTTCCCGACTTTTCACTCTCTGCCTGGCGTTATTTCTTGGCATCTCCGGTGCATGGGCCGCACCCGCCTCCCTGCGCACGTCCACGGGTTCGGAAATTTTCCTGCGCACCTTTCCCGGCGAAGGAAACACCCTGATGCTAGGCTTTCCCTGCGACGAGGGGCTCGGCACCGAGGAGGCACGGGCATCGCAGTCGCTGGCCCGACTCGGGCTGGAAGCCTGGCTGCCGGACATGCTGGGCGCACACTCCTTGCCGGCATTGGCTAGCAGCATGGATCAGCTCCCGCCCCTGGAAATCGCCGAAGTCATCGGCCAGACCATCAAGCTGTCCGGCAAGAAGGTCGTGCTGGTCACTACCGGACGTGGCGCCCTGCCTATCCTCCAGGGTGCATACATGTGGCAGAATCAGGCCACACCTCAAGAGCGGGCCGCCCTGACAGGCATCATCCTGTTCAGCCCGGAACTCTAT
Organism: Sulfuricella denitrificans skB26; assembly: GCF_000297055.2. NCBI lineage: Bacteria > Pseudomonadati > Pseudomonadota > Betaproteobacteria > Nitrosomonadales > Sulfuricellaceae > Sulfuricella > Sulfuricella denitrificans. The sequence goes on along the minus strand of NC_022357.1, from coordinate 1,151,921 downwards.
TCCGTCAAACCCGCACCAGGCGTGGAGGCGCGTTATCACAGCATCGTATCCAGAACCTCCCTGCCGGTGTTTATTTATCAGGGCCAGCGCTCCCCAGCGCGGTGGTGGCTGGAGCACCTCAAGGTAGAGTTCAGCCTTGGCGGCAGCAAGATCTCAAGCAAGGTATTGCCCAACGTGCGTGGATTTTTCTATTCGGTGCAGGATCCTACTGAGGAAGAAAAAGCGATGACTGACAGACTGCCCGAACTGATACTGGATGCGATCAAACAACTGGAGGCTGCCCGATGAAAAAGCTGATCCTTTTCATTTCATGTCTGTTCCTGCTGACCTCCGCACAGGCGCAGGATCTCAAAGCCTGGAAAGGCGGCCCTACTCCACCGCTGGCACTGAACGGCCTCAACGGCAAACCGCTCAAGCTGGAAGATTATCGCGGCAAGGTAGTGATGGTGCAGTTCTGGGCCACCTATTGCCCGCCCTGCCTCAAGGAAATGCCCTCCATGATGCGGCTCCAGGCCAAACTGGCCGGCAAGCCTTTCGTCATCCTCGCCGTCAACATGGGCGAAACCGAAAAAGAGGTGAAGGATTTTCTCGTCAAAGTGAATGTCGATTTCACCATCCTGATGGATAGCGACGGCATGGCACTGAGCGCCTGGAAGGTTTTTGTCGCCCCCTCCACCTTTCTGGTCGACCCTAAGGGCAACATTCGCTATGCCCTGCAGGGTGGAGCTGAATGGGACGCTCCAGAGTATCTGCAGAAAATAGTGGAATTGCTACCTTAGCGTGGCGACCGCCAAGCCAAAGTTGCCTGGAATGACACAAACGCACCTCACCAAAGACGAACCACCCAGAAAAAAACCCGCGCAAGGCGGGTTTTTTTGTAGTTCGTCCATGACTCAGCCAGCCAACACCTTTTGCGCAGCATCCACTGCGACACCGCGTTTGACAGGGGCTTTGGCGCGTCCGAGCGCATCGTCCAGCGCAGCGAGACACACCAGTATGTTGCGAGGGTTCGAGGCGTGCCCCATCAAGCCGATACGCCATACCTTGCCGGCCATTGCACCCAGGCCAGCACCGATCTCCAGTTGATAATCATTAAGCAGGATATTGCGCACTGCAACCTCATCTACTCCGTCCGGTATGCTGATCGCATTCAATTGCGGCAGGCGATCTTTTACCGGCACGACGAAATTCAGCCCCATCGCTTCCAGACCCGCGCGCAGTGCGAGATGGTTTTTCTGGTGGCGCGCCCAGGAATTTTCCAGGCCCTCTTCCTGCAAGATCACCAGCGCTTCGTGCAGGCCATATAGCGAGTTGATCGGCGCAGTGTGGTGATAAGCGCGTTTGGCGGCTCCGCCCCAGTAGCCCATGACCAGATTCAAATCCATGAACCAGCTTTGCACGGGTGATTTCCGACTCTTGATTTTTTCCAATGCACGAGTGCTGAAGCTCACCGGCGATAGCCCGGGGGTGCACGACAGACACTTCTGCGTACCGGAATAGATCGCATCGATCATCCATTCATCCACCTTGAGCGGCGAGCCACCCAGTGAAGTCACTGCGTCCACGATAGCCAGGCAGTTGTGTTGGTGTGCAATCTCAACCAGCGTTTTTGCATCTGACAGCGCACCAGTAGAGGTTTCGGCGTGAACAAAGGCGACGATCCTGGCGTCCGGGTTAGCTTTGAGTGCATCTTCCAGCTTCTGCGGGTCAACCGCGCGTCCCCAATCGTCCTGCACCATCACTGCGATACCACCGCAACGCTCGACGTTTTCTTTCATGCGCCCGCCAAACACGCCATTCTGGCACACGATGACCTTGTCACCGGGTTCAACCAGATTGACGAAGCAGGTTTCCATGCCTGCAGAACCCGGTGCGGAAACCGGCATGGTCAATTCGTTTTCCGTTTTAAATGCGTATTTCAGCAAAGCCTTCATCTCATCCATCATGGTCACGAATACAGGATCGAGATGGCCAATGGTGGGGCGTGCCATCGCAGCCAGCACACGTGGGCTGACATCGGAGGGGCCGGGGCCCATCAGTATGCGTTGAGGGGGGTGAAATGATTTGATCGCCATGCTGTTTCCTTTTCAGAGGTTAACAAGTTTAGATTGAGGATTGAGGGTGTACCAGTAATTCGATCCAGTGTCGCACCGGCACCTTGCTGGCGCTTTCCAGATGTAACTGGCAGCCGATATTGCTGGTGATAATCACATCGGGTTCAGCCTGCAGCAACGCGGTAATCTTTTGATTCAGCAGTTGTTGCGACAATGCCGGCTGCAGCAGGGTGTAAGTACCCGCAGCACCACAGCACAGATGGCTGTCTGCAACCGGCGTGAGCGTATAACCGCAATATTGCAGAATCTTTTCAACCTCGCCGCCCAGTTTCTGTCCGTGCTGCAGCGTGCAGGAAGACTGACATGCAACGCGTCGCCCCTTTCCGATGCCGGCAAACAGGTCCAGATTTTCATCGCGCAGAATCTCGCTCAAATCACGGGTGAGGGCGCTGATGCGAGCCGCCTTGGCAGCGTAGGCCGTGTCGTCCTTGAGGGCGTACCCATAATCCTTCACCATCACACCGCAGCCGCTCGCGGTCATCACGATTGCTTCAATTCCTTGCTCGACATAAGGCCACCACGCATCAATGTTGCGGCGCATCATTTCTCGCGCGCTATCGGCCGCCGCCAAATGCTGGTGCATGGCGCCGCAGCAACCGGCTTGGGGCGCGCTGACCAGGCCAATGCCGAGCTTATCCAGCACACTTGCAGCAGCAGCATTGGTTGTGGGGGCCGCCAGCGGCTGCACGCAGCCTTCCAGCACTAGCATGCGGCGTTGATTTTGTGTTTGAGGACGCGGCAAGGGTTTGCGCGCGCGCGGTAGTTTGTGGCGCAGCATTGCCGGCAACAGCGGGCGCGCAAGCCTGCCCAAGGCAAATGCAACGCGTAGGCGAGAAGTGTAAGGCAATACGCCCAGCAACACGTGCCGCGCCATACCGGCCCACAGCAAGCGTGGTGAACGCCTTTCGATCTCCTGGCGCCCGATATCAATGAGACGACCAAACTGCACGCCGGATGGGCAGGTGGTTTCGCAGGAGCGGCAGGTCAGGCAGCGATCCAGATGCAAACGTGTCTTGGCGCTGGATTGATTGCCTTCCAGCATTTCCTTGATCAGATAAATCCGTCCGCGTGGTCCATCCAGTTCGGAACCCAGCAACTGATAAGTGGGGCAGGTGGCGTTGCAAAACCCGCAATGTACGCAGGCACGCAAAACCGCGTCGGCTTCGGCAATTTCTGCGCGCTGTAAAATACTATCAGCAATTGCGGTTTGCATGATCTTATAGCCCTGAAACCATGCGCCCGGGATTAAAAATCCGGTGCGGGTCAAAGCTGTTTTTCAGGCGTTGATGGATGGTGAGCAGCGCGGCAGACAGGGGTTGAAACACTGCCTCATCCTGCGCAGAAGCCCGAAACTGGCTGACATGCCCACCAGCAGCAGCAACGCTTTCGCGAATAACGGCGACAGGCTCATCGCTCACTAGCCAGCGCTGCGCACCACCCCAATCCAGCAGCCAGCTTCCTGCAACCGGCAGAGGCGGTGTGGCAGGTTTCACCAGCACGCGATACAGCGGCTTGCTGCTCTGGAAAAATGACAGCTGGTGTTCGCGCAGCGCCAGCCAGAAAGGTGCGGATTTTTCAAGGGCTTCTCCCCCCAACTGTTTCTGTGCGTGCCTGACGGCCTGCTCGCTTCCGGCCAGACGGACATAGCAATGTCCGGAGTGATAACAGGCTGCATCCACCGGCACAGGTTGCGACAACAGATGACTCATCTGGTTGATCGCCTCGGCCTGTGGACATTCATGGATTACAGTAAGGCTGGAGGCGGGACGGGGCAAGACTTTCAAGCTGACTTCCAGCAGCACGCCAAGTGTGCCATGTGCTCCGACCATCAGTCGCGAGACATCGTATCCCGCCACATTTTTCATGACCTGTCCGCCGAAGCGCAGCAACTCGCCCTTGCCATTGATCAGCTTGCATCCCAATACTGCATCGCGTGCGGCCCCGGCATAAGGACGGCGCGGGCCGGACAGGCCACAAGCGATGGTGCCGCCCAGAGTGGCGTATTCGCCAAAATGCGGCGGCTCGAAGGTCAGCATCTGGCTTGCCTCGGCCAATGCGCTTTCAATCTCTGCCAGAGGCGTGCCTGCACGGGCTGTCAGCACCAGCTCGCGCGGGTCATATTCAATCATGCCGCGATGTTCTGACAGTGACAGCACTTCGCCGTCTGCTACGCGCCCCAGAAAGTGTTTGCTGTTGCTGCCGCGGATATTCAGTGCCGTACCTGCATGGATGGCGTTGTGTACTTGCTGCTGCAGCGCTGCGCTTCTATCCATGTCAGCCATCAGAAGCGATCCAGTTCAGGGTGAGGAAGCTGGCCATGATGCACATGCATGGCACCCAATTCAGCACAGCGGTGCAGGGTGGGCACTGCCTTGCCGGGGTTGAGCAAGCCAGCAGGATCAAAGGCGGCCTTGACTGCGTGGAACTGACTGAGCTCGCCACTCTGGAACTGGATGCACATCTGGTCTATCTTTTCCATCCCGACGCCATGTTCACCGGTGATCGTGCCACCGACCTCTACACATAATTGCAGGATGCGGCGACCAAATTCCTCAGTGCTCGCCAGCTCACCCGGCTTGTTGGCATCGAACAGAATCAGTGGATGCAGATTGCCGTCGCCGGCATGAAAGACATTGGCCACCGGCAGGCCATATTCCGCCGACCACTGACTGATCTGACGCAATACCCGTGGCAGATGGCGGCGCGGGATAGTGCCATCCATGCAGTAATAATCCGGAGAAATGCGGCCCACTGCTGGAAAGGCCGATTTGCGTCCCTTCCAGAAAAGTTGCCGTTCGGCTTCATCCACCGCAGTGCGTACTTCGGTGGCACCACTCTGTGTCAGCACTTTGCGCACGGCCATTATGTATTCGGATACCTCTGCATTCGTCCCATCCAATTCGCACAGCAGTATTGCTTCGGCATCGCGCGGGTAGCCCGCATGGGCAAAATCTTCAGCGGCCTGGATGGCGAGCTTGTCCATCATCTCCAGGCCCGCAGGAATAATGCCGGCAGCGATGATGGCACCGACGGCTTCACCGGCCTTCACCACATCATCAAAAGCGGCGAGGACAACCTGCGCACGCTCAGGCCTGGCCAATAGCTTTACCGTCACCTCGACAATAATGCCCAGCATGCCTTCGGAACCTGTCATCAGGGCAAGCAGATCATAGCCCGGCGCATCCAGCGTTTCAGCACCGATAGTGAGTAACTCCCCCTCCATGGTGACGACCTTCAGCATCAGGATATTGTGTACGGTAAGGCCATACTTGAGGCAATGCACGCCACCGGAATTTTCTGCAACATTGCCGCCTATGGTGCAGGCAATTTGAGAAGAAGGATCAGGAGCGTAATACATACCATGCACGGCTGCCGCTTCGGAAATGGCCAGGTTGCGCACGCCCGGCTGCACCGTTGCCTGCGCATTGTGCGGATCGACATTCAGAATTTTCTTGAACTTGGCCAGACTCAGCAACACGCCATCACTCGATGGCAGCGCCCCACCGGACAGACCGGTGCCCGCGCCACGCGCCACTACCGGTACCTGTAACTTATGACACAAACTCATGATGGCTTGCACCTGCGCGATTGTTTCCGGCAAAACCACGACCAGCGGCAAACGACGGTATACAGATAGCCCATCGCACTCGAACGGGCGTAAATCTTCAGGGTCGGTCAATACCAATGAAGCGGGCAGCAAAGAAAGAAGCCCCTTTAGCAGGGCTTCTTGAGCGTGGGCATGCGGATTAATTGCGGTCTTTTCTGCCGTCATGCCAATAAATTGAGTAAATTAGTCAGAATATTGATTTCAGCAGAGTTTGAATAGAATAACAACCTTGATGCCGCCATGGAAATCAATGCGCTAACTCACTTCGGACTTGAAACAGTCCAGAAAGACTCAAAAATGACCGATAATGGAACCATTGCGCAGATTAATCAGAGTGAACCGGGATGAATAGTTTGGCAAAAAGGCTAAAAGCATGGACTTGACTGCACACGTCGAAAGCAACGTTGAAGCCGCATTGGTCGAGGATATCGGCAGTGGCGATCTGACCGCGCAACTGATCCCGACGGGGCAAGAGGCACGCTCCACCATCATCAGCCGCGAAGCGGCGGTGCTTTGCGGCGTGGCCTGGTTCGAGGCCTGCTTCCGCAGGCTGGATGCCGAGGTAGAAATAAAATGGTTTGCCCGCGACGGCGAAGCTGTGGCCGCCGGGCAAACTCTGGCCGAAATCAGCGGCAACGCGCGCGCCCTGCTCAGCGCCGAGCGACCGGCGCTGAATTTCCTGCAAACCCTGTCCGCCACCGCTACCGCAACACGGCAATATGTCGATTTGATCAGGGATACTCACGCCAAAATCATGGATACGCGCAAGACCCTGCCCGGCCTGCGTGTCGCGCAGAAATATGCGGTCAAGTGCGGTGGAGGGGAAAACCAGCGAGTAGGGCTTTACGATGGCATCCTGATCAAGGAAAACCACATCCTGGCAGCGGGCGGCGTTCGCGAGGCGCTGACGCAGGCCACGAATATCGCCACAGCGGGGATATCGATACAGATCGAAGTGGAAAGCCTGGACGAACTGGATCAGGCGCTGGCAGCAGGGGCGAAATTGATCCTGCTCGACAACTTCAACCTGGAAAGCCTGCGCGCGGCGGTAAAGCTGGCCGGCACTAGGGCCGAACTGGAGGCTTCCGGCGGCATCACCCTGGAAACCGTACGCGCCATCGCCGAGACGGGCGTGCACCGCATCTCCATCGGCAGCCTGACCAAGGACATCAAGGCGGTGGATTTGTCGATGCGATTTAAAACCCGCTAGACCAGGGTGCCTCTAAAAATTCAGAGTTCGCCCAAATGCAAGGCGCGGAAAAAATTTCGCAGCGCAGCATATGGTTGATATGTAAGTAAGAAATTTTTTACGCAACGCGGCAGTTGGGATGAAATCTGGATTATTTAGAGGCTCCCTCAGAAACTACCCCAGATAGGCGGCAAGCACACGTTCGTTCTTGTGCAACTCGGCAGGACTTCCCTCGACGGCGATACAGCCATGCTCCATTACATAGGCATAGTCCGCCACTTCCAATGCGCTTTTGGCGAATTGTTCCACCAGCAGCAAGGTGATCCCGGCTTCTTTCAGACGCCGGATGGTGTTGAAGACTTCCTGCACGATGACTGGCGCTAGCCCCATGGACGGTTCATCCAGCAACATGACCTTGGGGTTGGCCATGAGCGCACGTCCGATGGCCAGCATCTGCTGTTCGCCACCGGACAGCGTACCGGCAGCCTGCTGACGCCGTTCCCGCAGGCGCGGAAAAAGATCGTAAACTCGTTCCAGGTCACCTACCGCCTTGCTGCGGAAGCCGAAAAACAGGGGCAGATGACTGTAGGCACCGAGGAGCAGGTTGTCCTCCACCGACAAAGGTCCAAATACCTTGCGCCCTTCCGGTGCATGAGCCAAACCCAGCCTGGCAATACGCGAGGCATCCAGACCCTGCACCGGCTTGCCATCTAGAATGACGCGGCCTTTGGTCGGCTTCAACATCCCCGAGATAGCACGCATGGTGGTGGTTTTTCCGGCACCGTTGGCTCCGATCAAAGCTACGACCGTGCCCTGCTTCACTTCCAGCGAAGTACCTACCAGCACCTCGCTGGTGCCATATCCTGCATGCAGATTTTCGACGACTAGCATCTGTGCTTCTTTCTGTTCGTTAAGCCGGCGACGGTATAGCGTCAGGCGCTTCCGCCTCGCTGACAACCCCCAGGTAGGCCTCGATGACCTTGGGATCGCGTTTCACTTCATCCGGCGTGCCTTCGGCAATCACCTGGCCGCCATCAAGGACAGTCACCGCATCGCACAACTCGCTCACAACATCCATGTGATGCTCGATCAAAACGATCGTGATACCACGCTGGCGGATGCGTTTGATGATCTCCACCAAATTGTTCACATCCGGATGAGCAAGACCGGCAGCGGGTTCGTCCAGAATCAGGAGATCGGGTTTTCGCGCCAGCGCACGGGCAATTTCCAGGAAACGCTGTGCGCCATAGGTGAGGTCTTTTGCCCGTGTGCGGGCCTGGTCTTTGAGGTCGACCAGTTCCAGCAGCGCCAGGGACTCGGCCTGGGCACGTTTTTCCTCCCCCCGGGCAAATCCCAGCAGCACGAGGGGCAGCGGACTGCGATAAACCCCTTTCAGCGCGACCATGACGTTATCCAGCGCGGTCAGTTCGCCGAACAGTTGCAGGTTCTGGAAGGTACGCGAAACGCCGACCCGTGCTACCTTGAACAGGCTTCCTTGCGGCAGCGCCCTGCCATGCAGCAGGATTTCGCCCGCAGTCGGGGCATAAAGCCCTGAAATAACGTTTACGGCGGTACTCTTGCCGGATCCGTTGGGGCCGATCAAGCCGTGCACCTGTCCGGCACGCACCGTCATGGACACGCCGTCGACAGCTTTGACACCGCCGAAGTAGCGCTTCAAATCCCGCAATTCGAGCAGCGCTTCGCCATTGGCCGCCTTGGCCGCCAGCACGGTATTCAGCTCAGCCGGCGCGGGGAGCGCAGGCGGATCAATGCGGAACAACTGCGCCAGAAAGCGGGAGGCGAATCCCATCAAGCCTTCCGGTAGTCCTACCACCACTGCAAACAGCATCAGGGCAAAGATCGCCTTGCGCCAATTTTCAGTGTTCTCCACCAGAAAGCCTCCTCCAACGAGCAAACCCATGGCGATGATAGGCGCGATAGCCTGAAACGGTTTGGTGGTCTTTTTCATCAGCCCGCGCACCCCCGCCGCCAAGGCCACCAGCAAACCAAGCGCCGAAATTACTTCGAACATAAGCCAGTTGGACAGCAGATTGGGCAGCAGGGCGATCAGCGAAGCCCCGACAAAAGCGCCCCACAGGCTTTTACGTCCCCCCAGAACAACGCCGAGGAGCAAAATCACCATAAGGTCATAAACATAGGTTTGCGGTTGCAGATACTCGAAATTGAAGGCGTACAGCCCGCCCGCCAAGCCGCCGAGTCCAGATCCCAGGGCGAAGCCCGCCACCTTGTGACGAAAGGTCCCGACCCCCATCGCATCGGTAGCGATCGGGCTGTCGCGCAACGCTTCGAAGGCGCGACCCCATTGCGAGGAGAGCAGGTTACGCATCGCCATCCAGACCAGGGCCAGAAGGATCAGGCACAGCCAATAAAACCCCTGGGCTTTTAGATCGAAACCGAAAAGATCGGGGCGAGTCACGTGCAAGCCCTGTGCTCCGCCGGTGAGTGACTCCCACTCGTTAAGAACGGTTACGCTCAGGGCTGAAAAGCTCAGTGTTGCCAGGGCAAATTGCGGCCCCTCCAGTCGTAGCGCCGGAAACGCCAGCAGGCCGCCAAGAACCAGCCCCACCAGAAGACTGACGGCAAGCGCGCCAAATATCCCGAAACCGAGCAGGGAAACACTCAACCCCGCGGCATAGGCGCCGAGTCCCAGGAACGCGGCTTGCGCCAGGTTGACTTGACCGAGGTAGCCCACGGTCACGTCCAGACCGATGAGAAGAATGCCATAGATCGCCAGCAGGGTCAGCAACCCCAGGACATAGGAGTTGTCCACTGCCAGGGGTATGGAGGCAAGCAGGGCGAGAGCAACGAGCTCTGTTCCGCGAATGAATAACAGGCGTTTCCACATGGTCGGTCAGTTTTACGATTAGTTGATTGCGTCAGTGAAGCATGCCGCTGAAAATTGTTGTTCCCGTTACCTTGTCTGTTTCTGCTCAAGAGTGCCGGTCGCTACGGAGAACGGCACCCAAGTCAGTTCAGACTTTCCTGATGCTGGCCTTGCCGAAGACCCCATTCGGGCGCACGGCCAAGGCAAGAATGAGCAAAATCAAACCCGGTGCTTCGCGCCAGCCGCTACCGATATAGAAACTCGCCAGGCTTTCCAGAGCGCCCAGGAACAAACCGATCAGGACCACGCCGAAACCGGAATCGAGGCCCGCAACCACGGCAACCGCAAAAGCCTTCAGGATGAGGGCGGATGCCATGGTAGGACCCACGGTAGTAATCGGCGAAACCAGAATACCCGCCATCGCCGCCACCATCCCGGACAAGCCGTAAGAGAGCATGATCGTTCGGGTGGCCGAAACCCCCATCAGTTCAGCCGCATCACGGTCCGCCGAAACAGCCTCAAACGCCTTTCCCAGCAGGGTCTTGCGCTTGAACAACTCGATCAGCCCCATCACGGCGAGAACGCCGATGGCCACGGAGATTTCTAGCGGAGTAATACTGACGCCGAAAACCTGGAATGACTCGGATGGAATGGGCGTGGGGAATGGACGATCATCCCTCCCCCAAATATTCTCGGCCGCAGAAAAACCGAATAGCCCGATAATGATGGTCAGAAGTATCCAGCCCTCGCTTTTCTGCTCAAGCGCAAGGCGCACCCCGGCACGCTCGACGAACAGGCCGAGGACTGCGCCGAAAAGCAAGCCACCGGGTACCACCAGCCAGTAGGGCAACCCGACATTAATGAGGGTCAGGCTAAAGAAAGCGGAAACCATTACCAACTCGCCCTGACCGAAATTGATGCTTTTGCTGGTAGCGTATGTCAGCTGAAAGCCGTAGGCGATAAGCGCGTAAACAAGGCCCATGAAGGCCCCGCTCACAGCCATCTGGGCGATAATGATTGATTCCATGATGATTGCTTTGTGTGAACCGTGGAAGGGGGAACCCCCCTTCCACAGCTTTACTTACCTTTCTTCACTTCCGTTGCGCTTTTGATGAGACGCTGCTTTTCAGCCTCATTGGCGAAAACGACGCGACCATCCTTGACCATACCCATCACCACCTGATCACGACGGAAAGCTTCATGGGTCTGCTCGTTGGCAGGATCCCATTTACTGAAGGGGCGCAGCCAGGTAGCGATCACGCCTTTCACGGGTTCTTTCAAATCCTCAAGCGCTTCCTTGATCTTGTGGGTGTCATCGCTTTGCGCCTGTTTCACGGCAGCTGCAAAAATATAAACGGCATCATAACCCTGGGCTGCAGACATCGGGGATGCCATGCGGCTGACCCCATAAGCCTTGTGGTAGCCTTCGATGAAACTCTTGGCCTTGGGCGTAATCGGCTCCTCAATGAAGGTCTGCGGCATCAAGGCACCATCGCCGCTCTTGCCTGCGTTATCGATGAAGTTGGACATAGAGAGGGTCCAGCCGCCGATCAGCGGCTCTTTCATGCCCATTTTTGCCATACCGTTAGCAAGGGCGGCCATCTCGGGTCCAATCCCCCAGAGCAGGATCGCCTGTGCACCACCGGCTTTCGCACGCATCAACTGCGCCGTCATGTCCTTGTCGCCGATGTTGTATTTTTCGGTGGCAACCACCTGCAGTTTGTCACCCTGCTTCTTGATTTGCTCCAGCAGGTCGTCACGACCGGAAACACCGTAGTTGGTTGCGTCGTGCAGGATCGCCACTTTGGTAAATTTACGGTTGATCGCCTCTTCAATCACCATGGCGGACTGAATGCCGTCATTCGCGGAAAAACGGAAAATCGACAAATCCTTCACCCCTGCCTTGCTCCACTGAGTCATGGAGGCGGAGCCAGCTGCAGGCGTGATTATTTTGGTGATTCCTTTATCCTGCAAATGCTTGTCGCCCGCGAGCACGACCCCCCGTATTCACGGTGCCGATCACGCCGGACAAATCGCCCATCGAGGCCAGTTCCTGCCCGATCAGAGCGCCACGCTCGTTCTTGCCTTCATCGTCCCGTTCGATTATCTCGATTTTCATCTTCTTGCTGCCGACACTGATACCGCCCGCCGCGTTGATCTCGGAAATCGCGAGTTTGGCGCCGTCCCTCATGGATATGCCCATCGGAGCCGAACCGCCACTAAATGGGCCGGTAATTGCAATCTTGATGGCATCAGCGGCAAACGAAGGAACAGCAAACATACCCAGCAGCAGCGTTGCAATTAAAGTCTTTTTCATATGGTATTCTCCAATAATAATCATACGGTTAATTGAAACAATTCTTTCCAGATACTTACTTGGGACGCGCTCCATGGAGTATACATAATTTATATCTGATCTATTAAGATTCGAGTATATGATTTTTGCTCGGATATAGCGCAGCCCACACGTAAGCAAGGATCTGCGGCAGATGCAGCGTTTTACACGGCCCGCAATACCCACCACCAAGCGGTCAGCGTAAAAAAGGACAGGGCTATCCCCACAGCCACCATCAGAGTGACGAGAGGAGGATCGAGATCATGTTCGATCGCCACAATAGCGCCGGTAATCATGGGCCCCATGGCGGCTTCGAACAGCGTTACTTGCGTTACCAGCCCGTGCCCCCCGAGCGCGCCCACCAACAAAAAACACAGCAGCAGCGGTGCGAGAAATAATTTGAACACCAAGCCCAGCGCCAAGTTGCGGCCATTGCCCGCCAAGTGCCCTAGCTGCAACTGTAAGCCCACCGACACCAGTGCGAGCGGCGCCAGGGTGTCGCCCAGACGCTTCAGAACAGCTGAAAACCATAATGGATAATCCACCGGGATCAGCAGTACAGCAACCACCAATGCGATGAAAGGCGGAAACAACATGATTTTGCGTGCGATGGTTCGGGCGTCCGGGGCACCGGAGGAATACAGGCCGGCAACAATGATCCCGACTGTGGACAGTGCCAGGAAGGAGCCCAACTGGTCAGCAATGATCCCGGTTGCAATGCCCTCGTGCCCGTAAAAGGTTTCGATCATGGGCAAACCAATAAACGAAGTGTTACCTAACCCTCCGGTGAGCATCAAGGCACCGACAGTCGCGCGCGGCAATTTGAGCACCCGTCCTGCCATCCAGAAGAACCCGGCGCCCATAGCAAATAATATCCAGGGCATGGCGGCCGCATACGCTAGCTCGCGCGTGAAATGGATATCATGAATGTAGAGCAGAACCAGTGCCGGCAGGGAGATGTGGATGATGAAGCTGTTCAGCGCAGAAGGCGCGTTGTCAGGCATGCGCCCACCCTTGCGCAGCGCCATACCGAAAATGAAACAGGCGACCAGCAGGATAAGATTATTCATGCCAGTCGATCTTGCAGAAAAGAGTTAGCCGGTGTGCTGAACGATGAAGCGCTTCACTGCTTCGGCATCCGCCGCCATGACTTCGAAGCGCTGCGGCAGGTTCTCTATCCCCACCATATCGGCCGGGCGCTCAGGCTCGCAACCCAGCGCTTCGCGGATGGTTTCCTCGAATTTGGCGGGCAATGCAGTTTCCAGGCAGACCATGGGCACGTTGGCTTCACGGTGCTCCAGGCCAACCTTCACGCCGTCGGCAGTGTGGGTGTCGATCATCACGCCGTATTTCTGGTGCATGTGGCGTATGGTTTCCAGCCGGTTTGCATGGCTGCTGGAGCCGGATTCGAAGCCGAATTCCCTGACTCTGGCGAAATACGGCGTTTTCGAAAGATCGAAGCTGCCACCCGCGTCCACTTCCTTCCATAGCTCGTTCACCACTGCCGGATCGCGTCCGACCAGATCGTAAACAAAGCGCTCGAAGTTGGACGCCTTGGAGATATCCATCGACGGGCTGCTGGTATGCTCGGTTTGCGGACGAGGACGATAAACGCCAGTGCGGAAGAACTCGTCGAGCACGTCGTTCTCGTTGGTTGCAACGATCAGTTTCTTGATCGGCAGGCCCATCTGACGGGCGATGTGGCCGGCGCAGACGTTGCCGAAATTGCCCGACGGCACGGAGAAAGACACTTCCTCGTCGTTGCTTTGGGTCACCGCGAAATAGGCCTTGAAGTAGTACACCACCTGGGCCGTGACGCGCGCCCAGTTGATCGAGTTGACTGCGCCGATCTTGTGTTTGGCCTTGAAGTCGAGGTCATTGGAGACCGCCTTGACGATGTCCTGGCAATCATCGAACACGCCCTTCACGGCGATGTTGAAAATGTTCGGGTCCTGCAGAGAGAACATCTGGGCAGTCTGGAACGGACTCATCTTTCCCTGCGGTGAAAGCATGAAAACCTTGATGCCACGCTTGCCGCGCATGGCATATTCCGCCGCGCTGCCGGTATCGCCCGAAGTCGCACCGAGGATGTTGATCTCGGAATTTTCCTTGGCAAGCACGTACTCGAACAAGTTGCCGAGCAACTGCATCGCCACATCCTTGAAAGCCAGCGTCGGGCCGTAAGACAGCCCGAGCAGGTGCAACCCCGGCTCCAGCGTTTTCACCGGCGTAATCTCGTCGCTGCGGAAAATCTCTGCGGTATAGGTCTTGTCGACGATGGCCCTGAGGTCGGCGGCGGGAATATCGTCTGCGAAGCGGCGTATTACCTCGAATGCCAGCTCGCGGTAGCTCATGTCACGCATCGCGGCGAGTTCTTCCTTGCTGAATCGGGGGTAAGCTTCTGAGATGGTCAGGCCACCATCGGTAGCGAGGCCTCCGAGCAGGATTTCGGTGAAGGTTTTAGGCTGCATGCCGCCGCGGGTGCTCAAGTATTTCATATTTATAACCGTCAAATTGCTGTTGATTAATTCGAGCTTAGTTCTTCCAGACGTATCCGCGTCACCTTGCCGGAAATCGAAGACAACGCCTCAATTTTGGCGATCGCCTGGTTGATGAATTTTTCTACCGTGATATGGGTCAACAAGATCACGTCAGCCTGCTCTTCGCCTTCGGCAGGCTCTTTCTGGATCATGGCATCAATCGAGATCCCCAGATCGGCCAGAATCCGCGTTACATCAGCCAGCACGCCGGGCTTGTCGAAAACACGCAGGCGCAAGTAGTAGGAAGTACGGACTTCGTCGATTGCCAGCACCGGCACATCGGACAAGGCGTCCGGCTGGAAGGCCAGGTGCGGCACGCGGTTTTCCGGATCGGAGGTCAGCATCCGGGTCACATCGACCAGGTCCGCCACCACGGAACTCGCAGTCGGCTCAGCACCGGCGCCGCGGCCGTAATACATGGTCGCGCCAACGGCATCGCCTTTGACCAGCACCGCATTCATCACGCCTTCCACATTGGCGATCAGGCGCTTGGCCGGGATCAGCGTCGGATGAACACGCAGTTCAATGCCCTGTTCGGTACGTTTGGTGATGCCGAGCAGCTTAATGCGGTAGCCCAGTTGTTCGGCATAAGCGATATCTTCTTTGGTGAGCTTGCTGATGCCCTCGGTGTAAGCTTTGTCGAACTGCATCGGAATACCGAAACCAATCGCCGCCATAATGGTGAGCTTGTGCGCCGCGTCGACGCCTTCGATATCGAAGGTCGGATCGGCCTCTGCATAGCCGAGTTCCTGCGCCTGTTGAAGCACGGCATCGAAGGCCAGGCCCTTGTCGCGCATTTCGGTCAGGATGAAGTTGGTAGTACCGTTGATGATGCCGGCGATCCATTCGATGCGGTTGGCGGTGAGGCCCTCGCGCAACGCCTTGATGATCGGGATGCCGCCTGCCACGGCCGCCTCGAAGGCTACCATCACGCCCTTGGCCTGTGCCGCCTGGAAAATTTCGTTGCCATGCATCGCCAACAGCGCCTTGTTCGCCGTGACCACGTGCTTGCCGTTGGCGATCGCCTTCAGGACCAGGTCCTTGGCCAACGACGTACCGCCGATCAACTCGACGACGATATCGATGTCCGTGTTATTCACTACCGCCATCGGGTCAGTGGTAATTTCCAGCTCGGGGCCGGCAAGTTTCCGCGCCTTTTCCAGATCGCGTACCGCCGCCATGGTCACCTTGATTTCGCGCCCGGCACGGCGGGTAATTTCTCCGGCATTGCGCCGCAATACTGTGAGGGTGCCGCCGCCGACGGTACCCAGGCCTAACAAACCTACGTTGATGGGTTTCATAATGAGTTTTCAGTTAACAATAATTTAGTTAGGAACCATGCCGCTTGCGATAGTGCTCAAGAAAGTGTGCAATACGACCTATGGCCTCGGTGAGGTCGTCTACGTTGGGCAGGAACACCACCCGGAAATGATCGGGGTTTGGCCAGTTGAAACCGCTGCCCTGCACCAGCAACACCTTTTCCTCAAGCAGCAACTCAAGGATGAATTCCTGGTCATCGGCAATCGGGTACATCTTGGCATCAAGCCGGGGGAACAAATACATGGCGCCCTGCGGCTTGACGCAGGTTACACCGGGAATATCGGTGAGCAACTGATAGGCCAGGTCGCGTTGCTTGGTCAGACGCCCCCCGGGCGCGACCAGATCATTGATGCTCTGGTAGCCGCCAAGTGCAGTCTGTATTCCGTACTGCGCCGGCACGTTGGAACACAATCGCATCGAGGCGAGCATGGTTAAGCCTTCAATGTAATCTCTGGCATGCTTTTTTTCGCCCGACACCACCAGCCATCCCGCACGATAACCGGCTGCACGGTAATTCTTGGAAAGTCCGTTGAAGGTAATGAACAGCACGTCGTCTGCCAGAGACGCAATCGAGGTATGGGTCGCACCGTCATACAAGACCTTGTCGTAGATCTCGTCGGAGTAGATGATCAGCTGGTGTTGTCGCGCGATCTCCACGACCTCTCGCAGCAGTTCAACCGGATAAAGCGCACCGGTCGGATTATTCGGGTTGATCAGAACAATCGCACGGGTATTTGGCCCGATTTTGCCGCGAATATCGTTCAGATCTGGCAGCCAGCCAGACTGCTCGTCGCAGATGTAATGGTGGGGCGTGCCGCCGGCCAGTGTTACCGCCGCTGTCCACAGCGGATAGTCAGGCATCGGCACCAGTACTTCATCTCCAGTGTTCAGCAAACCCTGCATCGCCATCACGATCAGCTCGGACACGCCGTTGCCGATGTAGATATCCTCCATCGTCACATCGGCGATTTTCTTTTCCTGGGTGTAGTGCATGATCGCCTTGCGCGCGGCGAACAGCCCTTTGGATTCGCAATACCCGGAGGCATTGGGCAGATTATGGATCACATCCTGCAGGATTTCCTCCGGCACTTCAAAACCGAACGGTGCCGTATTGCCGATGTTGAGTTTGATAATGCGATGCCCGTCCTCCTCCATCTGCCGGGCACGCGCCATCACCGGTCCACGGATGTCGTAGCAGACGTTGGCGAGCTTGCTGGATTTGAGTACGGGTTGCATGGCTTCGAGCCCCTTTTTGCGCTGGCGACCGGGTCGCCCCACAGAATGCGCTAAAAAGGTATAATCTTACCCGACCGTCCCTTGTCCCGCAAATGGAGGCCCACCTTGAAATTCCACCTGGCCGACGATGCCGGCTTAAATCTTTTCACTGGCTACGACATCGATTATGTCGCGGTCAACCATCAACACTATCAAGCCAGCCTGATCGTGCTGCCGGATCGGATCGTCGAAACATGGCCGCCGCAAAGCTTTGCAGCGTTGGGAGCCGCCCATTTTGAAGCCATCCTGGAGTTTATGCCGGAGATCGTACTGCTCGGCACCGGCAGCACCCTGCGCTTTCCTCACCCCCGCCTGACGGACGCACTGATCCGGGCGTATATCGGCGTGGAGGTGATGGACACCCCAGCTGCCTGCCGCACCTACAACATCCTCGCGTCCGAGGGCAGAAAGGTGGCAGCGGCGCTGTTGCTGGGTTAGAGGAAGAGGCTAGAAAAAACCTGGCGCCAAGCGCCAGACACTCTATCTTGCCCTGAATTATCGCAATGTCCTGATCACGGCCTTCTGCAGGTCGGCCAGCTTATCCAGCACCTCGCCATTCAATTTCATCAACTTGGGACATAACTCAGCGACAGCCTCAACCTCACCAGCACCACGCAAACGAATGAGTTCCGCACCGACTTCATGCACCATGGTATGGATCGGCTCAAGGTCATAGTAGCCGGTCAGATGGCCATAGCGTTCCTTGCCATGGCCGTAATACCAGTGGCCGAATCGGCAATGATGGTGACTTTTCAGTTCCCCCTCGCTCAGCATCAAGGTGGCGCCTTCGATCGCCATCATCACCCGCTTGACCCATTGCACATGATCGGATTGCGCCATCAGCAACGGAAAATCGGCCAGATCCCAACGCGTATTTGCCCAGCGCAGCCAACCCGGATCAGGCTTGAACTGCTCAATCCAGTACGGCACCTTCGAAGCCGGCATGGGGTGAGCAATGCCATAGCCCTGCGCCTTGCCACAACCCAGGCGCATCAGCATCACGCCCTGCTCCATGGTTTCGACGCCCTCCGCAATCACATCCAGATTGAAAATGCTCGCCATGCTTACCACCCCTTCGATGATGGTGAGATCGCCCGAATCTTCCAGCATGTTGTGGATGAATGACCGGTCAATTTTCAGCATATTGGCGGGCAGACGCTTGAGATAAGCCAGCGACGAATAGCCCGCGCCGAAGTCGTCCAACGCGAAGCTTACGCCCAGTTCCTGACAGCCCAGCATGATGGAACGCACCGTCTGGATATCGTCGAGCGCAGCGCATTCCAGAATCTCCAGTTCCAGTGAGCTGGGCGGAACCGAGGGATATTCCGCAAGCACATCCCGCAGTTGATCGACAAATTCCATGCTTCTGAAATGGCACGCCCCAAGGTTGATACTCACCAGGGTGTTCAGTCCCTCTGCTCGCCACACCGCCAACTGGCGCAGCACATCCCGCATCACCCACATCCCGATATCCTTGATCAGATCGGTCTGCTCGATCAGCGGCAGGTATTCCATCGGCATCACCAGGCCGCGTTCCGGATGATTCCAGCGCAGCAACGCTTCGAAGCCAAACACCTCGCCGGTGCGCATGTTCACCTTGGGCTGGTAGTAAAGCTCCATTTCACCCTGCGCCAGCGCCTGAGCAATCCGCTCCTGCTCCTGGTAAAGGAAGCGAACCTCTTTGTCGAGTGAAATATCGAACAGGCAAAAACGGTTGCGCCCGGTTTGCTTGGCCTGATACAACGCTTGGTCGGCATGGCGCAGCAGGTTGCCGGAATCGGTATCGTTGAGCGGATAGATAGTCGCGCCAATGCTGGCGGTCAACTGCATAATCAAACCGTTGACTTGATAGGGCCGCGCAATATCCAGCAAAATCCGCTGTAGCGCCGCTTCCGCCTCCTCCAGATCGGCAACATTGGTAAGCAACAGCACGAACTCGTCGCCCCCCAGACGAGATACCGTATCACCACCGCGCACGCTGAGCGTCAGGCGGTGCGCCACCTCGATCAGCAGCAGGTCACCCAGTTCGTGTCCGTAGAGATCGTTAATTTCCTTGAATTTATCCAGGTCGATGAAACCGACCATCAGCAGCTTGTCCATGCGTTTAGCGCTGGAAATCGCCAGTTCGAGACGGTCAGCCAGCAAGGAGCGATTGGGCAGCTTGGTCAAGGCATCGTGCCCCGCCTGCCAGGTGATTTGCTGCATCAGTCGGCGCTTTTCGCTGACGTCATGAAACACCAGCACACAACCTAGCACATCGCCATTGCCATCGCGGATCGGCGCAACGGACTCCTCGATAGAAACCTCACGCCCGCCACGAGTACGCAGTAAACCGTTGCTCTCCAGTTCGATCACCGTACCCGGAACCAGCATGCGCGCCGCGTGAGTTGCCAATGGAAGTCGTGGAGTTTCACCGACCACGTTGAAGACCTTCTGCAATTCGAGACCATGTGCTTCCCAGGATGCCCAACCAGTCAACTGTTCCGCCACCGGGTTGAGGTATTCCACACGCCCCATCGCATCGGTGGTAATGACCGCATCGCCTATCGAGGACAAAGTCACCTGTGCTCGCACCTTTTCGGCGCGAAGCTCCGCTTCCGCCTGCTTGAGAGAAGTGATATCGCGGCCTTCCGCAATCAGCCAGGTAATCTCCTTGTTTTTCTCACGAAATGGCTTCAGGGAAAAATCCACGGCGCGAGGCATCCCATCCGACCCCAGGAAATAGGTTTCGTAGCGAACGAATTCACCGTGGGCGGCGCGCTCAACCGCCTCGCGCAGACGCGGCGCTTCCGCAGGGTCCCACCATGGCGTATCCCAGAGCGGGCGGCCAACCACCTCGCTGGCGCGGATCCCGGCAGCATCCAGGACGCCCTGATTGGCTTCCAGCAATATGCCTTCCCTGTCTAGCAGGCCAGCGAACTGGAATGTTTGATCGAAAATTGCCCGAAACCTGTTCTCGCTCTGATCCAGCGACTGCAGCAAATGCTCCACCTCCTCCGCCATTCGGTTGAAGGCCTGAGCCGCCCCGTTGATTTCTGGGTCGCCTCCAGCCTCGACCCGCGCACTGTAGTCGCCCCGCTTGAAACGGATAGCGGAAATCGACAACTGGCGCAACGTTTTCAGGTTGCCGCGCAGCAATAAAACAAGGAGCAGGATGACGGCAAAATTCGCCAGTGCAATAATCTTGAGCTGCGTTGACAAATGCTGCCACAGCCGATTGATCGACGGCACTGGATCGATGCGCAGCTTCAGCGTACCGAAATTCGCTTCACCGACATTGATGGATGAAATCAGCTCCTCAGGGGGAATAGGAGCGAAACGAACAAACCACTCGGGCGCGGAAAGCGGCACTTTGCCGCCGTCCTGAATGACCTGCAAGCCGGAGCCTGACTGCCACTCAATACGACCAATATTACTAGGCTCTCCGATCTGAGCGCCAAACACTTGCTGAATAGCGGCGACATTATTGTTAACCACGTACTTCGGCAACAACTGATCAAGGAAACGCTGGGTATCTCGCAGCTCAGTCAGATGGTGTTCGCGCACATAGGCGCTTTCATCCGCCATCTGTAGATAGCTGAGCAGGCCACCCGAAGAAAAAATCACCAGTACCACAAAGAACAGCAAGCGGGGCAGCAGCCCGATCTTGTTCCATAACACTAGGAATTTCCCTGGATTACTCACCACGTTCACTCCCGGGTTTAATTATTATCCGAGCAAGCTATTCATTTCAAATATTCTAACAGCATTTTCAGTCCCTATAGCGGTTATTCTCTGACCTCTAATAAATCACCATGGCATTCTGCAGATCCGCCAGTTTATCCAGCACCTGATCCTTCAGTATCAGCAGCTGCGGACATAGTGCTTCTGCCGCCTGGATATCGCCAGCGTCGCGCAATCGAATGATTTCCGAACCGACCTCATGCACATGGGCGTGAATCGGCTCCAACTCGGCAAAAACCGGCAGATGGCCGTAGCGCTCACTGCCTATACTATCGAACCATAAACCGAAACGGCAGTGGTGGTGGTCCGTCAACTCTGCCTCAGCCAGCACCATCGCGGCACTGCTAACCGCTGTCGTCACCTGTTTGACCCATTTCAAATGATCCTGCTGCGCCACCAGCAGCGGGAAGTCAGCCAGATCCCAGCGCATGTCCGCCCAGCGCAGCCAGGCTGGATCGGGTCTGAACTGCGTACACCATGCCGGCACGTCGACTGCGGGCATGGGGCGGGCTATGCCATAGCCCTGCACCTCATCGCAGCCCAGGCGCATCAGCATCACGCCATGCTCCGTTGTTTCGACCCCTTCGGCGATCACGCCGAGCTTGAAAATACTCGCCAGACTCACCACGCCCTCGATAAGGGCCAGATCATCCGGGTCTTCCAGCATGTCGCGCACGAACGACTGGTCGATTTTCAGGGTATTGGAGGGCAGGCGCTTCAGGTAAGACAACGATGAATATCCGGTACCGAAATCGTCCAGCGCGAATTTGACACCCTGCTTCTGGCAGGCTGCCATGATCGCCCGCACCGACTGTATATCCTCGAGCGCGGCGCTTTCCAGAATTTCCAGTTCCAGAGAACCGGGCGAAACCGTGGGATATAACTCAAACAGGTCGCGCAACTGGTCGACCAAATCCGCGTTCTGAAAATGGCGCGCCGCGATATTGACGCTCACCGTGGTGCGCATCCCCGCTTTCTCCCATACCGCAAGCTGGCGCAAGGCTTCCTGCAAAACCCATAAGCCGATTTCCACGATCAGATCGGTATGTTCAACCTGAGGCAGAAAATCCAGCGGCCCGACCAACCCGCGCTCCGGATGCTGCCAGCGCAGCAGCCCCTCGAAACCGATAACCTGGCCGGTGCGCATGTTCACCTTGGGCTGATAATATAGCCGCAGTTCTCCCTGTCGAAGCGCCTGGGCAACACGTTCCTTCTCGCGAAAACGGGAACGCGTCTGCTGGTCGAGCGACACATCGAAAATGGAATAGCGATTGCGGCCCGCCTGCTTGGCCTGATACATGGCCTGATCGGCGTGACGCAACAGGCTTTCTGGGTCGGCATCGTTGAGCGGGTACACCGTCACACCGATACTGGCGGATAGCTGCACCTCCCGACCGTCGATATAGTAGGGCCTGGCAACATCGATCAGAATCCGGTCCAGCGCCACCTCCATATCGTCAATATCTTCAACATCGTTGAGCAGCAGCACGAACTCGTCCCCACCCAGCCGGGCCACCGTATCCCCTCCGCGCACGTCATGCAGGAAGCGTTGCGCCACCTCTTTCAACAACTGGTCGCCCAGATCATGTCCATAGAGATCGTTGACCTCCTTGAATCCGTCCAGATCGACAAGGGCCAACACCAGCAATTTGTCCTGCCGTTCCGAATTGGAAATCGCCTGATCCAGCCGGTCGGACAGCAGGGAACGGTTAGGCAACCCGGTCAGCGGGTCGTGCCCAGCCTGCCAGGTAATTTGCTTGATCAGCTTGAGTTTGTCGCTAACGTCACGAAAGGTCAGCACGCAACCCATCACGCTGCCATCCTGATGGCAAATCTGCGCGAAGGAAAAATCGATAGCGAATTCATGGCCGGCGCGCGTCACCAGCAGGGAATTGATTTCCGACTTGACCACCTCGCCATAGAGTATCGCCTGGCAGGTGAGATTCAGCGGCAATCGGGTAGTTTCGCCGATGACTTTGAACACCTCGTGCAGTGACCGCCCCTGTGCTTCTGCCACGCTCCAGCCCGTCATCTGCTCCGCCTGTGGATTGAGATACTCCACCTGCCCCGACATGTCGGTGGAGATCATCGCCTCGCTAATCGAGGCCAGAGTGGCCTGGACGCGCGATCTCTCGGTACTGAGATTGTTCTCGCTTTGCAGCAACGACTGCAGCAGCTGTTCCACTTTCCCCACCATACTATTGAAGGCATAGGCGACAGCCCGGATTTCCGTGGCGCCTCTGGCCTCCACCCGCACGGCACGATCACCCCGCTCGAAACGAAGGGCAGCAGCCGATAACTGGCTCAGCGTTTTCAGGTTGCTGCGAAGCGCCCACGAAGTCAGCAGCAGAATAATCAGCATCACTACGCAAACAATTTTGATCTGAACAACCAGATGGCCCCACACGATATTGAGTACCGGGGCAGAATCGGCACGCAGTGTCAGCGTGCCGTAGTTCACTCCGTCAGACTCGATGGGGAACGATGTTTCCATATCGGAAATGGCGGCAATGCGCAGAAACCAGTCAGGCGCTTCAAGCCGCACCGGCACAGGCCGTTGGGCAAGTAGCGAACCAGAGCGCGACTTCCACTCGATGTGACTGATATATTCGCGCTCCCCGATTTGGGAATCGAGCAATTTTCGGATCCTGGCAAAATCACCGATCGCCTCCGGCTCGGCCAGTAATAACGCCAGGGAGTTCCCGGTCTCGCGCATTTCCGCCTGAAGGTGGCCGCTAAAGTAGGCACTCTCGTCGACAATCAGGAGATAGCTACGCGTGCTGGCCGCAGTCAGTATCACCAGCACAATGGCGAGCATCAGACGAGGCAATAGCCCGACCCTTCCCCATAACGCCACTAATTGTCCCGGTTTTCGCACTGCGCCAGCACCCCCTGATCCAAACATTTCATAAATCTACCACAGAGGCGCGGAGACACAGAGAAAACCATGCGCCAGATGGTTAACCTGTTTTCCATCCACAACCCCGTTTAACGCTGCCCTTGGCCACAACTTATCTGAAACAAAAAACGCTCAGCGTCTCTGCGGTCAAAAACCCATGCACTCATCGCGGAATAATTTCCAGAAAGTCATGAATGGCATCGAATTCCGCCACATCCTTGGCAGGCAGTTGCGTGTCCGGCCGATGCACCGCGAGCAGATGGGCGATGCCATAATTCCGTGCCGAGCGCAGCACCGGCAAGCTGTCGTCCACCAGCAGCGTGGCAAGAGGATCATAGCGTTCAGCGGACTGAAGCTTGTCCCAGAACCCGGGATGCTCTTTGGGCACACCGATGTCGTGGGCACAGATGACCGAGTCGAAAAAACCATCCAGACGGGTTTTTCGCATTTTCAAGGCCAGGCTCTTGTGGTGGGCGTTGGTTACCAGCACGATGTGCCGACGGCTGCCGCGTAACGCCGCAAGAAAATCGGTGACATGCGGATGCACGGCGATGAGATGCTCTACTTCCTCCTTGAGCTGGGCGATGTCCAGCCCCAGTTCGCGCGTCCAGTAATCCACACAGTACCATTCCATGGTACCCACCACCTTGTGGTAGCGCGGCGCCAATGCATCCTGCGCTGCCTGATGGCTCAGACTGTGTTTTTCGGCGTACCGCAGCGGGACGTGCTCGAGCCAGAAATGGTTGTCGAAATGCAGGTCGAGCAGGGTACCGTCCATATCGAGGAAAACGGTCTGTATGGCGTTCCAATCAAGCATTTTATTTAAGGGCTCAGGACTGATTTTCACTCGGCACTATCTATAAAAACCCCATCAATCGCGGTAGGGTTCGGTGGAAATTCCTATTCGCAGGGCCGGGCCCCATAGCGGAGCAGACCGCACGCTATGAAATCATGAAATCAATAAAGTCACAATCACAAAATATATTTTTTGCATATAGGGAAACTGCGTAAAATACCCTGTCGGCAAGAAGCCATTGGCGTTCATTATTGTCAACCTACCTCACTCAGCATTCAATAAATCAGCCATGGCAGAATCTCCAATTAACGACACACGCGAGTTCCATTTCACGGCACAGGATTTCGAACGCATCCGCAAGCTGATCTATGATCGGGCGGGGATTTCCCTGTCACCCGTCAAGCAGGACATGGTCTACAGCCGACTGGCGCGGCGTTTGCGCGCGACACGAATACCTTCCTTTAATGAATATCTGATTCGCCTGGAGCGTGGCGACGATGTGGAAATGGAAGCTTTCACCAACTCGCTCACCACCAATCTCACCTCCTTTTTTCGCGAGCAGCATCATTTCCCGCTCTTGGCCGAGCATGTTAAAAAAATGGGTCGGCACCACCCGATCTCACTCTGGTGCTCTGCCGCCTCTACCGGTGAAGAACCCTATTCCATGGCCATGACCATGGTGGATCTTTTCGGCACCTTCACGCCACCAGTGCACATCCTGGCAACGGACTTGGACACCACGGTATTGCAAAAAGCCCAGAAAGGCATCTATCCGCTGGATCGGCTTGAAAAAATGCCGGCGGAAACAGTAAAAAAGTTTTTCCTCAAGGGTGCTGGCATACAGGAAGGCCAAGCCCAGGTGCGCAAGGAATTGCGCGATATGATTACCTTCAGGAAAATCAACCTGCTCGATGAATCCTGGCCGATGCGCGGACCATTCGATGCGATATTCTGCCGCAATGTCATGATCTATTTCGACAAAAAAACTCAATACGATGTGCTGAAGAAGTTCGTTCCGTTGCTGCACAAGGATGGCTTGATGTTCGCCGGCCACTCGGAAAGCTTTTATCACGCCGCCGATTTGTTCAAGTCGCTGGGCAAGACCGTCTATGAACTATCACCCCAGGCCAAGCTCCTCGCTGCCCCCATGACTAACCGAAGGGAAACGCCATGAACCCTACGGATTATCATGGAACCCCCTTGCCCCATTTCTATGACAGGGCTACAGCGATGAGATTGCCGATAAAATTCGTTTCGCTGCCAAGGCGCGTCTTAGCCGTATTCCAAGCATGATAGTTCAGAAGAGTCTGACAGCCGATGTCATACTGCCCTCCCTGTCCAACCATATCACCTCGACAGAAAAATTGATTATCGTTGGCGCTTCCACGGGTGGAACCGAAGCGATCAAGGAATTCCTCATCAAATTGCCGCCGGACTGCCCTGGTATCGTCATCACTCAGCACATGCCGGAAAACTTCACCAAATCGTTCGCCCAGCGCCTCGATACACTATGCAAAATATTGGTGAAGGAAGCCGAACATGGCGACCGCATCCTGCCAGGGCATGCCTATATCGCGCCGGGACATTCCCACTTGCTGGTAAAGCGCAGCGGCGCCAATTACATCTGCGAACTATCCGACGGTCCGCCCGTCAATCGGCATCGCCCCTCGGTGGACGTCCTGTTCCGCTCCGCTGCTAATCATGCAGGCAAGAATGCAATTGGCGTGATCTTTACCGGCATGGGCAAGGATGGTGCCAGGGGGATGTTGGAGATGAAGCAGGCAGGCGCCTTCAACTTCGCCCAGGATGAAGCCAGCTGCATCGTGTTCGGCATGCCCAAAGAGGCGATCCTCATTGGTGGCGTCGATGCGGTCGTGCCACTGCAGGACATGGCTGCACGCGTTATGGCACATTTGTCAGGCCTGAGCACGCGCACCTCCCATGTTTAGACTTGATAGGGACTAGCGAAATCGAGCGGGTCAAGTTTTTGTGCGCAGAGGAAATATCCATGCCGCATAAAATGGATAACAGCGCTATACCAGCTGCAATAAACCGGTATATCTACGATAACCGGCAAATTCCTTGAAGACCGATTTTTCCAATGAACTCAGTTTTTCAGAGGGTGTCGTCTCGTGATATCCCCTTGCGCTTTAGGCTGCGGCGCAAAAGTTTCAAAGCTTCCACCTGAATCTGGCGCACCCGCTCGCGGGTGATGCCCAAGGTGTCAGCCACTTCCTCCAGGGTGTGAATGGCATGTCCGTTCAGGCCAAAACGCCGCTCTATAACGCGGCGCTGTTTATCTCCCAGTTCCTCCAGCCACTGACGCACGAGCGCCTCGAGCTCTGTATGCTGCAGTTGCAATTCGGGCGAAAGGGTATTCTCGTCGGGAATCGCATCACTCAAAGAGAGTCCAGGGTCAATATCCAGCGGCGTATCCAGGGAGGCTATGCGCTCATTCAGGTTCAGCACATAGCGCACATCGGCCACCGGCTTGCCTAGCATGTGCGCCACCTCTTCCACGCTGGGTTCGTTGCCTTTGTGGGACTCAAGGTGACGGAACGCCTGCAAGCAAGTATTCATCTCCCGGATCACATGCACCGGAATGCGGATAGTGCGCGACTGATTCATGATGGCGCGTTCGATATTCTGCCGTATCCACCAGGTGGCGTAGGTAGAAAAGCGGAAACCCCGTTCCGGATCGAATTTTTCCAGGGCATGGATGAGCCCCAGATTACCTTCCTCGATCAGGTCCAGCAGCGCCATACCACGATTGACATAATGTTTGGCGACATTGACCACTAGCCGGAGATTGCACTCAATCATCCTCTGGCGGGCCTCGAAATCACCCTGGATTACCCGGCACGCCAGGCTGTACTCCTCTGTAGCGGTCAGCAAGGCATTCTGCCCGATTTCATTCAGGTAAATCAGGGTCGGGTCATGCCGCGACTCGCCAGGCAGATCAGACAGTTCAGGCACTTCAAGCCGCTCCGGTAGCGCCTCGACCTTCTCCTCTTCCAGAGGGGACTTGTCATCGCTCAGGAACTCATCGTCGTCGCTGTAAGGATCTTCGCTCATCAGGATTTATCGCTGGGCAGATATTTCATCGGGTCGACCGGCTTGCCAAACCGCCGTATCTCGAAATGCAGCTTGACCTGATCGGCATCAGAATCACCCATTTCGGCAATTTTCTGACCCTTGGTCACACTCTGCCCTTCCTTGACCAGGATCTTGTGATTGTGCGCGTAGGCACTCAAATAGGTCTTGTTGTGCTTGATGATCACCAGTTTTCCATAGCCGCGCAGTCCGCTGCCACTATAAACCACTTTACCCGGTCCAGCGGCGAGAACAGGCTGGCCACTCTTCCCGCCGATGTCCAGGCCCTTGCCAGAACCGGATGCCTCATTGAACGACGTGATTACTTTGCCTGTGGTGGGCCAGTTCCACTCGACCCGCTCATCATCCTCGGCCTGGTTACCCTCTTTTTTCTCTGCCGGCAATTCAGCCGGTACCGGCTTGTCCTGGGATTCTGTCCTGGCCGTGGAAGCTTTTTCCGCCTGTTCTGAGTAAGCCAGCTTGAGCGCCTTGGGTTGGGTCTTCAGCAACGCATCCTCGCCGGCTTGCCGGGTTTCCGCCATCGCTCCGGTTTTCAACGGAGTGACCACTACCGTCTGCGGAGAATCTTTAAACTTCACAGACTGGCCGATATGTATGGTGTAGGGCGGAGTTATGCCGTTCCATTCAGCCACTTCTTTGTAGTCGAAGCCATGCTCCAGCGCAATGCCATACAGAGTATCACCCTTCTGAACGGTATAGGTCTGTGGGCGCAAGTCCCCGTCATTCCTGGTTTTGGTGGGTGATTTCTGAGCCATGGAAGCACGCTCGAGCACAGGCGCACTCGACTTGGTTGATGCGCAACCGCTGATCAGCAGGGCAAACACACCAGCGATCAGAACGGTACCAGCAATCATACCAACCCCGGCAATAGCGGCACGAACTTCACTGCCTCCAGCGTTGTCTGACGATATTCTTCAGCAGTATGCTCTATCAGACACAAGCGCTGTTCGCCGGTTCCAATCGGGAACACCATCCGACCACCCTCGGCCAATTGTGACAGCAGCGCCTCCGGCACGTGAGTGGCAGCCGCAGTCATGATGATCCCGTCGAATGGCCCGAGTTCCGCCAATCCGAGAGAGCCATCTGCATGCTTGACCCTGACGTTGGCAGCACGAATTTCGCGCAGATGTCCACGCGCCTTCATCAGTAGCGGCGCGATCCGTTCCACGGAATACACTTCCTGTGCCAGACGGGCCAGCACGGCAGTCTGGTAACCACAGCCCGTGCCGATTTCCAGCACTTTACCCAGTGACCTGCCACCGCGTAGCAGTTCAGACATGCGTGCAACGGTTTGGGGGTTGGAAATCGTCTGACCGAAACCAATCGGCAGCGAGCAGTCTTCATAGGCGCGGGTGGCCAGTGCCTCGTCCACGAAAATATGGCGCGGCACAGAAGCCATCGCATCGAGCACCACCTCGTCCTTGATACCCTGGCTGCGCAAGCGCTCCACCATGCGCACCCGGGTACGCTGGGAAGTCATGCCGATGCCACTGAGGTTCGCACTCATAACCACCCTTTAATCACGTCCATCTGCCCATAATGAGTCAAGTCAATCTGCAACGGGGTCACAGAGACCATGCCGCGCGCCACCGCGCCGAAATCCGTGCCAGCCCCGGCATCCTGCGCAGCGCCGGCCGCGCCCACCCAGTATACCGTTTCACCACGCGGGTTAACCGACTTCACCACCGGCTCTGCCTTGTGCCGCCTGCCCAGCCGCGTGACTTCCCGGCCCTGGAGCTGATCATAGGGAACGTCCGGTACATTGACGTTCAACAGCACCGGACTGGTGAAGGGGTGGTCCTGGTGGCGCTTGATAATCTCGGCGACCACGCGCGCCGCAGTTTCATAATTGCCAGCCCCCTTGCTCACCAAGGATACAGCGATTGAGGGGATACCCAACAAATAGCCTTCAGTTGCCGCCGCCACCGTACCGGAATAAATCGTGTCGTCACCCATGTTGGCGCCGTGATTGATGCCTGAAATCACCATGTCCGGCAGATGATCCAGCATGCCGGTCACAGCGAGGTGGACGCAGTCGGTTGGGGTGCCGTTAACATAATAGAAGCCGCTGTGGGCTTTGCGTAAGCTGAGTGGGCGATCAAGCGTGAGCGAGTTGCTGGCGCCGCTGCGATCTCGCTCAGGAGCGACTACAGTGATATCGGCAAGGGAGGAAAGTGTTTCGGCAAGGCAGGCCAAGCCAGGAGCGAAATAACCGTCATCGTTACTCAACAGAATCCGCATCGTTGATTTTTACGGTTGGCCAGTGAAGTCTCTAAGTGGAACACCCTTTCGGGCTTTCACTTCAGTTATAAGTTGGTCGGGGCGAGAGGATTTGAACCTCCGACCACATGCACCCCATGCATGTACGCTACCAGGCTGCGCTACGCCCCGAGAGACGGCATTATAGCCGAAACCTCCGGGCTCGGCTACATTCGAACTAGATTTGAAGCAGTTCCAGCACGCTTTTAATTTCCCGCCTTAGCAACGCCATATCCATACCATTGCCCGCTTCATGCATAGCGTCTGCAACCCCTGCCGGTGCTTCGCGCTCACCCGCTTCTTCCAGGCGATGGCGCGCACCGCTGATGGTGAAACCCTGCTCGTACAGCAGGTCGCGGATGCGGCGCACCAGCAGCACCTCGTGGTGCTGGTAGTAGCGCCGGTTGCCGCGTCGTTTCACCGGCTTGAGCTGGGTAAACTCCTGCTCCCAGTAACGCAGCACGTGGGGCTTGACTCCGCACAACTCGCTCACTTCACCAATCGTGAAGTAACGCTTTGCCGGAATCGGCGGTAAATCAGGCTTGCTTGCGAGTTCCGCCATTTGCGGCCTCTAATTGATAGGAATCTTCCACCAACCCTTTCAGCTTCTGGCTGGCATGAAAGGTCACCACGCGCCGCGCGGTGATAGGAATTTCTTCACCGGTTTTGGGATTGCGGCCTGGGCGTTCAGGCTTGTCGCGCAATTCGAAGTTGCCGAACCCGGACAGCTTGACGCCTTCCCCTTGTTCCAGGGATACGCGAATCTCTTCAAAGAAGGATTCAACCATGTCCTTGGCTTCCCGTTTGTTCAACCCTACTTTTTCGAACAGCATGTCTGCAAGTTCGGCTTTTGTTAATGTCATGTTTGTTCCTCAATTACGTAACTTCGCGCCATAGCGGGAAGCCAAAACTTCAGCAAGTTGCGCGGTTACCGCGTCTACTTCTTCATCGGTCAGAGTCTGTCGAGTATCTTGCATCAACACCCGGAATGCAAGACTTTTTTTACCTAAATCAATGCCTTTGCCACGATACACATCAAACAACTTAAGCTCGGTTACGGCGTCCGGCAAGTGCTCACTCATGCCGTCAAGCAAGTCCTGCACGCTGACTCCTTCGTCCACGACCACCGCAATATCACGGCGCACCACCTGAAACTTCGATATTTCAGCAAACGACGGAACCCTGCCCCTCAGCAGTACGGCCATATTCAGTTCGAACACGACCGGCGCGGCCGGCAGCTCGTATTTCTGCTGCCACTTCGGATGCAGCGTGCCAACCCAGCCAATAAACTCACCCTCCAGCCACACCTTTGCCGACTGGCCAGGATGCAACGCCGGATGCGAGCCGGACTCAAAGCGGGGAACCGACGGCCAGAACAGGGCTTCCACATCCGCCTTGGCGTCATAAAAATCCACTCCGCGCACGGCCTCGCCCCACTGCTCGGGCTTAGCATTGCCGTAACACAGACCGGCGATTTTTTCTGGCTGAATAAATCCATCCGCCGATTGGGTGAAGCAGCACCCGGTTTCAAACAGGCGCACACGCTCCTGCTTGCGGTTGAGATTGAAGCACAGATTATCGATCAACCCGCCGAACAGAGTCGAGCGCATCACGCCCATCTGGCTGGCAATCGGATTTTTTAGCGACAGCGGACTGTCGTTGCCGGCAATATCGCGCTCCCATGCCGCATCGACAAAGCTGTAATTGATCACTTCCTGGTAATCGCGCGCAGTCAGCAGCGCCCGCAACGAATCCCGCCCCCGCGCCGCCTCGGACTGGGCCAGCATGTTCAGGCTGCCTCGGGGCGGCAGTGCGGGAATATTGTCGTAACCATAGAGCCGTGCCATTTCCTCGATCAGGTCGGCCTCGATGGACAGATCGAATCGATAGCTCGGCGGCGTGACCTGGAATGCGCCGCCGTCTTCGGCAAAATTGAATTGCAGACGAGTGAGCAGCGCCACTATTTGGACCGCACTTAAATCTATGCCCAGCACCTGGCTGACGCGTGCCACCCGTAGCCGGATCGGCGTACGCTGCGGCAATTCGGCTATTACTTCGGTGATCTCGCCCGCCGCGCCACCGCAGATTTCCAGCAACAACTGCGTGGCCCGCTCCAGCGCAACGCGCGTTGCAGCGAAATCCACACCCCGCTCGAAACGATAGGAAGAATCGGTGGAAAGAGTCAGCCGGCGCGCCTTGCCGGCGATTGTATCAGGGCTGAAGAACGCGCTTTCCAGAAAAATATCGACGGTCGCATCGGACACCGCGCTGGCTTGACCGCCCATCACGCCTGCCAGTGCCAGAGCTTGGTGAGTATCGCCGATGACCAGCATGTCGGAATCCAGTGCCGCCGTCTGCTGGTTAAGCAGTTCCAGTTGCTCTCCGGGACGGGCGAAACGCACACTGATGCCACCCTGAATTTTAGCCAGGTCAAACGCATGCAGGGGTTGACCCAGTTCCAGTAAAACGTAATTGGTCACATCCACAACCGCACTGATCGGACGCAGTCCGCTTCTTTTCAGCCGGCGCGCCATCCATTCCGGCGTCGTTGCTGCAGCATCCAAGCCTTTCAGCACCCGACCGCAGTAACTTGGACATGCCACAGGCTCATCCACCACCACAGCGATCCGGTCAGAAATTGAGGCAGGCACCACCACCGCATTCGGTAAATTCAATGCTGCGCCCGTCACCGCCGCTACTTCGCGCGCCACACCAGTCACACTCAGGCAATCGCTACGGTTGGGAGTGAGCTTGAGGGTGTACAACTTGTCGTCGAGGCCAAGATAATCACGGATCGACTGCCCGACCGTCGCGTCGGCCGGCAGCAGCAACAGGCCGCTGCTTTCTTCAGCCAGTCCCAGCTCTGACTCGGAACACAGCATGCCGGAGGATTCTACACCGCGC
The DNA here is from genome assembly GCF_000297055.2 of Sulfuricella denitrificans skB26. NCBI lineage: Bacteria > Pseudomonadati > Pseudomonadota > Betaproteobacteria > Nitrosomonadales > Sulfuricellaceae > Sulfuricella > Sulfuricella denitrificans. Next base: position 1,119,001 of record NC_022357.1, on the reverse strand, counting down.
ACTTTAGCCTGCTTGATCGCCATCTTCGGCAGTTGCGCGCCGACCAGGGCGCACGGCACCTTCGCTCCGGCATGAACATTGGCCGCACCGCACACGATCTGCAATGGCTCGCCGGCACCGACATCGACCCGGCAGACATTCAGCCGGTCGGCATCGGGATGTTTCTCCAGCGACAAAACTTCTCCCACCACCACTTTGTCGAAGGGAGGCGCAACCGTTTCCAGCGCTTCCACCTCCAGCCCCGCCATAGTCAGGGCATGGGCGAGTCGGTCACTGTCGAGTTCGGGATTGACGTAGGCACGCAGCCAATTTTCGGAAAATTTCATTCAGTTGAACTGCCTTAGAAATCTCAGATCGCTTTCGAAGAACAACCTCAGATCGTTCACGCCGTAACGCAGCATCGCCAGACGCTCCACACCCAGACCAAAGGCGAACCCGAGGTATTTCTCGCTGTCCACATTGACGTGGCCTAGCACGTTGGGGTGCACCATGCCGCAGCCCAGCACTTCGAGCCAGCCGGTATGGCTGCACACCCGGCAACCCGCGCCGCCGCACATCACGCAGCCGATGTCCATTTCCGCCGAAGGTTCGGTAAAGGGAAAGAATGAGGGCCGAAAACGCACCTTGAGGTCATCCCGCTCGAAGAAGCGCTGCATGAAATCGGCCAGCACACCCTTGAGTTCAGCGAAGCTCACCTGCTCGTCCACCCATAGCCCCTCAACCTGATGGAACATGGGGGTATGCGTAACATCAGAATCGCAGCGGTAAACCCGGCCCGGCGCAATGATCTTCAGCGGCGGTTGGTGATTCTGCATATAGTGCACCTGCACCGGCGAGGTATGAGTGCGCAGCACATGCTGCTCATCCACGTAAAAGGTGTCATGCATGGCACGGGCGGGATGATTTTCGGGAATATTCAGCGCAGTGAAGTTGTAGAAATCGCTCTCGATTTCCGGCCCTTCTGCGACGCTGAATCCGATCGAACGGAACAAACCTTCGATGCGCTGCAGCGTGCGAGTGACCGGATGCAGGCCACCCACCCCTAAACCGCGGCCTGGCAGCGTCACATCGAGCGCCTCCTGCGCCAGTTGCGCCTGCAATAGCCGCTCCTGTATCGCTTCACGCCGATCTTTCAGGGCCTGCTCCAGCAAGTCCTTCGCCTGGTTGATACGGGCGCCTGCTTCACGGCGCTCTTCCGGCGGCATTTTGCCGAGCTGTTTGAGCTGCTCGGTGAGCACGCCACTCTTGCCCAGATAGCGCGCCTTGGCCTGCTCCAGTTCGGCCGGATTATCTATTCCGGCGAAGGCGGCCTGCGCTTCTTTCAGGATATCATCAAGGTTTAACATTCAATTTATATTGGAGCTAACGATTTTTTGCCCTTAAACCCAAACAAAAAAAGGAGGCTTCTCAGCCTCCTTTTTCTTGACTACAGCTTAAGCAGCGAGGCGAGCTTTTACCTGATTCACGATGTGTGCAAAAGCGGGCTTGTCGAACACAGCCAGATCAGCCAGGACCTTGCGATCCACTTCAATCGCGGCTTTCTTAATGCCGTTCATGAACACGCTGTAAGTCAGGCCTAGTTCGCGAGCTGCCGCGTTGATGCGGACAATCCACAGGGCACGAAATTGACGCTTCTTCTGGCGACGGTCGCGATAAGCATACTGACCGGCTTTCATCACCGCCTGTTTGGCGATGCGGTAAACGTTCTTGCGACGACCACGGAAACCCTTGGCCTGTACCAGAACTTTCTTGTGGCGCGCGCGCGCCGTTACTCCACGTTTAACTCTTGGCATTTTTCAGTCTCCTTACGCGTAGGGCATCATGGCGCGAACCGACTTCATGTCGCTCGCACAAACCATCGAAGTACCGCGCAGCTGACGCTTACGCTTGGTCGTCTTTTTGGTCAGGATGTGGCGCAGGTGGGAATGGGTGCGCTTGATACCGCCGCCACCCAGAGACTTGAAGCGCTTGGCAGCGCCGCTCTTGGTTTTCATCTTAGGCATTTACAACTCCTACATTTTAGCTTGATGTCAGGCGCTCCCCTGCGGGGAAACTTGGTAGCCTGAACACCACTTCTTTTTAGCTGACAACTTACGCTGCCAGCTGGACTTACAACTACTATTTCTTCTTCGGCGACAGCACCATCACCATCTGACGGCCTTCCATTTTCGGAAACTGCTCGACCGTACCATGTTCCAGAAGATCGGCCTCAACGCGCTTGAGGAGCCGCAAACCGATCTCCTGGTGCGCCATCTCCCGACCGCGGAAGCGCAACGTGATCTTGCACTTGTCGCCCTCTTCCAGAAATTTGATCAGATTGCGCAACTTGATCTGGTAGTCGCCTTCGTCCGTTCCCGGACGGAATTTGATTTCCTTGACCTTGATCTGGATCTGTTTCAGCTTGGCTTCGTGCTGCTTCTTGCTTTCGCGGTACTTGAACTTGCCGTAATCCATCAAACGGCACACCGGCGGCTGAGCTTGCGGAGCGATCTCGACCAAATCGATCTCGGCCTCTTCCGCCATACCCATGGCCACTGCCAGGCTAACTATGCCTAGCGGCTCACCTTCCACACCGACCAAACGAATTTCGGGCGCATTAATCTCGCCATTAATTCGTGATTCTTTTTCCTGAGCGATAGCAAAACCTCCAAATCAAAAAAATTAAACCGCGCCTACCCTCTCGGCAACCTCGCCCTTGAGCCGCTGAATCAACGCTTCCAGCGGCATCTGGCCTAGGTCTTCGCCCTTACGAGTACGCACGGCAACCTGTTTCGAAGCCACCTCTTTGTCCCCCACAATCAGGAGATAAGGCAACCTTTGCAAACTATGTTCCCGTATTTTATAGGTTATTTTCTCATTTCTCAAGTCCGCCTCGGCGCGCAGACCATTCTTTTTGAGCTCAGCCACCACCTCACGCGCATAATCCGCCTGGGCATCGGTGATATTCATGACCACCATTTGCCGCGGCGCCAGCCACATCGGAAAAGCCCCAGCGTAGTGTTCAATCAGAATACCGATGAAACGCTCAAGCGAGCCGAGAATGGCGCGGTGCAGCATGACCGGCGTCTGCTTGGCGCTCTCTTCGTTGATATAGGTTGCGTCCAGCCGGCCAGGCATGGAGAAGTCCACCTGGATGGTACCGCACTGCCAGACACGATTCAGGCAGTCACGCAGCGAGAATTCAATTTTGGGCCCGTAGAATGCGCCTTCGCCTGGCTGCAGTTCGAATTCCAGACCCTTGCGCTTGAGCGCCGTTTCCAGGGCAGCCTCGGCCTTGTCCCACTCCTCGTCGGAGCCGACACGCTGCTCAGGCCGGGTGGATAGCTTGACGACGATGTCAGCGAAGCCGAATTCAGCGTAGACCTTTTGCAACAGATCGATGAACGTCGCCACTTCATCCTGGATCTGCGCTTCGGTGCAGAAAATATGGGCGTCGTCCTGGGTGAAATTGCGCACCCGCATGATGCCGGCCAGCGTGCCAGATGGCTCGTTGCGGTGGCAGGAACCGAATTCCGCCAGCCGCAGGGGCAGGTCGCGGTAGCTCTTCAGGCCCTGGTTGAATACCTGGATATGGCACGGGCAATTCATCGGCTTGACCGCGTAGTCGCGGTTTTCCGAATGAGTGGTAAACATCATCGCCTGGAACTTGTCCCAGTGACCCGACTTCTCCCACAGACTGCGGTCTACCACCTGCGGTGTGCGGATTTCCTGGTAGTCGTTGTCGCGAAACACGCCGCGCATGTACTGCTCGACGATCTGGTAAAGCGTCCAGCCATTTGGATGCCAGAACACCATACCCGGCGCTTCTTCCTGGGTATGGAACAGGTCCAGCAGCTTGCCGATCTTGCGGTGATCGCGCTTCTCGGCCTCTTCCAGACGGTGCAGATAGGCTTCCTGGTCTTCCTTTTTCGCCCAGGCGGTGCCATACACCCGCGTCAGCATTTCATTCTTCGAATCGCCGCGCCAGTAGGCGCCGGCCACCTTCATCAACTTGAACACCTTGAGCTTGGCCGTGGAAGGCACATGCGGGCCACGGCACAGGTCGGTGAAATCGCCCTGAGTGTACAGAGACAGATCTTCGTCGCTGGGTATGGATTCGATGATCTGCGCCTTGTACTGCTCGCCCAAATCCTTGAAGAAGGTAATGGCATCGGAACGCGACAGCACCTTACGCTCGACTTTCAGGTCGGCTTTGACCAGCTCCGCCATTTTCTTTTCAATGGCCAGCAAGTCATCAGGCGTGAACGGACGCTTATAGGAGAAATCGTAAAAGAAACCATCATCGATCACCGGGCCGATGGTGACCTGAGCATCCGGAAAAAGAGATTTTACGGCTTGCGCCAGGAGATGCGCAGTGGAGTGGCGGATCACTTCCAGACCTTCGGCATCCCGGTCGGTGATGATCGCCAGATTGCTATCGGTCTCTATGCGATGGGATGTATCCACCAGCTTGCCATCGACCTTGCCGGCCAGCGCCGCACGAGCCAAGCCCGCACCGATGCTGGCAGCCACTTCGGCTACCGTTACTGGCTGATCGAATTTACGCTCGGAGCCATCAGGCAAGCGAATAACAGGCATAACAACCCTACCAAAACAAAAGTGCGGCATGGCCGCACTTTTTAAGAATTTGGTAGGCGCGATTGGACTCGAACCAACGACCCCCACCATGTCAAGGTGGTGCTCTAACCAGCTGAGCTACGCGCCTAAAAAACGAAACGGCATTCTATCTTAATTTTCCCGCCGTTTCAAATAACGCTTTACCGGGCTGCCGGATCCTGACGAAAAAAAGCGGCAAGTTGCCGGTACACCTCAGGATATTCCCCGAGCAGAGAGCGGGGGATTTCAAAAAAAGCCTCGCTCATCACAGCGAAGAATTCTGCCGGGCTCTCCGCCGCATAAGGGTCGATCATCGTTCCCACCCCGGATTCGACTTTGGCGCTAAAGGCGTCAAATGCACTGGAAAAAGCCTGGGTCCAGGCGACCCGATCCATTTCATGATGCAGCGGCGGGAACCCATCCGGCGCACCATTCAGCATATCCAGCTTATGGGCGAATTCATGGATTACTACGTTGACACCATCCAGTTCGCCGGAACGTTCCACATCAGCGGCAGAAAGTATCACCGGCCCACGCTCCCATGATTCGCCGATCATCGGTTCGCGTATATGGTGCACCACCCCGTCTTCATCCATGAATTCGTATTCCGGCACGAATTCGTCTGGATAGACGATGATCGACACCCAGCCCGCATAATAGTCCAGACCCAAATTGAGAATCGGCAAGCACGCCTGTGCGGCAATCTTCAACCTCATGTCGCCACTCAAGACATATCCATCCGCCGCGACCAGTTCTTTTTCGTGCAAAAACAAAATCACCAGTTCGCGCAATCGAATGATCTCGTCGCCTGACAAACCACCCAGTAACGGCAAGGATGAAATAGCATCCCGCCATGCCGGTTCGGGCAGGGTATCGTGCGCCTGGATACGCCTCCTGCGCCAGTTCCTGAAACTCCACACCATGGCATCCTAAAACGACACAAATCATTGATTTAAAGATCTTTTTATCGTATTAAAAATATCTTTAAATCATTTTTTATCCTCTATATTTAAGTAATTCATGGAAGGCACTCCCCTTCCATTGAAAGGTTCCTGTCAACGAGTAAACACGACACGGAGGGACAAAATGAATAGTTTGATCATTCAAACCGAAGCAATGCTGTATGAGTTCCGCAAGAGCATTCCAACCGACTGCAAGACCGCCAAATCGATTGACCGCAACGACTCCTGGGACAAAGTTGCAACATTCGCCAAGAGCGACGGCTTTGTGGAACTCGCCGAACAACTTGAGGCATCGAAATATCAATTGTTTAAACAAACTCACTGAAAACCGATCAGCTGCGCCGCCACGCCCCAGCCACACCGGGCACTTCCCGGATCTGTGCGATGATGCGCGCGAGCTGATCAAGATCAGCGATCTGCACGGTAAATCGCATTCCCGCCTGTAGCCCCCGGCTTAGCGTGCTCACTGCGGTGACATTGATTTTCTCGCGCGTCATCACCTCGGAAACATCACGCAGCAACCCCTGCCTGTCATTCGCCTCGATCTCGATATCCACCTCGTAATGGCCGCCGCTCTTCGTTCCCCAGCTGGCGACTAGCAACCGGTCACGCTGGCTCTCATCGAAATGCAGAACATTCGGGCAATCCTGACGGTGGATCGCCACACCACGACCACGCGTAACGAAACCGATGATTGCATCCGGCGGCACGGGCTTGCAGCATTTGGCAATCGTGGTGAGCATTCCACCCTCACCATGGAGCAGCACCCCGGACGCAGAAGGGCCGATACCCGCACGGGGTGCGGGCAGATGCCATTCTTCCTCTTTTGGTACGACCTCTTCCTGGATCGCTGCCATTACCTGACGGGCAGTAATGTCGCCGCGGCCGATGGCAGCGAGCAAATCCTCAGGCCTGGCGAAGCGGTTTTTCTGCGCCAGCGTTTCCAGGTTGGGCAGGGGCAGACCAAGGCGGTGGGTTTCTTTTTCCAGCGCCTCGCGCCCCTGAGCGACATTCTCTTCGTAGTGCTGATGCTTGAACCAGTGGCGAATTTTTGCCTTGGCGCGCGAGGTCCTGACATAGCCCAGGTTGAAGTTGAGCCAGTCGCGCGAAGGCCCGCCTTGCTTCACGGTGATGATCTCGACGCGCTGACCGTTCTGTAACGGGTAAGTGAGCGGCACAATATTGCCGTCCACCTTGGCGCCACGACAGCGATCACCCAGATCGGTGTGAACATGATAGGCAAAATCGATCGGGGTCGCCCCTTTTGACAGCGCCACTACCTTGCCCTGGGGAGTAAGAATGTAAACCGTATCCTGGAACAGCCCGGTCTTGAATTGCTCCATCAGCTCGCCGGCATCGTGGACATCCTCCTTCCACTCCATGATCTGGCGCAACCAGGCGATTTTTTCCTCGAACCCGGCGTCCTGTCTGCCGCCTTCCTTGTAGCGCCAATGTGCCGCCACGCCCAGCTCGGCATGGTTATGCATGTCGTGGGTACGGATCTGGACTTCCAGCGCCTTTTCCTCAGGCCCGACTACAGCGGTGTGCAGAGAGCGATAATCGTTGCCCTTGGGATGGGCAATATAATCGTCGAACTCGCCCGGGATCGGCTGCCACAGGCTATGAACCACGCCCAATGCGGTGTAGCAGTCCTTGAGGTCGTTCACCAGCACCCGCACTGCGCGCACATCGTAGACCTCGGAGAAATCTACCCCCTTGCGCTTCATCTTTTTGTAAATGCTGTAGATGTGCTTGGGACGGCCAGACACCTCAGCAACGACACCGTTCTTATGCAGTTCCTGGCGCAACTGCTCGCGCACGTCCGCAATGTACTGCTCGCGGCCGAGTCGCTTCTCGTCCAGCAGGCGGGCGATTTTCTTGTAAAGATCAGGCTCGAGGTAGCGGAACGACAGGTCTTCCAGCTCCCACTTCACCTGCCACACACCGAGACGGTTCGCCAGCGGCGCAAAAATATCCTGCACCTCATGCGCTACGCGATGGCGGGTGTCTTCGTCAGCATGCGAAAGCTCGCGCATGGCCTGGGTGCGCTCGGCCAGCTTGATCAGCACCACCCGAATATCTTCCACCATCGCCAGCAGCATTTTACGCAACGACTCGATGTGAGCGCCCTGCTCACGCTTGTCGCCACCTGCCGGTGCGCTGTATTCGCTGATCTGGCCCATGCGGGCAACACCGTCCACCAGACGGGCGACCCCTTCGCCGAAGATAGCCGCCACTTTGGCTAACACTTCCGGATCGTGCTCTGCCGCTCCCTGCAGGATTGCGGCAACAATGCTTTCCTGATCCAGGTTCTGATGTGCCAGAATAACCGCGGTGCCGAGCACATGTCTCATGGCGTCCGGATCTTCGGTGTTAAGTTCCTGCGCAAACTCGCAAGCATGCAATAGGGTTCCCCGTCCTTGGGGACTGAGCTCTATGCCCAGAGATTCCAGCCAGGAAGGGAAATCAGGTTGATCACCGCCGGTCGGCAGCGTGTGAGAAGAATGGACGGAAACCATGGGGGAATAATAGCAGACTTGGCCAGTAATATAGGTTGGGCAGGCTGAAAGCCGTAACCCAACTTACCGTTCCTGCCAGTAGCGATGTCTCTCCTGGCGCCAGGTTTGCAGCTTGACGCCAGCTTCCTTCTCAAAGCGCAGGAGTACTGCGCCGTCGAAATCCGAGCGGTACAACCGACTACCCAACACCCGGTAGCGCTCCACCACTTCCGGCTTGGGATGGCCGAAGTGGTTGCGGTATCCCGCAGTAAAAATCACGATGGATGGATTAACCTGGTGGATGAACGCCTCGGTGGAAGAGGTCTTGCTGCCGTGGTGAGGTGCCACCAGGAGCGTGGCGGCGAGAGCGTCAGGCGTGCGCGCGAGGATTTCCGCTTCCGATTCACGCTCGATGTCGGCAGGCAACAATACGCTGCCGTAGGGCGAAGTGATTTTCAGCGTGCAGCCGCGGGCGTTGTTCCTGAGGTGCTCGTCGGCGTAGCTTTCCCAGCCTGGATGGAGCATTTCAAAATGCACCCCATCCCATTCCCAGGATTGGCCGGCGTAGCAGGGCAGCGACTTTCGAGCATGGGGCAGGATAGGGCTATCTGCGGGTAATGATGATGCCAGCCAGCCGACCGGAACCGCATCCAGCACGGACGCTGCCCCGCCGCTGTGGTCGCTGTCGTCATGGGTCACGATCAGCCCGTCGAGCCGCTTAATGCCGGCAGCGCGCAGGTAAGGCACCACGATGCGGCTGCCGCTGTCAGCATCGGCGGTATAGCGCGGGCCGGTATCGTAAAGCAGCGCATGGTTCCGGGTCTGCACTACCACTGCCAGCCCCTGCCCAACATCCAGCACGCTAAGCCACAAAGCACCCTGCTCGGGCTGCGGCGGCAACACCATGAACATCGGCATGAGTCCCGCCGCCCCCAGCCAGCGTGCAGGAAAACCACGCGGCAGCAACAGCCAGAAGATGCCGATCGCTGCTGCCAACACTGTCCACAGCGGAGGAGCGTGCTGCTGCCACACCGCATCCGGCATCTGGCTCAACCACTCCAGCGCGGCCATGCACCACGTCATCACTTGATGTGCCAGGAGCAACGGGGAATCCAGCGGCAGAATCGCTCCCGCCAAGGTTAGCGGCACTACCACCAGGCTGATAACCGGGATGGCAAAAGCATTGGCCAGCGGCGAAACGATAGACACCTGCTGGAACATCAGCAGCAAAGCCGGGACCAGGCCAAGCGTCACCGCCCACTGTACATTGGCCCACGCGCGTAACCAGTGCGGTCTGCCAAGGCGTCCTACGCCAACATAAAGAATCGCCGCCACCGCGCCGAACGACAGCCAGAAACCCGGCGATAAGACCGCCCACGGATCTATCAGCAGCACCACCAGAACAGCCAGCGCCAGCACCGACGAAGCCGAGCTGGCGCGCCCCAGCCACAACGCTGCGGCCACCACGGAAAGCATGTACAGGGTACGCTGGGTCGGCACGCCGAATCCAGACAGCAGCGCATAAAGCAAGGCGGCCAAGGCACCCGCCACAGCAGCTGCCTTGCGTGCCGGCAGGCGCAGGGTAAGACTCTGGCTGCGCCGCCACAGACCGTACACCAGTGCGAAAGCCAGGCTGGAGATCATGGTGACGTGCAATCCGGAGATCGACATCAAATGATTTACCCCGGTGCGCAAAAACACCCTCCATTGATCGGGTGAAATCGCATTCTGCTCGCCCACCGCTAGCGCCTTGAGCACTCCAGCGTAGGGCCGCTCGCCCAGCACAGTCTGGAACCGCTGTGCCACCCGCTCGCGCAGCATCTCGACCATATAGCCGGGGCGATAGACGTGTTCTGCCAAGCGGCGGTTGCTGTCCTCCTGACGTACATAGCCGGAGGCGCGGATATTGCGTTCCAGCAGCCACGCCTCGAAATCGAAACCGTTCGGATTGGCGTTGCCATGCGGGCGCTTGAGGCGCACCGTCAGCTGCCAGCGTTCGCCGGCGTGGAAATCGGGCAGTGCGGCATCGGATGCTTTCTTGCCGAAACCCTCGCTATAGGCACTAAGCTGGATGTGATGAGGCACGACGGCTTCCAGGGTTTTCACACGCTCGACATCGAACTCGAAACGCATGCCGCGTTCATTCGTCGCTGGCAGGGCAGCCACCACGCCAACGACCTGAATATCGCGTCCTTCCCAGGCAGTGGGCAAGGCATCTTGCAACCGTTGCTGAGCCATGAAGGCAGCCCAGAAAAAGCCGAGCCCGAGAAAAAACACCTTGGCCAATACCTCGCGCGGCAAAGCCGGAAGAAAACGGCTAACCAGCCACATCAGCGGCAGCAGAAGCGTCCAGACCAGAGTCGGCAGCGCGGCCTGCTGTTGCAGCAACCAGACACCCAGGACGAAAGCGAGAATATTGCTGGTCATGCCATTGGCAATCTTATGTGTATATAATGAACTCACTCGAAATCAGTCTAATTGAATGAACGGGGAAATTGATAGTGAAAAAAAACAATAATATTCAGTTAGCAACACCAGAAACTGACCCCCAGCTATACATTTTGCATTCTGTTACCAAGCTCACCCTTCGTCGCCCACGTTTTTTTCAACTTACCCTTGCCCTCTTACTAGCCGGGATCTTTGGCAGCCCCGGCCTAGGCAAAGCACAGGACCTCACTGCCCTGTCCATCGAGCAATTAATGAATCTGGAGGTCTACACCGCTTCCAAGTTTCTGCAAAAAACCAGCGAAGCGCCCGCCACCGTCAGCATCATCAGCGCCGACGATATCAAGCGCTATGGCTATCGTACCCTGACCGACGCGCTCAAAAGCCTGCGCGGGGTGTACATCGCTTATGACCGCAACTATAGCTACATCGGCACCCGTGGTTTCGGGCGCCCGGGCGATTACAACACCCGCGTTCTATTGCTGGTGGATGGCTACCGCCTGAATGACAACATCTACGACCAGGCCCCCATAGGCACCGACTTCCCGCTCGACATGGCCATGATCGAGCGCATCGAGTTCGTGCCAGGCCCGGGTTCCGCCATATACGGGGCCAATGCCTTCTTTGGCGTGATCAATGTGATTACCAAGCAAGGCAAGTCCATAGAGGGAACGGAAGCCGCGCTGGAACTGGCCAGCCTGAACACCACCAAAGCCAGAGCCAGCCTGGGGCGCACGCTGGATAACGGGTCGGATCTGCTGCTCAGCGTTTCGGCTTACGACAGCAAGGGAAAAGACCGTTATTTTCCGGAGTTTGATACCCCTGCCAGCAACAACGGCATAGCCCAGGGCCTGGACTATGCCCGCTACCAGCAATTCTTCGCCAAGTGGAAAATGGGGGCTGTTACCCTGACAGCCAGCGCGGACGATCGCAAGAAAGGCATACCCACCGCTTCGTATGGGCAAATCTTTAACGACCCGCGCAGCTATACCGATGACCAGCATGCCTTCCTGAACCTGACCTATGCTGACACACTCTCCGCCAAGCTGGATGGATATGGATCAGTGTATTACGGTGAAACTCGCTACAAGGGCGATTATGCTTATTCACAACCAACGCCAACCAACAAGGATGGCAGCACCGGCAAATGGTGGGGCGCTGAAGCGCGCCTGGTGAGCACGGCCTGGTCCGGCCAGAAAATCATGGCCGGTGTGGAGACTCGCCAGGATCTTGAGCGCAGGCTATTCAACTTCGATGATCTACCCTACGCTTCCAATCTGGATACCAATCCAAAGAAGCGCACGTACGCGCTCTATCTGCAGGATGAAATCACCCTGAATGAACAACTGATCCTGAATGCCGGCATCCGTTACGACCATGACAGCGAATCCGGCACCAGCACCAATCCACGCCTGGCGATGATCTACAAGGCGCAGCCCGAGACCACCTTGAAGCTGCTGTACGGCACGGCATTTCGCGCGCCCAATGCCTACGAGCGCTACTACGACGTCGGCCTCATTCTGAATCCCGATCTAAAATCGGAAAGTATCAAAACCACGGAACTGGCCATCGAGCACTTTTTTCGCGAAGACCTGCGTGGCACTGCTTCGCTGTTCAGTTACAAGATCAACAACCTGATTGGCCTGACAACTTTACCCAGTGGTATCAGCTTCCAGAACAGCAATATGGAAGCCAAAGGGCTGGAACTGGAAGCCGAGCGTGTGTGGACCGACGACAGCCGCCTCAAGGGCAGCATTTCCTGGCAGTTGGCCAAAAACAGCGACTCCGGCGAGTGGCTGAGCAACTCCCCCCGGCGCCTGGCCAAACTGAACTACACTACCCCGGTGTACGGAGATGCGGCCCGACTGGGGCTTGAAATGCAATTTGCCAGCGCGCGCCTGAATACGCTTGGCAATCTGGTCGGCGGCTACGGTATTACCAACCTGACTTTGGGGAGCCATAAGCTCGCCAAAAATCTGGAGGTGTACGCCAGCATCTACGACCTGTTCGACCGACGCCGCACCGACCCTGCCTCGGACGAGCATTACGATTCAAATGGCACTTATCTCGAATCGATCCAGCAGGACGGGCGCAGTTTCCGTATAAACATGACTTACAAATTTTAATGAACCGACTGTTACTCAATTTCCTATCGGCAATTACCGGGATCAGCCTGTTGTGGGCATCCCTGCCGATGGCCTATGCCTATGCGGATCCCACGCCAGAATATGCGCTCAAGGCGGCATTCATCTACAACTTTGCCAACTTTACCGAATGGCCGGTGAAAAGCGCGGAAACACTCAATCTGTGCGTCCTGGGCAGCGACCCGTTTGACAATGCATTAAGCAGCATTGAAGGCAAGCGGGTAGGCTATGCCAAGCTGGTCATCAAACATGTGGCGATTAATGGCAACGCACTGCGTAGTTGCCAGATGGTGTTTATCAGCGCATCCGAGAAGGGAAATCTGCCCGCCATTCTGGACATCGCGCGCGAATCCGGCATCCTGACCATTGCCGATCTGCAGGGCGCGGCCCAGCAAGGCGTCATGATCGGACTGGAGGTTGAGCAGAAAAAAATTACTTTCGAGGTCAACCTGGATGCTGCGCGACGCGCCAGGTTGAACATCAGTTCAAAACTTCTGCGCCTGGCGAAAGCTGTCTACTAAAAAATGAACTCCGCCCAGGACTGGCTGCGCAAACAGCCCATTGCTACCAAGCTGAAAGTGCTCAATCTGGCCACCAGCGGAACGGTGATTCTATTGGCCAGCCTGTTGTTATTGCTCGCCCAGTTCTACTTTTTCAATCGCAGCCTGCTGGAAAACACGCACAGCCAGGCTGCCATGATCAGTGAAAACGTGTCTGCCGCCATGATGTTCACCGACCAGAAAGCCGCACAGGAAATTCTCTCCTCGCTGCATGGCACGGCCAACATCGAAATTGCCGCCATCTACGACCCTCAGGGAAAGTTATTCGTCAGTTATCGCCAGGATATTAAGGATATGGGAGAACATATTCTCCCATCCCAAGCACCACAGACTGGCTACGATTTTTCATTGCAACACCTGAGCCTTTCTCAGCCGATTGATCTGAAAGGCAAGCCGCTTGGATCGATCTACATTCAGGCCAGCTTGTACGCTGTCTATATCCAGCTGGCCTGGTACTCGGCAGCCATTTTGGCCATCATGGCGATCAGCCTGCTAGTTGCCAATATCATCCTGTTGCGTATGCAGAAAAAGATTACTGATCCGATCCTGTCTTTGGCTAGGACCAGTAAAACCATTTTCGAGCTCGGCGACTATACCGTTCGCGCCCATAGCGATACATCCGATGAAATTGGCCAGCTAGCCAATTCATTCAATCTCATGCTGGACCGTATCCAGAAACGGGATTCTGAACTGGAAGCGGAAATCATGCAGCGCAAGCGCATTGAGATCCGACTGGACCGCCTGGCCCATTTCGACAACGTCACCAACCTGTCGAATCGCCACTTCTTCAACGAGCGCCTCGGCTCCCTGGTAGGCCGTGCCTTACAGTTCAAAGAACGGGCCGTGGTGATGTTCATCGATCTGGATAATTTCAAGATCGTCAACGATACGCTGGGGCACGACGCCGGTGACGCCCTGCTTCGTATCGTGGCGGAACGCCTGTCCAAAACCCTGCGCTTTGGCGACGTGATCTCCCGGATTGGCGGGGATGAATTTGCTATCATTCTGGAGAATGTGGAAAAAATCAGCCAAGCCGTGAAGGTTGCAGAAAAATGTCTGTCCAGCCTGGCTGAGCCGATCCTGATTGATGGCAATGAACTCTATATCGGCGCCAGTATCGGCATCAGCGCTTGCCCGGATGATGCGTCAAACATGCATGAACTGCTCAAGCATGCCGATACGGCGATGTATTACGCCAAGAACAAAGGCAAAAACACCTATCAGGTGTTCCTGCCCGACATGAAAGAGGGTGCACAAAAGCGCCTGACCCTGGAAAGCAGCCTCAGACGCGCCCTGGAGCGGCAAGAGTTCGCGCTCTACTACCAGCCGCAGATTGATCTGAAAACACGCCGGATGATCGGAGTTGAAGCATTGATCCGCTGGATGCATCCAGAACTGGGCATCGTCAACCCGGTCGAGTTCATCCCGATTGCCGAGGAAAACGGCCTGATTGTCCCGATTGGCGAATGGGTCTTGAAAACCGCTTGCCTGCAATTGAAAGTCTGGCACGATTTGGGGCTGACACATCTCAGCATGTCGGTAAATTTGTCCGGACGCCAACTCAAGGAGGACAATCTCGTGGAACGCATCAAGCAAATTGTGCGTGAAGCAGAGGCGGATCCCTCAGCCTTGCATCTGGAACTGACTGAAAGCATGTTGATGGATGCTGGGACTATGACCATCGAAAAGTTGGAACAAATATGCGCAATCGGGATACAGCTCGAAATCGACGATTTCGGCACCGGCTATTCTTCCATGAGTTATCTCAAGCGCTACCCCATTACCACCCTCAAAGTGGATAAAAGCTTTGTGCGGGAATTGCCCGAGAATACCGACGATGCCGCGATCACCACAGCCATCATTGCCATGGCGCATAGCCTGAAAATGCACGTCATGGCTGAAGGCGTGGAAACTGATGAACAGGCGGAATTTCTGCAATCCAATGGGTGCCGCAACGCACAGGGCTACCTGTTCAGCAGACCCGTTCCTGCAGAACAGATTGGAAAACTGCTTGAGCAGGAAAATCTTTGATAGACTGGACTTGAAAAATCGAAGCTAAACGGGTCAAGCAGGCAAGCCGTGTAGCGGATAGTTGGTGGTACCTATAAGCTACTTGGATTGAAACCGGTGCAACCAGCGCTCTATCCGATCCCGGAATACGATCGCAATCAGCATGATTCCCAGACCGAAGCCAACTACCGCAAATAACAGGCCATAGCGCTGGCTCTCATAATAAGAACCTGCCAAAGTGAGGAGACTGGTCCCCAGCATCCGGCCTGCCGTGACGATCACCAGAAAATCGCGCAGCCGCATATGCCCCAGCCCCAGCAGATAGCACAGATAGTCCTTGGGAAAACCGGGGATAAGAAACATGAAGAAGGCCAGCAGACGGCCCTTGTGCTGCATCACATAATCGTAGCGTGCAATGGTCTCCGCCTTGACCACTCTTTCAACCAGCGGCCGCCCCAGCATCCTGGCCAGCATGAAAGCCAGCCATGAGCCTAGCGTCAATCCGATTGTCGAATAAACCACGCCCCATGCCGACCCGAAAATCAGCCCCCCGACGAAACCAGTCAGCTCCCCCGGTACCGGGGCAATCACCACCTGTGCAGCTTGAAGCCCAATAAAAATGAACGCCGCGTAAGCGCGATGCCGGTTGATGAAATCCAGCAGATGCTCTTTACTGAGAAACAGATTGACGAAACCGGAGGTATACAAGAGGAAGCCGATGACCGTCAGGCCGCTCAGCAGCAGAAGGAGGAGCAACAACGCTTTCTTGTTCGAGGGAAAGATCATGCGAGATCCAGTCGCCTCCTAAGTGAATAGCCTGCAGCCACTATACCAAGAATCGGTTTAGCCTTCGCTACCAAGGACTCCATCCACCAGCTTGAGCACGCGCTGCGTCCGCGCCGCCAGCTCAGGATCATGGGTGACGATGATGAAGCTGGTACCCAACTCCCGGTTCAGTTCCAGCATCAGATCGAACACTCCTTCCGCGGTATGGCGGTCGAGATTGCCAGTCGGCTCGTCCGCCAGCACGCAGGCCGGGCGCGTTACTAGGGCGCGGGCCACCGCGGCGCGCTGGCGTTCGCCGCCGGAAAGCTCACCGGGAGTGTGGCCAAGGCGGTGTCCCAGGCCGACCTGCTTGAGTATCACCGCCGCTTGCTCATACGCGGCATCCGGCTTCATGCGCCGGATCAGGAGCGGCATGGCAACATTTTCCAGAGCGGAAAACTCCGGCAACAAGTGGTGGAACTGGTAGATGAAGCCGAGTGATCGGTTGCGCAGGCCGCTGCGCTCGGATTCGCCCAGCTCATTGACGTTACGCCCCATGATGGAGACCTCACCTGAGGTGGCATCATCCAGTCCGCCCAGCAAATGCAGTAGCGTGCTTTTACCGGAACCTGAAGTACCGACAATCGCCACCCGCTCGCCTTGTGCTATTTCCAGGTTCACTCCGAGCAGCACCGGCACTTCGACCTTGCCTTGGTGGAAAACCTTGTGCATGTTGGTGCAGGAAAGCACCGTCTGGTGAGGGGTGAGGAGTGAGGAGTGAGGAGAAAACCCATCATGCTTTTCCCCGCCCCTCACCGCCAACTCCTCACTCCTCACGCCTATCTCCTCACTCATACCTTAACGCCTCCGCCGGGTTGGTCTTGGAAGCACGCCAGCTGGGGTAGAGCGTCGCCAGCAGGGTGAGAATGAAAGACACTGCGGCGATTACCCCGACGTCGCGGCTTTGCAGATCGGAAGGCAGTTCGCTGATGTAATACACATCTTTGGCGAGGAAATGCACGCCGAACAGCCGTTCTATGGCCGGCACCACCACGTCGATATTCAGCGCCAGCACCACGCCGCCAGCCACGCCGATCAGCGTGCCGATGACCCCGATCAGGGTGCCCTGGACAATGAATATCTTCATGATGCTGGAGGGGGAAG
Organism: Sulfuricella denitrificans skB26; assembly: GCF_000297055.2. Taxonomy (NCBI): domain Bacteria; kingdom Pseudomonadati; phylum Pseudomonadota; class Betaproteobacteria; order Nitrosomonadales; family Sulfuricellaceae; genus Sulfuricella; species Sulfuricella denitrificans. The sequence goes on along the minus strand of NC_022357.1, from coordinate 1,101,857 downwards.
CACCCAGGGTACGCAGGATGGCGATGTCCGCCTGCTTGTCGGTAACCGCCATCACCAAGGTAGAAACAATGTTGAATGCCGCCACTGCCACGATCAGCAACAGGATGATGAACATGACATTCTTTTCGATCTGGATGGCGCGAAAGAAATTGGCGTGCTGCCGAGTCCAGTCGCTGATGTAGATATCGTCACCGAAGCGGCCAGACAGTTCCCGTGCCACCTGCGGTGCCTGATTCATGTCCTTGAGCTTGAGCCGCACGCCGGAAACGCGGTTGCCCATGCTGTACAGCTTGGCCGCGTCATCCATGTGAACCAGCGCCAGCCCGGCATCGAATTCGTACATGCCGGCCTCGAAAATTCCGACTACGCTGAACTGCTTCACCCGCGGCATGATGCCGGCCGGTGTAACCCGCCCCTGCGGCGCAATCAGCACCACCTTGTCGCCCTTAGAGACCGACAGGGTTCGCGCCAGTTCGGAACCCAGCACGATACCAAATTCTCCGGAGCGCAATGCATCCAGCCGGCCCACCTTCATCTTGTCGGCCAGCTCGGACACTTGCGCTTCGCGATCTGGCAGAATGCCGCGCACCACCGACCCTTGCACGGTCTGGTCGTAGGATAGCAATCCCTGCGCCATGATGTAGGGCGCCGTGCCAACCACCTCGGGATGCTGAGACGCCACTTCAGCAACACTCCGCCAATCGGCCAGGGTATTGTTCGCGCCGCTGATCTGGGCATGCGCCGCCACGCCAAGGATGCGGGTGCGCAGCTCCTTCTGGAAGCCGTTCATCACGGAAAGCACCACGATCAGGGCGGCCACACCAAGCGCAATGCCCAGCATGGAAACCATGGAAATAAAGGAAATAAAGTGGTTGCGCCGCTTGGCGCGGGTGTAACGCAGGCCAACAAAGAGCTCGAAAGGTTGCACGGGTAGGAAAGGCTGGCAAAGGCGCCAGTTTGCCACTTAACGGCTGGAAACACAAAACCGGTCAGCAGAAGCCAATGAGGATTTGGACGGCCGCAGGTCTGATGATAGACTGAAAATTGTCCCGTTCAATTATTCCTTCAATGCATTGCCATCTTCTCATTCCGGGCCTGTTTCCGCCCTTCCGCCCTGAAACCAGAAAAGCGCTACGGGATTTATCCCTTCCGGCTCTGACTACACTACTGGCACGCAGCAGCCAGAAGACGCTTCCGGATGGCAGCATGGATGAATGGCTGTGCCGAACCTTTGGCGTCGAGAAACGCCACGACTGGCCGGTAGCAGCCTTTACCCTGCTGGCGAACGGCGGCAACCCGGGAAGTGATTTCTGGCTGCTGGCAGAGCCCGTACATCTGCAGTTGCAACGCGACCGGCTGGTGCTCGCTGATTCCGGCAATCTGGACATCACTCAAGAAGAGGCAAACAGCCTGACTACCGCCCTTAACGAGCATTTCGCCGATGAGGGTCTGAGTTTCTTTCCGACCCGGGCATGCCACTGGCATTTGCGTCTGGCCCATCCCCCCAACCACCTGAAAACCCATTCTCTGGAAACCGCCGTTGGCAGGAATATCCGGAACATTCTGCCCAGCGGCCCTGACGGCAAACGCTGGCACAGCATCCTCAATGAAACCCAGATGTTGCTGCACCGCCATCCGGTTAACGAGGTACGGGAGCAGCGCGGCTTACCATCGGTGAACAGCATCTGGCCCTGGGGCGGGGGGGGGCTACCGACTAACCTGGCCCCCTATTTCGTCCATATCTGGGCCGACAACGCGTTGACCCGCGGCTTGGCGGTCGCCACCGACACTCCCTGCGCCAACGTACCGGAGACCGCCGTGGAATGGTTGAATGCCAACCAGGGCAGATCACACCATCTGGTTGTTCTCGACACACTACGCACCCCAGCACTGTACGGCGATGTCCACCGCTGGCGCGAAGCCCTGTTACTCCTGGAAAAAAACTGGTTTGGACCGCTACGGCAAGCACTGTCCCGCGATAAAATTTCCCGATTGACGCTCTATGCTTTCGATAGTGGGCAGGCCAGGTCATTTTCAGTCAGCCGAACCGACCTGTGGAAAATCTGGCTCCGCGGAAAATCGTTGGATGCCTATTTTGGAGATTCATGATCATATGAACACCCCGAGTTTCTATAATGACGCGCCCAAAATCACCCTTTACGACCCCCTGGCCGAGTTCCTGGGCGCAGCAGAAAAAGGCGTCGTAGGGTATAACTACCTCGACGCAGTCAAACTGGCCGGACACTCCTGCCCCACGGTAGCAGGCGCCTGGCTGATGACGCGCAAGGCACTGGCGAGCCTGTATGGCGACGAACTGCCGGTGCGAGGTGCAATCCAGGTTTCATTCCGTGATGGTCAGGCTGACGGTGTGACCGGGGTGATCGCCAATGTCGTCAGCCTTATCACCGGTGCCGCGCAGGCCGGCGGCTTCAAGGGTATCGGAGGAAAATTCGACCGCCGTAACCTGCTGCACTTCAATGCCACCATCGCCGGCGAAATTCGCTACACCCGACTGGATACCGGAATCAATGTGGAGACAAGCTATCATCCGGAACTGGTTAGCCCCTCCTCTGACATGAAGGAACTGATACAAAAAGCCATGATGGGCATTGCCAATGCGGAAGAGCGGAACCTATTCGGCCTGCTCTGGCAGGACAGAGTCAAGCGCATCCTGATCGAGCATGCCGATAATGCCGAGATGATCTCCGCCATAATCAGCAGGAGCTAGGTACGTGACCGAACACAACGAGATTTCCCTGCTGCTCGCGCCGGAGGCAGCCGAAACCCAGTGCTTGGAAACCGTCAAACAATCGCGCAACAGCAGTCATGCCCTGGCGGCGCTGATCGCCCTGCAGTCCTTTATTTCTGCCACTGTTCGCCCAGCGGATCGCTACACCCCTGCTTATGAAGCAGTCAAGGGCGTCATCGAAAAGCATGCCATCGCAACCCGCGCAAAAATACTCGCCGAAAATGCGGACAACCTAGCCAAGGCGATTCTGCAGCGTAACCGGCCGGAAATCGCGCAGATACACACCGCACTATCCCGCAACGGCTTCTGGCAGGCGGCACAGCAGGCCATCAGTCAATTTGCGCCGGATGATCTGGCCACCTCTGCCACATGGGCAAAAAACTGGTGCAGCGAAGCCAGGACGCAAGCCCAAGCTGCCAGCGGCTATCCGGATGCGCTGGATTTCAGCAAGGCCGGGATTGCCGCATCCGAATATGCAGCCATGACGGAACTCAGTCATTATTTAACCGATACCCTCGGTTAAATAATGATTTAGGGGAAACCCTTATTGACAAACAAGCCTTCCACATAAGCTGTGGATAAGATTGTGTATAAGCTGTATAGATACGTTGCAAGTCCATTACAAACAAGGAAGAACAGTAATTTGACTAAATTCTGCGCTTACAGTATTTTTGTAATTAATCAATAAGTTATAAATATTTCCATTGTTTATCATGATGTTACGATTGTAGTTTCTCGCCACAACCCAAATTGTGGATGAATCAACCCTCAAATACGTTATCAAGCGATGGCTAAATTTAATAAAAAAGACTGCTTCCGTAGCCCTAAACACCGGGTACTTCAGTTTATTATTAAATACGCTTACGCAGTCCGCACACGCAGTGGCCTTTATGGTGTGCTGATGATCCTGGATCTGGATAATTTCAAACCGCTCAATGATAAGCACGGACATGATGTGAGCGATTTGTCGATTTGGCGCCTTCAGCGCCTTCTTCAGGCAAGGGCTGGCTCATGTTTTCGAGTCGAGCGACAAAGCCATCCATCACTGCAACCCCACTGCTCTGTAACTCTGCATCCTCCGCGTCCTCTGCGGTGAATGCTGTTGCTTTCAGAATCAGTCCGCTTCAAATAAAGGATAGTTGAAGCGTCGGGCTTTTTCATGCCTTTTTACCGGCAGGCTAGCCAGCATCCGCACGGTGCCGCTACCGTACTTGCCGTTGATTTCGTCCATCGTTTCCAGCAGCGTGCCCTGCCGTCCATCCTGTTCCATGACGCCGAAAAGATCGAAAGTCACACTGGCGGCGAACCGGATCTCCGACGCAATCACCCCGCAGCCGCGGTACAGCTGGCCGGGCTGGTAAAGCCGCTCCAGCGCCGCCTGCACTACCCTGGACAAGGCAAAATAGCTACTGGTCTGGTAGTCGAGCCTGATTTCCACGCTGGCGCTATCAAACGATTTCAGGCGCAGGAACACTGCCAGTTTCGCCGCCATGTAGCGTTTCGTCACCAGTTCTGTCGCCACGCGAGTGGTGTGATGGGTCAGGTGGGCGGCCAGCGTTTCACGGCTGGCGATGATCTCCCCCAGGGAGGCGGTGCGGGCAATGCTTTTCGGCAGACGGGGTTCCAGCTCCAGCGCAAACACCCTCTCACCGCGCAGCTCGTGCCGCAGGTCGGTTCCAGATCGCCCCATCAGCTTGCTGATCAGCGCTTCATCGGCTTCGATGAATTGCAGGGCGGTGGCTATCCCGAACTTGTCGAGCAGGGCTTCGCGGTTGGCGCCGATGCCGGGAATATCCCGGGCTTTGACGCGGGCCAGGAATTCGGCAATGCGCCGCCCCGGCACGATGGTTGTGCCGTCCGGCTTATTGAACTCGGAAGCGATTTTGGCCAAGGTTTTGGTGACGGAAACGCCGACCGAAACGGTGATGCCAGTTTCGCGTCTGACCGCTTCCCGCATGGCATTGGCAATCTCGCCGTAACCCTTGCGCCACAAGCTGCGCAGGCCGTGCAGGTCGATGAAGCCCTCGTCGATGGAATAGACTTCAATTTCGGGAGAGAACCGGGCGAGAATGGCGAACAGCTTGTCCGACATCTGGCCGTAATAGCCGAAATCGGCGGGGATATACTCGGCCTGGGGAAGCCGCTTTTTCGCCTCCCACACCGGCATGCCGGTACTGATTCCGGCCGCCTTGGCATCGTAGGTCTTGGCCACCACGCAGGCGTCCTGGCTGGAAAGGACGCACACCGGACGGTTTCTCAGATCAGGACGGCGCGCCAGCTCGCAGGAAGCATAGAAACAGTCGGCGTCGACATGGGCGATGGCATGAGGCCAGTCGGTAACGAGCATGGTAATGGGTGAGGGGTAAAGTCAAAAGCGGCGTAGCGATGGATTGTTTTTTCTCCTCACCACTCACCACTCACCTTCACTTATATTTTCTGACCAACCCAACCACCACGCCGAAAATCTCCAGCGATCCGGTCGGACGGATAATCGGGTAGGCCGGATTGGCCGGCCGCAGAACAAACTGGCCCTTTTCCCGTTCCAGATATTTGAGGGTGAATTCGTTATCGACGATGGCGACGACAATATCTCCGACATTGGCAGACTGCTTCTTCTCCACCGCCACGATGTCGCCGGGATGGATGCCGGCATCGATCATGGAATCCCCCTTGACCGTCACCAGCACGGTTTGCGAGGGTCGCTCAACCAGGTATTCGTCGATGGTCAGCATATCGTGCTGGGTATCGTTGGCCGGGCTGGGGAAACCGGCTCGCACACTGTCCGCGAGCAGGCGTTCGAAGAACCTGCCGCCCGGCTTGAGCCGCTTGTCCGGCGTCACTTCGAGAAAGTCCTGCAACTTCAGGCGTGCAACCAACGCCGCCACCGAGGATTTCGACTTGAGGCCAAGCAATCCGGCCATGGTAGCGTAGGAAGGCAAGATCCGATGCTGGGCATAGTAGTCCTGGAGCTGGTCCAGGTAAGAACGATCGTTCGACATGGGTTGAAGTGTAGTGAACGATCGTTCGCCAGTCAAGTCCTGCCTAGTCAAGCACTGTTCTCTACGTTATTCCCACAACCAGGCGGCACCGCGCACGCCGCTAGAATCGCCGAACTGGTTGCGCACCAGCCGGGTATCCACCCGATCGGAAAACACATAGCGCCCCCAAATCCCGGGCACATTCTGGTACAGGCGCTCGATGTTCGACATGCCGCCACCCAGCACGATGACATCGGGGTCGAGAATATTGATCACGTGAGCCAGCGAGCGTGCCAGGCGGTTTTCATAGCGCTGCAAGGTCAGTTCGCACGCGGCATCACCGCCCGCCGCCCGCGCCGCGATGGTTGCGGCGTCAAGTTTCTTACCGCTGACACGCTGATGATCTGCCGACATCCCCGGCCCGGAAAGAAAGGTCTCGATGCAGCCGTGCTGCCCACAGTAGCAGGCCGGCCCTGGAAGCTCCGCGCCTTCTGGCCAGGGTAGAGGGTTGTGCCCCCACTCGCCGGCGATGCCATTGGCGCCGGTCAGGATATGGCCGTTAACGACGATGCCAGCACCGGTGCCTGTCCCGACGATCACCCCGAATACCACCGCGGCACCGGCAGCGGCGCCATCCGTGGCTTCCGAGAGGGCAAAGCAGTTGGCATCATTGCTGATCCGCAGCTTGCGCTGCAGCAAGGACTCCAGGTCATGAACAATCGGCTGGCCGTTGAGGTGCACGGAATTGGAATTCTTGAGCAGGCCGGTGGACCTGGAAATGGCACCCGGCGTACCGATACCGACCGTTCCAGCCTGTCCGAGTGCGGCTTCCGCCTGATGCACCAGATCGGCAATCGCCCGCAACGTGCCGGAGTAATCGTCCTGAGGGGTGGGTACGCGCCGGCGCAAAAGTTCGCCGCCTTCGTCATCCAGAGCGATGATCTCGATTTTGGTGCCCCCGAGGTCAATACCCAGCTTCATAGCAATTCCTCACGACATCGACTTGGTGAAATAGGCTGTAAGCAATTCGATAATTGATAACGCCAAATCCTGCCACAGTGCAGCAATTGGAATCGATGACCATTCCTCCCAATACCCCAGCCAATCTGTTTTGAACAGAGAATTATCATATTGTCATTGCCAATGGCCCGCACTGCAGTCTCAAAAACAGGGTTCGAAAATAAGCATTTTCCTTACTACAAAATAAGTATTTCTACTTAGTACAGAATACGCACTCTTCTTATTCCCGGTCTTTCCCCTCCTCTGTAGACTGGTTGTGCATCCTGAGGAAATTCACTTCGCATTTCCTAAAAGAACGAACAGACATAAGGAAAATACCATGTTCGCGATGACTCTCAATAAATCAGATCCGGAAGAAGATGGCATTCTGGACATCCTGGAAGAAGAATCCACTCAGCCGCCAGAAGAACTAGCGGAACTCCCGCCCGGAACGGAAGCATTCAGCGCCGAATTCCAGGGCGATGCCACAATGATCTATCTCAATGAGATCGGCCGCAACCCCCTTTTGACTGCGAAGGAAGAACGAGAACTTGCAACCCGTGTCAGAGAGGGCGATTTCAATGCTCGCCAGCGCATGATCGAATGTAACCTTCGCCTGGTAGTCAGTATCGCAAAACACTACATCAACCGTGGCATGGCGTTGCTGGACCTGATCGAGGAAGGCAACCTGGGACTCATACACGCCCTGGAAAAATTTGATCCGGAACGGGGTTTCCGCTTTTCCACCTACGCCACCTGGTGGATACGGCAGAATATCGAACGCGCCATCATGAACCAGTCGCGTACCATCCGCATTCCGGTGCATGTAATCCGGGAAATGAACACCTGCCTGAAGGCGTTCCGTCTCATTGAGTCCCACAAGGGCGATGAACCCAGCGCGGAAGAGGTAGCACACTTGCTGGACAAACCGGTGGGCAATGTACGCTATGTGCTGAACCTGAATGAGCGCATAGTATCTCTGGATACACCGCTGGATATCGACCCGAGCCTCTCCCTGAGTGACGCGATTCCCGACGAAAACACCCCGCCGCCAGATGTGCAATTGCAGCAGGCTCAGCTTGAGGCGCTCGTCCAGCAATGGCTGGATGAACTGGGAAGCAAACAGCGTTGTGTGGTAGAACGGCGCTTCGGTCTGAACGGCCATCAAACCCACACCCTGGGAAAGGTTGCCGAAACCCTCGAAATTACCCGAGAGCGGGTACGCCAGATTCAGCTTGAAGCGCTACAATCCCTGCGCCACATTCTCGTGCGCAACAACATTTCGAAAGAAATATTTTTCTGACGAAACCTGGCGTGACCTCTGGCCCCAACGGTCATGGCGAACCTCCATGACCGTTTCCCTCTCTCCTAGCTCTCTCCCGGAGGGCGAGAGGGACGAGGTCTCGCTTCGCGAGTTTCACACTCACTGGCAAGAAAACATCGAATGTCCAGCCAGATAAGCTTGCGGAAAACATAAACAGCCCCGGCATGCCGGGGTTGTTTATCTACTCCCATTCTCCAGGCGTGTTTACGCTAATTTCGCGTGAAATTAGCGTAAACACGCCCTAGCACATTATCGTTTTGGGTATTACACTGGAGCCCATTCAACCTTTGCATTTCAGCAACCCATGACCATAGACACTCAAAATAATTATCTGGCGATCACCGCTTCCGGCGAAGACAAAATAGGTCTTGTCGATCGGCTTTCGAGCAAGATCGCCGAGAGCGGATGCAATATCGAAGAAAGCCGTATGGCCGTGTTGGGCGGGCAGTTTGCCCTGATCATGTTGCTTTCCGGTCCATGGAACGCACTTTCCAAGCTTGAAGGGCAAATGGGGGCGCTGGGCGATCAGCTAGGGCTCTCTATCATCCACAAACGAACCCAGCAACGGGAACGGACGCAACCGGTGGTTCCCTACAGGGTGGAAGTGGTGGCCATGGATCATCCCGGCATCGTTCGCAACCTGGCCGCTTTCTTCTCCAAGAACGGCATCAATATCGAGGAACTCCAGACCGACACGTACCCGGCGCCACACACCGGCACATCCATGTTTTCCGTCACCATGACGGTGGGTATTCATGCCGACGTTCACATTCCCACTTTGCGTGGAAATTTCCTCGATTATTGTGACGACCTGAATCTGGACGCGAGCTTCGAACCCGCACGAATGTGATACCGGGCTACGTACTCGCAGCCTCAAGAAAACCGCAATTCCCTGGCCCCTTAATGTTCGCCCCCATTAGTCATCATGGGGAACCGCACCTCGTCATTGGGCCATTTCGGTCGTGATGCTATTCGACCAGCGCAACGCATCCACTTCCGCGCCCATCAAATCTTGTACTGCCAGCCCCAAACTTTCCAATACATCCCCGGCATGATCAAACCGCCCCTGCTCTGTCATTTCTGCCAGAGAAAGCAGTCCACCCAGATTGCCCGATTTATTAAGCAAGGCGTCAGCAATTTCGTCTGCCGGATTGATCAGATCAATCACTTCCATCAATGGTCTATTCAGGAGAGCATCCAGTAAAGACAAAATGCCCGTCATGAAAGCCCGATCATGGAAATCCCGGTCACTTTCTTTGCATTTCTGGGCGAGAGATTCCATCAATTTTCCTCGCCTGGCAGCAAGTCGCAACAGCGGACTATAACTCACGTCATCTTGTTGCGGGGTGTATAACAACAGTTGTAGCCAACGTTGCATCTGACGTCGACCCACAATTTTAATTGACTGATTAAAAGATGATATTTTTGTTTTCAGCCCCATCGATACTGAATTAACCAAGCGCAATAGCTTAAGACTCAAGCCGGCATCCTGTTTCAGGACCTGCTCGATTTCATGATCGGGGGCATCGGTCAGAATGAGCCCCAGCAATTTGAGCATGATCGCCTGATTAGGAAGGGTGCACTTGCCTATAGCCAAATTGGGGCGCGCAAAGTAATAACCCTGAAACAAATCGAATCCGGCCTCTGCACACTGAAGATACTGCTCATGGCTCTCGACCTTCTCTGCCAGAAGCCTTACCGGGTAATTTCTGAGCTTGTTGACAATCCCCAGAGTCGACGGCCAATCCTGTAGCGTAATATCTATTTTTACAATATCCACAACGTCAAGAAGAGGATCGAAAGTGCCGTCATTGACATAGTCATCCAGCGCCAAATCAAAACCCATCTCTTTAAGTTCCCGACAGCGCTCAATCAGCGGAAGATCGACAACCCCGGTTTCCAACAGCTCCAGTGTGACCCGGTGTTGCGACAGGATTTCAATCGCATCGCTCATCAGCAACTCTTGCCTCACCTTGATTAAACACTCATATACCGCCAGGGCCTCTCCAATTTCAAACTGGCTGAAAGCATCGTTGATTGCCTGTGAAGTGGCCTGCGTATTGTCGAGAAAATGCACCGCATTCAGCTCGCCGCTACTAAACAGCAATTCATATGCGACCAGATGTTGTCGCTTATCCAGGATGAGTTTCAACCCCAAGAAAATCTCTTGCGCCTGTAGCAGGTTATGCATGCTTATTCATCTATCTTTCAGTAGGTAACAGGCGGTAACTAATTGAAATATCATATAACTTTCCTCATGATATCGTAAAAACAGTGAATTCAAATGGTTAACCCCAGGAGCAAAGCCGAAATTAATTTTCAGCCAATCTAACGACCCCTCTGGCGGAAAGCTGAAGATCCTTCGACCATCTGTCGTCACCAACAGTCTGCGTGCTGGTAGCTAGTGCATCGGCAATTTCACCCCTGTTCCACCCCAGGCTAGCCAGCAAGTCCAGGGCAACGGCATCGGCCTCATGCAATTGATCGAGTTTGTAACTCTCTATCATTATCCGGGAACCGACAAACGAAGCCGCTGATGAGGCTGTTGCCATCGCCGTAGCTGACTGTATCAAAACAGCGGAGCCGCGAATAAGGTTGGCGACCGGAAACAACACTTGGGCAGCGATGGAAAACAGGATACTGGTTGCTGAATCCTCGTCATGATGACGGCTGATTACATGCCCCATCTCGCGAGCGATCAAGAAAGCCAAAGCCTCTTCATCAAGACGCAGCTTTTGCACACCGCGGAAAATCACCACCGTACCGGTTGCGCAGGATGCACTCCCCGGTTCGGCTTTTTCGGCAATAACGAACTCAAACTGGCTGAATCTCTCAGTGAGATCAGGGTAAATTTCAAAAGCCGATTGCGCAAGACGAGTACCCAGCCGCTGAACCCTCTGATCGAAAGCACGATCAAGCCTGCACTCCACCCCTGCGCAGGGTGAAGGAGTATCTGCCGCAGCGGCGAGATTCAGGTGCATACCCATCTCAGAATGAACAGCACTTACCGAGGACGGCACGGCCACCTGCATACGACCCTGGGGCGACGTTGCGCACGCCCCGAGCAAAAGACTGGAAAGGACAACGAACCAGATGCGGGTAATCATGAGTTCACTCTTCTGAAAAACCTCGGCTAACAGAGAATGAACCCGTTCACCGTGCGCTGTCAAATCACTCAAAGCAACATGGAGACGAATCATTATTTCCTGATTAATATCCTAGACCATCCGACAAAATAAACCATGACGGAATGACCCACTGGGAATCGAAACGACACGAACTGATGTGTCAATCAGCGTTCAAATTTGACCACCCATCAGCGTCCAATTTTGACCAGGGTTTTAAGCTGGCTTCTTGCGCTGTTTGAAGCGGAAGGAATCGTTTCCGGTTTCCAGGATGTCGCAGTGGTGAGTGATACGGTCGAGCAGCGCCGTGGTCATCTTGGCATCGCCGAAGACCTGCACCCACTCCCCGAAGCTGAGGTTGGTAGTGATGATCAGGCTAGTGCGCTCGTAGAGCTGGCTGATCAGGTGGAACAGCAAGGCGCCACCGGATTCCGGGAACGGCAAATAGCCCAGCTCATCCAGGATCACCCCATCCATCTGGGTCAGCTGCCGCGCCAGAGCGCCTGCACGGCCTTGAGCTTTCTCCTTCTCCAGTTGGTTCACCAGATCCACCGCATTGTAGAAGCGCACCCGTTTCCCGGCATGGATCGCCGATACGCCTAGCGCGGTAGCCATATGAGTCTTGCCCGTTCCGGTTCCGCCCACCAGAATCAGGTTGTGCGCCGCCTCCATGAAGGCGCCGCAGGCCAATTGCCGAATCTGCTGCTCAAGCAGAGGGGACTCCGACCACTGGAAACTTTCCAGGTCACGATGGACCGGGAACTTCGCCACGTGCAACTGGTAGCGCAAGGAACGGGCGTGGTGATCCACGGTCTCCGCCTCGACCAGCCGCTGGAGCCACACCTCCGGCGCTTCGGGTTTCCTGGAGCGCTCCACCCCCATCTCCGTCAGTTCCGCCGCCATGCCGTAGAGATGCAGCGCCTTGAGGCGCTGGGTCAGTTCAGCCAGCATGGCACACCTCCGCGCAGGCTGTCGTAACGAGTGCAATCGGCTACGGGTTCGATAGCCAGCATTAGCGCGGTGGAAACGGTGATCGGTTCGGGTTTGGCGGGAGATAGTAATCGGTGCATGTGGTTGAGAATGACAGGAGTGGTCACGATGCCTTCCTCCAGCGCCAGTTCGCATGCCACGGTCACCATATCGGCGCCGTACTGGCGCATCGCCAGCAACACTTCCACGAAAGCCCGGTCGCCCTGGGGCGATTTGAGTAGCTTATCCTTCACGGCGCCAATGGCGGCTGGCAAGGCCCAATCCTGGAACGGCGCCCCATTGCGTAATGCGCCGGGTTTCTTCTCCAGCACAGACAGGTAGTGCCAAGGGTCAAGAATCAGCCGTTCTCGCCCGAAGTGGCGGGCATGTTCGGCAATGAGTTTGCCGTCCGCTACCACCCGGATACGGTTCGCGTTCGCCCGTAAGGATATCCGCTGCCCGGCATGCTCAGCCGGCACGCTGTAGCGGTTGCGGTCATAGCTCACCAGGCAGGTGGAAGACACCCTGAGGGTTTGCTCGAAGTAACCGTCGAAGGGCATCGTGATCGGCCGAAGACGAGGTTGTTCCTCGGCGAACACCTCCGCTATGGGGCGCTCCTTCCATGTGGGATGGGGACGATTGGCTAACTCCGTACAACGGGTTTCCAGCCATGCGTTCAACTCCGCCAAAGCGTCGAAGCGTAGGATGGGGGTGAACAGCCATTCCCGCACATTGCCGACCTGGTTCTCCACTTGCTCCTTCTCCCATCCAGAAGCAGGCGTGCAGGCCACCGGCTCGAACAGGTAATGGCTGGCGAGCGCCAGGAAGCGACGATTGAACTGGCGATCTTTGCCGCTGAAGATGGATTCCACGATGGTCTTGGGGTTGTCGTAAATCATTCGGACAGGCACTCCGCCGAAGAAGGCGAAGGCGCGGTTATGGGCATCGAACACCATCTCCTGGGATTCGCGGGGATAGGCTGCCAGAAACATCTGGCGGCTATGGGAAAGGCGGAAGTGGGCGAGCTTCACGACTTGGGCTACCCCACCCAGGATCACATGTTCGTGGCTCCAGTCGAACTGGCAGGCGTCGCCAGCGGCAAACACGAGGGGGACAAAGGCGTCCTGGCTTGCGCCGGGACGCTGTGTCTTCCAGTGTTTCACAAGGCGCTGCACGCTGTCGTAGGCACCGGCGTAGCCTTCCCGTTGCAGGTCTTCGAACAGGCGCTGGGCGGTGCGGCGTTCTCGTTTGGGGCGCTGACTGTCTTGTTCCAGCCAGGTTTCCAACACAGGCTGGAGCTCGCCCAGTTTAGGTGCCGGTTGCCGCTCTCGCTGATAAACCGGATCGACCTCGGCATTCAGGTATTTCTTGACGGTATTGCGGGACAGGTTGAGGTCGCGGGCTATTGCGCTGATGCTCTCGCCCTTGATCTTGTGCGGCGTATCTTGCCGATGGTTTCCATGCATATCACTCCAGGTTGCTCCAGCCAAAAGGCCAGATAATGGCACAACCGGGGTGGTCAAATTTGGACGCTGTTTACCCCGGTTTCCTGGTCAGTTTTGCACGCTGATTAACAACCTTGGCTCCCGGCTGGAGGAATTTCGCATACCGTTTTGGGAAATGGTAGGCGATGCCAGTTTGATCTTCCCAGGATGAGACGTCGTTTTCTGTAATAACGGTATACATCGTTCCTCCAGTTCAATAGATTCGTTTATCCAGTATAACACCTCGCACTCCACCACGTGGATCTTCAAGGTCGCCGAAGTAGCGTGGTATGAGATGGCAGTGGGCGTGCATGACAGTTTGGCCTGCCGGAGTGCCTATGTTGATGCCGATGTTGTAGCCATCCGGTTTTCGGAGGTGTTCTAGGTAAGTTTTGGCTTCACCAATAAGACTGATGATGGCGTGTTGTTCTTCTTGGCTAAGGTCAAAGTAGTTGGCCTCATGTCGTTTTGGAACGATGAGGAGATGGCCAGGAGAAACGGGGAATTTGTCCACTTTTACGTAGGCGAGTTCACTACTGAGGACGACTTCTTCTGGTTTGCAGAAGGGACAGCCCATGGTTAGATGAGATCGCCTACATTCTTAGCGTGCTTAATTTTTCCCACGCCGTTATCAATGTGCCCTGCTAGCATTTGTTGGGCTTGCTTGGGGGTGAGGTCGCCGTGGGCTTGTTTTAGGAGGCTTTCGTAGACCAGGGCGGCATCACCGAGGAGGGTGGCAAGATTGAACTCTTGACCGGTAAGATCGACGGTATCAGGGTTGGGTTCGTGGCCTTCTTCGAGTGAGAGGGTGAGGGCCATCCGGCAGAGGATGTTGGGAGTGACGCCGGTTCGACCTTTGATCTGCTTTAGCGTGTCTGTGGCGTGTTTGCTAATGTGTAGGCGGTTAGGCAACATGGGCGCCCTCCTCGTTATCTAGTGACTTCCAGAAGTAACCTTCTTCAAGGCTGGAGCAGCCTTCAATCGCATCGTAGCGGATGTGATATGAGTGGGAAATATGGGAGCTCAAGCCCTGGTAGAACTTGGCGTCTACCTCGGTATCGGTAGATAGGATGATGACCTGATGGCTAGCCCTAGGGAAGTAGTTATCTACGAGTTTGCCGCGATGGTGGCTGTCTAGTCTTCCCAGAGGTGTGTCGATGATGATGGGGAGCTTTCGGCCAGACGTATGAGCGAGGGCTTCCAGCATGGCAATGGCGTAGATTTGTTTTTCACCGGCTGAGAGGTCATTTTTTGGGATACTCTGGCCCTTCTTGTTGCTGAGGTGGACTTCGAAGTTTGCCGGGTCAATCTTGGCGCTGACGATGGCGTCGTCTTTGCGGGCCAGACGCGAAAAGGTGGCGGCGAATTCTTGCTCGAGCTTTTCGATCTTGCGTTTAGTCATTTCGCTGCTGAAGTCTGCGAGGACTTCACGACTGTTCTTAGCTAGAAGGACCCCGACGTTTTCGTCGCTGCCTTGCTCCAGCGCTTCTTCCAGTTTCCGCATCTTGCGGACCAGTTCGATTGCTTTCCAGGTTTCCCTACGGCCCTGTTCTAGCACGTGATTGTGCTCGACCTTGAGCGTAACGATTTCAGTGTTTTTTTTCTTGATGGCATCCAGGTCGGCCTTGAGCGCGCTTTCGTCTGGAGCACGGTCGATCTGAACGCTGATATTGGCCAGTTCTTCATCTACCTGGTGAAGTTTTGTTTTGCGGGCCTTCATTTCTGCGACCGCAGTGGTGAGGGCCCCGTGGATCCAGGCTTCAAGCTGACCGTAGTCTTTGCTGGACAGGTCGTGGACTAGTTTTACGTTTTTCAGGTCGTCAGGCCGGACGGTGAGATCCTGGAATAGGTGGTTAATTTCCTGGATTGCCTGAGTGTTTGAAACCTCGGGAACGTATTTCTTGACGGTGGTTTTCAGGGTTTCAATACGTTGTGTGATCGCTGTGGCGATCACGTCCCATTCCTTGAATTGACGTTCAAGATTGATCTGGCTGTTGAGCTGGCTGAGGAGTTTCGAAGCGAGGCTCAGGGGGTAGAGTTCGTTGAGCGCATCCCGGACCTCGGCCTCCAGAGCTTTCTTTTTTGTAATGAGCTGTTCACGGCGATTCTTGAGCGTTCCGCGTGAGACTGCCCAGGCACCTCCTTTTGAAGCGAGACTTTCTTCGAGTTTATAGAGTTGCGCCTCGGACTCGGCGATTTTGTGGCGGATTTCCTGGGCAGCTTTTCTTTCTGCTTCCTGGATGCGTTCCTTCGCTTGTTTGTACTCGGTATCCAGTTGTTCGAGTTGCGCCTTGCTGTCTTCTGGCAGGGCATTGTTGGTTTGCCGGCGAACGTAGAGGTGAAGGTCGCTTTTGAGGCGTTCGATGATATCCAGACCCAGAAGCTTGCGGATGGCGTCACGTAGTGCAACGTCACCACCATCCTCAGCCAGGCTGGCGATTTTCTCACCGTCGAAGAAGAAGAGGTCGGATACGCCCAAGGGAATGAGTTCATTGAGGAATGCTTGGCATTGCTCAGAGGTGAAATCAGAAATGACTTTTCCGTCCTGGAAGATGGTAAGCGTTTCTTTGATTTGTTTGCCTGAGATTACCCAGGAGCGGCGCACTTCATATTTGATCGGGGTGCCGAGTTTGTAGTAGATGAACTCTAGGATGACATGAGCACCACTCGGTTCGACCAGCGCATTGCGGACCCGGTGGATCTTGGAGTTAAGGTATTCCTCATAGGCCTTTTGGGTTGTGCCATAGCCGATTGCTTGACGGCCATAGATGGCAAGGCGGATAGCTGTGAGAATGGTTGTCTTGCCGGCACCGTTGAGACCTCCGAACAGGACGATGGGCCGCGTGGCACCGTATTTTTGCCGCGGTGCGAGATCGATTTCGTGTTGCCCCTGGAAGAGGCCAAAGTCACAGAGGGTGAGTTTTTTAATCAGCATGGAATTTTAGGCTCTCAAATTCTTCATATTGCTTCTTGAGCTGCTCTTCTTCATTGTCGAGATGGCTCATGGTCTTGGTACAAACACGGTGCTTGGCCATGATCTCTTCGAAGGTGCCCCAATCCTGCTTGAGGATGGTTCCGATGCGATCAAAGATGGCTGAGCGTTTGCTGAGACCATCCATGGAGAGTTCAAGCTCGATGAGCTTCATTATCAGCGCTGCCGGCACTTTGTGTTTGTCTTCCAGTTCGGCGAGTAGATCGGCGTCGAGCTTGGTGAAGGCGCCGGCATCGCTGGTTGCCCAGTCGAGATCCTTGCCGATGATCTCCCGATAGATGCTCGGCAGGCTGTCTTCCCAGTCTGGTTCATTGGGGTCCTGGACCCATTTCTTGCGAATTTCTTCGAGTTCTTCCTTGGTGATGAGCTGGATATCCGGATCCGTTTGCTGAACAAGTTTTTGAGCTTCGAGGAGATCCTTCAACAGTTCTTTGCGGAAGGATAGCCAGTAGGGGCCGGGTATGTGCTTAATGTCTTCTGCGACACCCTCGACCCTAGTTGGGGTACTGGTAATTTTCCCAGTGCGACGCTTGAAATTTCGGAATGTATTTTTGTTTTCCGGAAGCGTGGTGTCGTAGATCTTATTACGGAAACGCTGAAGCGGCTTAAGCCAGTCATGACCGCTTTCGATCAGACCATCCATGGCTTTGTCTTTGGTGACGACGGTACAGACCCAGCAGCCAAAGCGGGAGTTGCCGCATGAGGGGGTGCTGGTGTCGATCACAAGCGGGCATTCGCCAGCATTAGAGTCTTTATAGAGTTCGAACAGCGCTTGGTGGTCGCCTCCCCATGGGGCTTTGCCGGTAAGCAGAAATTCCCAGACGTCGTCAGCAGACCAGTCTTCAATAGGCGTGTAGACGTACGCGCTGGGTAGGCTGCTGTGTTTTGATAAACGCCGTCCTTCAATCTTGTGCTTGCGCATGACTTGGGCGCGGGAGTTGCTTTCTGCCAAGCGGGAGCCCAAGACAACGACGACTTCGCCGAATTTTGCCACCTTGCCGAGGATAAACTGACTAACAGGATTGATTTTCATGCGCTCGGTGCACCAGCGGAACTGGCGGGTGGGGGCTGGGTAGCCTTTGCCAATGAGGTTTACCCAGAAAGTTTCGTCCATGGCTGGGTACACTTGCTCACCATATATGGGCAGGCCTTTCTGCTTCGCGGCGTTGTTGATCTTGCTCAGCGTGCTGGTGATGATGCCGACCACGACTGGGGTTTCAACCAGCGTGTCAGAGGAAACCACATAGACGTCTTTGGTCCGCTCTTCTGGGGAAAGCCCTTGCAGAGCGAGGTAGACCAGTTGCAGAATTGCGGACGAGTCTTTTCCACCGCTATAGCCGACGACCCAGGGGCGAGTGTCCGCTTTGTAGATGGTTTGGATTTCTTGCAGGAGGTCAGCGATCGGGCGGCCGGCGATCGTTTGTTCTTTTACTGATTTTGAGATCGGGATGACTTTGGCTTGGCCATTCATTTTGAGAGGCCTTTTTCTAGTTCGGCTTCTTCAGGCTTGAGCTTGAGACCGAGGTGTTTCTTGATGAGATTGGCGGTGAGAAGGACGTTAGTACTGGCCTTGCTGATGCGGCCATGGACCATTGCTCTTCCTTCCCACGCTTGGATGTTCGAGCGTGACCAGTCAATTTTTGAAAGCTTTTGCAGAGTCTTTTTCCAGCTCTTAGGATCAGAAGCCAAGAGGTCAGCACCTACGATGCCAAGGGCGTGGAGGGCTACGCCATGGGCGTGTACAAAATTCTGCCGGAGGTCAGAGGTGACCACAGCTCTTTCTCGGGCTCTGGTCCAATCCGGGATGTGTTCCGCTACGGCGTCCCAGTATTCCTGAGCGACATGCTTTTCTTGCTCGGAGATTTTTTCTCTGTTGCCCTTGCGCAGCAAAGCACGGCTGGCGTGCTTGATACCGCTCAAGGTGAAAAGCTTGGAGGAGCGGTTTGAGATGGTGGATTTTTCCATCTCGGTAATACCTTTGAAAGCGATGCAGTAGTTTGCTAGATACCGGGCCAGATCAGATCCGGGATCGCGGTGGTCGTACAGCGTGCTTAGGGAATAGCTGGGGCGGACCGCGTATTTGTTGAGGTCAGCGAACATTTGCTGACTACGGACCAGTCCATTATCGATGAAGAATAAGACGGGGATATTGTCCTGCCCGATCGAAGGATTTTCTCGTATTGCCTCTTCAATTGCTGCCCGGCGATGCTGGCCATCGTTGATAAGAATGGTCGCGTCCATAGGGATGCTTAGGACCCCCATATTACTTGCGGGGCCCGATTCAGCGTATGGCTTGAATTGGATGCTGGCGTCGACGGAGGCGGTGAGGGCCGAGAGGATATAGCTGTCGGGGTTGTCGATCAGATAAGACGCAATCTCTGGAATTCTGGCGCGATTTAGAGCTCGCTGGGCACGAAGTTCTGGAGGAACTTCTTCTTCATCGAAGATGAAAATTTTTGGGATGATTTTCATCGGGCACATGGCTATATAGAAGACACGACCGGCCTGGAGTCCGCGGATCGCGGGGAAAGAATGGGAGTAGCCAGTGTCGCCCATTGGATGGGTCCCTTAGTAAGTCAATCTAAGAGAGCATTTTATTGGAAGTCAAAAATGTATTCAAGAATAACTTCCAAATCGCGCACTCACCCGTGCTTCAAATAAACCAGATTATGGCTCAAATCCCGGGCCTAGCCATTCCGCGGCGTTCTCCTGCCTATCCTTATTCCGACTCGCTCCTTAGCCTCGAAGACTTTACGCTCCTGAGCGTCAGCATTCAGTCCGAATGGACCATGCTCAAAAGCAATCTTATAGACGATCTGAATCGCCTCTTCAGAGCGATCAAGCAGCTTAGCCAGCCATCCAATATTGGCCGATGTCGGTGCAAGGCTGAGAATCACCTCCAACTCACCTTCTTTATATGGTTTGTTTTTTCGTTCTGGCATTTGAATTTCTTTCCCAATCTATAAACATCGAAGAGATGACTAAAAACCAGAAAACGGCCGTTAGCTACCTGGTATTGCGGTCTCAGGCCTAATTTCGATCGGTATTTCTGGGCGCCCATAAGGTCTGAAGTAACGCAAATGCGTAATCCTTAGTCTCTCTTCCCCATGAGGCACCGCGAGCAAAGTAACTTCGTTATTCAGATTTTTAGAAAGCAAGTTCTCTAAGTATTGGTAATATTCAAGGGCTTTGACTATCGCATCATAAAACATTTGTGTTTTTATTAGCACGCCTTTTGACTTATCAAAATTAACGACGAAATAATTAATTTTCCCATCCGGGACCAACCCTTCATCTTGAACAAAATCTGGATTATTTTCTTCAAACAACACCACTTTTTTTGAAAAAGAATCCAGATATTCTCGTTGTTCTAGCGACCCCCCACCTTCTTTAACTTGTTCCCCAAAACTTTCTGAAGTAGTAGACCAAATGTGCTGAAAAAACGTTCTCACTTGAATCTCATAGGTAAACCTTGTCGGCTCTCTATTTCCAGACAAAAACGTTTCAGCCGCACCAATAATGTGGATTCCCCTATATCCAGAGGCAGGAGGGGAATCCACATAATCTTTAATAGCCTTAACCGAGAGTCCATTAGACAAACAATCTACAACTTTCTTTTGCTCAGCACGTGTCGAAACAATTATTCTAAAGCCCACAATATCGTCCATTGATGAGAGCTTCATTGTTTTTTCACGTCGCAGCTTTCGAATTATCGTATCAGTACGCTTCAACCTTCCGCTAAGAAGCGCTTGCCGATTTAGAATCAATCCTGAAATGCTATTGAATAACACGGGAAGATTCCCCGACCGAAGCCAACGGTATGCCTGAATCGTCTCACGATCCGATGGCAGTTCCTTCCGGTCTCGGAACCTGACACCCGCGTTATCAATAAACTTTCTACTAGTAACTTCAATCATTTTAATTAAAGAGGATTGGGTAACTGAATATCTTTGTTGCCCCCCCACTCACCGTCAAATTTACGAAACTGTCCATCAATCTCTCTAGCTTCTGCAAAACTCATCCGTAAATCTTCACGCTCCCTCTCATCAGGAAGCCCACCCTTTAATAAATAAACCAAAAGGTGTTTAGCCAAATTCTCGCCAGAAACTAGCATTCTCTGTTTATTCGGATCAAACAAAACGCCGTACCAAAGAGATGAGAAATGATCAATTTTAGAAAACCCTCCTTTTTCATCGTAGGCCGATAATTTTTCGAATATCTGTTTAATTGAGACCCCTTCATTCATAAGTAAGCCAACGGCGCTGGCAAGTGCCGTTTGCCCAACAGGCCTATAGAGCAAAATCCCCTCACCGCCTTCAGCAGAAAAATTCCTAAGTTGCGGAGATGGGGTGCCTTGAGCAGCTCGTTTAATACTGGGCAATTCCACCAAGTAGTCCATAAACTCCGTAAATCTCTTAACACCATCCTCCAATTCAGGATCCTCTGGCCGCAACTGAATCAACCCTTTTTCCGAAGGCGACCAAGTTGGATAAATCGGCTCAAGGACACCTTTAGCCATCTCCGTCAGCGCTTGCAACGTAGTAAAGCTGGTCGATCGAGAGGAAATGGTATTGTTCTCCCAATTTACCCTCCCCTCTCCAATCGCACTGAGGAAGGGGTGGCTTGTCGTAACACGCTTAGCCACTAATGCAAAACCATTATCCTCATCCAGCTGATGAATTTGACCAGCGGTTAATGGAGCAGCCATTCGATTTACATGAACAAAAATCGTGCGAATCCTTCGTTTCGCTTCAGCACGGCTTTCTCCCGGAACGACAGCGGAAATAAACTCAATCCCAATTATTTCCTTTCCTAGCTGCTGAAGCTTAGATTGAGTTACTCCATATCGCTCCTCAAGCAGTTCCGATGTAATCACTTGGTTTTTTACATCATCACCATTTCTTTTTCGCACCGACAAACGGCCTGTTTTAATTAACTCCATTAATCCCTGCACGCCCAGCAATCTATGTTGCCCATCAAGCGCAAAAATCTGGATGCCTTCCGATACATCCAACAACCCGTACTTACCCATCGAATCCAAAGCAGAAAAATCTGATGTTGACTTAATTGCATGTCCATCAGAATTCCACTCATCAGCATCTTGGTTATCTACCCATTCTTGCGAGACAACCACAAGCAAAGGAGGAAATTTATGCTTAGGGCGTGCAGCCAAATACTGAGCCAGCACAGCTTGCCTGCTGTAATCCAATGGACGTTGAAGAATCTCATTGATTGTATCTTTATCGATTTCAATACTTTTAGTTACCGGATCAATTTTCTCCCTAAACAAGGGCAGCTGAGATGCAAAGCGCACCCGTTCTGCAAGCCATTCCAAAGTCACGGCACCAATATAAGACTCCGTCCCCCCCATCTCGGTTTTCTGTACAAAAATCTTATCTTTCGAGGCGGTATAACGGTCCAACAACAATGACAACGCGTGTTTCTCTTGGGACTCTCTTTGCAAAATATCAGTTGTTATCTGATCAAGCGAAGCTGACGATATATTCATGATTAACTCCTTGTTTGTATTCAATACGATTAAATTCCGGCAAAAGTTCTTTAATAAGCCTTTTTTCCAGCCCAATGGATTCTGTACTGGCTGTTGCTGCAAACCATACTTCAATGCCGCCTTGATTTTTCCTCAGCCACTCTTTTAAACCAGGATTCTCTTCTCGGATAAGCTGATGCTCACGCAACCTTCGACCAAGTCGATCACTTCTTCCAACATAGACCCAATCATATAAAACGGGCACCTGCCCAATTTTATACACCTTTCCAATCAAGTAGACCCCTGAACGATTGGCGGCTTTTATCGCAGCCATCTCCAGCGTTCTACTGCTCACCCATCCTAGTTCCATAGCCCCTCCGCCAGCATGTTTTCAAAAACATAGTAATTACCATAAGAATAAATATAAACTTATATCTAAATAATGTCAACTGTTTTTGAAAACATACAATATAATCTTTACAATTTTCCGGTGTTTTTTAAAACATCGACTGCCACCGATGCTCATCTAACTGGTATTGTCTGTATTATTAACGGACTAAAATTGGCATGCCTCTTCACGGCTATCAAAATAATATCTTTGGGTTAGATGCCTACAAGCCAACCCGGCGGCCGAGAATTCAAGCGCTACAGGAAAACCCTTTCCACCAAGGCCGAGGCGCTAGCCGATGAAGTTGGTTTAAGACAAAGATTTCAACCTCGCCGATCTGGCATCTCCAAATCACGATCTGCGTAAGCCTTCCGAGCAGGTCGATCACAGGCATCAATGAGGATCAAACAAAAAATTGCGCTACGATTCAGTGATATTACTATGGCGTTATATGAAATACCGAAGAGATTAGGGCTCAGACCACGGTTTATGGGAATTTTGTAGAAAGTGCAGAATAGATGTAAACACGCACGCGATCACTCCTTGATTTACCCTTGGAACCCCGGAAAACAAAAAGGCCACCCGAAGGTGGCCTAACTGTTTGTTACATATGGTGCGCCGGCGGGGATTCGAACCCCTGACCCCTTGGTTCGTAGGCGGCTCGTTTAAATAAATATATTTTTAATATCAATTGCTTGTGACGATTGCCACCAATCACACACAATCTTACCAAATCTCAGTCACACTATATGAGCCCTCAGGCACTGACCTATGGTCTATGTGTGTCGCCCACCAAATACGCCATTTATATCATAAAAGCTGGTGACATCCGGTCAATTTCAGCAACCGATAATTTCATATCCTTAGCCACTTTTTTCCATCCAGACAAGGCATCAACAACTTCCGCCAGAATGTCCAGAGCTTGGTTTTCCGTCAGTCGGTAGAACGCGGCTGTGGACATGGCCATTTGGATGTCTGGCTCAGGATTGGCATCATCCAACGCTAGTGAGTGCGTCTCCTTGCTCAGATTCGGGTTCATGTCGAATGCTTCAGATAGTCGCCATCCATCGGCAACCCAGATAAAGCCATGGTTACGCAGGTGATCGTCCCGATTGCTGACCAACACATTGAAAAGCACGCGCCGGAATAACTGAGCCAAGTCGGTTTCAATGAATCCGCTTGCTCCATAATTACTAATCAACTCGGCCATTTCCAGGTAGCTGCCGTCCTCACCATCTTTTTTTTCAAGCAAGGTCATTGCCGAAGCATACATACGCCGAGAGGCTCCTGCCCGGTCGAACCGTTTTACGCAGAAAGTTCGATATCTCGATGCGAGCGAGACCATGCGCGAAGTGGGAACCCATATCTTCGCCTTATCCGCCAGGCGGTGTATCACGTATTCCCAAGCGCCAACGTCGTATGTATCGTTCTTCGCCGGAAACTTTGCAATCCAAAGAGATCCATCCTCTTCTTCGAAATTGGCTTTCGGTCGAGCACCTCCCAGTGAAGACCCGGGTGCAATCAGTAAAGATAACCACTTCTCGTACTCAGGGAGGCCTTCGGCACCCTCTTCCTCTATTCGGTCACAGATTGCTTCCAATTCAGCAAGATCCATTACCGAGGGCGTCGGCAACTCACTGTTATCCAGAAACGGGCCGCCTGGACGGCGGAAACGTAAAGCGCCTTGCCGGGTAAGGTCATTCACGCCCAACAGGTAATCCATCTCCTGCAGTGCTTTTCGAGACCTACCCTCTTTTCTGGCCTGGATGGCTTCACGCCGATCCATGAGCATGCGACCCCAGCGATCTGGCGCTGAGTCCAGAAAAATCCCGAATAACACGGAAGCTCCAACAGGGTGCTGCTCTCCGGCATACAGCTCTAGTCGAGGATCCAGCATGAAAGGATGCTGGGTGATCCATTCTTCAGTGTACTCGAAGGATACCGGCAGGGCAGTACGCACCTTGTCACGATAAATCGTACCGACTTGGCACGAATGGCCAAGCTCTTCGGCTTCGAGAAAGACTTCGAAGGTGTCTCGCGTTAGATTAGGTTTCGCCATCGGCAGCCTCCTTGCTTCGGAGTTTCAACATCAAAGCAAGAGCCTTCTGGTTTCGTTTGCGATGGCTTTCCACGTCTATCGCTGGCTCTGCAGCATTGCGGACCGGTGTAGACAGCTCCAAGGCTGTACTGCGCCCCTTGATAGTCCTGCGAGGGGGCAGATCACGGTCCTGCAGTTTGCGGCCAATGACATCATCCTTGGCCACTTGATCGATATCTTGATCCAAACCCAATATTCGCAGAGCTTTCAAGTAGGTACCGATCGCGATATTGGGATCTCCCTTTTCCAAACGGTTTAAAGTATCCCGGGACACGCCAAGCCGTTCGGCGAAAAGCACTGTCGTCAACTTGCGGCGCAGTCGGGCATCTCGCAACCGCTCGCCAAGGGCGGTCAGTTGCTTCGTGTTCGAGGAAAAAAGAGTGTGAAATGATCTAGCCATGTCCAATACTTTAGACAACTTATGATTAATTGTCAAAAGTATTGGACACTATTTGTTATTGGCACCGCAAACCAATCATCATTTAACAGGTTTTCTGTCCGACACTAAGGACAATATATGCAATTTTGTCTGAATTATCGGTCAACAACCTGAATCACACAGGACAGGTGGTCGCTTCACATCGTGCTACCCGAAAGCGTTGGAAAGATACCCCCTGTTCCTACCCTATTCAGGACAACGGAAATCTGAACAAGCCGAGAAATAGAGATCTGCTATCCGCTCTCTGTCGGCAGCAGATTTCATGGCATTAGAAATTGATTTGAACGGAGAATACTTGGGTGAAGCCCGTGCAAAAGTGTCACCAATTAGATATCACAAAACAAAAAGGCCACCCAAAGGTGGCCTAACTGTTTGTTACGTATGGTGCGCCGGAAGGGATTCGAACCCCTTACCCCTTGGTTCGTAGTTAGTTAATTTATCGCCTCATCACACATCACAATACATCAACATCACGTATAATATCACTACAGTAGATTGATTTATTAGATTAATTTCAAGTTGCATTGAATCAATCCGTAGCATAGAATGTCATGAAAGCCCATCAACCTGTTGGGCACTTTGTTGGGCACTTTTCTGGATGTGCCCCTACCCAGGGAGAAAATCATGGCAAAGCTGACAGTCAAGAATCTCGAAGCGCTCACAGCAAATAATGTAGGACACCGCATAACTGACGAAGGCAGCCTATATGGCACAGTCAAGGCCAGAACCGATGGTGTGAGTGTACTTTTTCGCTGGCGTTACAGATTCGGTGACAAGACCAAGGACTTTACCTGTGGCACTTGGCCAAAAAATTCACTAGCGGATATTCGTGCAGCCAGAGATAAAGCCAGACGAATATTAGACGATGGCAAAGACCCATCCGAAGAAAAGCGCATAAGCCGCCTTAAATCTCAAGCCGAACAGGCAGAAGCCGTCGGCCTAGAGCAGGCCAGAATCACCGATGCTGAAACGCATAAAGCCCGACTGACTGTGCTGGGACTATTCGAACGCTGGGAAAAATTGGAACTCCAACGCCGCAAAGATAAAGGAGCGGAAGTCCGACGCAGTTTTGAGAAAGACGTGCTCCCCGTACTGGGAGCTGTAGCAGCTGCGGACGTTACACGTTCAATGGTAGTTGGGGTGCTAGATAGCGTAGTAGAGCGAGGGGCGCGGATCGTTGCGCGAAATTTGCTAGGGGATATGCGCCAGATGTTTGGCTTCGCCATAGTGCGCGGACTGGTTGAGAATGACCCGACAAGCCGCCTTAAGCGTGATGACTTTGGCAAGAAGGTAGAGCGCGACCGGATATTGAGCGACGCCGAAATCAGGGCGTTACCGGGCAAGCTAAAAGCTGCTCGCATGACTGAATCAAGTACCGCTGCAATCTGGATCATGCTTTCCACCTGCTGCCGTGTTGGGGAAATCAGCCGGGCGGAATGGAAGGACATCGACCTTGAAACCGGTACGTGGCGCATACCACCTGAGAACGCGAAGAACGCAAAATCCCACACAGTTTTTCTCTCCCCATTTGCCGTTAACCAGTTCGAAATTTTAAAAGCCTTGGATAAAGAAAGCCCGTGGGTATTACCCGCTAGGTGGGAAAACAAGGAAGGAAAGCGAGTACATGTTTGTGTTAAGTCACTATCAAAACAGGTCGGTGACCGGCAACGTGGCGATAAACCCCCCATGGCCTGTCGTAGCCTGAACACCAATGCGCTAGAACTGCCGGGCGGGAGATGGACCCCTCACGATCTACGCCGCACCGGGGCAACGATAATGGGCGCGCTAGGCGTCAGGCCAGACGTGATTGAAAAATGCCTGAACCATGTCGAACAGAACAAAATTGTCCGCATATATCAACGTCAAGAGTTGAAGGCAGAGCAAGCCGACGCATGGCGACTACTGGGTGAGCGCTTAGAACTACTGCTGCGAAATGACGACAACGTAGTTTTGCTGAAGGGGGCAGCATGAGCGAAATAGACAATGCAAAAGAAGCAGCAGAACAGGTAGGCGGTTGGGAGAATCTAGCACGTGGTTTATATGAGCAGATTTCGACTGGCAGTAATGCTCTGTTAAATGAAGCGTACAGGCTCGCCGTGTCTGAAAGGAGTAGACAATTATTTAGCCCACGGAAAGGCACATCAAAATTTTATACTTTAGGGTGGGGTTGGAGATTGGAAGAAATGTTAGCGGAGGCTATAGAAAAAAACCTGTACGAAATTGAGAAAACCATCATAGGTAAGGTCGAAAATCTCAGGTGTTTTTACGGTAAATCATTGGGGACGACCAGCAAGAAGCGTATTCAAGCAAATAAAACCATTAGAAACTACTTAGGAAAATGGCGGAAGGTGAATAGATTACACCTGGCTACGCTTGCTAAGGAGCCACCGTACGTTGACCCAATGCAGCACATTGTCATTGACGATGATTAATTCACGCCCCAGATGAATAGGTCGGCAATGGCCCTTGCATTTATGACTAAGGAAAAAACCTGTCAATAGGGTAAAACAAATAATTCCCCCTCTACAAGCCCGCCCCTAGGGCATTCCTAATCCCATTTTTTTCCGGCAAAGTTTTGGGGTTAATCCAGACTTAAAGTTCTTCTCAGCTCAATTGAGCGCAAACCACCTAGAGAGGAACAAGCATGGATCACAACAAAGAAGCACACACCCAGCGTCGGCACGCCCGGCTGAAACAAAAACTCGATCTCATTGATTCCATGCCCGATGATGCGGCTGTAGATATACAGGTCGTATGCGTTCTGAAAGGACGCTCCCCTGCTTCCATTTGGCGTGACGTGAAAGCAAAGCGTATAGCACCGCCATTCAGCGCTGGGCCACACTCGACCCGCTGGCGTCTCGGTGACTTGAGGGGGGGCAGCCATGATGCCTGACAATCTTGACGACAGCCCAGCAGCAGAAACATATAACGCCTTCACTGTAGAGCAGATCAAGGCACTTTGCGAGATGGACATACCTGGGAATTGCAGGCGCGACACGCCACCTATGGAAAACATGCCAGAAGGACAACGACAGTTCTATCGCCTGAAAGCCTATTGGGCATTGCGGGGCGCAGACGACCCCGGTGGTGCGGCATGTTTTCATGGCATGGTTCTAAATAATACCGGCACGCTGAGATCGAATCCAGAAAACCTTCGCGATCTTGAAGAGATTTTTCTCCCCAAGCCAACACCCAGTATCAAATTGATCTTGAAGCGATGCCCCCAGATGGCAATGATTCATGCTTTGCGTGGGGATGTAAGCGAACCTTATTGGTGGGCGGTGCTATCTATCACTGAACATGCCAGTCCTAAATTTTCCAGAGAATGCAGTGATGGCTACGCCGGTTTCACTGAGAAAGAATTGAGCGAACGGGCCGCCAGAATTCACAGTGAAAAGACAAAGCCTGCACTATGTGATCGGCTGGATAGCGTAAATCGGAATGTGTGCAGTACATGCAAATTTAAGAGGATTGTTCGTACACCCATTGCACTAGGCTTTGAGCACGAGCCACGAGGTAGGAAGGAATCGCTATGACAGCCCTGCCAATCCTTAGCGGCGCGACTACGCTTGAACAACTAAAGCAATTACTGCCGCTTGCGTATCTGCACCGCAACGTCAGCGAGGATGACTTTATCGAAGGGACGCTAAGTAAGGCCCAAACTTTTGACGATACCTTTAATCTTTCCGACCTCCAGTCCATCATCGGTATTAACGACGGAACTGATCAATCCTTGCCCGCCATTGCGGGCCAACAAGGAGCTTCTAGTGCCATTGATGACCTCAACCAGAACTACGCATGGATCGAAGCCAATACCAGCATCTACCGACTGGAATATGGCGACTTTATCGAACCCGCAAAATTCAAGACACAACACGATAACAAAACGGTAAGCATCCAGTCAGGCGGCAGTTCCAAATCGGTTGGCATCGGAACCGCATGGCTGAAACATCCCGAACGCCGCCAGCATCGCCAGCTGGTGATCCGTCCAAGCGAGGACCTCGTCACATCTGACAACTGCCTCAACGAATGGCGAGGGTTTGCCGTGCAGCCGATGAAGGGAGGGATCAAACCATTCACAGAACTACTAGTACGTCTGGTGCCAGAGCAGGAAGCACAGCGCTATGTTTTGGCATGGCTGGCACACCTCATTCAGCACCCAGAGATAAAGATGCATGTTTCTCTAGCCTTCTGGGGCCAAGAGCAAGGTGTCGGCAAAAACCTATTTTTCGAAACAATCGCAGACATAATCGGCAGCACACACGCGGCGGTAATCGGGCAAGCTGCATTGATCGGCAGCTTTAACGGGTGGGCAAATCGTCGTGTTTTTATTATCGGTGACGAAGTATCGAGCACCGACCGGCGGCAGGATGCTGACAAGCTCAAAGGACTGATAACCAGTACCTCGGTAAGCATTAACGAAAAATATCAGCCTGCACGCGAAGTGCCAAACCTGATGAATTTTGTATTTCTATCAAACCACAATGACGCGCTATTTTTGGACGATAAAGATAGGCGATTTTTTGTGTGGGAAATCACAGCAGGACGACTGCCAGAAGCGATGGCTCAAGAATATGTTGCATGGAAAAATAATGGCGGACTTTCCACCCTACTGCACTCACTACTGATCTGCGACATCAAGAGCTTCAACCCCAAGGCGCACGCGCCGATGACAGCAGCCAAGCAGCAGATGGTCCAAGATAACCGCAGCGACCTTGAAACGTGGTTGGCAGATTTGATGACATCAGACATTACCCAAGTGCTTGGCAGAGAGGTGGTCACAGCACATGAACTCGCAGGGCGGTATGACCGGGAAACAGATCGCCGTAACACTTCAGCAAAAGCCATAACAGGGGCATGCAAGAAACTCGGCGCACACGCACGCACCAATCAAGTTCGCCTCAAAAACGGCAGGAAAGTTCGCGCCATGGCGATTGCACGCGCCGATTACTGGAAGCAACAACCGGATGCAGAGTGGGCAGTAGAGATGGAAAAACTACTGAAGTGATAACCAATCTGCCTCAGTTATGCCTCACGTACACCGCACGCCTCAGATGTGCCTCACTTTGTGCCTCGGCTGGAAATGCTGGTACGACTGGGTTTCCTCAGATTATTGCCAAATTGCGCAAAAACTTTGTTGCAATGAAATGCACCGTGACGATGGCGTAGCAGGGGATTGTATTTATATATTCTATTTTTTTTAAAATAAAGAGAGGCAAGTGAGGCAGAGGACTTGGAACCAGCGTCACCATTGCGTTTTCTCCTGCCTCGCTTGCCAATCAGAAACCGAGAATTGCCTCACTTAATCTGAGCACACCATAGAGCGTTTCGACACCGACACCGGAGGAAATATGTTTCTTAAAGCCTACATGACAAACCTTCAGCGGCAAGCCGCAGAGCAGCAAGCCACAACCGCATCACAGTTAGCAGTAGATCAGGCACAACAGAAAGCCGACCACCTGCGCCGCTGGGAGCCGCTAGTTGATCAGATTGCCAGATGGTTCAACGCGCAGCCAGTGGCCCTAAAAAATCGCCGGTACCACCTTAACGAGATATGCACTAATCTTCATGGTCGATATCAGGATACCCCCCACCGTGGTTCAGTGGCACTGGCTCTCAGGCAGTTGGGGTGGCAACAGCGGCGCGATTACACAAGTCGCAAGGGTGGGGTAAGATATTGGGTGCCGCCGTGCACGACGAAATAAAGTAAAGGCGGCCATCGGAGTGCCGGAATTTTGCGCGGATATTCCCGCCAAATTACATGTTTGGGTCAAACGCACCAGCCATTAATCTATGAAACTCAGCAGAAAACTTTGGGTGTTGGTTGATAATATCAGGGCGTTCTTGGGACAAAATATAAAGGCCGAGAGCACGGGCATTTATAGGAGAAGGTAACGATGTAAACGCCGCCGATTGTGACAAGGCCGCAAACTCCATTTCTTCCGACCTTTGTTTCCCCGACCGAGCCCTCATTCGATTTATACATATTTCTGCGAGTATTTCATGCTCTTCGGCAGATGGCGATGTTCTTTTGGACATGGCATACATTTTCTCAATTGTCGAAACCACTTCTTCGCCCATTACCTCTGTATTAACGATGCTCTTTAGTATCCGAAATAGTCCCATGCCAAACCCCTCTCAATCCCAATTTTAAAAACCTCTCTCGGCTACGGGCTTCTTCTCGCTGTGTTGCAGGCGTAGTTGACGCCAAGGGCCAAGGGCTCGCCTACCTTGGTCTTGCCATGCTGCCTTACCTCCTTACCATCAAAGAACCAAATCATTATGGAAGGCGAAGAGCAATCCCCCACAATCATAGACGTGTGACGCTTACCGTCCGGTCCAATAGTGAGCAGATGAAAGCCCACAACATCATCTTTACGCGAGGCCATTTCAGGTTTGACGTAATAAACCTTGGTGCCCTCAACACCAGTCGCTAGAAGCATTTGGCTTTTAGCCATAGCGCTACTGCTTACAATAGCCAGTAGCATTATCAAAATAAATTTACGCATTGCGCCGCGCCACACCGACCAAGCCCAGCAGGCCAGAACCTAGCAGCCATGCAGCAGCAGGCACAGGGACGGCGGCAACATCACCATCACGAACAGCCATGGCATATGCGGTTGTGTCCCCAGCGGGGCCTTGAAATCCATCGGCGAACCTGAAGGTCCATACGTGGCCACCGCTTCCATCCGGAGAGTACATCGGCCCGGTCCACTCGGATAGGTAGTCAACGCCAAAAAGATTACTAAATGGGCCAGTGTTAGCGAGGCCCCAGCCGAACTGCATTTCTAAATGACCGGCGGTTGATGAAATCCATGACGTTGCTGGATTAGCGTACCCTTTGTTGTTGAGTGAATTGTAGAACAGGTGTGCCATCTCACTGCCCGTGCTGCCAGCATAGGCAGTGCCTGACGCGCTGACGTTGTAGCTATAATCGGTGGAGCCGTTGTAGCTCAAGTTGTAATTGAATGCAGTGCCGTTCACGGGGTTGGTGTTCGGCAGGCGCCAGTCGGTGTAGGTGACGTTGCGCACGCTGTCGTAGTAGCTGAGGTTGGATGCCCAGGTGGTGGCCTGACTTAAGTTCATATAGCCATTAGCATAACCTTGTGTGCCACCGCTTTGAATATATTGCGTCTTGGCATAGTTCGCATCTTGCAGCCATGTAACATTGAGCACATTGTCGTAGATCAGTCCACCGCCTCGGTCAATCAGCGCAGCATTAGCTTCACTAGAAACAAGCACGGCGCATAACGCAAGGGATGAGGCGAGAGCTTTCATGGTCTACTCCAGTTTTTAGTTATTTTTGTGCATTCCTCTCATGGCAAGAGGAGCATTATGGACACGCTACTCTTTTATTCCTGATATCTGTATAGGGGAATCCCTAATTGTAGGTATAAATAGTTGAGGGCTTTACGGTCGGACTTCGATCCACACATACCCAGTATGCGCGAAATTATCGTTTGCCCTCCCCCCTCTCATCTAGCAGCAATCCTAAACCCAAACAATTCGGAGGCGGGCAGTGGAATGGGGACGACTAGTTCAGCGATGCCGCAACAATTGGCTTTTGCTGCGCGTGGTATTTGATTACTGAAGTGAAGGACTAGAGGATGCAGGGCAGAGGGGGATTGACGCCAAGGGAGCGGGTGGGGCTGAAATATATCGGCAGCACATCAGCCTAGCGATTCAATCTGTTGGGCACTTTGTTGGGCACTTTTTACAAAACCGGATAACAGGAAAAGAAAAAGGCCACCCGAAGGTGGCCTAACTCATTGATACATCTGGTGCGCCGGAAGGGATTCGAACCCCTGACCCCTTGGTTCGTAGCCAAGTACTCTATCCAGCTGAGCTACCGGCGCATTTGTGAAGGCGGCATTATATGACAAAAACCGCCATCAAACAATGGCGGAGAGAGAGGGATTCGAACCCTCGGTAAGGCTATAAACCCTACGCTCCCTTAGCAGGGGAGTACCTTCGACCACTCGGCCATCTCTCCGAAGTGCGCAAGGATACCGACTTAGACGCAAAAGGTCAAACCGCTCAGGCTCCCTGCTCCAGGCCAAACGCCTTGTGCAACACGCGAACAGCCAACTCCATGTATTTCTCGTCGATCACTACCGAAATTTTGATTTCAGAGGTGGAAATCATCTGGATATTGATCCCTTCTTCTGCCAGCGTCCTGAACATGTTGCTAGCGATTCCCGCATGAGATCGCATGCCGACGCCGATCACGGAGACCTTGGCGATGCGGTCATCACCGGAAACCTCACGGGCGCCGATGTGGGATTGCACGCCTTTCAGCACTGCCAGCGCTTTTGTGTATTCGTTGCGGTGAACGGTGAAGGTGAAATCGGTGGAGCCGTCCGCGCCGACGTTCTGGATGATCATGTCCACGTCGATATTGGCCTCGCCGACTGGCCCGAGGATCTGGTAGGCAATGCCGGGACGATCCGGTACGCCGAGTACGGTGATTTTTGCCTCATCGCGGTTAAACGCGATACCCGAAATAATCGCTTGTTCCATTTTGTCATTTTCCTCAAAGGTGATCAGAGTGCCTTCCCCCTCGTCATCGAAGCTGGAAAGCACGCGCAATTTGACCTTGTACTTGCCGGCAAATTCAACCGCGCGAATTTGCAACACTTTGGAGCCGAGGCTTGCCATCTCCAGCATCTCTTCAAAGGTAATGGTCTTGAGCCGACGCGCTTCCGGAACGAGGCGCGGGTCAGTCGTGTAAACGCCGTCCACGTCGGTATAGATTTGGCACTCGTCGGCTTTCAGCGCCGCGGCCAGCGCCACTCCTGTGGTATCCGAACCGCCACGACCGAGGGTGGTGATGTTGCCTTTTTCATCCACGCCCTGGAAACCCGCAACCACGACCACATAACCTGCGTCCAGGTCGGCGCGCATGTTGTGTTCTTCAATGTCGAGTATGCGCGCCTTGGAGTGCGCGCTATCGGTGAGTATCTTGACCTGGGAGCCGGTATAGCTCCGCGCCTTCAGCCCCAGTTCCATCAGTGCCATGGAAAGCAGTGCAATCGTCACCTGCTCGCCGGTGGAAACCAGCACATCCATTTCACGCAGATCCGGGTTGGGCTGAACCTCCTTGGCCAGGGCAATCAATCGGTTAGTCTCGCCGCTCATGGCGGAGAGCACGACCACGACCTGATGGCCAAGCATCTTGAATTTAGCTACGCGCTGGGCAACGTTCTTGATTCGCTCGGGGTTGCCGACCGATGTGCCGCCATATTTCTGAACAATTAGTGCCATTGCACACCCGCAAAAAATTGATAATTCTAATTCAATTAAGGAAAGATGACGAGCACATGGAAAACTCCCGCCAAATAAATTGATAAATATCAGTATTTCAACCCTATAAGGGAACTACACATAAAACCCAATGTCATCATTGTTGTGTGTTTTTAAAATAACCGTGATAACATTATGCGAACAATTAGGGTTTTCCCTATTACGTAGTAGGGATTTTATTTAGTCACTTTGTTAATAAATGGCGATAACATCATGAAAATATTTGAAAATATCATAAACCCGCGTGAAATCCGGCGGAAGCTTGGTCTGAACCAGCAGGAGTTCTGGACCCAAATCGGCGTAACTCAAAGCGGTGGCTCCCGCTATGAAAGCGGTCGCAACATGCCGAAACCGGTCAGAGAGTTGTTGCGCCTCGTCCATGTGGAGCAACTGGACTTGACCAAGGTCAAAAAAGAAGACTTCGAAATCATCAACTTCATGAAGGAAGAGCATTCAGATTTGTATAAAAGTCTGAAAAAAGCGGCTCGTGCCAAGAAAAAAGAAGCTTGACCCGAATAGAGCCTAGCAGCTCAGCTTTACCGCAACACCCTGCTTCTCGATCTCAGCCGCGAAATTCAACATCCACTCTTGCGGCAATGCTGACAAGCGCCCTGCTTCGGGTTGCATCGAAGTGCGCGCGAGTCCGTATAACAACACACCGTGCAACGGCACTCCCTCTGTCCGCAGCCTCCCGATGAATTTCAGATAAGCCTCCCGCTCAACATGTGCAGGAGGCTGTCCGTCCAGTTCAAAAACACAGGTTTGCAGCCAGGTCGGGCATAGCAGCGCAGCTGTCCGCAAATTACCATGCATTTTTTCTACCGTCTGGCGGGTACTGTTAATCCTGCGCATCCCATTCGCCGTGGCGCTGTCCAGTTTGAACCACACCTCTCCGCCCAGACCAGCCATTTTTCGCAAGCCTTCCTGGACCTTGGCGCGCTGAATCAGGCTGCCGTTGGTGATCAATACCAGCTTGATCTTTCTGATCAGGTCGAATTCCGCCATGATCTCACCGATCAAATCGACTACCTGGACGAACTCCCTGGCACTAGTCGGTTCGCCATTGCCTGACAAGGCGATATCGTTAAGCCGCTGCGCCTCGGCTGGCACCCGTCGCTGCATGAAATCACCTTGGAGTAATTCCCGCAAAAAACTGCGCAATTCTCCTGCCAGCTTTATCAAATCAAGCTCAGGTGCGCCACCACGCTTGAGGTCAGGCACCTGACAATAAATACAGCGCCAGTTGCAGGCACTGTTGGTGTTGAGGTTGATCCCCACTGATACGCCACCGGCACGGCGCGAGATCACCGGATAGACATAAGCCATCCCCGCGCTGTCGCGGTCATGATCGTAAATATTCAGCACCTTGGACATGTAATCGATTTTAAAGCTTCGTTTGCCAAGGCGCCAACAAATTCGGCGCAATGATCCTAGAAACCTTAGTTGGACGGGGTGGAGTGTATGGTTTTGGGGGTGCAGGGCAAGGCACAGCGACGCGGAATGGTCGTTCCATTCCAAGGAGTTGTAACGCTGCCATGTGCCCCCAAAACCGTACAATCCACCCCGTAGCGGACTCACTAACCGGGTGAAGAGGCATATCATGAACAAGTTTATTGAAATCACAGTGTTAAATATCCAGTCGAGCGGTCAACTGAGGTTTCTAGGATGATATAATCCACCAGGAATTGACCACCACCCTGGCCCTCCAAATATGTTGATCACGCGCAGACTCGAATTTGATGCCGGCCATCGCATCCCGCACCATAAAAGTCAGTGCCGCCACATGCACGGCCATCGCTACGCCATCGAGATCAGCCTGTCCGGCAACATCATCAGTATGCCTAGCTCGTCGGAAGAAGGCATGGTTATGGACTTTTCCGACGTCAAGGCCATCGCCCAGAAGCATGTAGTGGAACCTTGGGATCACGCCTTTCTGGTGTATGCCGGCGACACTGTCGTTCTCGACTTCCTGAAGAGCATTGAAGGACACAAGACCGTTATGCTCGACTGCGTGCCCACTGCGGAAAATCTTGCCTCCAAGGCGTTCCAGATTCTGGATTTAGCCTACCGCGACACCTATGGCAACAATCTGCGCCTCGAACGGGTGCGAATTTACGAAACCCCCAACAACTGGGCCGATGCAACGAGGGGTGAGTGAGCCCCTGAGTTGAACTCAGGCCTCTCCAGTTTTAGGCAACTCTATCGGCTCCAAGTGAAAAATGAAAAATTTGAACTGGACCCCCGCTATTTTTTTCGGCTTGCTGATGAACCTGGCAACAGCAGACGAAGTCCATGTCGCAGTAGCCTCCAATTTCGCCGCACCGATGGCAAAGATAGCAGCAGAATTTGCCCGGGATACCGGCAATAAGGCGCTTGTTTCCTCTGGGGGAACGGGCAAACTCTATGCTCAAATAAAGAACGGCGCACCCTTCGAAATATTCCTGTCCGCTGACGAAGAAACCCCGACAAAGCTCGAAAATGAAGGGCTGGGCGTAGCCGGCTCCCGCTTCCCTTACGCCTTCGGCAGACTGGCGCTGTGGAGCCCCAAACCAGGCTACGTCGACCCCCAGGGCAATATCGTGAAGCACGGCAAGTTCAGGCACCTCGCCATCGCCAGTCCCAAGCTGGCGCCCTACGGTCGTGCGGCGCAGGAGGTTCTGGAAAAGCAGGGCATGTGGCAACCGATACAATCCCGGCTAGTTTTCGGCGAAAACATTGCCCAGACCCACCAGTTCGTCTCCAGTGGCAACGCCGAGCTCGGTTTTGTTGCGCTTTCCCAGATCAGGCAAGACAACGCAGAACAGCAAGGCTCGTTCTGGCTTGTACCTCAAGCAATGTACACCCCGATCCGCCAGGATGCGATCCTGCTCGCCAGAGGCAAGGGCAAGACCGCAGCAGAGCAACTGCTCAAATACCTGAAATCGGACAAAGCCACCACGATCATCAAACGTTACGGCTACGATCTACCTAAATAATGAGCCTATCTTGAATGCCTTCGATTTCGCCCCGGTCTGGCTGACCCTGCGCCTGGCGACCACGACCACCCTGCTTTTGCTCCTGATGGGCACGCCGCTCGCCTGGTGGCTGGCACGGACCTCGTCGTGGCTGAAAATACCCGTTGGAGCCATCGTCGCCATGCCCCTGGTGCTGCCACCGACGGTGCTGGGCTTCTATCTGCTGATGACCCTCGGACCTCAAGGCCCGGTGGGACAGTTAACCCAGATACTCGGCCTGGGCACCCTGCCCTTCACTTTCGCCGGTCTGGTGGTAGGCTCGGTACTGTATTCCCTGCCCTTTGTAGTGCAGCCCATCCAGAATGCCTTCGAAGCACTGGGCAGCCGCCCCCTGGAAGTGGCATCCACCTTGCGCGCCAGCCCCTGGGACCGGTTTTTCAGCGTAGCCTTCCCTCTTGCCAGGCCCGGCTTCCTCACTGCCACCATATTGGGGTTCGCCCATACCGTGGGTGAGTTCGGCGTGGTATTGATGATAGGCGGCAACATTCCCGGGGCCACCCGAGTGCTTTCCGTAGCCATCTACGACCATGTCGAGGCAATGGAATATGCACAGGCCCACTGGCTCGCCGGCGGCATGCTGCTGTTTTCTTTCCTGGTACTGCTGGCGCTGTATGGCTTCGGCCAGCGCACGCAGAGAGTGGGCCCATGAGCAGCCTGTCTGCCCGGTTCAGCCTGGCCCTCGGTGATTTCCGGCTGAACGCTTCGTTCGATGCACCGGGAAAGGGAGTGACCGCGCTGTTCGGCAACTCGGGATCGGGCAAAACCACGGTGCTACGCTGCCTCGCCGGACTGGAACGCGCGCCGGACGGCTATCTCGCCGTGAACGGCGAGATCTGGCAGGATGAAAACAACGGTTTCTTCCTGCCCACCCACCGCCGCCCTCTGGGGTATGTGTTTCAGGAAGCCAGCCTGTTTCCTCACCTGAACGTGCGCCGCAACCTGGAATATGGCTGGAAGCGCATCCCGGCGGCGGAACGACGGGTGAGTTTTGAGCAAGCTGTCGAACTGGTCGGCATCGGGCAACTTCTCGACCACAACCCGGCGCATTTGTCCGGCGGCGAGCGGCAACGCGTGGCGATCGCCCGGGCGCTGCTCTCCAGCCCGCGCCTGCTCCTGATGGATGAGCCCTTGGCCGCGCTGGACCTGGCCAGCAAGAAGGACATCCTTCCCTATCTGGAGCGCCTCCACGACGAACTATCGATCCCGGTCATCTATGTCAGCCACTCTCCGGATGAAGTAGCGCGGCTGGCCGACCATATGGTGCTGATGGATAGGGGGAAAACCGTGGCCCATGGGCCGCTTCATGCCATGCTGGCGCGCCTGGATCTACCCCTGGCCCACGGCGACGAGGCGGGCGTGGTGCTGGATACAGT
This sequence comes from Sulfuricella denitrificans skB26, assembly GCF_000297055.2. Classification (NCBI taxonomy): domain Bacteria; kingdom Pseudomonadati; phylum Pseudomonadota; class Betaproteobacteria; order Nitrosomonadales; family Sulfuricellaceae; genus Sulfuricella; species Sulfuricella denitrificans. Next base: position 1,063,134 of record NC_022357.1, on the reverse strand, counting down.
GATCGGAGAACATGACGACACTTTCCGCCTCACCCGACTGGATTACAGCGGCGGCAGCATCAGTGTCGCCCGGCAAACCCAAGCACCAGGGCATCCCATGCGCCTGCGCATCCATGCCCGCGATGTGAGCCTCGCGCTGGAGCATCACGACGATTCCAGCATCCTCAACATCCTGCCGGCCCAAGTAGTGGAAATTGCCGACGAGAACCCGTCTCAGGTCATGATTAAACTCGATACGGGAGGCGTCCCGCTACTGGCGAGGGTCACCCGCAAATCCCGCACCCTTCTAGGTCTTCAGCCGGGTACAATGGTTTTTGCCCAGGTAAAAAGCGTCGCCCTGCTGGGATGAAGGCGTTGCAACTGGTAACAACCCCTCGTAGCGCGCCCTATCCGATTTCCCTGCTAATCAACGTCTGCCGCATGGAAAGATCAACTTCCTTCGCGACCCTTTTCGGTCCTTCGCACCAGATGAAAGCAAGACCTTCAGCAAACGAACCCACAAACAAAAAAGGCGACCAATTGGCCGCCGTCTTCGTAAGCAAGAACGCCAATTAAGTTGTTTTGCGCTTGCGAATAACACCGGCCAAACCAATCAGCCCTGTTCCAAATAACCATAAAGCTGCTGGAACTGGGACTGGCGTAGTGCTGGCATCCACCAGAGTGAGGCCCGTCAAGGCGAAGTCGACGTACAGACTGAATTTATACGCGTCAGCCCCTGTCAGTAACGACGTGGAAGGGGAACCGTATGAAAATATCTGGTTTGTATACCCTGTGGCATTGAAAGCAACGGGGTCTTTGTATTTGTCTTCGCCGTTAATAAGAGGAACCACTTCAAATGCGCCGCCTGCTCCACCCGAGCTGGCAAGCAATTTAGCAGTGAAGGCAGTAATGTCGAAGACGTTCCCATCGACCCGGCTTATTGTGATTTGCGGTTTACTGACCGGGCCAACAGTCACAGCTTGCGCTTCCACGCCATCAGGCCATGGAACTCTAACATATCGGCCTGGCTCAGCTGTGCTAACCCCACCGGTAAATAATTTATCACGGGTATAAGTGAACAGATAACCATTGCTACTGATGGTATCAGAGGTCGCTCCAGATGCCACAAGTGTCGCAACCTCCGAACCGGTAAAGAAGCTAGTGGTTGCAGCATTGGCAGTGCCTGACAACAAAACAGTCAAGGATAGAATGAACAATATCTTAGATTTCATTTAGACTTCGCAAAATAAGGTTAACAATTAGACCATTTTACCATCTATGGTATTAGGCGGACAAAAATATTCTAATAATTAGAAGCTTGCCTGGAAAGATAGGTTCGGGTCGGTTTGTAATAATGCCGACTTACTTCTCTTGGTACACAGCCGCCTCATAGGGCTGCAAGCAATTTCGAACGATGGAAATAATTCCGAAAAAACCATTTGGTTTGAGTGAGTGTCTGTAATGGAGAGACTTTTTCAACGTCCCTCGTGCACTTTTGAGACTATTACCCAACTCCAGAGCCGGTTCTGCTTTTTCCTGATATGTTCAAAAAAAGCGGTAAGTAGCATATCAATGGGTAAGTCACCTAAAGCACTGTCAAACCGAAACCGCCGAGAAGCTCCGTTGCCTGAGAGCTGGAGATAATTGCACCACGTAACGCCCCTGCGTCACTAAAATTCAGACTACCGAGATCACATCCACGCAGATCAGCATTGAGAAACGAAGCTGTCCGTAGCGATGCCTCTCGCAAGCTGCACTCCGTTAACACGGCATCGCGGAAATCGGCGCCACCAAGGTCGGCGTCGGTGAAATCAAGCCCTATAAGTTCACTCTTACGGAATGACACGCCCCGAAGTATTGCGCTGACGAGCAGGCAGCGCTCGAAATGGATGCCCAGCAGACGAGCATCGCTGAAGTTGGCGCCCGTTAGCTTGCAGCCTTCGAAGCGTGCAGACGAAAGCCTTGCACCGCGCCAATCCGTATTTGAGAAATTGCACCGCAAGAAGCTTGTATCACTGCAATCAGTCGCATGCAGGCTTGCTCCGACCCCTCTGCACGAAATCCAGGCGCTGTCGCAAATACTCGCTCCGCGCAGATTAACCCTCGTGATCTCGCAATTGGAGAACTCGATGGCCGACAAGTCCAATCTGGACAAATCCGCATTGGAAAAATCGCATTCAGTAAATGCTCGTCGCCCGGAGCGAACCGCCGACTCGAGTGCGTCACGGTCGAAAATCTGCATTACGAAACCACCCCGAGACACCTGTTCATGATTTCGTGATTATCCACCCTTGCGCAACTTGGCCATTGCCGCTGCCATCGCGCCTCCAACTTGAGGCGCCGGCTCGCGTTTGGCCTGTGGCTTGCGTGAAGGTTCGTTGCGCAGTGTCGACGCGGCAGGTGCTGTGTCATCGCTGAGGCGCATGGTGAGCGCGATGCGGCGTCGGATAGGGTCAATTTCCAGCACCTTGACCCGCACCACATCTCCTGCCTTGACGATGCTGTGCGGGTCTTTGACGAATTTTTGCGCCAGCGCCGAGATGTGTACCAGGCCATCCTGGTGCACGCCGATATCGACGAAAGCGCCGAAGTTGGCGACGTTGGTCACCACGCCTTCGAGGATCATGCCGGGCTGCAAATCCTTGAGCTCTTCCACCCCTTCCTGGAAGGTGGCGGTTTTGAATTCCGGGCGCGGGTCGCGCCCGGGTTTTTCCAGTTCGGAGAGGATGTCCTTCACCGTCGGCAGACCAAACTTCTCGTCGGTGAACTCGGTCGGCGCGAGGCGGCGCAGGGTATTGCTGTCGCCGATCAATCCCTTGATGCCGACCTTGAGGCGGGCGACGATCCGCTCCACCAGCGGATAGGATTCCGGGTGAACGGCGGAGGCGTCGAGCGGGTTATCGCCGTTCATGATACGCAGGAAACCGGCTGCTTGCTCGAAGGTCTTGTCGCCGAGGCGCGGAACCTTTTTCAGCGCCGAGCGGCTTGAAAAGGCGCCGTACTGGTCGCGGTAGTCCACGATATTCCCGGCGAGCGTGGCGTTCAGCCCGGAAATGCGTGCCAGCAACGGCGCCGAGGCGGTATTCACGTCCACTCCGACCTTGTTGACGCAGTCCTCCACTACTGCGTCCAAGCCGCGCGCCAGATCGTACTGGTTGACGTCGTGCTGGTACTGGCCGACACCGATAGATTTGGGGTCGATCTTCACCAGTTCGGCGAGCGGGTCTTGCAGGCGGCGGGCGATGGACACCGCGCCGCGTATGGTCACGTCGACGTCGGGGAACTCGCGCGCTGCGAGTTCAGAGGCGGAATACACCGAGGCGCCAGCTTCCGACACCACCAGCTTTTGCAGTTTCAGATCGGGGTGACGCTTGATCACCTCATTCGCCAGCTTGTCGGTTTCGCGCGAGGCGGTACCGTTGCCGATACTGATCAGTTCGGCGCGGTGCTTGGTGGCCAGCGCCGCAATCACCGCGACGGACTTTTCCCACTCGCGCTTGGGTTCGTGCGGATAGATGGTGGAGAAATCGACCAGCTTGCCGGTAGTGTCCACCACTGCCACTTTTACCCCGGAGCGCAGCCCCGGATCGAGGCCGATGGTAGTGCGCGGCCCGGCTGGCGCGGCGAGCAGCAGGTCGTGAAGATTGCGTGCGAACACACGGATCGCTTCGGCCTCGGCGGCTTCGCGCAAACGGCTGGTCAATTCCAGGTCGAGGTGCAGGAAAATCTTCACCCGCCACGCCCAGCGCACGGTTTCATTCAGCCATTTGTCGGCGGGACGCCCGCCCTCTCCCGTCTGTGCGAGAGGGGGCTTTACAAGAAAACGCCGGGCGATCATCTGTTCGCAGCGGTTGGGTGGCGCGGCACGTCCCTGCGCCTGCTCGTCTTCCTCCAACACCAGAGCCAGTTGCAGGAAACCTTCGTTGCGTCCGCGCAGTTGCGCCAGCGCACGGTGCGAGGGAATGGCTTTCAGCGGTTCGCGGGAATCGAAATAGTCGCGGAATTTTGCGCCTTCAATCTCCTTGCCTGCCACCAGGGTGGATTTGAGCACGCCGTTATCCCACAGGTAGTCGCGCAATTTCCCAAGCAATTCGGCATCCTCTGAAAACTTCTCCATCAGGATATGGCGTGCGCCTTCCAGCGCGGCTTTGACGTCGGCCACGCCTTTGTCGGCATCGACGTAAGCCAGCGCGGCCTCTTCCGGCACCCGCATGGGGTCAGCCAGCAGCACCTCTGCCAGCGGCTCCAGGCCTGCCTCTCGGGCGATCATCGCCTTGGTGCGGCGCTTAGGCTTGTAGGGCAGATAGAGGTCTTCCAGGCGTACCTTGCTGTCGGCGCCGAGCAATTCCTTTTCCAGCTCCGCGCTGAGCTTGCCCTGCTCGGCGACGCTCTTGAGGATGGCGCTGCGCCTTTCCTCCAGCTCGCGCAGGTAGCGCAGGCGCTCTTCCAGCGTGCGCATCTGGGTGTCGTCGAGGCTGCCGGTCGCTTCCTTGCGGTAGCGCGAGATGAAGGGAACCGTGGCGCCCCCGTCGAGCAGATCGACAGCGGCCTGGACTTGATTGGGATGAACGAAAAGTTCCTGAGCGATGCGTTGGGTGATGCTGGTAATCATGATGCTCCGGATATTGCGAAGAAAGGCGCTATTTTGCCTTGGTTTATTTCTGGTTATGGCTTTGTGGCAGAAGCGCGCCACTTGATGCGCTTCAATTCCTCGACTTGTTTGGAACGGAAGGCGATACCCTAAATTTACAGGGGATTGAGTACTTTTATGGATAGTGCTGGATATCGAATTGGCGGAAGGTGTGAGATTCGAACTCACGGATCCTTTCAGATCGGCAGTTTTCAAGACTGCTGCCTTAAACCACTCGGCCAACCTTCCAATGGCCGTCATGATACCGTTTGCCACCAATATTGACCAGTGCTTGAAACTTTAACCCGAATTGCGTAGTCTTACTCATGTCTTTTTTGTAATAGGAGTTAACGGATGCAACCTGAACTGCGAATGACGTCACAAACAACCGAACTGGCCCTTGCTGCCAACAAGGTATTGCGCAACACCTATATGCTGCTCGGTTTGAGCATGGTTCCGACGGTGATCGGCGCGGTGATCGGCATCAACCTGAACTTCTCGTTCATGGCGCAAAGCCCGTTTATGGGCTTCATCCTCATGATGGCGGTGATGTTCGGCCTGTTCTGGGGGATCAGCAAAAACCGCGAAAACAGCCTCGGTATCGTACTCCTGCTTGGCCTCACCTTCTTCATGGGCCTGATACTCGGACCTATTCTGCAAGCCGCTCTGCATCTGAGAAACGGCGCACAGCTGGTCGGAATGGCGGCAGGCGGCACGGGTTTGATCTTCTTCTCCCTGGCGACCATTGCCACGGTAACCAAGAAAGATTTCAGCTTCATGGGCAAGTTCCTGTTCATCGGGCTGATCCTGCTGATCGTCGCCATGATTGCCAACATGTTCTTCCAGATTCCGGCGATGCAGCTCACCATCTCCGCGATTGCCGTGCTGATTTTCTCCGGCTTCATCCTGTATGACGTCAGTCGCGTCGTCACCGGCGGGGAAACCAATTACATCATGGCCACCCTGGCGATTTACCTGGACATCTACAACCTGTTCGTCCACCTGCTATCGCTTCTGATGGCGCTCACCGGCGAACGCGACTAGACACCGCGCAACATCAAAAAAGGGCGGCCGTGGCCGCCCTTTTTTATTTCTCGAACAGGGCGATGGATTCGACGTGCGCGGTATGCGGGAACATGTTGACCACGCCGGCGGCTTTCAGCCTATAGCCTTTTTCATGCACCAGCACTCCGGCATCGCGCGCCAGCGTAGCCGGGCTGCACGACACGTAGACGATGCGCTGCGGCCCGTCTTCCGCCAGCGCCTTGATCACTTCTGCCGCGCCATCGCACGGCGGGTCGATCAGCATTTTATCGAAATGCCCCAGTTTTTTCAGGCCGACGGCATCCGTCTCGAACAGATTCGCCTCGACAAAACGTGCCCGCGCCGATAAACCGTTAACCTCGGCATTCGCCTGCGCACGCTGCACCAGGCTGGCGCTGCCTTCAACCCCCACCACGTCAGCACCGCGCCGGGCGATCGGCAGGCTGAAATTACCCAGCCCGCAGAACAGGTCGGCGATGCGCTCGCCCGGCTTCGGATCGAGCAAGTTAATTGCGCGGCGCACCAACACGCGATTGATATCCGGGTTGACCTGGGTGAATTCGGTGGGTCGAAACGGCATCACGATGTCGAAATCCGGCAAGGTGTAGTTGAGCTCCGGCGCATCCAGCGGATAAAACGGTTGCACCGTATCGGGGCCCTTGGACTGCAGGAAAAACTGAACCCGATGCCTGTCCGCGAACGCCCGCAGCAGCGCTTCATCCTGCTCGTTCAACGGATCCATGATGCGCAGCACCAGCACGTCGACATCCTGACCCAGCGCTACTTCCACCTGCGGCAAGCGCTCACGGATGGAAAGCTGTTCGACCAATGCGCGCAGTGGCATGAGCAGGGCGGAAATGCGCGGTGGCAGCACTTCGCAGCTCTCCATGTCGGCGATAAAGCTGCTGCGTTTTTCATGGAAACCAACCAGGACGCGCTCTTTCTTGCGCACATATTTGACCGACACCCTCGCTCGGTGGCGATAGCCCCAGGGTGGGCCATAGATGGCGGCGAGCATTTCCTCCGCCTTCACCTTGCCGATATGCCACAGGTTGTCTTCCAGCACGCGCTGCTTGGCCGCAACCTGCGCCCCGGCCTCCATATGCTGCATGCTGCAGCCGCCGCACAGGCCGAAACTCGGACAACGCGGCGTGACGCGCATGAAGCTGGGCTTGAGGATTTTCGTGGCCGTGGCCTGCTCGTAGCTAGGCTTTTTCTTGAAGGTGGAATATTCCACCGTTTCACCGGGCAGGGCGCCTTCAATAAAGATGGTTTTGCCTTCCACATGGGCGACGCCGCGCCCTTCGTGGTCGAGAGATTCAATAATGGTCATGGGATTCAATTTGAAAAACCTGTAAATATAGAGTGCGGCACCGGTGCAAAAGATGCGTGAGACGCACCTTACTCCAGCTGCGGTTCAAAAGATTTTATTAGTCATTTCCACAGAGCCAGGAACTCCTGCCAGTGCGGCGCATCGGACTTGCTCAAGGTAGCGCGCACCAGATCGCACTCGGATTGGTATGCCTCGCGCGTCAACGCGCCGCGCATCAGCTGGAAACGCAGGTAAACCAGGTAGGTGTTGGCGACGTCGGTTTCGCAATAATTGCGGATACCGTCGATCTCGCCGTTCTGGAAGGCATCCCAGACCTTCGAGCCATCCATGCCGAGCTTGCCGGGCAGGCCGACCAGTTGTGCAATCTGGTCCAGCGGTGCATTCGCGCGTGGCTGGTAGAGCGCAAGCAAGTCCATCAGGTCGAGATGGCGGGTGTGGTAGCGGCTGATGTAGTTGTTCCACTTGAACTCGCGGTCGTCTTCGCCCATGTCCCAGTAGCGCGGCGCCTGGATGCCGTGGATCATGGCGCGGTAGTGCAGCACCGGCAGATCGAAGCCACTGCCGTTCCACGACACGATCTGCGGCGTATATTTCTCGATGCCCTCGAAGAAGCGGCGGATCAACTCCGCCTCGTCGTCCTCGGGATTGCCCAGCGACCAGATGCGGAAGCTGTCGCGCTCGCGCAGGGCGCAGGATATCGCTACCACACGCTGCACATGCAGTTGCAGAAAGTCGTTGCCCGTTACCTGACGACGTTGGTGGAAGGCCATCTCCGCCACTTGGGCCGAGTCGATTTCATCCCCAAGCCCGTTGAGCTTGCGCAATCCCGCTATATCGGGGACCGTTTCTATGTCAAACACCAGTACCGGGGTCATGTTCTTCGAATTCCGTTGATCAGGGCGGCCATTATACCTCCGACAGCGCCAGTTAAATCCGGCCTGGGCTAATCCGCCTTACGCGGCTTTAAAGCTTCCTGCGCCGCCAGCTTGCTCTCACCCGACGAACTCCAGATATCGGTGACGCCTTCATCAACCACCGCTATAGTGGAGAGCATCATTAACTCGGATAAGACCTCCTTATCGAAACCTTCTCGATCGCCTCGACTGTCAACGACGAGACTTTTTAGATAGCTTACAATTTCCAGCCCACCCCAGATCAAGGTAATGTTCTCGACAATTCTGGGATGACGCCTTTCCAGCGCAGATCTCGGATCTGGTCTTGCAAGGACGCTGACAGACTCCACTACCGGAAGATTGTCCCACTCCAGTTTGGGCAGATCGTGATGGCTTTTCTCAGGTTCGCCTGCTGTGCCTAGATCAAGGCTGAACGCCCGCTTTTCAGCCTCGAGCAAGACCGCTTGGCCTGCGTCTTCCTGATTTAGTTCAGGAAAATTCTTAACAACTGGTGGCACAATCTCCAACTCAAGAAGAGGGCCGAGTTCCGCTACAGTCGGATCGCTTACTTCGATGGTATGCGATGAAAAATCATTTTTCTCGGGTTCAACCTGCACGCTTGGCTCAAAAGTGAACTCCAGGGCTCTATTTTCCTCGGAAGGCACCTCACCGGCAGGCAGCTTTCCAAGCATCCCTTCCAGAAGATGAATAAGCAGGAGAATATCGCTCGCTATGCCAAGCTCGAACCCCTCCCGCAGCCCACCCTTGTTGTCCAGCAAGAGATGATGCAGGTATTCAAGGCAAGCGGCGCTACCCCAGGTGGAAGATATTTTTCCCATCAGGCGCGGAAACTCCGCAATACTGCGGGATGAGATCTCACCAGACGCCATCGTTTCCCAGTTTGGCTTAGCAATATTGAAATACCGGCGAAATTCGGTCACCAGCGCCTCAAATTCCGGCCGCATATCGAAATCATGATAGATTTCCATAAGTTTAAACCAGAGGTCGGCAGTTGATCTGGGGTGGGAATCAATCTGATATTTCAGGTTGGCAATAGCCCTGTCCTTCTCCCCCAGAGCAAGGTAAATATCCGCCTCTTCAACCGCGCTTTCAATGCTGTCCAGCGCAATCTCAAAACCGGTGTCAGAAACACCATACTGAGCTTTAGGTACATCAGAAGAGGAAGGCTGCCCGTCTATTTCCAGGACGTCTACAGGCGCGATAGCCTTTCCCATCTGGACACCAGCGTTCGCGGAGTTTGATAAGGAAGCCGACGAACCCGATTTCTTGGCATCAGGATCAACCTCCCAAACGCTACCCAGGTCCACATCAAGTTCCATCAGGGCTTCAGCTTCAGCCTTTTTTCTCTTTCTCTTCAAATACGCAACCATCAGCAGCCCCAAGCCTCCGGCAGAGAGGGCGATAATCGCAGTGTAGGCTGGCCATTCCCATATTTCTTGGCGTGGCTCGGAATGGGGTGCTGGCACGGCGGGTCGATTGGACGCCATTTCGCTGCGCTGACGTTCCAGCCCTTCCAGTTTGGTCTGCAACCCCAGGATGTGTTCCTCCATCTGCTTCAGACGATGATTTAACGACAGGTTGTTGGCTGCCATATCATCGATGTCCATCAGGATGCGCTGCTTCTCGCGCAGAATTTCGCGCTCTCCTTCGGTGATCTTGCCGCTGGCAGAAATATCCAGATCACCCGTGGTCAATTTGAGGCGTACTTCAGATTCAGCACCCAGCTTTTTGGCCTTTGAGGTTTTTCGGCTAACAGGAGGTTTATCTGGCTTCACATCTGGCTTCGTATCCGGTTGTGCAGCAGACTCCGCTGCCAGGCCCTGACCCGCTTTTTTTTCGGCAGGCTGACGTGCCAATTCTCTCAAGTCCGGAAAATAGAGCACTGTCCCGGCAGACAGAAGCATGTCAGGATTTTTATCCGCAAAGACTTCAGGATTAGCTGCCATTGCATGACGAGAAAATCGTCTTTGCATGCGTCGGCTATTCGGGTAAATATTCGCAGCTATGCTAGCCAGGCTTTCCCCTGCTGTGATTTCCCATACCATGCCGCCTGCGCGACGATCGCGCTGGCTCGCGGACAAAACAGGTTGGGGTGGAGAAAGGTCGGGTTCAACCAGCGGCGCGCTGATAACCGCCTGATCAGGTCGGGTGGTTATCACGTTATCAGGCAGGTTGAGCAGAATCGTGTATTCCCGGATTACTTCGCTTTCACAGCCAGCCTTGACCAGCAGCCTGACTGCCAGATCGTTAATTCTTTTCCGACTGGAAACCTGGAGATAAGTCTTGCCACTCCCGCCAGCTACAGTCAGTCTGGCGGAGTCGACAAGGGGAATTCCATCCTGTTTGTGTGACTCGTTCACCAACTTGAAACACGATGGCTCGACTGATTCGCCGGTCGTGGAAATAACAGGAATCCGGCCGCTGAAATGCTCGCCCAATTTCGAGGCAACCTGAATTTCGCCCAGGCCCAGCGCAACAATGCGGGGCGCAAACAATATCAGGCCAAACCCAAGACAAATACACGACCAGCGTCTTAGCCGGTTGATAAAACAATCTATCTTTGTCATGGCAACTTTTAGTTTTTCTTTATATGCATGAAGCAGAAGAAGACTTTAGAAAGAACCCAACAGAGGACACAAAGGATGAAATATTAAAAATGTCGTGGTAATTTCACGATATTCCGTATTCTTTCCGGGAAATTTTGTCGCGGAAGTATCCGAGCACTACTTTCGTACCCATGCCCCGCTCTGATTCTGATACCACCATCCCGACGCAGCCTTCTGCACCCAGCGCTGGGCGAAGGTGGTACGTATCTCCTCCTCCCATTCCGGATGGCCGTTGGCGCGTGCAATCTCGCGGTACAGGGCATGGCGATCCTGGTTCTCTGCCGCAACCAGGCCGTTCACCACCTGGCGTTGCGCCAGCGGCACCAAGGAAGCGTCGCGCATCGCAATCAGACCGTCGCGCGTCAAGCCGACCGCGCCACTGACATAGTGACCTGCAAGCTGATCATGACGCTGCTGCATGGTCATTTTCAGGCTGCCGATGGCAGGCGTGTTGATTTCCAGGTCAGCTGCGGCAAACGCCAGAAAAGGCATCCACAGCAGAGCAACAAGCATCCACAAACGAAGAATCTGGCTGTACATTGTGACCTCCTATTTCTGTTCGTCCGGTTTGGCCGGTGCCGGTGCTTCGCCCTGTTTCTTCAACTGCCACACCTCGTCAATGATCTTGTCGGCAGCCTTTTCTGCTGCCGCTGCGGGAAAATAGATGTTGATGGTGACGCACGCCGAAACCGTCGCAGCCAGCAACACGGCCATAGCCATGGGTAATGTTCTCATTAAATCTCCTTTGCTTCTTTACTGGATAACCGGCTTCACATTCTTCTGGGTGACCCGCTTCAGCCGCTCCAGCAACTCGTCCCAACTCACCTCGCGATTGTAACCGATTACGCTGATCGCCGGTATGCCGCCGCCCTTCACGATAACGTAGCCATGCAGCGCCGGCTCGACACCGTCCATCAGGCACACCCCATTGCGCAGCACGCAGGAAAGGCCGATCCGGTCGTAACCGAACTGCTCGAAGAAGCTCAGAAAGCTGCGCTGTATCGCGGCGGCGGCCCCGGCGCCACCCAGAGACGAAATGCTCTGCACTGCCTTCTGGCTTATCTTCTTCGGATAGTTTCCGGGGCTGCTTGCCACATTGGCATCGAACTTCACCGGACGCCAGTTCGACAGTTCCAGCCCACCCACCGCAACGTCGATGCGCCCCTGCATGTTGCCGAAGGAAAAGGCACTTGTCAGCAGATCGAGATCAAGGTTACGCATGTCGAGAGTAGCCGACAGGCGCGGAACGCGACCGAAAGGTTCTAACAGCGAGAGATCTTTGACCACGACAGTGCCGTCGAACACCTTGAACAACAAGGCGCCATCCACCTTGAGATTGCCGCCGGCATAGCTGACGGCGGGGATGATGCCGGACAGCGTGCCATGCATGAGCGGCAGCTTCAATGCCTCGCTGAAACGCTCCATCGAAACAGGCGCGAGACCCCCGCTGAAGCGCCACTGCCAGGCGCCATCGCTACGGCTGGCAGTGAAGCCATCGACATTGATCCTGCCATCGAGCAGCGGAATGGAAAAGTCGGGTGTGCTGATCTGCCATCCTCTCGTCGTCAGCAGCACCCTTGTTTCGCCCAGCGCCAGTCGCAAAACCTCGCCACTCTGGAAGCCAAATTCTGCTTGTCGCTCTTCTATGTTCGACCATGGGATATGGGCGTTCATGCCATGCAGCGCGAAGCGCTGGTCCTCGTCGACGAATTCGGCAGCGCGCAGGTTCAGGTCGAAGTCAGTGGTCACGCCGTCGCGGTAGCGCCACGCCAGATCGGCGGCGCCCTTGGCCTGCAGCTTAACGAAGGCAGTTTTTTCCAGAAAAGGTTTGAGCAGCACCTTATACAGCCCGGCCACGTCGATACCCGCCGCCTTAAGATCGAAATCCGTCAGGCCCCGGCCCGCCATGTCCCATGCACCGGAAAGCTGGGCCTCCCCCACCCCCGCCAACCGCAAGCTGCCCTGATTGACGCGCAACAAGCCCGCTTCCAGGCTGCCCTGCCCGACAAACCGATGCCCGCCATCGGCAAAATAAATCGGCTGCCAGAAGATCTCTCCGGACTTCCAGTCCACCTCGCCCCGCCATAGCCAGCCGTCTTTCCGGCGCGACACATCACATCGCACCCCACCACCGATTTTCTCGCCGGCATGCAATCCGCTGGCATCGGCAAAAGCAATATCCTTGAACACCGCATCGGCGGTGACGCTTTCCACCCCGGCATGGCTACCGTCCAGACCGATACTGCCGCTCCACGTTCCTGCAGTAGGCCGAACGCCGCCCTGCGGCAGAAAACCGGCCAGCCGCACGACCTGTCCATTGCGGGCCTCGACCCGGACTTTCCAGCCGGGCTTGCCCCATTGCGCACCAAGCTGCCAAGTCTCACCAAGAGGAAAATTCAGGGTCAGCGCCAGCGTTTTTGACTGCTGCTGATAAACGAAGCGTACTGGCAACTTTTCACCCAGATCCAGCTCACCCTGGTCGCAGCGGATCTCGCCATTTTTCCATTGAGTCTTTACGCAGGTCAGGCGTACCTTGCGCCAAGTCCGCTCACGCAGTGAAAACTCTCCGATACGTGCCTCTAGACGGGAAAAATTCGGGCCGTCCAGCGTAGCGCTAATCGCCTTGGCATGAAAAGCAGGTGAAGAAATATCATCGATGCTCAACGTAATTTGCCCGGCCTCGACACCGGGAGAAAAAAACGCGAGCAGGATCATGGCACGGACAGCCTTCGCCCATGGCAAGGAAGACTTCATTTCCCTGGAATCAGGCCGGGAACACGCCGGTTGACAGGTAGCGGTCACCCCGGTCGCACACGATGGATACAATGACCGCATTTTCGGTTTCCGCCGACACTCTGAGCGCGGCCGCCAATGCGCCGCCAGACGAGATACCGGCGAAAATACCTTCCTCCGCCGCCAGCCGGCGCGTAATTTCCTCGGCTTCCTGCTGGCCAACTTCGATCAGGCGGTCTACCCGCTTGAAATCACAGATTTTTGGCAGATAGGTCAGCGGCCACTTGCGGATGCCGGGAATCTGCGAGCCTTCGCTGGGTTGCACGCCAACGATCTGGATGTCCGGATCCTGTTCCTTGAGGTAGCGCGAGCAGCCCATGATGGTGCCGGTGGTACCCATGCTGCTGACAAAATGGGTGATTGTGCCCTGAGTGTCGCGCCAGATTTCCGGGCCGGTGCCCTCGTAATGGGCTTGCGGGTTGTCCGGGTTGGAGAATTGATCGAGGATGATCCCCCGGCCCTCGTCATGCATCCGGTTGGCCGTGTCGATCGCGGCTTCCATGCTGCCTTCCTTCGGTGTCAGCACAATTTCCGCACCGAAGGCGCGCATCACCTGGCGTCGCTCCACGCTCATATGCTCCGGCATCACCAGCACCATTTTGTACCCGCGCATCGACGCCGCCATCGCAAGTGCGATGCCGGTATTGCCGCTGGTCGCCTCGATCAGGGTGTCGCCCGGCTTGATCTCGCCGCGCGCTTCTGCCCGCTGGATCATGAAAAGCGCCGGCCGATCCTTGACCGAACCGGCAGGATTATTGCCTTCCAGTTTGACCAGCACGGTGTTGCTGGTATTGCCAGGCAATCGTTTCAGCTTCACCAGTGGCGTATTACCGACAAATTCCTCTATGCTTTTAAACATTCTTGTCTGTTCCCTGTGTGCCTTGTGGAGCAACCCCATAGAGCTGGTCGCATTCGCTGATCACACCTGCCATCGTCACGCAATTCCTGCCGTTTTTCTTGGAATACCCAACCGCCCGACCGGCCCTGGCACACAACTCCTGGCGGCTCTCCCCCGGCAACAGCATGGCTACGCCAAAACTGGCGGTCAGAGGACGTGTCATGGGCAGGATAAACTGCCCTTCCAGTTCCATGCGCAGCCGTTCAGCCACGATCAGCGCGCCCATTTCATTGGTTTCCGGCAACAGCATGGCAAACTCCAATCCGCCATAGCGTGCCGCCAGATCGGTGGTGCGCACCGAGTGGGTGATAACCGTCGCTACATGGTGCAGCAGTTCATCCCCCACTTCGCGGCCGTAGTTTTCATTGACCCCGCCGAAATCATCCATCTCCATCAATATCAACCCCAGCGGACGGCGATACCGTTCCCAGCGGCCAATCTCTTCAGTGATGCGGTCATCCAGGCTTCTGCGGTTAGCCAAACCGGTCAGGGTATCCTGGCGCTTGAGCAGTTCGACCTCCTCCAGTGCTTTTTGCAGCGCCTGATTGCGTCGCGCCAGGGTGCGCTCCGTATCCTCCAGATCTCTTCCCAGCCGCTCGATCACGCCATTGAGCTGCGGGTATGCCGAAATACCTACCTCGGCTGCGAGCAGCCATCCTGACCCGGCACGGTAGACGCTGCCAGACAAAGCACCCCAACCATCCGACGAACCTGTAAGGACAGCAAAGACGAGCGCTCCGGTGTATACCTTACCGTTCAACCCGACTTCTGCCTTGCTGAGCGCTGCCATATCCGGCTTGGCCAGGCGCACGCTGCTCCCCTCCACCTTTGCCTCCGCTGTTACTGAAAGAAAGCCCTGATTAGACTCGATAATTCGGCCCTCATCATCCAGCACCGCCAGGGCTATGGCATGCAGTCCCATCGCCCAGGACGGAATCAGAATTTCTCCTGCATCAGACAAACGCGACTCTCTTTCTGTTTAATAGCAATTTGTTCAATTTAAAGCATTTTCCAGAAACACTCAAACATACCCCGCAAATAGCAACAGCCCCGCGAACGGGGCTGTTTTAGCAGTGCTCCGGTAGCAGTTACTTCTTATCAGCCGCAGCCTTGGGCTTTCCTGCAACCTTGGAGGGCGCCGCACCACTGGTCACCGTCAGGTCGGCGCGCAGCTTGTCCACTGTCTTTTTTCCGAAACCCGGTACCTTTTCCAGATCATCCACCGACTTGAAAGGGCCATTCTTGACGCGATAGTCCATGATCGCTTTGGCTTTAACCGGGCCAACGCCATTCAGGACTTCCAGCTCGGCGGTAGTGGCGCTATTCAGATTGACCGGGCCCGCAAAAGCGGTGGTAGCAAAGGCGAAACAGGCGATCAGGATAAGAAACAGTTTTTTCATGAAAATCCCCTAGTGTTGATTAACGAAACAGACTTGCAATCCTCATAACGCTGCAGCGCTACACGCGTTGACGCAGATGATCCACATAACGCTCCACGCCCTGCTCCACAGTCAGGAACGGCTCATCGTAACCCGCCGTGCGCAACGCGGAGATATCCGCCTGGGTAAAACTCTGGTACTTGCCCTTGAGCGCCTCTGGAAAGGCCACGTATTCGACCAGTCCCTGCGCCTGCATTTCCTTCAGGCCAAGCGGCGCTTCGCCCTTGGCCTTGCGGCAGCTGTTCACGGCCGCCACGGCCACGTCGTTGAAGGTCTGGCTGTTGCCGGTGCCGAGATTGAAGATGCCGGACTGCTCGGGGTGATCGAGAAACCACATGTTAACTTTGACCACATCCTCCACCGACACGAAATCGCGCCGCTGCTCGCCGTTGGCATAGCCGTCACAACCGTCGAACAGCTTGACCTTGCCTTCGGCCTGGTACTGGTTGAAGAAATGAAAGGCCACCGAGGCCATACGCCCCTTGTGCTGCTCGCGCGGACCGTACACGTTGAAATAGCGGAAGCCGACGATCTGTGAGGTTTTGTGCTGCCACATGCGGCGCACGTACTGGTCGAAGAGGAACTTGGAATAGCCATAGACGTTGAGCGGTCCCTCGTGCTCGCGCGACTCGCTGAACACCGAACCACCACCGTAAACGCTGGCCGAGGAAGCGTACAGCAGGGGCACGTCCTCGTTCTGGCAATAATCCAGCAGTGACACGGTGTAACGGTAGTTGTTCTCCATCATGTAGCGACCATCGGTCTCCATAGTGTCGGAGCAGGCGCCCTCGTGAAAAATGGCGGCGACATCGCCTTCGAATGCGCCGTCCAGGATAAGGTCGAGAAAATCTTCCTTGTCGAGATAATCGGCGATCTCGCAATCCACCAGATTCTTGAATTTGTCGGCCTTTTTCATATTGTCTACCGCGATGATGTCGGTGATGCCGCGGTCGTTCAACCCCTTGACGAGGTTGGCGCCGATAAAGCCGGCTGCGCCGGTGACGATGTAGTACATGGTGTTTTCCTTTATTTGTTCAATTCTGTAATCAGTTCATCGCAGCTCACCACCGCCGTACCGAGCTTGCCGACCACGATGCCGGCGGCAAGATTGGCGACGCGCACTGCCTCGGGCATGGTGGAATCACTCGCCAGCATCACGCCCAAGGTGGCGATCACGGTGTCGCCTGCGCCGCTGACATCGTAAACCTCGCGCGCCAGGGCATGCTCGTGCACCATACCTGCTTCGCGGTAGAGCGTCATCCCCTCTTCGCTGCGGGTCACCAGTAGCGCCTGTAGATTGAGATCTAGGCGCAACTGCTGTGCTTTCTTCGCCAGTTCTTCCTCGCTTTTCCAGCTTCCCGCCACCTCGCGGAATTCACCCCGATTTGGCGTCAGCAGAGTGGCACCGTGGTAGCGCGCGTAATCGTCGCCCTTGGGATCGACCAGCACTGGCTTGTGCGTGGCATTCGCCAATTCGATCATCTGGCGGATATGGGTCAACCCGCCCTTGCCGTAGTCCGACAGGATCACCACATCGGCACCAGCCAGCATTTTTTCGAAATCCGCCAGCTTGTTGAGCAGCACCTCATGGCTCGGCTGGGTTTCGAAATCGATGCGCAGCAACTGCTGCTGCCGCCCGATCACTCGCAGTTTGATAGTGGTATCCAGGCCTGCATCGCGGTGCAGCACGACATTGACGTTCTCGTCGTGTAGCAGGCGGGCCAGACTGTCTCCCGCCTCATCCTTGCCCGCCACCGACAACAGGGAAACTCTGGCCCCCAGCGCCGCGGCATTGCGCGCCACGTTGGCGGCACCACCCGGGCGCTCTTCGGTGCGACTCACATGCACCACCGGCACCGGCGCCTCGGGCGAGATACGGCTCACCTCGCCGAACCAGTAACGGTCGAGCATGATGTCGCCCACGACCAGAACGCGGGCATTTTCAAAGTTAGGTAGCATAGTTTTTTCCACCGTAGAGGCGCGGAGACGCAGAGAATATCTTGATTCCTCCGCGCCTCTACGTCTCTGCGGTTAAATCAGATTACAACCTTCCGATAGCGAAATACTCAATCCCCGCCGCACGCACATCCTTCGGATCGTACAGGTTGCGGCCGTCGAAGATCACCGGGTTCTTGAGCTGGGCTTTAAGCGCGACGAAATCCGGCGCACGGAACACTTGCCACTCAGTGACAATAGCCAGGGCATCCGCACCCTCCAGTGCCGCCATCGGTGTGTCCACCAGTTTCAAACGAGGATCGTTGCCAAAGATTCGCGTGGCCTCATGCATCGCTACCGGGTCGTACGCGGTCACGGTGGCACCGCGCTCCCACAGCCCCTTGATCAGCACACGACTGGGGGCATCGCGCATATCATCGGTGTTAGGCTTGAATGCGAGGCCCCAGATAGCGATGTTCTTGCCGCTGAGATCGGTGCCGAATCTGGCGGTGATCTTGTCGAGCAGCACTTCCTTCTGGCGCTCGTTCGCCACTTCCACGGCATTCAGGATGCGCAGCTCGCTGCCATATTCCTTGGCGGTGCGCTGCATTGCTTGCACGTCCTTGGGGAAGCAGGAACCACCATAGCCGCAGCCGGCATAGAGAAAATGGTAGCCGATGCGCGGATCGGAACCGATGCCGTGGCGCACGTTCTCGATGTCCGCACCCATTTTCTCGGCCAGTAAGGCCAGTTCGTTCATGAACGAGATGCGGGTGGCGAGCATGGCGTTGGCAGCATACTTGGTGAGTTCGGCGGACTTGATGTCCATCACGATCAGGCGGTCGTGGTTGCGGTTGAAGGGTGCATACAGCGAGCGCATCAGTTCCACGGCACGGGCGTCCTCGGCACCGAGCACGATACGGTCGGGACGCATGAAGTCTTCCACCGCCGCGCCTTCCTTGAGGAATTCCGGGTTGGAAGCGATGCTGAACTCGAGCTGGGTACCGCGCTTGCTCAGCTCTTCCTGGACTGCGGCACGGACTTTGTCGGCGGTGCCTACCGGCACTGTGGACTTGTCCACGATCACCTTGTATTCCTGCATGTTCTGGCCGATGGCACGCGCCGCGGCAACCACGTACTGCAGGTCGGCGGAGCCGTCTTCGTCCGGCGGCGTGCCCACGGCGATGAACTGAATCGCACCGTGCTTTGCGCTCTCGGCCACGTCGGTGGTGAAGCGCAGCCGGCCTGCGGCCACGTTGCGCTTGACCATGTCTTCCAGGCCCGGCTCGTAAATCGGGATGCCGCCCTGCTTGAGGATGTTGATCTTGTTCACATCCACGTCCAGGCACAATACATCGTTGCCCACTTCCGCCAGGCAGGTGCCTGTCACCAGGCCGACATAGCCGGTGCCGATCACGCTAACTTTCATTGCTTTTCTCCACTAAGTTCAAAATTGATTTGCTGTAGAACCTGCAGGGGATCTGCCGCCTTGGTTATGGGCCGACCGATCACCAGATAATCCGAGCCAAGGCGGATTGCCTCGGCGGGCGTGACGATGCGCACCTGGTCGTCCTGAGCGGCGTTCGCCGGGCGGATTCCGGGCGTAACCAGACAGAAATCCGCCCCCAGTTCTTGCCGTAGCACTTGTGCCTCCTGCGCGGAGCACACTACCCCATCCAGACCGCTGGCCTGCGCCAGCTTCGCCAACCGCAGCACGGTATCTCGCGGTTCGCCGGGTATGCCCAGTTCATTCAAATCCGCCTGGCCCATGCTGGTCAGCACGGTCACCGCGATCAGCTTGGGCCGCGAGGTCACACTCTCCAACGATTCGCGCGCCGCTTCCATCATGCGACGTCCGCCCAGCGCATGGACATTCACCATCCACACGCCCAACTGGGCTGCTGCTTTGCAGGCGCTTGCCACGGTGTTGGGGATGTCGTGGAATTTCAAGTCCAGGAATACCTCGAATCCACGCTGAATAAGCGTCTCCACCAGCACCGGGCCGTTGGCTGTGAACATTTCCTTGCCGACCTTGAGCCGGCACAGCTTGGGATCGAGCCTGTCTACCAGCGCAAGTGCGTCCTTCTGCACTGCGAAATCGAGAGCGACAATGATTTGGGGATTGCTCATGATTACATTAAATCCTGCATACTGGCTTTGACCAGCACTTCGGTTTCCTCGCTGCGGCGCGGCGGATAAGTTTCCCACTTGCCGCAGGCGGGGCAATGCCAGAAATACTGGCGCGCCCTGAATCCGCAGTTCTCGCAGCGATACAACGCCAGTCCGGCGGAATGCTGATGGATTAAATTATGCACCAGCTGTAGATCCTGCCTGCGCTCGGCGGGAGCCTCCATCAATTGCGCCTCCAGCAGTCGGTCGAGGCCACGCATGCTGGGATTACGTCGCAATTCATCGCGCGCCAGCTGGTAGGCAACCTGTGGCCCCTCGGTCTCTAGTACTGCCTGGAAGATCACGTTCAGCATATCCAATGAACCATAGCGCGCCAGATAACCACGCAGCAGATCCATGCCTTCGGCAAACCGGTCGAGTGTGCGATGGCTCGCCAGGAGGCGCTCCGCCACCAGAGCAAGGTGAGCCGGGTTTTGCGTTTCAACTCGCTTCCAGCACTGAATCGCGGCATCGTGCCGCCCTTCAGCGACTTCAATGTCGCCATGCAGTATATTGGCGCGCACGCTGTCGCGATTCACCCGCAGTGCTTCATCCAGATGTTGTCGTGCCGCTGCATGGTCGGAATGGGCAATCTCGCTGGCCGCCAGCTCGCAGAAAAAATGGGCAATCTCGACCTGGTAGGAACGGCTCGAAATTTCGCCCAGCCTGTGCGCCGCCTCGACCGCCTTAAGCCAATCCTTTTCCAGCACATAGATTTCCAGCAGGTATTTCAGTGCTCCGCTGGAATAGCGGGTTTGCTGCAACTCGCTGAAAACCTGCTCCGCACGATCCAGCAAGCCTGCTTTCAGGTAATCCTGACCCAGTTCGTTCATCGCGGTCAGCTTCTTTTCTTCTTCCAGGTCGCTACGCTCCAGCAGGCTCTGGTGCATGCGAATGGCCCGCTCCACCTCACCTCGTCGGCGGAATAAGCTGCCGAGAGCAAATTGCAATTCGACCGTCTCATTATCGGCCTTAGCGATTTCGATGAAAGCCTCGATCGCCTTGTCGGTCTGCTCGTTGAGAAGGAAGTTCAACCCCTGAAAATAGGAAGCGGGCAGCCTGCGCGATTCCGACAGGACATGCTTGATATCGATCCGCGCCGCCATCCAGCCCAGGCTGAAAAACAACGGGAAAGTCAGGAGCCACCAGTATTCGAATTCCATCTTTAATTAGTTAGCGTATTGCGTAAGAGGAAAAAGTGAGTCTCACTCATTACTCATCACTCTTGACCGCCTGCGCCCTGGCCCGCATTTCCCGCTTCAGGAAAAAAATCTCGCGTCGCTGCCTGAATATAAAGCCCAGACTGGCCGCCACACCAATCGCAACACCGGCAATGAGAAATACCAGCAGCACCAAAACCATCGGCGCCTGCCACTGGTACCCCAAATAATAATTGACCACAACGGTGTCGCTGTTCTTCACTGCAAAACCCAAGGCCAGCAGGAACAGAGCGAAACCAAACAACCAGGACAAGTAGCGCATTATTTCTCAATCATTTAAACAATAAAAAGGCGGCATGATCTTTCGATTATGCCGCCTTGCCTTGCGGTTAGTCAGTAGCCCAACTTGCCCGCTTTAATTGGCATCAACCCGCTCGCGCAATTCCTTTCCGGCTTTAAAGTGTGGCACGTACTTTTCAGGCACGCTCACCTTGCCGCCGGTTTTGGGATTGCGACCCACTCTGGGGGGCCGGTAATTCAGGCTAAAACTGCCGAATCCCCGAATCTCGATCCGTTCGCCCTGGGACAAACTATCACCCATTGCGTCGAGGATCGTCTTCACTGCCAGTTCTGCGTCTTTAGTTACCAGTTGCGGGTAACGCATCGCCAGCTTCGAAATCAGCTCCGATTTTGTCATAAGCTTGACCTTCCGAGGTTGGGTTGTTATTGGCCAGTTTGCTTCGTATCCATCTTGGCCTTCAACAACGCCCCAAGGTTGGTGGTGCCAGCAGCACCAGTATCGCTAGCCGACATCTTCTGCATCACATCTGCCTCGTCCGCCATATCCTTGGCCTTGATGGACAGGTTGATATTGCGGTTCTTGCGATCGATATTGATGATTTTGGCTTCAACTTCGTCGCCTTCTTTCAGGTGAGTGCGAATGTCTTCGACACGGTCACGAGACACTTCGGAAGCACGCAGGTAGCCCTCCACTTCGCCGTCGAGAGTGATGACTGCACCCTTAGCATCTGCCGATTTGACAATACCCTTGACGATGCTGTTTTTGTCATTCATGGCAACATAGTTGGTGAACGGATCACCTTCCATCTGCTTGATGCCCAAGGAGATACGCTCACGCTCGGCGTCAATCGCCAGCACCATGGCTTCGACTTCGTCACCCTTCTTGTAGTTGCGCACTGCTTCTTCGCCGGGCATATTCCAGGACAGGTCGGACAGGTGCACCAGGCCGTCGATACCGCCAGGCAGGCCGATGAACACGCCGAAGTCGGTGATGGACTTGATCTGGCCGGAAACTTTATTGCCCTTCTGGTGGGTCACAGCAAAATCATCCCATGGATTGGATTTACACTGTTTCATGCCGAGGGAGATACGACGACGTTCTTCGTCGATTTCCAGAATCATGACTTCGACTTCGTCACCCAACTGCACCACTTTACCCGGATGCACGTTCTTGTTGGTCCAGTCCATTTCGGAGACGTGCACCAGACCTTCGATACCCTGCTCGATCTCGACGAATGCACCATAGTCGGTCAGGTTGGTGACCTTGCCGAACATGCGGGTGCTTTGCGGGTAGCGACGGGACAGGTTGACCCATGGATCGTCGCCCAGTTGTTTGACGCCCAGAGAAACACGGTTCTTCTCTTGATCAAATTTGAGCACCACGGCTTCGACTTCATCACCCACAGCCAGCACTTCGGATGGATGTTTGACACGGCGCCAGGCCAGATCGGTAATATGCAGCAGACCGTCAACACCACCCAGATCCACGAACGCGCCGTAGTCGGTGATGTTCTTGACGATACCCTTGACGACCATACCTTCTTTCAAGTTGCCCAGCAGTGCCTGACGCTCGGCGCCCAGGCTCTGCTCCAGCACGGCCTTGCGCGAAACCACAACGTTGTTACGCTTGCGGTCCAGCTTGATAACCTTGAATTCCATTTCCTTGTTTTCGTAGGGAGTAGTGTCCTTGACCGGACGAATATCCACCAGCGAACCCGGCAGGAAGGCACGAATACCATTGACCATCACGGTCAGGCCGCCCTTGACCTTGCCATTGACCATACCACTAACCAGCGTACCCTCTTCCATGGCGGCTTCCAGATCCAGCCATGCGGCGACGCGTTTGGCTTTCTCGCGCGACAACTTGGTCGAACCGTAGCCATCCTCCAGCATTTCGATCGCAACCTTGACGAAATCGCCCGGCTTCACTTCGATTTCGCCTTTGTCGTTCTTGAATTCGTTGGCGTCAATGACGCTTTCGGATTTCAGGCCGGCATTAACCACCACGCTGTCGTTATCGACACGCACGACCTCGGCGGTAATCACCTCGCCGGCGCGCATTTCCTGGTGGGACAAGCTCTCTTCAAACAGAGAGGCGAAACTTTCAGTGGATGGTGCAACAGAAGGGGAAGCAGTAGTCATTGTTTAAAAAAACCTGTAAAAGCCCGGCTGTTGCCCGGATGGCAAAAGCAACGGGGTTAGTTATCACTCGCTAAAAATTTCTAACAGTCTAAAAAAGGAAAGCCTGTCGCAATAGCAAAAAAAGTTCCTGCCAACCGACCAAACTGTTGGAGCTCAAAGCGCCTATCGGACACAAACCTGCTGGAACCAAGCCAGCACCTCGTCCACCGCTTCGACAATGGTCATGGAACTGGTATCCAGCAGACTGGCATCCGCACATTTTTGCAATGGGGCCACGCTCCGCGCACTGTCGCGCTCATCGCGTTGCCTGATGTCATGCAAAATCTGTTTAATATTAGCATGCATTCCTTTACCCATCAACTGTTTATACCGTCGATCGGCCCGCACCTCCGCGCTGGCGGTCAGAAATATTTTGAGCATCGCGCCAGGGAACACCACCGATCCCATGTCGCGACCGTCAGCAACCAACCCTGGAGCCTGGAGGAAGGCGCGCTGCAAATCAAGCAACGCCGCACGTACACGGGGATAGGCAGCGATACGCGAGGCGCCGTTGCCACATTCTTCGGTGCGAATCGCATCCCCCACCTGCTCTCCATCCAGCCACACTTCGCCACCCTCGAAGCGAATGGTCAGTCCTTCCGCCAAGCGCGCCAAGCCCTCCTCGTCGTCGAACGGCACGCCGCGCCCCACTGCCGCCAGTGCAAGCAACCGGTACAAGGCGCCGCTGTCGAGATAGTAATAGCCCAACTCCTGAGCGACGAGTTGTGCCACCGTCCCTTTACCGGATGCGGAAGGACCATCGATGGCGATAATCGGGATTTCTGGTAAAGGGTTGTTCATCACAAATCCTTAAGCCGTTTTTGCTATTGAACTCAGGCGTTCGAAATAGTCGGGGAAGGTCTTGGCAACGCACTTGGGTTCGTTGATCCTGACCGGCACGCCACCCAGCGCCACCAGGGAAAAGCACATCGCCATGCGGTGATCGTCATAGGTGTCTATGCTAGCGTGAGAGGTAAGACGTGAAGCGTCAGGGGGAGTAACGCAGATATAGTCCGGCCCTTCCTCGACTATTGCGCCAACCTTGCGTAGTTCGGTCGCCATGGCGGCAATGCGGTCGGTTTCCTTGACCCGCCAACTGGCGATGTTGCGCAGGGTGGTCGTTCCGTCGGCAAACAGGGCTGCTATCGCCAGAGTCATCGCTGCGTCGGGAATATGGTTGCAGTCGAGGTCTAGAGCCTTGAGTTTCCCTCCTTTGGGTGCGCGCGCCTCGATCCAGTTATCGCCCATGGAAACTTCGGCGCCCATCTGCGCCAGCGCCTCGGCAAAGCGCACGTCGCCCTGGATACTGACTTTTCCCACACCTTCGACCCGCACAGGTCCGCCGCCAATCGCACCGGCAGCCAGAAAATAGGAAGCGCTCGAAGCATCGCCCTCGACATGGATCATGCCCGGGCTGCGATAGGTCTGTCCGGCATGAATGGTAAATGCCTGCCAGCCTTGACGTTCGACCTCGACACCGAATCGGCTCATCAGATTCAGGGTGATCTCGATATACGGCTTGGAGATCAGTTCGCCGACCACCTCGATAGTCACGTCCTGCCGCGCCAGCGGGGCGGCCATCAGTAGCGCCGTGAGAAACTGGCTGGACACGTTGCCGCGCACGCTCACCCGACCTGCCTGGATCGCTGCCGGCTTGATAGCAAGCGGTGGATAGCCATCGTTGCCAATGTAGGCGATATCCGCACCAAGCTGGCGCAACGCATCGACCAGGTCACCGATCGGCCGCTCGTGCATGCGTGGCACGCCGCTCAATCGGTATTCACCGTGAGACAGCGCCAGAGCGGCAGTCAGCGGACGAAAGGCAGTACCGGCATTACCCAGAAACAGGTCGGCCAACTTCACCGGAAACTCGCCGCCCACACCCTCCACCCGGTAATTCCGGCTATCGCCATGTTGTGTCCAGTTGACGCCCAGTTGTTTGAGTGCACCCAGCATATGCTGGGTGTCGTCGGAAGCAAGCAGAGCCTTGACCTCAGTAACGCCCTCGGCCAGCGCGGCCAGCAACAGGGTGCGATTGGAAATACTTTTCGAGCCTGGCAACAGGATGGTGCCGCTGACACGGGGAATGGGAGAAAGATCGAGATAGTCCATGAGTGAAATTTTTAAGTAAAAAGGCATTTACCGCAGAATACGCGGAGGGTTATAGAGGCTAGAACAATTCATGGAATTACTCTACGTCTTCACGGTTCAATCAGTTTTTTGCGAAGCCCAGGCGTTTCTTGCCTGGCTGGCGTGGTTAAAAACCTGCTCCAGCGCTGCCCCGTCGGCTTGCTCCAGCATGACATGCAGACGATCAAGCTGCGCCTGGTAAATTTCAAGTTCCTTGAGCAGCGCAGCACGATTCGCCAGGCAGATGTCGCGCCACATTTCCGGCGAACTGCCGGCGATCCGGGTGAAATCGCGAAAACCACCGGCGGCATAGCTGAACAACTCCTCACTGTTGCTGCGCGAGGCGATGTCTTCGACCAGGGCAAACGCCAGCAGGTGCGGTAGATGGGAAACCGCGGCGAAGACCTCGTCGTGGGCCTGCGGCGTCATTTCCCTGACCGTCGCCCCGCAGGCCTCCCATAGGACACGCACCATGCGCACGGCCGAAGGGTTGATCTCGGACATGGGCGTGATTACCACGTTGCGGCCCCGGTACAGCCCAGCACTGGCGGCAGCCGCACCACTCCTTTCGGCACCGGCGATCGGATGCGCCGGCACGAAGCGCGCCAAGTGGCCCGACAGATGCTGCTGCGCCAGCGCCACCACATCGCATTTGGTACTGCCGGCATCGGTAACGACGGTCTGCGCCGACAGATGCGGCGAAATCGATGCCATCACCGCAGCCATCTGCCCGACCAGGACGGCCAGCATCACCAGATCTGCATCTTGCACCGCGCTGGCAGCGTCAACCGCAACCCGGTCGATCACTCCAAGTCGCAGTGCCTCCGCCAGATTTCCCGCAGTACGTCCAACACCGACGATTTCCTTCACCGCTCCAGCCTCGCGCAAGGCCAGTGCGAAGGATCCGCCGATCAGTCCGACGCCAAAAATAACGAGTTTATTAAGTTGGAAATCCATGTCAAACGCCTGACCAAACATAGGCGCCTCTAGGCGACCTGGATAAACACGGACTGGCGCGTTGATGGGTTAATCGGCGTTCATCGACGTTCATCGGCACTAGCCTAGATCGTCCGTCCGATCGCTCCGGCAATCGCGCCCAAACTGACCATCAAGTCTTTCAGTTCCTGCGGGGTAAGCGCCTGATCCGCGTCGCACCAGGCTTCGCAGGGGTTAGGGTGCATTTCCACCAGCAGACCGTCAGCACCGGCGGCGATTGCCGCACGCGACAGTGCCGGCACCATCCACGCCTTGCCCCCCGCGTGGGATGGATCAACGATCACCGGAAGGTGGGTTTCCTTTTTCAGCACCGGAATGGCAGTCACGTCCAGCACGTTGCGATAGTAGGTTTCGTAGGTGCGGATGCCACGTTCGCAGAAGATGATGTTGTGGTTGCCGCCGGCGGCAATATATTCTGCTGCCATCAGCCATTCGGAAATGGTTGCCGACATGCCGCGCTTGAGGATCACCGGCTTGTTGACCTTGCCAACTTCTTTGAGCAGGTCGAAATTCTGCATGCTGCGTGTGCCGATCTGGATCACGTCCACGTCGTATTCCATGAAGGTCTCAAGCTGGCGCGCATCCATCAGCTCGGTGACGATAGGCAGGTTGTATTTTTCGGCTGCTGTGCGGAACATCTTCAGGCCTTCCACTCCATGGCCCTGAAAAGCATAAGGGCTGGTACGCGGCTTGAAAGCACCGCCGCGCATCAAGCGGCAACCTGCGGCATGCACTTCCTGAGCCGCCAAAGCCATCTGCTCCGGAGTTTCCACCGAACACGGACCGGCGATGATCTGTATCTGATTTCCGCCCAGCGGAATACCTTTGATGTTGACCACGCTGTCCTGCTTGTGCCATTCACGCCCGACGATTTTGTAGGGCTTGACGATGTGCATGGCTTGCTCGACGCCCGGCAGGGCTTCGAAATACTCCTGTTCCAGCTTGCGCTCGTCGCCGATGGCGCCAATCACGGTGCGCTCGGTGCCACGAGAAATATTGGCGTCCAGGCCAGCTTCCTTGATTTTATTGACGACGCCTTCTATCTGTTGCTCGGTCGCACCACTGTTCATTACGATGATCATTTTTTAATCTCCTTAAGTGCCCGTTCCAGGGCCTGCAAAAATACCTTGTTTTCCCCTTCCAACCCGACGCTGACGCGCAGGTGTTCAGGCAACCCATAATTAGCGACCGGCCTCACAATCACGCCCTGCTTCAGCAGACTGAGATTGATAGCGGCGGCATCGCCCACTCGCACTGCGACGAAGTTGCCGTAGGAAGGAATGTAAGTCAGCCCCAGGCGCTTGAAGCCGTCTGTCAGCTGCACCATGCCGGCGCGGTTGATTGCCAGACATTCGTCGAGAAAAGCCTCGTCCTGCATCGCCATCACCGCCGCCGCCTGAGCCAGACTGTTGACGTTGAACGGCTGCCGCACCCGGTTCATCATGCTCGCCACCTGCGCGCTCGCCAGCGCATAGCCCACGCGCAGGCCTGCCAGACCGTAAGCCTTGGAGAAGGTGCGTGTGACAATCAGATTCTGAAAGCGTTTCAGCCAACCGACACTGTCGCTTTTCATCTCCTCGGGCAGATATTCAGTATAAGCCTCATCCAGCACCACCAGCACATTCTCCGGCACGCGCTCGATCAGACCCAGCAGTTGAACGGGATCCAGCAGCGTGCCTGTAGGGTTGTTGGGATTGGCGATAAACAGGATGCGGGTATCATCTGCAATAGCTGCCAGCAGCGCCTCGGGGTCATGGCCAAAATCCTTCGCTGGCGCCTCGATGCCACGTGCACCGACCACCTGGGTCGCCAGCGGGTAAACGGCGAAAGCATGCTGACTATAAACCGCAGAGGTCTGAGGCATCAGAAAGGCGCGCGCCGCCAACTCCAGCACATCGTTGGAACCGTTGCCCAGGACGATCTGCTCAAGTCCGACGCCGTGCCTTGCCGCCAGTGCGGTTTTCAGCGTAAAGCCGTTGCCATCCGGATAGCGTGCGAGTTCCATGATCACGTTCTCGATCGCTGCCAGCACGCGCGGGCTGGCGCCGAGCGGGTTCTCGTTGGAAGCCAGCTTGACGATATCGCTTTCCGGCAGGCCCATTTCCCGGGCCACTTCGGCAATCGGCTTGCCCGTCTGGTACGGTGCAATGGCGCGGATGTAACCCGGTGCTAATTCGCTCAAATCCATTTCAAGTACAATCGTTTGATCTTTAATATGATTAGTTAAAGTACCGCCACGGGATAGGAGCCGAGGATTTTCAGGAAGGCTGCCTTGTCGGCGAGTTCAGCCAATGCCTGAGCAACCTTCACATCCTGGCGATGCCCTTCCACATCCACGTAAAACACATACTCCCAAAGCCCCGAGTGGGAAGGACGGGACTCCAGCTTGGTCATGCTCACTTCGTGCCGGGCAAGCGGCGTCAACAGCTCGTACACCGCACCCGGACGGTTCCTGGCGGACATCGCCAGAGAGGTTTTGTCCCGGCCGGAGAGCGCAGCATCATGCTGGCCGATCACCAGAAAGCGGGTAGTATTGTCGGGCTTGTCCTCGATATTTTCCGCCAGCTTTTCCAACCCGTAATGCTCCGCCGCGGCCTCGCCCGCAATCGCTACCGCAGCACCATCCTCAGCAGCCAAGCGCGCCGCCTCGGCATTGCTCACCACCGCCACGCGCTCCACGCCCGACAGATTCTGGTTAAGCCACTCATGGCACTGAGCGAGGGACTGCGCATGCGAATAGATTTTCTCTGCCTTGCCGGTTGCCCCCGCCTTGCGCAGCAAGAACTGGTGCACCCGCAGATCGACCTCGCCACACACCTGAAGAGGCGTCTGCAACAACAGATCCAGGGTAGTGCCGACCGCGCCGCCAGTGGAGTTTTCCACCGGCACCACGCCGTAATCCGCCAGCCCCGCTTCCACCTCGCGGAACACCTCGTCGATCGAAGCGCAGGGACGAGTCAGTGCAGCATGGCCAAAATGCTTGATGGCTGCCGCCTGGGTAAAAGTGCCTTGCGGCCCGAGGAATGACACCGAGAGCGGCTGCTCCAGCGCCAGACAAGCCGACATGATCTCGCGGAACAGGCGCGCCACGGTCTCGTCGGCAAGAGGGCCGGGGTTCTCTTCCTTGATCCGGCGCAGTACCTGCGCTTCGCGCTCGGGGCGATAAACCGCGCCATCCTTCAGGACGCCAATCGCTTTTGCGTGCTCGGCGCGCTGATTCACGAGCTTCAGCATCTCGCCGTCGATCGCGTCGATGCTCGCGCGGTGTTGAGAAAGTTCCTTATCCATGTTTCTGCTCGAACTCGCGCATGAAATCCACCAAGGCTTGAACACCCTCCAGCGGCATGGGGTTGTAGATCGAGGCCCGCATCCCACCAAGCAAACGATGTCCCTTCAGTTGAGCCAGGCCGCGAGACTGGGACTGCTTGAGGAATTCCTCGTCCAGTGCCGCATCCTTGAGGGTGAAAGGCACGTTCATGCGCGAGCGGCTGTCTTTTGCCACCGGGCAATGGTAGAAACCACTGCTGTCCAGGTAACCGTAAAGCAGCGCGGCCTTGGCGTTGTTGCGTTTGTCCATTTCTGCCAACCCGCCGAGGCGCTTCAGCCACTTAAACACCAGGCCGGCGATATAGAGCGAAAAGGTAGGCGGGGTGTTGTACATCGAATCATGGTCGGCATGGATCTTGTAGTCGAACATTGTCGGCGTGCCGGGCAGTGTCTGGCCGATCAGGTCTTCGCGCACGATCACGATGCACAAGCCGGCCGGACCGATGTTCTTCTGTGCCCCGGCATAAATCAGGCCGAAGCGGGAAACATCCAGCGGGCCGGACAGGATGTTGGAAGACATGTCCGCTACCAGCGGCACGCTGCCGGTTTCCGGTATCCAGTGGAACTCCACCCCGCCGATGGTCTCGTTCGGGGTGTAATGGACGTAGGCGGCATCCTGGCTCAAGCGCCATTTATCCTGGGTCGGGGCATAGCTGAATCTGGCGTCTTCCGAGCTGGCGGCAACGTTCACCGTGCAGTATCTCTCTGCCTCATCGATCGCCTTCTGTGACCATACGCCGGTGTTGACGATGTCCACGGTCTTTTTGCCGCGGAGCAAATTCATCGGTACCATGGCGAACTGGCTGGAAGCCCCGCCCTGCAGAAACAGCACCTTGTAATTAGCGGGAATACCCAGCAACCCGCGCAGGTCGGCCTCAACCTGGGCAGCGATACCCATGAAGTCCTTGCCGCGATGGCTCATCTCCATCACCGACATGCCGCAGCCCTGCCAGTTGAGCATCTCATCGCGCGCCTGCTCCAGGACTTCCTCAGGCAATGCGGCAGGGCCAGCACCAAAATTGTAAATTCGTTCCATACACTAAAACCCTTATCTAACCGCGGAGGACGCGGAGGTTAGATTCTATTTCCCTCTGCGTCCTCCATGGTTATATTTCTGCGTCTGTGTCTTCCGAGTCCGCTTCCACTACCCGTTCCAGCCCGATCAGTTTTTCGCCCTTGTCGAGGTTGATCAGGGTCACACCCTGTGTGGCACGGCCCATCTCGCGGATTTCGCTGACGCGGGTACGGATCAGCACGCCACCGGTGGTAATCAACATGATCTCGTCTTCGGCATTCACCAGCGTCGCCGCCACCACCTTGCCGTTACGCTCGGAGGTCTGGATCGCGATCATGCCCTGGGTACCGCGACCATGGCGGGTGTATTCCGCGATCGAGGTGCGCTTGCCGTAGCCGTTTTCGGTCGCGGTGAGCACCGACTGGGTCTCATTCTCCGCCACCAGCAAGGAAATCACCTTCTGCGCCTTGCCCAATCGCACGCCCATCACGCCGCGCGAAACGCGGCCCGTCGCACGCACGGCAGCCTCGTCGAAGCGTACCGCCTTGCCGCCATCGGTGAACAGCATCACGTCATGCTGGCCATCGGTGATGTCCACGCCGATCAGATAATCATCTTCATCCAGATTAATAGCGATAATGCCGCGCTTCATCGGGCGAGAGAAATCGGACAGCGGCGTTTTCTTGACGATTCCGCTGGCGGTCGCCATGAAAATAAAATGGCCCTCGTCGAATTCCTTGACCGGCAGGATGGCATTGATCTTCTCGCCCTCCTCCAGTTGCAGCATGTTGATGAACGGCTTGCCGCGAGAGCCCCGGCTACCTTGCGGCACTTCATAGACCTTGATCCAGTAAACCTGGCCGCGGTTGGAGAAACACAGAATGGTGTCGTGGGTGTTGGCGATAAACAGCTTTTCGATGAAATCCTCTTCCTTCATCGCCGTGGCCTGCTTGCCGCGTCCACCGCGCTTCTGGGCGCTATAGTCTTCGAGCGGCTGGGATTTGATGTAGCCGCCATGCGACAAGGTCACCACCATGTCCTGCGGCGTGATCAGGTCTTCCATGCTCAAATCCTGGGCGTGAACAATGATCTCGCTGCGGCGCTTGTCGCCGAACTGCGCCTTGATCGCGGTCAATTCCAGAACGATGATTTCGGTGATTCGTGCCGGCTTGGCGAGAATATCAAGCAGATCGGCGATTTTTTCCATCACCTCCTTGTACTCGGACACGATCTTGTCCTGCTCCAGACCGGTCAGGCGCTGCAGGCGCAACTCCAGAATCGCCTGCGCCTGGACATCGGAAAGACGGTAGCCCTTTTCAGAGAAACCGAATTCAAGTGCCAGGCCTTCTGGCCGCGAGGCATCGGCGGCGGACCGCGCCAGCATTTCCTCAACCAGCGGCGAGCGCCAGACCTGCCCCATCAACCCCTGCTTGGCAGCTGACGGCGTGGGCGCCGACTTGATCAGGGCGATCACGTCATCCACATTGGACAAGGCCACTGCCAGTCCTTCCAGGATGTGGCCGCGTTCGCGCGCCTTCCTGAGCTCGAACACGGTGCGACGCGTCACCACCTCGCGCCGATGACGCAAGAAAGCATCGAGCATCTGCTTCAGATTGAGCAGGCGCGGCCGGCCATCCATAATCGACACCATGTTCATGCCGAAGGTGTCCTGCATCTGGGTCTGCTTGTACAGGTTGTTCAGCACCACTTCCGGCACTTCACCGCGCTTCAGTTCAAGCACCATGCGCATGCCGGATTTATCCGACTCATCGCGCAGGTCGGAAATCCCTTCCAGCTTTTTCTCGCGCACCAGTTCGCCGATCTTGATCAGCAGATTGGCCTTGTTCACCTGGTATGGCAGTTCATCAACGATGATCGCCTGCCTGCCGCCGACTTTGTCGATATCCTCGAAATGGGTGCGGGCGCGCATGATCACCCGGCCACGGCCGGTGCGATAACCTTCCTTGACGCCGATGGTGCCGTAAATAATGCCCGCCGTCGGGAAGTCCGGCGCCGGCACGATCTCGATCAGCTCCTCGATGTCGGTCTGCGGATTTTCCAGCAGCAACAGACAGGCATCCACGATTTCGTTCAGGTTGTGCGGCGGGATGTTGGTCGCCATGCCCACCGCGATGCCCGAGCTGCCGTTGATCAACAGGTTGGGAATCTTCGACGGCAATACCAGCGGCTCGTGCTCGGAACCATCATAGTTCGGGCCAAAATCCACCGTTTCCTTGTCCAGGTCGGCAAGCAGTTCGTGGGCGATCCGCGCCATGCGGATCTCGGTGTAACGCATCGCGGCAGCATTGTCGCCGTCGACCGAACCGAAGTTGCCTTGGCCGTCCACCAGTGGGTAGCGCAGACTGAAATCCTGCGCCATGCGCACGATGGTGTCGTACACCGCGGTGTCGCCGTGGGGGTGATATTTACCGATCACATCGCCGACGATACGCGCCGACTTCTTGTAAGCCTTGTTCCAGTCGTTGGACAACTCGTGCATGGCGAACAGCGCACGCCGGTGAACCGGCTTGAGGCCGTCGCGCACATCGGGCAACGCCCGGCCCACGATCACGCTCATAGCGTAGTCGAGATAGGAACGGCGCATTTCTTCTTCGAGGCTGACCGGGAGGGTTTCTCTGGCGAATTGTTCCATGGATGCTCAGTTTCTTATGAACTTACTTGTTGATATACGAAAACAAAATGTCAGCGATTTTAGCATACCGGCGCATCCCAGGCCAATCCAAAGGGCCACCGTCATTTTGGCAATTTGATTATCTATAGTGTATGATATGAACATCAAATGGTTAGATCTGAGCCCTGATTACAAAACAAGCTCAAATAACAATAGTGCTAATTTTTTAAAATGGAGAGCTAAATAATGAAAATCTCAATAGTTAAACAACTTGTTTTAAGCCTCACGCTTGCAACCGGCATTTCTGCCGTCAGCACCGCTTACGCGCACGACGTAGCCAACGCCGGCTACCTGAACGACACCCGCGGCAACGTGGTCAAGAACAACTACGACCAGTGCTGGCGTACCGGCTACTGGACTCCTGCCATGGCAACCGCAGAATGCGATCCTGATCTGGTAGCGAAGAAGGAAGAGCCGAAGAAAGAGGCACCGAAAGCCGTTGTACCCGCACCCGTAGCCGGCCCTGCAGCACCTGCTGTCAAAGTAACCTTCAAGGCTGAAACCCTGTTTGATTTCGACAAGGCTGTTGTCCGTGCAGAAGGCAAGAAAGAGCTGGACGACAAAGTGGTCGCAAACATGAAAGAGCACCCTGAAGTGGAACTGCTGCTGGTTACCGGCCATGCTGACCGCCTCGGCTCCGACAAGTACAACCAGAAGCTTTCCGAGCGTCGCGCTGTCGCCGTCAAGGATTACCTGGCCAGCCAGGGCGTTGCTGCCGACCGCGTCAAGGCCGTAGGCAAGGGTGAATCCGAGCCTAACGCGGATGCCGACACCGTCAGCAAGTGCAAAGGCAACAAGAAAACCAAGAAGCTGATCGAGTGCCTGCAACCCGATCGCCGCGTTACGGTTGAACCTGAAATTCAGGTTCCGACCAAGTAACAAGCTTCCCGGTCTGAAAAAGCCCCGCCTAGTGCGGGGCTTTTTTTTTATGCTAGATTCTGCCGATTATGGGCGCCTCTAAAAATTCAGAGTTCGCCCAAATGCAAGGCGCGGAAAAAATTTTGCAGCGCAGCATATGGTTGATATGTAAGCAAGAAATTTTTTCCGCAACGCAGCAGTTGGGATGAAATCTGGATTTTTTAGAGGTGCCCGCAAGCCATGCCTGATAACACTGTAGACACCCTGATCGATGCGCGCTGGATCATCCCCGTCGAACCCGCCCGGCAAACCCTGTCCCGGCACACCATCGCCATCGACGACGGCATCATCCGCGACATCCTGCCCACCGGAGAGGCGCATGCAAAATACAGCGCCAAACAGCATTTCCGTCTTGACGATCATGTCCTGATCCCCGGCCTGATCAACCTCCACACCCACGCTGCCATGTCGCTGCTGCGTGGCTTGGCGGATGACCTGCCGCTGATGGACTGGCTCAACCATCACATTTGGCCTACCGAAGCGAAATTCGTATCGCCGGAATTCGTCCGCGACGGCACCCTCCTCGCCTGTGCAGAAATGCTCCGGGGCGGCATCACCTGCTTCAACGACATGTATTTCTTCCCCGAAGCGGCCGCGCAATCAGCGCTCAGCGCCGGAATGCGCGCCGCTATCGGCATGATCGTGGTCGACTTCCCCACTGCCTACGCCGCCGATGCCGACGATTACCTGAGCAAAGGGCTGGCGGTGCGCGACGAATTCCACGGCGAGCCGCTGCTCACCTTCACGCTCGCCCCCCATGCGCCCTACACGGTGAGCGACAAGACCTTAGCCAAAGTATTGACCTACGCCGAGCAGCTCGATCTGCCGATCCACATCCACCTCCATGAAACCCACGACGAGATCGAGGGAAGCCTCAAGCAATACCAGATGAGACCGCTTGAGCGGTTGCACCGCCTCGGCCTGCTCGGTCCCAACCTGATCGCGGTACACGTGGTTCAGGCCAATACCGAAGAAATCCGCCTGCTTGCCGAACACGGCTGCCACGTTGCCCACTGTCCAAGCTCCAACCTCAAGCTCGCCAGCGGGATCGGCCCGGTGCTGGAAAAACTCGAACATCACGTCAACGTCGGCCTGGGCACCGACGGCGCAGCGAGCAACAACCGCCTCGACATGTTCGCGGAAATGCGCCTCGCAGCCCTGCTCGCCAAGGGCCAGAGTCGCCATGCCGCCGCGCTTCCCGCCCACCAGGCGCTGGCCATGGCCACCCTCCATGCCGCCCAGGCGCTGGGCATCGACAGCCTGACCGGCTCGCTCGTCATCGGCAAGGCGGCGGACATCACCGCGGTGGACTTGTCGGCCCCGGAAACCCAGCCATGCTATGATGTCACCTCGCACTTGGTGTATGCCGCCGGACGGGAAAACGTCAGTCACGTCTGGGTGAACGGCAAGCTGGTGCTGGACGAACGGCATCTCACCACCATCGACATCCATGAACTCAATGCCAGAACCCGCTTCTGGCACGAAAAAATCAGCAACCAGAAAAGTTTCAGCGAAGGGCAACCTTGAGGTTAGTCGGAACTCAAACTTTTTTTGTGGGGGTTAACCTTACGAGTTAACCGGAGCCAAAAATGAACGAACCAAACTTGAACGTCGACGCACAGGAACTGGACAAATTCGCCCAGCTCGCCCATCGCTGGTGGGACCCCAACAGTGAATTCAAACCGCTGCATGACATCAATCCGCTACGCCTCGACTACGTCGACCAGACCGCCGGTCTGGCTGGCAAGAAGGTGCTCGACGTCGGTTGCGGCGGCGGCATCCTGTCCGAAAGCATGGCAACCCGTGGCGCTCAGGTGACCGGCATCGACCTCGGCGAAAAAGCGCTCAAGGTCGCCAAGCTGCACCTGCTGGAAAGCGGCCAGAAAGTCGACTACCGCCTGATTGCGGTAGAAGAACTTGCCAAGGAGCAGCCGCACCAATACGACATCGTCACCTGCATGGAAATGCTCGAACATGTACCCGATCCGGCCAGCGTGGTGCGAGCCTGTGCCGAACTGGTTAAACCCGGCGGCCATGTGTTCTTTTCCACCCTCAACCGCAACCCTAAATCCTATCTGTTCGCCGTGATCGGCGCCGAGTATGTGCTAAACATGCTGCCCAGAGGCACCCACGAATACGCCAAATTCATCAAACCTTCCGAACTGGGCGGCTATTGCCGCGCCGTCGGCCTCGGTGTCGCCGGCATCACCGGCATGAGCTACAGCCCCATCTCCAAAACCTACACCCTCGGCGCCGACACCAGCATCAACTACCTGATCCATTGCCAGCAGGAATGATGAAAGCAGTACTGTTCGACCTCGATGGCACGCTGGCAGATACCGCGCCCGACCTCGGCCATGCCCTCAACCTGCAGCGCGAACGGCACGGACTACCGCCATTGCCACAGGAAACCATCCGCCCCTATGCCTCGCATGGCACCGTCGGCCTGTTCGACATCGGCTTCGGCCTGACGCCGCAAGACGAACGATTCGCGCCCATGCGCGAGGAATACCTGGCGCTCTACACCGCCAACCTGTGTCTGCACACCACGCTCTTCCCGGGTATGGCCGAGTTACTGGCCGCACTCGAAGCCAGAAACATTTCATGGGGCGTGGTCACCAACAAACCGGCCCGCTTCACCAACCCGCTGCTGGAGCTGCTGGGGCTGTCCAAACGCGCTGCCAGCATCATCAGCGGCGACACCTGCGCCCACCCCAAACCGCACCCCGAACCGCTGCTGCGCGCTGCCCGCGAGATCGGCGTAGCACCGCAGTCCTGCCTGTACGTAGGCGATGCCGAGCGCGACATCGAAGCTGCGCGCGCCGCCGGCATGGCCGCCCTGATCGCCGACTATGGCTACCTCGGCGCGGAAGACCGTCCCGAAACCTGGGGCGCCGATGGTCGCATCGATACCCCGCTGGGCATCCTCGCCTTCCTTCCCTAATTTCTGAATTGTCTATAATGAGTTCAGCTCTGAACTCGTGACGTAACGCGCTGCCCGGCGTCTGTCTCACCCCTCGTAGTTCCCATCTTCGCTATTTACCAGTACCGGAGGAACTTCGCATGATCTCTTTTTTCGTAAACGATAAGCCGCACAGCATAGACGCCGCGCCGGACACCCCACTGCTCTGGGTGCTGCGCGACAATCTGGGTCTGACCGGCACCAAATATAGCTGCGGCGTGGCCCTGTGTGGCGCATGCACCGTCCATCTCAACGGGGCACCGGTGCGATCCTGCATGACACCCATTTCAGCCGCCGCCGGACAGAAAATCACCACCATTGAAGGCGCCAAAAGCAAAGCCGTGAAAGCCCTGCAGGATGCCTGGGTCAAGCTTGATGTGCCGCAATGCGGCTACTGCCAGTCGGGGCAGATCATGTCGGCGGCAGCGCTGCTCGCGCGCAACCCCCATCCGACCGATGCCGACATCGACGCAGCGCTGGACGGCAACCTGTGCCGCTGCGCCACCTATCAACGCATACGTGCGGCGGTGCATCAAGCCGCCAGATCGATGAAGGGATGAGCCATGGACAAAATTATCGACCCGACCCGTCGCAAATTTCTGAAAACCAGCGCCACCCTGGGCGCCGGCCTCACCATCGCGTTCTACCTGCCTGTCGGCGCCGCCAGGATGATGGCGGGCCAAGGTGCAGGCAAACCCTTTGCGCCCAACGCCTTCATCCGGATCGCGCCCGACGACACCGTAACGGTCATCGTCAAGCATCTGGAGATGGGGCAAGGCGTCAACACCGGCCTGCCGACCCTGGTTGCCGAGGAACTGGATGTACCTTGGGAAAAGATCAGGGTCGAATCCGCGCCGGCCGACGCCAAGCTGTATAACAACCTGCTCTGGGGGCCGATGCAGGGCACCGGCGGCAGCACCGCCATGGCCAATTCATTCGACCAGATGCGCCGGGCGGGCGCCACTGCGCGCGCCATGCTGATCGCGGCGGCGGCGGATAACTGGAAAGTGGACGCCAGCACCCTCGCCACCCAGAACGGCATGGTGCTGCACCGCGCCAGCGGCCGCAAAGCGAGCTACGGCAAGCTGGCGGATAAAGCTGCAACAATGCCCCAGCCTGCCGAAGTAACACTCAAATCAGCCCAGGATTTCAAATACATCGGCAAGCAATTCAAGCGCACCGACTCGAAAGCAAAATCCGACGGCAGCGCCCTATTCGCCTCCGACCTGCGCCTGCCCGGCCAGCTCACTGCACTGATCGCGCGCCCACCGCTATTCGGCGCCAAGGTCAAACGCATCCAGGCTGACAAAGCCAAAGCAGTGCCCGGCGTGCGCGCCGTGGTTGAAGTGCCGCGCGGCGTTGCGGTAATCGCGACAGACTTCTGGAGCGCGAAAAAGGGGCGCGATGCGTTGCAGGTGGAATGGGATGAAACGGGCGCGGAACGGGTCAGCTCCGCCGCACAACGCGAACACTACCTGGAACTGCTGAAGCAGCCCGGCATGGTCGCCCGCAACGAAGGCGATGCAGCGAAGGCCCTAGGAGAATCCACGAAAAAGCTGGAAGCCACGTTCGAGTTCCCTTATCTCGCCCACGCGCCGATGGAGCCGATCAACTGCGTCGTGAAGCTAAAGGAAAACGGCTGCGAAATCTGGGCTGGCTCTCAGATGCAGACCGGCGACCAGGCCACCGCCGCGAAAATTCTCGGGATCCAGCCGGAACAGGTGCAAATCCACACCATGCTTGCCGGCGGCAGCTTCGGTCGGCGCGCCAACCCCACCTCCGACTACATCGCGGAGGCGGTATCGGTGGCAAAGGCCGTCAGCCATCTCAACGCGCCGATCCGCCTCATGTGGACGCGCGAGGATGATATTCATGGCGGCTATTACCGGCCCATGTTCGTCCATGCCGTCAGCGGCGGACTGGATGAACAAGGCAATCTGGTGACCTGGAGCCAGCGCCTGGTCGGCCAGTCGATTGTTGCCGGCACAGCGTTCGAAGGCGGAATGGTCAAGGACGGCATCGACATGACTTCGGTCGAGGGCGTATCCAATCTCGCCTACAAAATCCCCAATCTGCACGTCGAACTGCATTCTCCTAAACTGGGCGTGCCGGTGCTGTGGTGGCGCAGCGTCGGGCATACCCATACAGCCTTCTCAACCGAGGTATTCATCGACGAGCTGGCGGTAGCCGCAGGCAAGGATCCTTACGAATTCCGCCGCAGCCTGCTGGCCCACCAGCCGCGCCACATCGGCGTGCTCGAACTGGCTGCCGCCAAGGCAGGATGGGGCAAGCCGCTGGCACCAAAAAGCGGCGTCCGGCGCGGGCGCGGCATCGCGGTGCATGAATCGTTCCACTCATTCACCGCCGAAGTGGCGGAGGTTAGCGTCAGGCCAGACGGTTCGTTCAGCGTCGACCGGGTGGTGTGTGCCGTAGACTGTGGCGTCGCGGTGAACCCGGACCAGATCGGGGCGCAGATGGAAGGCGGTATTGGCTTCGCCCTTTCGGCAGCCTTGCACAGCGCCATCACCTTCAAGGATGGCCGCGTCGAACAATCCAACTTCAATGATTATCCGCTGCTGCGCATCAGCGAAATGCCTCAGGTCGAAGTCCACATTGTCCCGTCCCAAGCGGCACCCACCGGGGTCGGCGAGCCGGGCGTACCGCCGCTGGCCCCGGCAGTCGCCAACGCACTGTTCGCCGCAACCGGCAAGCGCCTGCGCAAGCTGCCATTCGAAACATTCGAACTGCGGAGCGCATGATGAACAACACGGATATGGAAGTCCTGCAGAAATGCTTGCAATGGCAGAATGAAAGCCGTCGCGTCACTCTCGCCACCGTAGTCAAAACCTGGGGCTCTTCACCACGCCCGGTCGGCTCCCTGCTTGCGCTGCGAGACGACGGGCTGCTTGCCGGCTCGGTTTCCGGCGGCTGCATCGAGGCCGATCTGATCGAACGGGTGCGCACCGCATCACCCACCCAACCGGAAGTGCTCACCTATGGCGGCACCGCCGAAGAATGCCACCGCTTCAGCCTGCCCTGTGGCGGCACGCTGCAACTGGTGCTGGAACCAGCGCCCAACGCCCTCGTGCTGCAAGCCATCCTGGACGCCCTCACTCAGCGCAGGCTGATCGGCCGCCGCATCGAGCTTGCCACTGGCCGCACCATGCTTTATCTGCCGCACATCGACGAAGCCACACAGTTCGACGGGCAATCGCTGACCACCGTACACGGGCCAAGCTGGCGACTGCTCCTGATCGGCGCCGGCCAGATTTCCCGCTATCTGGCGCAGATGGCACTGGCACTGGATTATCAGGTACAGGCCTGCGACCCGCGCGAGGAGTACAGCGCAGCCTGGGATGTTGCCGGCGCCAAACTCGTACCGGGGATGCCGGACGACGCGGTAACCGCCTCCAGGCCTGACCTCCGCAGCGCGGTGATCGCCTTGACCCACGACCCCAAACTCGATGACATGGCCCTGTTGGAAGCGCTCAAATCACCGGCATTCTACGTCGGCGCCATCGGCTCGAATGCCAACAACCAGAGGCGACGCGAACGCCTGCGCCTGTTCGACCTGAGCGAAGCCGAAATCGGCCGTCTGCACGGGCCGGTAGGCCTCCCCATCGGCAGCCGCACACCGCCGGAGATTGCCGTATCCATCCTGGCTGAACTAACCGCGGTGCGCCATGGCATCGAACTGGTTGTTCTGCCTGCCGCTGCGAATGGGCCGCTAACCTGCGAGCCACTGGCGGCGGTCTCTTGATCACCGGGATCCTGCTGGCTGCGGGGGCCGGAACGCGCTTCGGCGGCGACAAATTGCTGGCCCCCCTGCGGTGCGGCACACCGATCGGAGTAAAAGCGGCTCGCAATCTGCTCAGCGCTGTGGACCATGGCATTGCAGTGGTGCGCCCAGACGATCAGCCGCTTGCGCAACTGCTGGAAGAGGAAGGCTTTCAGATAGCGTACTGCCCTAACGCGAACACCGGCATGGGAACCAGCCTCGCCTTCGGCGTCAGCGCCGCACAGGACTCACATGGCTGGCTGATCGCCCTGGCCGACATGCCGTTCATCCAGCCCGACACCATCCGCAGCGTAGCCAACCTGATCAGGGCCGGCGCGCCGATCGCCGCACCGCGCCACCAAAGCATCCGCGGCCATCCAGTCGGCTTCGCGCGCGAATTTTTCCACGACCTGGCCCAGCTCAGCGGCGACCGGGGCGCGCATCCCTTGCTCACCGCCCACGCTGCACGCATCGAATCATTCGATTGCGAAGACCTCGGCATATTCGCCGACATCGACACCCGAACCGATCATGCCCTGGCGTATCATGTATAATTCAATAACTGTCGAGCTTGGCTCGGGAACTTTCTCTTCAATGCCAAGTCTATGGTTAGCATGGGGGCGACCCGGTTTCGACGTGGGTTGCAAAGCAGCGTAGGGCATACCGAGGCTCAGTTACCTCGTAAATCCATCTGAAAAAAACTAGTCGCAAACGACGAAAACTACGCTCTAGCCGCTTAATTGCCGGTTAGACTCTGCACCGGTTGGTCTCTGGGCCGGCTTGAAGCCGCAAGGTAACAAGAGCAGAGTCATTAACAGAGACTCGTGTCGGTCCGGGTTGCTTGAACCGATACTAAACTTAAGGCAACTAGCGTGAATTCAGCCTGTTCGGTTGGCGTAATTCGGGCGAAATCAAATAATCGGACTAAGTATGTAGAACTGCCTGTAGAGGGCTTGCGGACGGGGGTTCGATTCCCCCCGCCTCCACCAAAATCGAACAAAAACGGCACCTTCGGGTGCCGTTTTTGTTTGGTGGGCAAATGGGAACGAACTAACGTAAATAAATATGACCACTCTAACCCACCTCCATGTCGACATTGATGTGCGCGTACAAACCATCCGGGAGAATCGTTCCGACTGGCTGTGCGGGAAGGGCTGCGACGGTTGTTGTCGGCGGCTCGCCGACATACCGCAACTGACGGCAGCAGAATGGGACTTGCTGCGCGAGGGCTTGGCAGCCCTACCGCCAGAACGACTCCAGGAAATCCGCGGGAACATGGCCGTCTTATCCGGCCAGCGGTCGCCCCCCATCACCTGCCCACTGCTGGACCTTGCTACCGGCTCCTGCCCTGTCTACACCCAGCGACCGGTGGCATGCCGCACCTACGGCTTCTACGTGCAGCGCGACCTGGGGCTTTATTGCCACGACATCGAATCCCGCGTAGCCGATGGTGCCTTGGCGAACGTGGTTTGGGGCAATCACGATGCCATTGACCACCGGCTCGCCGGCCTTGGCGAAAGCCGCGCGTTGACCGACTGGTTCGAGCGTTGGGATAGTGGCAAATAAGTAGCAGGGAAACAGCTTTCGCGGATGACGCGCGAAAGACGGGCAATCCTCCGCCTTCACGTCAAAAGTAGACCCACTGATTTTTATTAAAGAGTTCTTTAATTGTTGCGCTGAGTACTAAAGAATGCTTTAATATTAAAACATCAGTTTAAAGAGGTCTTTACCATGGTGCGATCTACAGGAACGTATGTCATCTCGACGACTCTGGGCGAGCCTGTCCAGGCTTTCGTTCCACATCCTCTCCCACCCGCCAATCCTGCGCTTGCGCCGGACGCGTTTATCGAGCACAACCGCCTGGCGGAACTGGCACTAGCCCGTCTGTCCGGAGTGTCGGGGCTGGTGCCGTCGGTGGACTGGTTGCTGTACAGCGCGATACGCAAGGAAGCCTTGCTTACCTCGCAAATCGAGGGGACACAGGCCACGCTGACCGACTTGTTCGACGAGGAAGCAGGTTTCGCGGTCAGCAACACGGATGATGTGGAAGAAGTCACCAACTACCTGCGCGCCTTCCGACTGGTGCAAGACAACCTGCGTGCCCCCAACGGCTTGCCCATCAGCGTT
The DNA here is from genome assembly GCF_000297055.2 of Sulfuricella denitrificans skB26. Lineage (NCBI taxonomy): Bacteria > Pseudomonadati > Pseudomonadota > Betaproteobacteria > Nitrosomonadales > Sulfuricellaceae > Sulfuricella > Sulfuricella denitrificans. The sequence goes on along the minus strand of NC_022357.1, from coordinate 1,019,808 downwards.
CGCCTACTGTGCGAGGCCCACCGCTTGCTGCTTGATGGAGTGCGGGGAGCTGGCAAACAACCCGGTGAGCTGAGGCGCTCACAAAACTGGATTGGCGGTACCCGTCCGGGCAACGCCGCCTTTGTACCGCCACCAGCCGATCAAGTGCCCAAGCTGCTGAGCAATCTGGAGCAATTCATACACGGTCCATTGCCTGCTTTCCAACCACTCGTGAAAATTGCGCTGGTACACGCACAGTTCGAAACCATCCACCCATTTCTGGACGGCAACGGACGCATCGGCCGCCTGCTGATCACCGCGCTGCTGGAGTACTGGGGCTTGCTGCCCGAACCATTGATGTACCTGAGCGGCTATTTGAAGCAGCATCAAGCAGAGTATTACCGGCGACTTTCGATCATCCGCACCGAGGGTGATTGGGAAGCCTGGGTAAGTTTTTTCCTGGAGGGGGTAACAGCCGCAGCCACTGAAGCTGAGGGCAGCATCATCGCCATCGCCAGCCTGGTGGCGGCAGACCGGCGCCGCTTGCTAGGATCGCCCAAGGCCGGCCCCGCCAGCTACCGTTTGTTTGAACAACTGCCGATGATGCCCCGCTTCACCATCGAGCGGGTGAGACAGATGCTGGACACGACTTTCCCGACAGCGAATGCGGCCGTCAAGATGCTCGAGGATCTCGGTATCGTCACCGAAATGACCGGCCAGAAGAAAAACCGAAATTACAGCTACCAGCCGTACATCGAGCTACTGACTCGTTGATCTCCCCCCGCCTCCATTTAAAGCAGCCGCCCAGAGGCTACTCAACCCGCAAAAAATTTTTATTCGAAAATTTGCACTTCTTAAAATCTGTGCTAATTTTAAAACGTGAAGCGCCGATTTGAAATAAAGAAGCTAACAGATTGCAGGGCGCTTAATAAATCCTGCTAAAGCGGAGTAAACACAGGAACCCGTTCCGGCGAGAAAAAGCTGAAACGGGTTTCTGCTTTTGGGCCTTCCGGAATGTCCCGGTCCCGGTCACGGTCGTAAACCCGGGAAGTTGCTCCTTCAAGGAATATTGCGAGGCTGAGCTGCCACTCTAGTTAGACTACGACCCTAATATTTCAGTGTAATACCCACTGGTTATTACGCGGCCTGAGAAATGCCGGTGTTATCTGAGTTTTACCCAATCCCGGTATCACCGGACTGAGATGTGTTGATGAGCGTCCTGAATTAAACGGGAAATTTTATTCATCTGCCTCGACAGTCCGATAGGCGTTAAAAAATTTAATCTACTTGGAACTCGAAAATCGATATCAATCCCTAGATGAGATTTTTCTGTGACCAAGTAGCATATGCAATTAACAAAATGATATCCGGGAGTAATCCATTGATCATTGCTAGAACCACCTTCCAGCACTGTCCACAAATAAGAGGCATCTAGCTTTCTGACTGTATCAAGGTCTTTGCCAAAGGTTTCCAGATCCAATCCACCCCAAATATCGTGGCACGCATCAGGGTGGCGATATGGTTTGAAATACTCATAGAAAGCGTCTTCGTGAAGTACAACTGGAGTAATCATAACCACTCCTTTGCGGGTAGAAGTTTATTGTCCTGCGGCATCAATAAATATCTCGTTGCGATGACGAGAAAGAAACGCGATGCTCGGAATAAATCTTTCTGGCAGTTCAATCCTCCGTCCTTCCAATGGCAGAAATATCTGGGCAACAAAGGCATCATCATTCTGCTTTAGTTGCTCGGACAACATCACCTCATAATCACCAGAGATCGTTATCAACCCGCGATCAAATGCTTTGTCGTGGATGGGAGAAAGACATAGGCCATTGCTGGGATTAAGCCGATTTTCTTTGTCGTTACTCCACGGCACGATGTGGCTTGCCATCAGCAAGCGCGCATCCGAAAGGCCAGATATGCAGCACCGCCCCCGATAGCTACTCAGCACCGCACGCCGGAAGAAGTGTTGCTTAATCCGCTGTTCGGTCACCACTCGCTTTGTCTCACCAGTAAAATCTTGGAGTCCCTCTTGCTCGGTAACGTCCAATTCAACAACCGCTTCGGCTCCCTTCTCTTTGCGGAGTTGAACATTTAACTGAGAGCATTCAAGCGCGAGCTTTTCCCAGCCGGCATGAAATTCAGCCCAAACTTCTTTGTCAAGTGAGCCAGCATTACCCAAACCCGCGCGCCCTGTGCTGGTGATTGCCGGGTCAAGGCTGGCAAAATTCACGAGTTTCATCGCTACCGCACCGGGTGTTCGCCCAATTAGTTTGGCAAGCTGGATAATTTCCGGGTTTCGGCTGTGCAACCTTCCAAAAGGTAGTTGGCAATAAAGATGGAATGCGAGCTTGAGTTGTTCTTTGCTCCAGCGGCTTGTGGTCATAATGTCTTGCGGCGCTAAAACGACACCAACCGTTTGCGCCTTTTCCCTTAGGTTGAGTTGCGGCACCATCAGTTTAGCCGCATATTCAACTAGCGGAACAACTGCTGCCTGAGAAAATATCTAACTAAATTACGATAGACAGTAGAAGATATTGATAGATATGGGCAAACATTCATTGCCAGCGATCACCCATTTTTTCGTTGTAACCAATTGTATGAAATACCATTCATCGTCATTACGCCTTGCCATGCGCCCCAAAAACCGCACACTTCAACTTGTCCAACTGAGGTTTCAATTTTAAATTTGATACGGGACACGAATGCCGGGTTCGTCCTTCGAAAAATCCTTCGTGTTCCGCGTGACCAGTATTCTTTTGTGCACCAGAGCCGTTGCCCACACGATGGCATCCGGTAATTTGATTTTGTGTTTCTTGCGGAGTGCCACGGCCAAATGGCTGACCTGCTCATCTATAGGCAGGTTGACGAAGGTACCCAAAAAATTCTGAATGATTGCTTCGGTTTCTGGCGTTGCGCCCACCATGACTTCCATCCAGGTTATCAGGCTGATGGCTTTGTCGGTGTATCTGTCCAACTCAGTCTTTGCCTGTTCGATCCCATTGAGATAGTCGACCAGTATATTGGTATCAAATAGGGCGCTTACCATTCAGAACGAACCTGCTCTTGATAGGCCAACCCATCTATCTTGTGATCCTTCCAGAGACCGAACGCCTCAGCGGCACTCGGCTTTTTCTTTTCCAGGTAATCAGCAATTGCCCGACGGACGACTTCAGCACGAGAAATCTTCTCGGCTTCGCATATCGCCGTCAAATCCTTGATCTGCCTGTCTGGGATATCGACCAATGTACGCATAGCGTTTTCCTTGATGATTTTGATATGCATATCATATATCACAACTGGCAATAAATCCACTGAGCCATTTTCAACTTAAACCAATCAAATGAATCGGCCTTAATATTGATTTACTTTGATCCTTATATTCAGCAAACGTCTATATTTTGATATCAAGAAGGCGCGCGTAGGCAGCGATGACACAACAGGGAAACGAGGCATCCACGGAAAACAACATCTGGTTGCGCGGGGTATTCATGATCCTGTTCGGCATACTCTACAGTTTGGCGGGGACAGTGTTATTTGTGGTGGTGTTGCTGCAGTTCATCCTTGTTCTGATTGGCAGTGCGCCCAACACCAGGCTGCTCAGCTTTGGTCGCAGCCTGGGAAGCTACGTTCAACAGATTGTTAACTTTCAAACCTTCAATACCGAGGAAAAGCCGTTTCCTTTCATCGATTGGCCGTCGTAACGCCGACCTGTATTACCACCGAATTCACTACTTCCCTCTCCCTAACCCTCTCCCGCAGGCGGGCGAGGGGACTTATATGCATGGGGAAGGAACTATTTCATTAACAATAGGTGACGTACCCCGATTATCTTTCACGACAACACATAAATATTGATAATTCCCTTAATGGGTATTATCATTCCCTATATGGGAACGACTAAATCCAGCCTTTCAGATGCCTTATTCACAAAAACGCAGCAGCGCGTAGTCGGGCTGCTGTTCGGTAATCCGGACAGAAGTTACTACGCGAATGAAATCGTCCGCTTCGCAGGCGCTGGTACGGGTGCGGTTCAACGGGAACTGGAAAAGCTGACAGCAGCCGGGCTGCTTTCGGTAACGAAGATCGGCAACCAGAAGCACTACCAGGCTGATCGTCAATCGCCGATTTTCGAGGAACTGCGCGGTATTGTCTTGAAAACTTTCGGCGTGGCAGATGTGTTGCGTGAAGCATTGGCCCCTTTGATAAACAGCATCCGCGCTGCTTTCATTTATGGATCGATCGCCAAGGGCAGCGATACTGCACGTAGTGATATTGACGTGATGGTGATTGGTGAAAATTTGTCTTATGCCGATGTGTTTTCTTGTCTGGCTCAAACGGAAAGCCAAATCGGCCGTGCCATTAACCCGACTGTTTATAGTCCGGATGAATTCAAACGCAAACTTTTGGATGGCAGTGATTTTCTGCTACGGACACTGGAACAGCCGAAGATATATTTAATTGGAGCGGATGATGACCTCCCAAAACCTGGCGAATCTGGCAAAGACCGGCCAGCTTAAAGCGGAAGCACCAAGTCGGAAGGAATTCGACGGCTTGGTACGTTCCGCCTGCGCGCGGCTGAAAGATGCGCATATAGAAACGCTTCCCATGCTCTGGCACTGGCGGCCTTGCGCTGGCATGGCTACCGCTCGGAAAATCGTTACATTGTTTTTCAATGTCTGCAACATACGCTGGATTTTGGCCCAGCGCATTGGCGGATATTGGCGCTGTGCCATGAGCGCCGCAACCTTGCGGAATACGAAGGACACCTGGAAATCGATGAACAACTAGTAAAGGAACTCGTCCAAGTGGCCGACTTGTTGCTGGAAAAAGTTTCCGCCTTGGCACCCCTGCCTTAGTGTAGCCACCCCCTTTGGTTGCAGCCCCCAACCACTGCCTCAGGCGGATTTTTCTTCCCCTCTTTTTCGCTCCAGAGATGCCCGAACCAGATTGATGTGCTCGCGCAGGGTATATCGGAGGTGCGCATAAGCAACGGGAATCGGGCGATTGTGGGCACGGTCTTCCATACTTTCAATTTGCGCCAGAAAATTTGCGTAGCGGGCGGGTTCGTACTGGCTTTTAATTTCGCTTTCCAACGCCGACAGTTCTCCATACCAACGATAAATCCGTGAAGTAATGCGCCATCGATACAGGGCGGGAATAGCTCGCAGTATGGGGATGAGCACCAGTAACGGCAGGGCCAAGACCAAGATGCGGTCTACCAGCACAGCGGCCCAGAATGGCAGGTAGCGCTGAAGGAAAGGCGGGCCGGATTTGTAGTAGCGTTCGGCGTCCTTGCTGACTTCAAACGTCACATCCTTAAATGCAGGAAACTCTTTCGCCTGCTGGAACATCCCCGCCTCGCCATGCACCTGGGACGCGGCTTGAGCCAAAAGGCTAACCAATGCAGGATGGATATCGTCCCGCGCAACCAGATTGGCGGTGGCTGCGATCAGCGTTACATCCTGTTCGGGTATATCTCGCACCAGATCCACCGCGCCGCGCGGCAAGGTGACTTGCGAAAGGAAAGGGAAGCGTTTTACGTAAGCACCGGCTTGTGCGAAGTGCATGAGGCGGACGCCGTCCATACCCAACAGCTTGTGAACCACTGCCGAATCGGCTCCGGCAATAATAAAAGCGGCGTCCACCTTGCCTTGCCGGATGGCTTCTGCGGCGGCATCCCCAGCAAGAGGGGCAAGACTTTCGCCTTCTTTGTTCATGTCATTGGCGGCCAATATTTGCAATGCAAGCTTGCGCGTGCCGCTACCTTCTGCGCCCCCCGCGAGTTTTTTACCCCGGAGTTGGACTACCCGGTCGAGAGGGTCTTTGCTCCTGTAGAACACCCATAAGGGCTCGTAGTACATGCTGCCCAGTGACATCAGGTCTTTGCCGTCTTCAGCCGTGGCGGTTCCGCCCTGGATGAAGCCAATGGTAATTTGGCTGCTGCTGTCTTTCAGGCGCTGCAGGTTTTCCAGCGCACCGGATGAAGTTCGCAGCTCCAGCGTTATGCCGTGACGGGCCAGAATTTCTTTATATTGTTTGGCATAGGCATGATACGCACCACTCTCCGACCCGGTGGTTATGTAGAGCAGTTTGGGGGGCGCTGGTTGCACGAACATGGACGCAATCCAGAACAAGGCGATGATCAGCGCAAGGGCGGGCAAAGCAACGACGAGCATTTCCCTGAGCGATTTGTTGCTAAATGGATTTTTCATACAGATTCCGTGATGAGCTGCCTGACTCAGGTGCGAGGGTATTCATAACTCCTGAGTTTTAAAAGTATTGCACTGTTTGGGATCGCCGCTTTCAATACCACGTTTAAACCAGCGCACCCGTTGCTCGGAAGTGCCGTGGGTAAACGTTTCTGGCACTGCGTAACCTCTGGCCTGTTTCTGCAATCTGTCATCGCCGATGGCGGTGGCCGCAGCCAAGGCCTGTTCGATTTCCCCCGGTTCAATAATGTGTCTCATGGTGTTGGCACGATTGCCCCATACCCCTGCATAACAATCGGCTTGCAGTTCGAGACGCACGGACAGCGAATTTACTTTGGTCTCGCTGCCCGCTCGTTGCTGGGCAGCATGAACCCGATCCGATGTGCCGAGTAATTTTTGCACATGGTGGCCCACCTCATGAGCGATCACATAGGCTTCTGCAAATTCACCCGGCGCATGAAAGCGCTCTTTCAGGTCGCGGTAGAAGGCGAGATCAATATAAACTTTCTGATCGAGCGAGCAATAAAATGGCCCCATGGCGGTGGCGCCGGTGCCGCATGCGGTCGGGGTTGAACCTGTAAACAGGACGAGTTTCGGAACTTTATATTCTTTGCCCGCCTCAGAAAAAACGCCAGTCCAGGTATCTTCGGTATCTGCCAGCACTTTTGAAACAAAAGTCGCCATTTCGTCGTTGGCTGGCGGTTTATGGGACTGCACCGACCGGGGTGAAGGCTGAGTGCCATTTGAGAGCAAGCCAAGCACAGCAGATGGGTCTATCCCAAAGAAATAGCTGGCAACCAGCGCCAGCACGACACCACCTATGCCTAACCTTCCCGAGCTGAAGCCGCCACCGTCCGAGCCACGCCGATCTTCTACATTGTCACTTAATCGTTCATCATCCAGACGCATAATTATCCTCGTAAAGAAATGGTCGTGGTCACTGGTGCAGCTGACCGGCTGACTTCAGCAGACTGCATAAATTATCTGGAATTTGTACTGCCGGATGCGGCCCCTCTATTTTTCCCTGGGCCCAGTCCACCACCTCACCTGCACTCCATGCCACCAAGGATGGCGAGTACAAACACCATTATGCCGCGAGTCATGCCCCTTGGGATGCCCTGTTCATCGAAAACCCCTTGAAACAGGGTCGCCCACTTTGGTTCATGGATTCTTCCAAGGATAGCGGCCCAGCATTCCGCTGCCTTGTTCCATGGTGGTCTTTTGTAGCAGCAGGGCATTGAACAGAAGATGATGAACTGATGTGCCGACCTTTTCCCAACCGGTAGTCAGGAAACCCACGTTGCCATATTGTCCGGAGATATTTTCCGGTGCGTCTGGGCGTGTTCGGTCATCCTGCAGGGTGAGGCGTGCCACGACCGGCAGGGTTTTTTCCATTTCAAGCTGGACCAGTAGCAACCCGTAAGCATTTTCGACGGCAAAACGCTGGCTGGCCACGTTGTTGAAGCGCTCTTTTTCCGGGGTCATGTGGCCGTCCACGGCTAGCCCCTTGGGTGTGTCACCGCCATGAATGCGTAGCCCGGGCAAGGCGGGATCGTCATTCCAGTCTATGGTGGTTAAGGTCTTTATGTCGGAAAAGAACCAGCCCAATGGGAAAGGAAAGTCGATGGTGGTGTCCATCTGAAAGCCATTGGCGTAAGCCACGTAATCGATCGTCACCGAAGGGCTCTGCAAGTAGCCAATGACGCGCACTGAATTGATTGTTCGCCGAATGACGCGCACCGGACCTTCTTTGACGGCGGCAATGCGCGACAGATAATCGTCCTGGGTACGGATGAAGTCGATGTTGCCGAAGAGTTTTCCATAGTGGCGGATCTTCATGGTGTCGAGCACGTTCGGGCTCCATTTGTTAGTCTCGCCGGTATGCCATTGCAGGCTGCTGACAATGAAAGGCTGAGCGCTGGAAAAACCGATCCGGTAGGTATTGGTTTCAATAACATCGCGCAGAGGATCGTATGCGACATGGTGCTTGCCTGAAGGCGGCAGGTATTGTGCGCTCTTTGTTTCCAGCAGATAGACCCATTTCTGCGCCCCGCTTTTCGGGTCGACCAGGGCAATTCCAACGGCGGGTTGCTGCGCATATTGTTCCGGCATGAGTGTGATGCGCTCCCCCGCGTCGGCGGTCATAAATACACACTCGTCGACAGCCCCGAGCACCGAAGGATTACCGGCAACATTCCTGACGAGGTCATAGTTGCCGCTGGCATCCCGCTTGTCGATCTGAAAGGGGATGGTTTCCAGCACATTGCCATGCCGGGCTATCGCCCGTATTTTTGAATCGGCTGTGCCGAGCAATGCTTTGACTTCGGCACCACGAAGGACGACGGGATAGTACGGAGATAACAGCGAGACTTTTACGGTCATTTTCGGTATCGGGCTGGTCTCGGCAGCACGTGTCGGGGAGGCGTAGAGGGCTAGTGTCAGCAAGACAAAATAGACATACCTGAGGAACGCATGGTGCGTGGCTTTCATTTTCACCCTTGATTTTTTGGAACCGACCAATGCGGAAGCATGTGGTGAAATAGGAGTTTAGCAGTTACTGCTACCATCTAAATATACGCAGCATTACAACTCCCTTAGTAATACGATATATAGTATTATGTATCGCACTCTTTAGGAGATAAACATGTCGACCATCAGCGCCAACGATCTCAAGACCAAAGGGATTTCCGCCATAGAAGCCGAACTGGCACATCAGCCTGAAGTGATTATTTCGGTACGCGGCAAGGATCGGTTCGTGGTGATGGATATGGCCCATTACCACTATCTGCGGGAATGCGAACTGGATGCCGCGCTGGCCGAGACGCGGGCAGATTTGGCTGCCGGGCGTTTCGTCAAGGAGTCGGCGGAGGCCCATCTGGCGCGGCTGGATACCACCGAATGAGCTACGCGCTGGTCTTTACAGCGCAATACATCCGTCGTGCAGGCCGTTTTCTCAAACGGCATCCCGAATTGAAGCAGCAATACCTCAAAACACTTCAGTTGCTTGAGGCCAATCCCTTCCATCCCGGATTGCGCCTACACCCGCTGAGCGGGCGGCTGGAGGGGCTGCATTCGGTTTCGATCAATCTTTCCTACCGCATTACTCTGGAATTGCTGATATCGGATGAAGAAATCATTCCCGTCAACGTCGGTGACCATGACGCAGTTTATTGATACGCCTTAATGACGCCGTATCCGGTTGGTACGATAGCCCACCGTGATCACTTCGTTTTGTGGGTCGAGGACGGCGTACATATCCGCCCAGCGGTCGATCTGCTTTGGCGGGTGCAATTTGGAAAGCGCGGCCTTCCCCACGCGGCTGAAATACACCACCCGGCTGCCGTGAGGCGCATGCTCGATCCGGCCGTAGGCGAACAGCGTTTCCAGGGCCAGTGGCGGAATGCCGCGGCGCTTCATGCTCATTCTGGCGTGGCTGCTGACGATACCTAGTTTCATGTGTTTCTCCTTAAAGCGATTCATTCAATTCGGACCGTGGTTAAAACAGGCTTGCGGTGTGGGGTTTTTCGGATAGCCCGGCCTTGAGGGTTTTGCGCATCCGGCTGATGTGCTTGTCCATCTGGCGCAATGTGGCCGGCCGCACGATAGTTTTTCCTTCTGCTGCCGCGCGGTTGCAGATCCGGCGTATCGCCATCATCAGTTTCAGTCCGTTATGGTTTTCCATCTCTAATGCCCTTTCGAGTCGAATCATGCGGTTTTCAAATAGCTGCTCTCGTTCTGCCATGCATTGTGGGGTATAGTGTGGCTCACAGGATGAGCCACACTATAATTTCATTTCAGGTAGTTTCATGGACCGCACGGAACGCTTCTATCGCATCGACCAGCTGCTGAATGAACGCAGGATTGTTCCCATCGAAATTTTTCTTGAGGATCTGGAAATCTCCCGCGCCACCTTCAAGCGGGATATCGAATACCTGCGGGACAGGCTGAACGCGCCCATCGTCTGGGACCGGGAGGCCGGGGGATACCGCTTCGACAAGCCGATGGCCGGGAACAAGTACGAGTTGCCCGGGCTGTGGTTCAATGCCTCTGAAATCCACGCCCTGCTCACCATGCAGCACCTGCTGCAGAACTTGGGGCCGGGCCTGCTTTCTCCTCATGTCGACCCGCTGCTCACACGCTTGAAGCTGCTGCTGGAATCGGCTGATATTCCGATGGATTCGGTCGAAAAGCGCATCCGCATCCTGCGCGTCAACGCCCGCTCCTACGAACCCGAGCATTTCTCCCCGATCGCGACCGCCGTCCTCCAGCGCAAGAAGCTGGAAATCAGCTACTACACCCGTAGCCGGGATGAAACGCAGGATCGTCTGCTGTCGCCCCAACGTCTGACGCACTACCGGGACAACTGGTATCTGGATGCCTGGTGCCACATGCGCAACGGCATTCGCAGTTTTTCGCTGGACGCCATCCGGCGGGTAAAACTGATTAACGAGCAAGCACTGGATGTCAGCGAACAGGAACTCGACGAAACCCTGGGCACCGGCTACGGGATTTTCTCGGGCAAGGAGGTGAAGTGGGCGGAGCTGCGTTTCACGCTGCAGCGTGCGCGCTGGGTGAGCCGCGAAGCCTGGCATCCGGAGCAGAAGTCGCACTTCGACGACGAGGGGCGCTACATCCTGAAGGTGCCCTACAGTGACGACCGGGAACTGGTGATGGATATCCTGAAATTCGGCCCGGAGGTAGAGGTGCTGGGGCCGGATCTACTGCGCCGCCGGATCATCGACCTGGTCGGACAGACCTCGAAGATATACGGCGACAGCTAGTGCACGAAAAGCGCATTAATTGGCGGTGCATGCTAGGATAGGCAGTCACACATAACAGGGAAAACCGCCATGAAAAAACTGACTGTCCGCATCCATGCAGAGCTGGAAATTCCGGACGACTGGGAGGTTATCGAACACAAGTCGGGTATCCAGGCGCTGAAAATCGGCGATCGGTTCATCGATTTCGATATCGTGCCACTGGCTACCGAGGAGAATGACATGGATGCGACCTGGACCGATGAGGACGAGGAATTGACCAACGACATCCTCACAACCGTAACCGGGCTGGATAGCAAACTGGAAATCGGCTGATCGGCCGGCGGGGCTGGCCGGCCGAAGCATGGGGCATCTTAAAGGTGCTTCAGGCCTTCCCAATCGGTTAAGGCCGGCTCATCCTTAGTTTCCGTAGCCACCTGGGCGTGACTCTTGCCCATTAATGCCTCCCATTCTTCCAAAGAACCTTCACCCACTTCTGGTTGCCGTTTCTCGATAGAAAGGCGACGCTCCTTCCAGCCGGGGGGCGGGCCCGATTCTTTGTTACGCCTGCTTTTAGCACGCCGGTTTTCGCCATTTTCTGGCTTGGTATTTTTATTGCTCATAACATATCCATGTATCCACTAAAGGCACCGCTATTTATTACAAATGCCCGCCAATTGTCAAATACGCCATGCGAGGGCAGCCCTTGGGTACATCCGGCCGCCGCTTTCAAAGCTGCTGAAGCCAAGGCATCGCAGGCCCTGGCTATGCTACAGCAGCCATGCGCCGCGCGAGCTCGGAGTCACGGCTTTTAATAAAATTCATGAGTTTCTGCGGGTAGTCGGCAGCGACCGCATTCCTGACTGAAGGGCGCATCGCCAGGGCTTGCCGCCATGCACGCACCTTGGGCGTGTTGGCAAATACACCAAAGTCGGCAATACCGTCATACACGTCGAAATAGCGGAAGATCGGGCCGAAAGCCGCATCGACCAGCGAGAAGTTCTTGCCGGCGAAATAAGGGCCTTCCTGCAATACATTTTCAATCATTTCGAATCGGGATTGCAGTTCCTTGCGCTTTTCCTCGAAGACTTCCGCGTCTTTTGTCGTATTGAACTCCCAGATCGTGCCCAGGAGCACCGAGCCGAACTCGATCCATGCTCGGTGCTGCGCGCGCTTCAGCGGATCTTCAGGATGCAGGCGCGGCGCAATCGTTTCGTCCAGGTATTCGCAGATGACGGCGGATTCGAAAATAACCTCGTCGTCAACCTGAAGCAGAGGCACCTTGCCGAGTGGAGAAATTTTTCCGAACCAGTCCGGCTTATTGTTGAAGTCGATATTGGTGCGCTCATACGGGGCGTTCTTTTCGATTAGCGCGATGGCTGCACGTTGCGCATACGGGCAGATTTCATGGCTTACCAGATGTAATTTCGGCATGATCTTGATCTCCTGTCAGAGTTGGCGGCAACTAGCTTAAACAAAAATCACGGTTGCTCAGTAATATGAAAATTTTCATGTCAGGCGGATTGCTCAGGGGTCGCCTTCTCGGTTGCACCATCCCCTTCAAGATCTTGAACGCCGGGCACCCGGAAGATGCCCTGCAGCTTCAGCAGTTCATCACGGTGCAGGCGAGCGAGCTTCTCCACTATTTTTTCACCCTTAGGGGTGAGATGCACTTCTACCTCGCGCCGGTCCGTCTTGCCTTGCTCACGGTATACCAAGTCCAATTTCTCGCAGCGCGACGCCAAGGAAACAACACCGTGATGATGTGACTGCAGCCGTTCGGCCAGTTCTCCAATGGTCGCCCATTCCCGGCCCTGATAGCCTTTGATGTGGAGTAGCAGGAGGTATTGAAGATGGGTAATGCCATCGCCGTGTGTCACCTCCTCGCTGAAGCGCAGGAAACGGCGCAGCTGGTACCGGAAATGGGAGAGGGTTTCAAATTCTTTCTTGCTGAGAACGTCTTTAGCCATAGGGTAATACTACCTGTTTTGTTAACACCCACAAAATAGCATGTTGTGATAATATCAAACTGTGATATATAATTCCTATGGGCATTTGATTCCTTTTTTTCATAAGAGGTGAATGATGGATACATTCGTGAAATTACCGGCCATCGATGACGAAGGTTACTTGGTTGACCCGCAGGACTGGAACGACGAACTGGCGGAAGAATTTGCCAGCCAGGAAAACATCCAGTTGACGGAAGACCACTGGGATGTGATCCGCTTTATGCGCGAGTTTTACGAGGAGCGCCAGATCGCGCCCGACGCCCGCTACGTGATCAAGCATCTGGCGGAGCGTATGGGAACGGCATCGCGCAACAGGCTGTTCGAGATGTTTCCCTACGGTTATGTGAAGCAGGCCTGCAAGATTGCCGGCATGAAGCGGCCGCGGGGCTGGAGTACGGGCTAAAGGGTTGGTCTCTTCCGTCGGGATGCGGCTACAGGCATTTTGTTCCCGACGGACTTTCAGTCCAGTCAATTCTGGCGTCAATCGCGCCGCGCAAATACCATTGGCCGAAGGTGTCCTGATCGGTTGTGAAGAGATTGTCGAGGTCGGTACCCTGGCTTAGATTGGTTAAATCCGAAGCCATGGGCTTCCGCTTCGATTTCTCAGTTCTCTCCCATTCTCCATCCCTCCCCCGAAACCAGTTTGTATTCCGTTTCATCCTGATGTCACTATCCCGGCCGGAAGGCGCAAGGTATGATTCCGTCTGAATTATTACCCATCAACAGGATATGCATGGAGACCGTAGCGGTCATCGACTTTGAAACAACGGGGCTATCGCCAGCCATGGGGGACCGTGCGACCGAGGTGGCGGTGGTTATCGTGGCTGACGGCAAGATCGTCGACCGCTACCAAAGCCTGATGAATACGGGTACTCGCATTCCGGCATTCATCGAAGCCCTGACCGGGATCTCCAACACCATGATCAGCAAGGCACCGCCGGCATCAGAGGTGATGCGTGCGCTGGCGGAGTTTGTCCGGGACATACCCCTGGTGGCGCACAATGCTTCGTTCGACAGCAAATTTCTGGATGCCGAGTGGCTGAGGATCAACCAGCGGCGGCGGCAGGAATTTGCCTGTTCGATGTTGCTGGCCCGCCGGATTTATCCGTCTGCACCCAATCACAAACTGGGCACGCTGGTCAGGCATCTGGGGCTGCCCTCGGCGGCCCGCCATCACCGCGCCCTGGCCGACGCAGAAATGACCGCTCATCTATGGGTACAAATGGTGTCGGATATCCAGCAGCAATATGGCCTGAACACCGTTCCGCACGAATTTCTGCTTGCGCTGCAGAAGGCGCCAAAGACGCAGATGACTAGCTGCGTTGAACGAGCCAAATGCAGGCTCGGCCTGTAATCAACTACCGGATTTGACCAGAGCCATCAGCCCTTCTTCCCTTCCAGCTTCGCTTTCAGGTCGGCGAATGGATTATGGGTTGCCACGGACGACTGATCGCCGGAGCTTCTCCCCCTCACCGCCTCATCCATGACGCGGGAATGCTCGTTGTCGTGGCAGTACATACAGAGCAACTCCCAGTTGCTGCCATCCAGCGGATTGTTGTCGTGATTGTGATCTTTGTGATGCACCGTCAATTCTTTCAGGCGCACCCCGGCAAACTCGCGGCCACACCGCCCGCAAATCCATGGAAATAATTTGAGCGCCCGCTCGCGATAAGTGGCCTCACGCTCGCTGCTGTGTTTGCGGGCTTCGGCGATAACGCGGTCGAGCCGCGCGTGATCGGGTTGTTTGGTCATGACTGTTGGCTGGGTGATTGTTGACTGAAACTATATCAGCAATATCAGTTGCCTTTCAATCGGGTCAGGTCGTCTACGATCTCACTGGAATGTCGGGAAGTGTCAACATTGAGGTAGGACTTGGCGACATTGCCCTGTGGATCGATCAAAAAAGTATAGCGCCGGGCAAACTTGATAAAGCCCAGATTCCTGAGGGCACCATAACTGTCGGCGATTCTGCCACCCCTGTCGGCAAGAAGCGGAAACGGCAAATGGTATTTCTTGGCAAATTCTGCGTGTGAGGCGGTGTCATCCACACTCACACCAATGACCTGCGCGCCCAGCGCGGTGAGTTTGTGAAGGTCGTCACGAAACTCGCAAGCTTCTTGAGTGCATCCCGGCGTATCGTCTTTGGGATAAAAATAGAGCACCACCCAGCGCTCCTTGTAATCGTCCAGCGTATGCACTTTTCCGTTCTGGTCGGGGAGGCTGAACGAAGGCGCGGGTTGACCAACCTGAGGCAGTTCATCCGCGTAACTCAGGCGCATCCACAACACGATAAGTACAAGAAATGCCAGGGAAACAGCTAATATTTTCATTGAAATTCTCCATTAAATACGATCCGTACAGCGCAGCCAGCCGGCAGCCGCAGAAATCAGGAACTCGCGCCCCCACCGCCAGACTCGATGTGCATTCGTTCAAATTCCCTGATGAATTCCTGCTTGGCCACATCCGGTGGCATGGGCAGTATCGTCTCCCCCATCGGTTCCACACCGATCAGATAGATCCATTCTTCAACGGAATACGGCATCAGGTCGCGCTTTTCGGTGGCCAGTGCGATCAGGTCGGCTTGTTTGACGATGGGATTGTGGTTCAGGTCGACCCCGAAGCGCTCACCGATGATGCGGCTGACGTTATCCTCGATTTCAGAGAAACTCGGCAGTAGCACCTTGAGCGGTTTCACCATGTCCCCGAGATAGGCTTCGGCGGAGTCGTGGAGCAAGGCGGCGAAGCGCAGCTCTTCCGGCACCAGGGAGGCAACAATCAGGCTGTGCTGGGCAACAGAGTAGAAGGCATTGGTCTGGCCATTGAAGCGGCACTGGTAGGCTAGGCCGTGCGCAATGTCTTCGATATCCACATCATCGATGCGCGGCTCCAGAGGATAGAACCGATTTCCCAGGTAGGTCGAGACGTAAAGTTTGCTCATTGGCTTTCCATTAATCACACATCGGCTCACAGTATAAACCGCCAAAGACCACCAACGTGATGCACCCCTGCCATCCAGAATAAGTGTTGCACGTCTCTAACCAGTTAGGCACGGCGACTGCGCAGCGAAAAATAATACTCCAGCATTTTTTCAAAGGCGATTGGCTTGCTGTCAAATTTCCCCTACAATGTGTTTGCTTTAATCAACCACAACGGGAGCTAACAACATGAACAAAGCAGAACTGATCGACGCCGTAGCCAAATCCACCAAGCAAACCAAAGCCGATACCGAAGCAACCTTGAACGCACTGATGGCCACCGTCCAGGGCGCCATGGCCAAGGGCAACAATGTCCAGCTGATCGGCTTCGGCACCTTTGCCGTTGAAGAGCGCGCCGCACGCGTTGGCCGCAACCCAGCCACCGGCAAGGAATTGAAGATTCCCGCCAAGAAAGTCGCCAAATTCAAAGTTGGCAGCAAGCTGAAAGACGCTGTTGCCGGCGTCAAAGCCAAGAAGAAGTAATTAAAGTAATTCAAGAGGGCGGCCTCCTCGGCCGCCCTTCTGCTTTTCAGAAACACCCTCTTGCGCATATTCTACGCAATTCGCGCCCCCCGACCATGCCGCTTCAAAACGCAGCAATAAGCACAGAACCCAGCCGTTTCGACCTTACGGCGACAGCATCCTTTCTACCGCTTAACTCATTTCGCCTTCCATGCACTTCGATGTCATCGTAATCGGCGCCGGTGCCGCCGGCATGATGTGTGCCGCGCAGGCCGGACACCGTGGGCGGCGCGTATTGATCATCGACCACTCCGCCAAACTCGGCGAGCGCATCCGCATTTCCGGCGGCGGGCGCTGCAATTTCACCAACCGCAACGTAGGCGCAGAGAACTATCTCTCGCAGAACCCCCATTTCTGCCGCTCGGCGCTAGCCCGCTTCTCGCAACTCGACTTCATCGCAATGATCGAGCGGCGCCGAATTTCATACCACGAGCGGGAGCACGGCCAGCTTTTCTGCGATGAGTCGGCACAAGACATCATCGACATGCTCAAGGACGGCTGCGACGATGCCGGGGTGCAGTGGGCGATGCCGTGCGCAGTGCACCACATCGAGCGCATCGAAAACCATGTGGAAGGCTTGCGCTTCGCAGTCGCCACCGAGCTCGGCACCTTTCGCTGCCAGTCTCTGGTGATCGCCACCGGCGGCCTCGCCGCTCCGAAAATCGGTGCCAGCCCGTTCGGCTATAGAATCGCGGAACAATTCGGCCTGCGCGTGGTACCGCCCAAACCCGCTCTGGTGCCGCTGGCACTCGCGCCGGAGACGCTGGACCCGCTCAAGCCGCTCGCCGGCGCATCGCTCGATGCCGGCACCCACTGCGACGGCGGCTCATTCCGAGAAAATGTGCTGATTACCCACCGCGGCCTTTCCGGGCCGGCCATCCTGCAGATTTCGAGCTACTGGCAGATGCAGGAATATGGCGGTGGAAAAAAACAGCCGGTTGAAATTGACCTGCTGCCCGACCTCGACGCTGCCGCCTGGCTGGCAGAACATCGCCGCAGCAAGGCGTTGCTGTCGAATCTGCTGGCTGAACAACTACCGCGCCGCTTTGCGCATGAGTGGTGTGCGCTGTTCGGCTGGGCAAAGCCGGTGAACGAACTTTCCCAGCGCGAACTCGATGCCGCCGCGCAGGCCCTCAAGGGGTGGGCACTACTGCCATCCGGCACGCTGGGCTACGCCAAGGCCGAAGTCACGCTGGGCGGTGTCGATACGGATGCACTCTCGTCAAAAACTATGGAAGCCAAGCCGGCGCCGGGGCTCTATTTCATCGGGGAAGTAGTCGACGTCACCGGCTGGCTCGGCGGCTACAACTTCCAGTGGGCGTGGTCTTCGGGCTGGGTTGCGGGCCAAGTTGCGTAATCAATTACGCGCACCGGAATAAACATGCGATAAGATAATGGATAATATCGTTCAGGCAATGACCCTTTCCCTCTCTCCCAAAGGGAGAGAGGGACGAAGTCTCGCTTCGTGAGTTTAAAATTAGCCAGCAAGGAGACAGTAGCTTTGGAGCAATCCCCGGAAAATCTGGTCGAAATCAGCGACCTCCATTTTGCATATGGTCGCCATAAGATACTTAAAGGCATCAACCTCACTATTCCGCGCGGAAAAATCGTTGCCATTCTGGGGGTGAGCGGATGTGGCAAGTCGACGCTGCTACGCCATGTCGGCGGGCAGCTCAGGCCGTCGCGAGGCAGCGTCAAGGTTGAAGGCAAGGTCATCCACGAACTCGACAATGACGGACTCTACGCCATGCGCCGTGAAATGGGCATGATGTTCCAGGTGAGCGGGCTATTCAGCGATCTGTCGGTCTTCGACAATATTGCGTTCCCGATGCGCGAACACACCGACCTGCCGGAAAGCGTGATCCGCGATCTGGTGCTGCTGAAGCTCCACGCCGTCGGCCTGCGCGGCGCCCACGCCCTGATGCCGAGCGAGCTGTCGGGCGGCATGGAGCGGCGCGTGGCACTGGCTCGCGCAATCGCACTGGACCCCACACTGATCATCTACGACGAGCCCTTCGCCGGTCTCGATCCGATCTCGCTCAACACCATTGCAAACCTGATCCGGCGCCTGAACGATGCGCTGGACGTAACCTCGATAGTGGTGACCTACGACATGTCGGAATCCCTGAAAATCGTCGACTACGCCTATTTCATCCATGACGGCGTGGTGGTAGCCGAGGGTGAGGCGGCAGAATTGCTCGATTCCACCGATCCGTTCGTCCACCAGTTCGTCCATGCCGAACCGGACGGGCCCGTCGGCTTCCAGTACCCCAGCAACCCCTACACGGAAGATCTGGGGATCGAGGGCACCAACGGCTGAAGAACTCCCTAATAGCCTAAAAAAAGCAGTTCATTCACCGCGGAGGACGCGGAGGAAAAACGTTTCTAGCGGTTTGGTTGCCTAACTAAACGTAACCTTTATGTCGATCCCTTGAAAACCTCTGCGTCCTCTGCGGTTCAAATGCTTTTTAGCCGCTACGCAATCGTTACGTCCTTCGCCAGATACACGTCCTGAATCGCGTTGAGCAATATCACGCCATCCTGCATCGGCTTCTGAAAAGCCTTGCGACCGGAGATCAGCCCCATGCCGCCGGCGCGCTTGTTGATCACCGCAGTGCGCACTGCCTGACCCAGGTCGTTCTCACCCGAGGCGCCGCCGGAATTGATCATACCGGCCCGACCCATATAACAGTTGGCGACCTGGTAGCGTACCAGATCGATCGGGTGGTCGCTGGTCAGCTCTGAATACACCTTGGGATGGGTTTTGCCGAACTTGATTGCGGTATAGCCGCCGTTATTCTCGGCCTGCTTCTGCTTGATGATGTCTGCCTCGATGGTGGCGGCGAGGTGATTGGCCTGGCCGGTCAGATCGGCGCTGGTATGATAATCGACGCCATCCTTCTTGAAACCGGAATTGCGCAGGTAGGCCCACAGCACCGTCGCCATGCCCAGTTCGTGCGCATGGGCGAAGGCTTCGCTGATCTCGATGATCTGCCGACGCGACTCGGCCGAGCCGTAATACACCGTTGCCCCCACCGCCACCGCCCCCATGTCGAACGCCTGTTCGACGCTAGCGAACAGGGTCTGGTCGTGGATCTCCGGGTAGGTAAGCATCTCGCTGTGGTTGATTTTGACGATGAACGGGATCTTGTGCGCATACCTGCGCGCCACTGACCCCAGCACGCCCAGGGTCGAAGCCACCGCGTTGCAGCCGCCCTCGATGGCCAGCTTGACGATATTTTCAGGGTCGAAGTAAATCGGGTTGGGCGCGAAAGAAGCTCCACCCGAATGCTCCACCCCCTGGTCCACCGGCAGAATCGACATATATCCCGTCCCGGCCAGCCGGCCATGGTCGAACAGGGTTTGCAGCGCGCGCAGCACGCCGGGCTTGCGGTCCTTCTGCGCCACCACCCGATCGACGTAGTCCGGTCCCGGCAGGTGCAGCATGTCCTTGGGAATGCCCTTGCACTGGTAGGCCAGCAAACTCTCCGCTTCGTTGCCCAGCAACTTGATGAGATCGGTCATTTTCGTTTCCCTTACTGATCAAAGTGAATAAGGTTCATCGTTTTTAAATATAGCAGCCATGATCAACCATCCCAAAAATACCCGCTTAAACTGGCGAATCGGCATGAATTTCGGCAAAATGCATGCATACCAATTCATAACAATGAGGAACTGCCATGGGATTTCTCGTCCTGCTTGCCATTCTGACTATCGTCGTGATTTATTTCATCATGCTCTACAACGGTCTGGTCAACCTCAAGCACAATGTCGCCAAGGCCTGGGCCAACATCGACGTACTCCTCAAGCAGCGTCACGATGAGCTGCCCAAGCTGGTGGAAACCTGCAAGCAGTACATGAAATACGAGCAGGAAACCCTGGAGAAGGTGATGAAGGCGCGCTCCCAGATTGCTGCCGCCAGCGCCAGCCACAACATGGGCGCGCTGGGTGCCGCCGAAGGCTCGTTGCGCGGGCTGCTCGGCAACCTGTTCGCGGTGGCAGAAGCTTATCCGGAACTGAAAGCCAATGAGACCTTCCAGCACCTGCAGGGGCGCGTCACCGGGCTGGAGAACGCCATCGCCGACCGGCGCGAGTACTATAACGACAGCGTCAACCTCAACAACGTGCGCATCGAGCAGTTCCCGGACGTGATCGTGGCGCGAATGTTCAATTTTCAGCCTGCCGACCTGCTCGAATTCGACGCTGCGGAGATAACCGACGTCAACGTGAAACAGTTATTCAATAACTGAGCCCCCAGCCGGTTCGATGTTCGAAGGACTGAAGCAGCACTGGGTCAACCTGCTCACCTCAGGTGGGCATTTGGTACTGCTGTTCGCCGGCTGGCAAATCGAAAGCCGGGAAGCCTGGCCCATCATACTGGGACTAATCGGCGCTATCAGCTTTTTTGCCTGGATCGGCAACCAGCGCCGCAGCCGCCTGATTCTCGATACCCCCACATCAAGGATTGCCTCAGCCGCCCAGGGCTATATCGAGCTGACAGGCCGCGCCAGACAGGCGCATGACATCCCGCTGCTGAGCAAACTCACCCTGCTGCCCTGCGTGTGGTATCGCTACATCATCGAGCAAGAGCGCAACGACGACAAAGGTTACGAGATCGTGGAACAGGGCACTAGCGACGACACCATCCTGATCGACGACGGCAGCGGACAGTGCTTCATCGATCCGGACTATGCCGAGATCATCACCAGCCACAAACAGGTGTGGAAAAAAGACCTCTACCGCTATACCGAATACCTGCTTTCCCCGCTCGACACCCTTTATGTCATCGGTGAATTCGCCACCCTGGGCGGGGCAAACAGCAATCTCGACGTCAAGGAAGACCTCAACGCCCTGCTTACCGAGTGGAAACGTGACAAGACGCGGCTGCACGAGCGTTTCGACCTCAATGGAGATGGTCAGATCGACCCAGGAGAATGGGAACTGGTGCTGCTTGCAGCCAAGCGCGAAGTAGCGAAGCAGCATGGCGAAATCCGCCTCAGGGACGGCACGCACCTCATGCACAAGCCGAAGGATGGCCGACTGTTCCTGCTTTCCAACCTGCCGGAGGAAAATCTGGCAAGGAAATACGTGCTGTGGGGTGGGTTCCACCTGCTGACATTGATGGGTGCCACAGGCGGCGCGGCCTACTTGCTGGGTGTCTGAGTCAGCCCTAGGCACATCCTTCAAAGGAAAACTTGTCCGAGAGGTTTAAGTTTTTTCAATCACCCTGGAAGGTGAACCCGCGGAAGGCAAACGCTATTGAATGAGCCCGGTTGGCTTGTCCGCAGTGGATGCGTAAAAATAGCGCGGCTCTTCGTCGATGAAGAGATCGATCACGGCAGACTGGGAACGGCTTTCTCCGGAAGCAAGTTCAGCCCGACCGGCGACTTCCGCGCTGCCTATCTGGACACCATGGCGATCGAACACAAAAATTCTGGCTGCGGGGCGGACCGTTTTGGCCGTACTGTTTTCCATCACCAGCTTGTATTCGTAGCTCTTTGTGCCGTTTTGATTCAGCACCGTAAAGACGATGTTCTTGAGGTAGGGGCCATTGATCTGGAGCACCTTGTCCGGCACCATGTCGAGCAGGTGCGGAAGCCGCCCTTTCGTCATCTCCGACATGATCTTTCTGGTCTTCTCCAGTTCAGGGCCCGCTTGGCTCAGTTCCAGCCGGGTCTTGGTGAGCTCGGCTTGCAGTGCGTCGTTTTCCTCCTCAAGGCCATCGATTCGTATGACCGAGAATATAATCACGAAAAGCAGCGCCAACAGGGAAACGAAAAGGGCGACCGCCAGCGCCAGTCTGCGACTCACCTTGTGAAGCTCCGAGCTCGAATGGGATGAACGACTACGCGCAGAATGGCGCGCGCCTGGCGCGCGCGCAGGATCGGTCCAAGCGCCCTCAGCGACGGGTTTGTCGATCGTTTTTTCGTCCATTGCCCAGCCTCACTGTCAAAGAAAGTCCGGTCCCGCCCGAGCAACTACGGGGCCGTTTGAAAAATGCAGGTCGCTTCGGCTCAGCGTAACCATTTTTGAGTCTAGCACATGACTGCCGATGTTCCCGCCATGCCTCAGCGAACAATATAAATATAAGGGGACGGATTTATTTTACCAGACCTTGCCAACATTTTTCTCCTTCTCTGACCCGATGTTAAACGACCTTCCGGAGCCGCATCGCCATTCCCAGCAGGGTCAAATGGGTGAGCTTCGGATTGGTTTTCATGGACTGTTTCATTGCGTGGGCTCATTGCGAAATTTTTAAGAAGCCGCCCCATCGAAGCCGCCCGCCTTCTTTAGCCCTCTTCTGAATTGGCAGTTCGCATGTAGAATCCCTGTAACAGCATTTAATCTGTATGGTTCTTTACAGAAAAATAAAAAGAGGCAATCATGAAAATAACGACCGATCAGCAATCATCAACCCCGCAAGATGCCATGCAGATACTCAGAGATCTGGACACCGGCATCATGAACCATATGACTTGGATGAAGACGCTGCATCGTGCCCTGATCTGCGATGAAATCCCAGAGCCGCTCGATTTATCTGAAGAAGCGCATTGTCACTGCAAATTTGGCCACTGGTATTACCAGGGCAACAATTTTCCCGCGTTGCGCGAAAATTCGGTGTTCCTGAAAATCGGCGCACTGCACAAGATGATGCATGACGATGCCAGGACTCTGCTGCAGGCAAAATCCGCTGGGCACGAAATCGGACTTGCCGAATACGATAAATTCATGGACGGGGCCATCAGCTTCAAATGGGAAGTTCGCTGTTTACAGTTCGAAATCGTGAATAGCATCTGCACCACTGATTATCTGACCGGTGCCTGGAACCGCCAATCGATGATGTCAAAACTCACTGCGGAAATGGAGCGCATGACCAGAAGCGGGCAACCCTGCTGCATCTGCATGATGGATATCGATCACTTCAAAGAGGTCAACGACAACCATGGCCACTCTGTCGGCGATCAGGTGCTGCAGACGTCGGTACAGTTCATCGCTGACCGCTTGCGCAAATATGATTCCATCTTCCGCTATGGTGGCGAGGAATTCCTGATCTGTCTGCCTGAAACTCAGCTTGATGAAGCGGAATTGATTCTGAACCGGATACGCACCGAACTCTCAGAGCATGCCATCCTCTTGCAGGGCGGAAATTCGACAGTATCCATAGCGGCCTCTTTCGGGGTCGCCATCATGACCACAGAAATGTCCATTCAGGACGCCATCAACATGGCTGACCATGCACTGCTATGCGCCAAGGCTACCGGCCGAAATCGTGTCTGTGTATGGCGGATCGACGATTAGCCGGGGGATGGGTAACCGGCTTGTTAAACAGTGGCGTCGGGTCACGCAGCAGCATGTCCGGCGCGGAAAATGGCGCCAGCCGTTCGAGAAAATCCAGTAATTCCAGCACCGGCGAATTGCGGAAAAAGCGCGCCATGGGAATTTCCATCCAGATCCGGTCGGCATAGGCATACAGTTCGTAAGGCGTATCCCCGATCCCGTCATGGTTGCGATCGAAACCCTGAAAATCGTCCCAGTAGTTGCCACGCCAATCATTTTTGTTCGCATCGCCACTGCCAAACGCCATCGAGACATGGGTAAGATTGCTTTCGAAGCTGTTGCCATGCAGAACATGTCCGCCCCGCTCGCCGGAGAACTGGATACCGATGGAGTTATGAGCAAAGCGGTTGCCTCGCAATATGGTCTTGTCAGCCGGTTCGATGGGCGAATCGGCCAACAGCCCCACCGCACAGTGGATGACTTCGTTACCCTCCGCCAGACCTTCAGCGCTCATCTTGAAAGCCAGCCCCGCCCCGCTTACACCCAGGGAATGAAAAATCCGGTTGCGCAGAAGCTTCACCCGATCTGAATTCAGCACGATGACACCGGTAGCGTTGTGGTCGAGGCTGTTGCTCTCGACCACGCTGTCCGGAGAAAAAAACAGGTGGATGCCATAGCGGCTGTTGCGGATACTGTTGCCGACGAGGCGATTGCGCGGCGAATTCATCAGGGTGACGTCGCGCGCCTGGTCGATGTCGTTGCCTTCGACCAGGTTGTCCATGCTGTACCACAGTCGGATCGCCTCGCCCCGCATCGCCAGTTCAGCTGGTTTGGAGCGGATGCTATTGCGCCGCAAAGTGTTCTGGTTGGCCCGCTTCAGGCTGATACCGAAGAGCGTGCCGTCAATCACGTTGTCCTCGATACTGTTGCTGTTACCGGTCAGTGCGATGCCGGCATCCAACTGGTCATGGGAATTGCCCGAGTTCGTCAGCCGCAGCCCTCTCACTACCGCCCCGTTGGCGTTGATGACCAGCACCGATCCGGCACCGCCGCCATCCACTCTAACCTTGCCGCCGCCATCCACGATGATCTGGTGCGAAATCATCGCCGGGCCGGCGTAGACCCCTGGCTTGGGATGCAAGGTCCCGCCAATGGGTGTGGCGTCGATCAGGGCCTGAAAGGAAGGATAAGCTGCCAACGCAGCCATGGGAGACACCAGCAGAAAGAGGAAAAGAAAAATTTGGGTCACAAGTAAGCACGCATAAAACGATTTTCGCTATGTGACAACATTTTCCCGCGGCTGACAATGAGTTAAATCAATACAAACCAATGTCAGGCGCGCAAACCCGGTTCTGCATCGGCAGCTTATTGTTTTTGTTTCGCTTCCAGCTCTTCCCAGCGCGCCATAACGCTCAGCAGCGCTTCCTCGATCTCGGCGTTGCGTGCCTGCAGACGCTTTACCTCCTCGGGATTGGCTCGATAGAGTTCGCCGTCCGCCAGCTTTGCGCCGAGCATGGACTGCTCCTGCTCCAGTGCTTCGATCTGTCCCGGCAATGCTTCCAGTTCGCGCAATTCCTTGAACGAAAGCTTGGCCTTGGCCACCGGCTTTTCCTGTGCCGGCTTCGGTTTGGCGGCAGCGGCTTTCTTCTCCGCCTCCGTTTCCGGACGGGGACGGTAGCGCAGCCAGTCCTCGTAACCGCCGGCATACTCGGCCAGATGACCATCCCCTTCGAAGGCGATGGTCGAAGTCACCACGTTGTCGAGGAAGGTCCGGTCATGGCTGACCAGGAACAGGGTGCCGGAATATTCCAGCAGCAGTTCTTCGAGCAGTTCCAGGGTCTCGATGTCGAGATCGTTGGTCGGTTCGTCCAGCACCAGCACGTTGGCGGGGCGGGTAAACAAACGCGCCAGCAGCAAGCGGTTGCGCTCGCCGCCGCTGAGTGAAGAGACCTTGGCGCGCGCCCGTTGCGGCGGAAACAGGAAATCGCCGAGATAGCTGATGACGTGTTTCTTCACCTCGCCGATTTCGACAAAATCATTACCCTGGCTGATGGTATCGATCAGGGTTGCCTCCTCGTCAAGCTGCTCGCGCATCTGGTCGAAATAGGCGACGGCGAGCTTGGTGCCGCTCTTCACCGTGCCGGAATCCGGCTGCAACTCGCCCAGAAT
Organism: Sulfuricella denitrificans skB26; assembly: GCF_000297055.2. NCBI lineage: Bacteria > Pseudomonadati > Pseudomonadota > Betaproteobacteria > Nitrosomonadales > Sulfuricellaceae > Sulfuricella > Sulfuricella denitrificans. The sequence continues at coordinate 993,904 of NC_022357.1, read as the reverse complement.
GAGCTTGAGCAGGGTAGTTTTTCCGGCCCCGTTCGGGCCGATCAGGCCGATCCGGTCACCGCGCATGATGCGCGTAGTGAAATCACGGATGATGACCTTGTCGCCGAAAGACTTGGACACATGCTCCAGTTCCGCCACCAGCTTGCCGGAGCGATCACCCGCGTCGACCGCCAGCCGGGCCTTGCCGGTCTGGTTGATGCGCGCGGTATGCTCGCGGCGCAGCTGCTCCAACCGGCGTACCCGGCCTTCGTTGCGGGTGCGCCGAGCTTTGATGCCCTGGCGTATCCACACCTCTTCCTGGGCCAGGACCTTGTCGAATTTTGCGTTCAGGACTTCTTCGGCTTCGAGCATTTCCTGCTTTCTGCGCTGAAAAGCGGAGAAATTACCGGGAAAACTCGCCAGTTGCCCCCGGTCCAGTTCGATAATGCGGGTAGCGACGTTATCGAGAAAGCGCCGGTCGTGGGTAACGAACAGCACACCGCCGCCAAAGGATTTGAGTAGCTCTTCCAGCCACTCGATGGCAGCCAGGTCAAGGTGGTTGGTGGGCTCGTCCAGCACCAGCACATCCGGTTCGGCAACCAGCGCCCGGGCCAGCGCAACGCGCTTCTTCCAGCCGCCGGAAAGCGATGAAACCAGAGCATCTTCAGGCAGTGCCAGACGAGTCATCACCGCATCGATACGGCTCTGCTGGCGCCAGCCATCGCGCGCTTCAAGTTCAGTCTGCAAGTGCTGCATCTGATCCAGCAGCGCATCGGTATCCGCGCCCTCCTCCCCCAGCGCATGGGAAACGGCATGATAGTCGATCAACAGCTGGCTCAAGCCCACCAACCCCTCCGCCACCGCCTCGAATACGGTGTGATCGGGATCGATCTGCGGCTCCTGCGGCACGTAAGCCAGATTCAACCCGGGCGCGCGCCATACCTTGCCGTCGTCGGCAACAGCCACGCCGGCGATGATTTTTAGCAGGCTGGATTTGCCGCCGCCATTACGACCGATCAGGCCTACCCGCTCGCCGGGGTCGAGCTGTAAATCCGCCTGATCCAACAAGGGATGGTGGCCATAGGCGAGAGAGAGTTTTTCCAGGGTAATGAGGGGCATAGGAGTAGCGGGTGAGATTTTAACGAAAGGCGGATTTTACACCGCGCAGGTCGAACCGGGAGAATTCTTCATCACCGCAGCGGACGCCACGTAATTCAATGGCTCATGCAATAGTGAAGCCAAGCCCCTGTAGGAGCGACCTCCCGGTCGCGACCCACCGGATATCGCGACCGGGAGGTCGCTCCTACAAATTCAGCTTTGGTGTAGAAATGGAATTCAAGGAGTAAACCCAGCGGCAGCGCCGACTTTGATTTTTCCCCTCACCCCTCACCCTTCACGGTTTTTTCAGGCTTGAACAGGCAAACGATTTCTTCTGGCGGGACCGGGCGGCTGAAATGGTAGCCCTGATATTCGTCACATTTCTGCACACCCAGGAACTCAAGCTGATCCAAGGTTTCCACGCCTTCGGCAATTACACTCAGGCCCAGGCTGCGCCCCAGACTGATGACAGCCACGGCGATTGCCGCATCGTTCGAATCGATAATAATGTCCCGCACAAAAGACTGGTCGATCTTGAGGCGATCGATCGGAAAACGTTTAAGGTAGCTGAGCGAGGAATAGCCGGTGCCGAAGTCGTCGATGGCCACCTGCACGCCGCGACTCTTGAACTGCCCGAGAATCAGGCTGGTATCGCTGGTGTTTTCCATCAGCAAGCCTTCAGTCAGTTCAAGCTCCAGCAGCTTGGGGCTAATCCCCGTTTCCAGCAGAATGCTATCGATCATTTCCACCAGGTTTTCCTGACGGAACTGGCGAGCGGATAAATTCACTGCCATGCGCAGCGGGGGCAGCCCAGCATCCTGCCAGGCCCGGCACTGGGCGCAGGCGGTGCGCAAGACCCACTCGCCAACTGGAATGATCAGATTGTTCTCTTCCAGCAACGGGACGAATTCACCCGGCGGCACCAGGCCCCGTTCGGGATGATTCCAGCGCAGCAGCGCTTCCACACCGATCACCTGCCCACTTTTTATGTCCACCTGGGGCTGGTAGTAAAGGGTAAATTCTTCTCGCTCCATGGCTCGCCGCAGCGCGCCTTCCATGGCAAATCGCTCAATCGCGAGCGCATTCATGTCCGTAGTGTAAAAACGGAAATGGTTGCGGCCATATTCCTTGGCAGTGTACATCGCGGCATCGGCATTCTTCAGCAGGCTATCACTGTCATGACCATCCATGGGGTAAATGGTGACGCCCATGCTGGGCGTGACATAAATCTCCTGACTGGAGGGCGTAAAGGGCAGGGAAAAAATATCCACGATTTTCTGTGCAATTTTCGCGATTTCCTCAACCTCCGACACCCCTTCAAGAACAATGACAAATTCGTCACCCCCTATCCGCGCCAAGGTGTCATCCTCCGGCACGCAACGGCTCAGGCGATCCGCGATATCCTGCAGCAGCAGGTCGCCATGAGTGTGACCAAGGGTATCGTTGATGGTTTTGAAATTATCTATGTCGAGCAGCATCACCGCGACCATCCGGTCGCTACGGGCAGCCCGGCTGATCGCATGCCCAAGACGGTCGAGAAACAGGAAGCGATTCGGCAGTCCCGTCAGCGCATCGTAATTAGTCACCTGGACCAGATTCTGCTCCGCCTCTTTATGATGGCCGAGGATGCTGGTTATCTGAAGGGATTTTGCCGACAGCGCTTGCTCTGTTTCTCGCAAAACGCTGACCAGATAATAGAGGAAGGGAACCATGACCGTTGTGGCGATGACAGCCGTGATCAGGCTGACCCAGAAATAATCGGCCGATCCGTTGGTGAACACAATGATGGATTCCGTTAAAAACACGGAAACCAGCACCGGCAGCAAGACGAAAACCCATAACCTTCCGGATTTGGCCTTTTCAGCCAGATATGCTGCGGCCGACTTGATTAATTCCAACCTGTCACCTGAGCTTACAGGGTGGGGTGGCCTTCATGAGCATAGGCAAGCTCATGAATGGACTGGCATGAAATGCAGCGCTCAGCGGTCGGGTAAGCTTGCAGCCGATCAAATGGAATATCCGCTCCGCAGTCGACACAGACACCATAGTCCCCTGCAGCGAGACGATTTAGCGCCGCCTCGATAGCACGCACCTCGATGACTTGCCGGTCGGCCATCGCAGCACCCAAGTCAGCCAGCATGTCCGCCACCGACGCATCTCCCAGATCGGGTACGCGCCCGGCAAGATCAACATAATGCTGCTCACCTGAACGGGCCAGCTCGTCACGAATTTCTTCAAGCAGTAACTGGCGACGCTTCTCCAGACTCTGCTTGAACTGCGCAACTTCATCAGCAACAAAAGCGGCCATTACTCAGACTCCTTAGAAAATATCGGCAGAACAGAATGGCAATTCTATCACGGGATATTTCTATCCTGTTTTAACGATTGTTCATCAAGCCACTCTTCATTTACCACTCAGATTTCTCTGTGCCCTCTTCACAATATAGCAGCAAGCGCTGTTGTCCGTGAAATTCCGGAGCCAGTCCCGGCACACGGCACTGACCCAATCCGGCTGGCTCCTGGCAGCGTCGTTCAACCAGTTAGCAACAGAATCCTGCACATATCGGCTTTCGTCGCAGCAGCACGGCTCAAGCAATGGCAGGCCATGCCAAGGCTCGGCCCGCAATGGAACAATGTGTTTCGCCCACACCCCGCGTGGCCGCGTAATCTCGACGGCAAATCGGCGCAAATTGGCATCCGGCTCGGAAACCCATCCCTGCAACAGATCAATCGCCTCGAACGGCGCGGTCACGACAACTGGACGCAACGACAGCCAGGCCCATTCACGCACGCCGAAATGACGATCTGCAGCAAGCCGCCTCATCTCCATGAATTTATCGACGAAACCCAGCCCCGGATGCAAAGCAATCGCAAAACAGGCAAACCCCCGCACCGTATCAACCGGATGAGCGATCAGCTGCTGCAATGCCTCCCTGTCGTCAAACCCACCGTGCCGGCCCACCATCCTCCCGGCCAGCTCCATGCGCTTTACCAGGCCATGTCCGGGAAAATCCTGACGCGCAGCTTCCTGTGCCAACCCTTCCGCGTTTCCCGACCAGCCGTTCAACGTGCCGAGCAACACGGCAAAATCCATCGCCGTCTGCTCGGTCAAGGTCGCAGTTTCCGCTTCACCGTGGTTGAGAAGGTCGATCAGGTCGGGTGGGATATCGCGCAGCCGGATATACCCTTTGCGTTTAGGCATGAATCAGCTGCCACAATCGATTTTATCCATCCATGAATTTTAGCGTAAAATGGCGACCGCGCCCCAGTAGCTCAGTGGATAGAGCGACCCCCTCCTAAGGGGTAGGTCGGACGTTCGATTCGTCTCTGGGGCACCACCTATATCTGCCTGATGCCAGCCACTTATGCTTCAGTGTCGCCGTTCCAGCAGCCCATCTGAGACATTGGCAGATTGTTATCGGCTAGTGACTAAGGCTTTTTTCCACTCATCCGCGCAGTCGCTTCCGCAATATTTGAATCCGCCAGCTTGACGTCCATCGAGTCGGCTGGAGCGACTGCCTTGATGCGTTTCCAGTAGTCGATGGCAGTTTTGTAATCGGCGCGATCGAAAGCCTCGCCGCCAGCGAGTGCCAGCGACTTCAGGTGCTTGGGATTGGCTGCAAGGGCTCTTTTCACGATTTCACGCGCCTCATCATTCCACTTGCGATCCTGGGTCATGACGTAGGCGTCTGCCCAGTCCGCCAACATCGCAGCATCGGGGGGTAAAAGCGCAGCCGCTTTGGCATAGGCATTGGCCGCCTCCTTATGTTGCCGAAGCTCCCCATAAGTACGTGCCAGCAATAGCCAGCCCTCACCGTTATTGGGATCTTTGACCATCTTGTCTGCCAGATGCTTGACTGCCGTATTCAGATCACCCCCTGAATTCGCCTTTGGCTGAGTCTGCGACATCGGCTCAGGCACACGCATCCCTGCAGGCGCAACTGACGCCGGAGAAGAGGAGATTTCAGCCTCTCTGGGTTTACCGAAGTAGGTATACAGCACCACTGGCGGCACGACGATAATGACTATGAGTGCAGGCACTGCCCAGCGCAGATGGCGACGCATCGTGGGTACGCTCTGCTGCGGCAAATCCATTAACGCTGCATGCAGCGTAGCCTGACGGCGTTCGAACTCTTCCCCGCTAACCTTGCCCTCGGCTCGTGCCAGCAGGAGTTCTCTCAGCGCAACGCTGATCTCGGCGCCCTGATGCTTGTGACCGAAAGGCAAGATGCCACTGAGGCCGAGCACGACAAGAACGAGGACGACTACGACAAAAATGGTAAAGATGATCACGGTTGATTCTCCGGTTGGGTTTTTCTGAAATAACAATAAAATGGGCCATCCTGCAACAATCACAAGCAGGAACGGCCCTATCCACAGCAGCAGTTCTTCAAAGGGCTTACACCGCCACCACCCTCAATGAAAGTCCCAGCGCACACCCATATAAACATAGTCGCGCCGGCTATGATCGTTACGGGTTGGCCCAGTGGAATTCGACATTTCGCGGCCCATTTCCCCCTCCAGGTAAAAACTGGAATGCCACTGCCAGGAAAGCTTCAGGCTCGGGGATATCCGGTCCTGCTTGTCGCCGCTGTCATCCTTCTGCGTATAGTAGCGAAGATTGGTATCAAGACGCCATTGCTCCCAGAAGGGAAGCACATACCCGATACCCATCGCCTGTCCGGTATACGTCGGGGCCTGAATCAGGCTGAGGTTGGCAACCCCCACTGCGTTGGTAAAAAACAGGTTGGTGCCGACCGCCTGAAAAGTCACCACGTGGTTCTTGCCCGACGCCTGCTGAGAAGCCGTGTCGATCACGCAAGTATTATTGACCGGGTCTATCGTACCCAGACAGGTGCCGATCACTCCCAGCGGCAAGACAGCCATGACAGGCTGCGTGCTGGAGATGGAGGACAACCGGTAATCGACGCCGACTTGCCAGCTCTCCGACAAGGGATGAGTCACACCGATAGAGAACATGTCGGACATGGCGGTCAGGGCACTCGCTTGCGCCCGGACTTGATCGATACCTTGCAGCGCAACCATCTCCTGTAATGACAAACCGGGCGCGGCGGGCAAGGCGTTGGTCAGACTGTATGAGGGGGCTCGGCGATGGTCGAAAACGAAAAAATAATTATCGCCCCCCTCACTCAGATAGTTGCCTTGCAGCAGGGCAATATTGACCCCCTTGTACAAGACATCGTAATCGAGCATGCCGTAGGCGGTGACACGCCCATCGAAGTAGCGTACTTCTGAACCGACAGCGCGGCGGTTAGCCATGCCGTCCAGGGTCTGCTCGATGCCGTAGACGCTGATTCCCGGAAAACCGGTCTGGGGCAGAAGCTCCACGCTGGCGCCGTAAAAATTCTTCTTGAACGGAGAATTGAATTCAACCGCATCCCCATACACCGCATTCACCCGCCATTCCGGGTTCAGGTTGTAACCCGCCTGCACGCCGTCAAAACGATCCATTACGCCCATGCCATTCGGGTTTTGCCGTCCCGCTCGCAGGTAATATCCGACTTGCCGATCGTTATGATCTATATAGGCCGAATACAATCGATTGTAGCTGCGCGCAGGCGAGAGAAAGTTTTTGTTGTCGGTGTCACGAACGACGATGCGCGTATCGGTGAAGGCGTCGCGGCGCCGGGCATTGAGATTGATCGAGGAGATCAACGAATTCTGATCCACCAGCGACAAGGTATCGCGGCTGAAAGTCAGTTGCCCCGGAGGCGGCGGCACCAGGGTCTCGATCTGTGATTTCCCCGTGTAGTAGTAAGAGGAAACGCTGCCGTTGAAAGTCCACTCTGCCGGTCCGGCTTCTTTCGGCAGCGCCCTCGGTCGGGCACGTGCCAGAGCGGCGTCTTTGGGCAAGGCTGCGAGACGCTCCCGGACTCGCGTGGCATTGGGCCCAGCGGGAAATAATTTAAGGTACAAATCATATTCGGCTTTTGCCTTCAGGATTTCCCCATTCAATTCCCGCGCCTCGCCGATCAGGGCCTGGGCAGCCTCGGTCTGGCTGCTGGCAGGCAGTCCGAGAACCCGGTTCAATCGATTCACCGCCGTGGCAGAATCTTTTCCGGCCATTGCGCGGCGAGCATCCTCTAGATAAGCCTTGGCACGCGTTTCAACCTCGGCGGCGGAAGCCACTGGCGGTGGTGCAACCGGCGTCGCCAACTCTTCTTTTGCCACCTGGGTAACCGTTTCCGTGGGTTGACTCACCGGTGGAGGAGCTATGGCCGCCGGGGTTGCCAACAATGCAGGCGACGCGCCCTTGGCGATCTCCTCCGTTGGTTGCTTCACCGGTGGCGTCTTGGTTAAAGGCGCAGGGGCAGCCGGAAGCAGGGGAACCGTGATAATGATGCTGCGACCGTCCGTTCCAGGGCGCACTGAAAAGCTGGTGGTCTTAGAGAAGGTCACCAGCATGCCGTTAATCAGTTCGGGGTAGAGCACCGTGACGCCTGGCACGCGGTCGGTTTTTGGCGCGCGCACAGTTTCCTGCATCAAATCGCTTTCCACCAGGTTGGTATCAATCAACCGAATGAAGATGCGCAGGTTTTTTCCGTCACGTAAAGGCGCGTGCCTCAGATAGAGGATTTTTTGCGAGAACTGGACCACGATCTCGGCCTCGCTCTCTCCCGGCGCGATATCGACGCGGTCGATAATCTGGGCGTTGGCGATAGAACAAGCCAGTAATAAAGCAGCGGCCAGAACATGGCGAATAGTGGAATCAGGTTTTTTTAAAAAAGACATATTCTGTAATGCGGGTGCCCAGTTGCCCCGCTACTCTCCGGCATAGGTTCAGATAATTTCACGACCAGTCCGCTCCCGAAAAATACTTGGGACGACATCAGTTCCATTTTGTGTAAGTGCTGCCTTTAGAGCCCAGCGGCTTATGGCATCCGCTCGATGAGCAATCTTTTCCAACCGCGTTCGTACCGTGGTGATTCGTCGTACGAAGAACTTTCGTCATGCTCCCCAGGTAGGTAGGGGAAGACTCGTGGCAAGTAATGCAGGAGGTCTGCATGGTGCCATGATTCATTCTCTCCACGGCAAAGGACGTGGTGCTGCTGTGGCACTTGGAACACTCATTACCCGGCATCCCGGCCGGAGTGATCGTCGGAATGTGGTTGGATGGTTTTGTCATAACATTGGCGTAGGAACCGCCATGGCAGGTCTGGCAGGTTCCCGTCACGACGCCAGAATGGTTGTAGGTCGCAGGCAACCAGATGGAAAAGCTATGGTGGCAAGACTCGCACGCCGCCGTCGTGGGCAAGTGGCTGGCCGGCTTTACGTCGATATTGGGATAAGCGCTGCTATGACAGTTGCTGCAACCGGTAGAAGGGACACCGGTATGCGAATACGGCGTGATCAGCGGCAGCCAGGAAAGTCCGGTCCGATGGCAGGCATCGCAGGACTGGGTCGTCGGGATATGCGGAGTCGACTTGCCGCTGGCATTGACGTTGTTGTGGCAATTGGCGCAGGTACCCGTCACAACCCCGACGTGGGCAAAGCTGGTGGGCTTCCAGGCAGTTGTCGTATGGCAAGCGTCGCAGGACTGGGTCGTCGGAATATGCGTGGCATTCTTGGCCTGAGCGTTGACGGCAGCGTAGGCGCCGTTATGGCAGGTCGCACAGTTTCCGGTTGCAGTGGGTCCCGTTGTAAGGGTATGGCTCATCACCCCCGGGGCAAAAGCTGTGTAATTCTTGTGGCAAGTGTCGCACTGCGCCGTAGAGGGGATATGGACGGAAGGTTTGCCCAGGGCGTTGGTGCCGTTATGACAGGTCGAGCAGCGGCCGGTAGCAGGCGGGCTCGCGGTGGCGTGATTGAAGGTCGCGGTCGCCCAGGTTATGGTCGAGTTATGGCAAGTATCGCACTGAGAAGTGGTCGGAATATGAGTCGGGGTCTTGGTCTGCGCGTTCTGGGCGATATAGGCGCCGCTGTGGCAGGTCGAGCACTGGCCGGTCAGCCCGGCGTGATTCATCACCGACGGCGACCAGGCCGCGTAACCGCGAGTATGGCAGCTGTCGCACTGGGAGGTCGTCGGGATGTGCGTTGCCGGCTTGGACAGCGCATTGACTGCGATGTAACTGCCGTTGTGGCAAGTCGAGCAGTTGCCGACGGCGACCGGCCCCGTCGTCGCAGTGTGGCTCATCGTGGCAGGCCGGAAGGTGTTGTAGTTGTTATGGCAGGTGGAGCACTGCGCGGAGGTTGGAATATGCGTGGTCGGCTTACCCAGAGCGGTCATTCCGTTGTGACAGGTCGAGCACTGGCCGATCGCGCTGGCATCATGGGTATAAATAGCGGTGGCCCAGGTCACCGTCGACTTGTGGCAGGTGTCGCATTGCGCCGTGGTACTGACGTGAGTGGCCGGCTTGACTTGGGCATTCAGCGCCAGGTAAGCCCCGGTGTGGCAGGTCGAGCAGTTATTAGCCACAAGCGGTCCGGTCGATCCGGCATGGTTCATCTTGGCCGGGGCGAAGGCGTTGTAATTGGTATGGCAAGCATCACATGAAGCGCTGGTCGGCAAATGGGCCGGCGTCTTGCCGAGCGCAGCCGACCCGTTGTGGCAACTTGCACAGGTGCCGGCCACGACGCCCTGGTGCGAATAGCTGGTAGGCTTCCAGGCCACGGTGGAGTGACAGGTATCGCAGGATTGCGTGGTCGGGATATGCGTCGCCGTCTTGGCTTGTGCGTTGATGGCGACATAGGCCCCGCCGTGGCAGGTAGCGCAATTGCCGGCAGCCGCCGGACCGCTGGTGCCGCCATGGTTCATCAGCCCCGGCGCAAAGGCGACGAAACCGCTATGGCAGGTATCGCACTGGGCCGCTGAGGGAATATGGTTGGTCGGTTTGCCGAGGGCATTGGTGCCGTTATGGCAGCTGGAGCAGCGGCCGGCAACCGGCGGGGTCGCCGCGGCATGGTTGAACGTGGCTGTCGCCCAGGAGGTGGTCGAGCTGTGGCAGGTGTCGCACTGAGCGGCTGTCGATATATGGGTTGGCGTCTTGATCTGCGCATTCTGGGCGATGTAGGCGCCAGTGTGGCAGGTGGAACAGTTGCCCGCCGCAACCGGAGAGTTCGTGCCGGCATGGCTCATGACACCGGGCGCGAAGGCGGTGAAGCCGTTCACGTGACAGACATCGCACTGCGCACCGGTCGGGATATGGATCGCCGGCTTGCTCAGTGCATTGACGGCCGAGTAGGACCCGGTATGGCAGGTCGTGCACTGTCCGGTCAGCCCGGTGTGATTCATCCTTGCCGGCTTGAAGGCGGTGTAATTGGTATGGCAGGCATCGCACTGTGCGCTGGAGGGAATATGCGTTGCCGGCTTGCCGAGCACGGTTGCGCCGTTGTGGCAGCTCGAGCAGTTACCGGTTGCCGTGGCGGCGTGGATGTAGGTAGCGCCGGCCCAGGTCGTCGTCGACTTGTGGCAGGTATCGCATTGAGCCGTGGTCGTAATATGGGTAGGCGTTTTGGTCAGGGCATTGGCTGCCAGATAGGTTCCGCCATGACAGCTCGAACAGTTGCCGGTAGCGACCGGCCCGGTGGTGTTGCCATGGCTCATGCTCGCCGGCGCAAAAGCGGTGGTGTTGGTGTGACAGGTATCGCACTGGGCCGTGGTCGGAATGTGATTTGTCGGTTTACCCAGGGCTGACGTGCCGTTGTGGCAGGTCGCGCATCGGCCAGCAACCGCAGGCGAGGCAGCGGCATGATTGAAGGTGCCGGTCGCCCAGCTGACGGTCGAATTGTGACAGGTATCGCACTGGGCCGTAGTCGGAATATGGGTAGGGGTCTTGATCTGCGCATTCTGCGCAATGAAAGCGCCGCTATGGCAGTTAGAGCACGAACCCTGCAGACCCGTATGGCTCATTACCGATGGCGACCAGGCGACAAAGCCGCCGGTGTGGCAGGTATCGCACTGGGAAATGGTCGGAATATGGTTGATCGGTCTGGCCAGCGCATTGGCGTATACATAGCTGCCGCTATGGCAGGTTGAACATTGACCGGACGTTCCCGCATGGCTCATCCGCGCCGGCCTGAAAGCAGAGAAACCGGTGTGGCAGGTATCGCACTGCGCGCTGGTGGGGATGTGGTTGGTCGGCTTGCCCAGCGCCGTTGCGCCGTTGTGGCAAGTAGAACACTGGCCGCTGGCGCTGGCATCGTGCGCATAAACAGCCGTTGCCCAGGAAATCGTGGAGGTGTGGCAGGTATCGCACTGCGCGCTGGTGCTGACGTGCGTCACCGGCTTCATCTGGGCATTCTGGGCGAGATAGGCACCGCTGTGACAGGCAGAACACAGGCCATTCAGGCCGCGGTGGTTCATGGTCGCGGGACTCCAGTTGACGAAACCGCTGACGTGGCAGGTGTCGCACTGGGCAATGCTGGGAATGTGATTGATCGGGCGCGTCAGCGCATTGGAGAAAAGATACGACCCATTGTGGCAGGTCGAACACTGGCCGGTCAGGCCGCTGTGGTTCATCTGGGCCGGCTTGAAGGCGGTGAAGTTGGCGTGGCAACTGTCGCATTGCGCACCGGTGGGGATATGGGATGACGGCTTGCCCAGCGCCGAAACGCTGTTATGGCAGCTGGCGCAACGACCGGCAACTGCGGGAGTCGCCGCTGCGTGATTGAAGGTGGCCGTCGCCCAGGAGGCCGTGGAACTATGGCAGGTATCGCACTGGGCGGTCGTGCCGATGTGGGTGACCGGTTTGGTCTGGGCGTTCTGGGACAGGAAAACCCCGCTGTGGCAGGTCGAGCACTTGCCCGTCATGCCCGCATGGTTCATCGCGGCTGGCGACCAGGTGATGAAACCGCTGACGTGGCAGGAATCGCACTGTGCCGTGGTCGGAATGTGCACGTTGGGCTTCGATTGCGCATTGGCAAAATTATAGGAACCGCTATGGCAGCTTGAACACTGCCCCACCGTGCCAACGTGATTCATTTGCGTCGGCTTGAAAGCCGAGAAATTGGTGTGGCAGCTATCGCACTGCTTGGAGGTCGGAATATGGGTCGTGGGTTTTCCTAGTGCGCTAACGCCGTTATGGCAATCCGAACAGCGCCCGGAAACGGTCGGGCTTATCGCCGCATGATCAGGCTTGGCCGCAGTTGCCCACGAAGTCGTCGAACTGTGGCAAGTATCGCACTGGGCCGTCGTGGGGATATGGGTAGCCGGCTTGGACTGGGCATTCTGCGAATGAAAAGCGCCGCTGTGACAACTGGAGCAATTCCCGGTCGCAACGGGGCCCGTCATGTTGGCATGCATCCCGCTCACGCCAACGGAGATCGGCGCAAAAGACACGCCGGCAGCATGGCACGAATCGCAGGAAGCCGAGGTGGGAATGTGGGCAGATGGCTTGCCGGTGGCGCGTGTTCCGTTATGGCAGGAGGCACAGGTACCGGGAGCGACCAGGGCATGGGTATATCCGGCAGGCAGCCAGGACGTGGTTTTATGACATGAATCGCAAGAGGCGTTCGTCGGCAGGTGCCTGGCCGGCTTGCCGGTGGCCGTACTGCCGTTATGACAGGTATTGCATGCGCCCTGAACAATTCCCTGAGTTGTCCGGTGCTGGAAATTGGATGGTGTCCAGCTGATGTTCAGGTGACAGGAATCGCAGGCAGCGGTGGTCGGAATATGCATCGCCGGCTTTCCGGTCGCCCGCCCGCCGGGACGGTGGCAGGTTGCACAATCGCGGGGAGTGCCTCGGAACAGGCCCTGGGTATGGCAGGATTCGCAGGTTTGCCTGGCGTGAGCGCCATCCAGAAAAAAGCCCGTCGCATTGTGGTTGAAGGATAAGCCGCTGGCCGCCGGGGTCTCCGCCAACACCAGACCAGAAATGATCATGGCCAGCACAAGAAAGACCAACGGGGCCAACTGCCGAACCAGACCGTTAACGATTATTTTTTATAAGTCATAGGGCTCTTCATGGGGTTCTCCTCAACCGTCAGGGCATGACACGTGAGTTACACCTTCAAATTTTGAGCGATTCTATGACAAATATCAGGAAAACATCGTTAACCTTGTGTAATCTGGAGTGGAATATCCTGATTTTCCATACGAACTGAAGAAGTTAGCCACTGCCCGCCTTCTACCTCCGTACTTTTTTCCAGTTGCTCGTCACATGGCAGCGCTCGCATTGACCGCTGAAGCCGCCATCATGCACATCATCCTTGAGGTGGCAACTGACACAGGCCCTGCTCGTCTTGCTCTGGCTGCCTGTGGGCTCCTTGTGGCAGTCGTAGCAGGCTACTTTGGTGTGCCCGCCATCCAGCGCAAAACGCGTGGTTCCATGATCGAAATCCCAGGATTTCCAGGTGCCGGTGTAATGGCAAGCCTCGCACTTGATGCCGAAGCGGCCTTTGTGCTTGTCTTCTTTCTCGTGACAGGCATTGCAGGCTGACGGCGCATCGTGGAATGCGGGGGTCTGATGACACTTTTTGCACTCCGCCCTGGCGTGGCTGCCGGTCAGCGGGAAGCGCGACTTGTTGTGGTCGTAAGGGGCATCCTGCCAGCGCTTCTCGTTGTGGCAGCTTTCGCACTTGTTGCCTAGCTGGCCCTTGTGCTTGTCATCCTTGCGGTGACAGGCAATGCACTGGTTCGCCAGCCTGGTCTTGTTATAAACCGGCCCCTTCTCGGGCGTATGACAAGCATCGCACTTGGTCTCGACGTGTTTGCCCTTGAGGGGATACTTTGTTTCACGATCATGATTGAAGGTACTGCTCTTCCAGTCCTTGGCCGTATGACAAGTCTCGCATTTCGGACCATAGCGGCCCTTGTGGCCTTTGTCGTCGTCGTTCTTGCGATGACAAGCCACGCATTCCTTATCCACCTTCAGCTTGGCATTCGGGCCGGAAACGCCGCCCTTGTGGCAGGTGTCGCACTTGGCATCCTTGTGTTTGTCGCGCAGCACAAAATGCGTATTGTCATGATCGAAGTTTGAATTCTTCCAGCCGCGCTCGTTATGGCAGGACTCGCATTTCTCGCCCAGGCCGCCGCGATGCCCTTTTTCCTGTTCGTCCTTCTTGTGGCAGGCAATGCACTTGGTCGGCAGCTTCTGCTGCTGGTAAAGCGCGCCTTTTTCCGGCAAGTGGCAAGTGTTGCATTTGGCCTGCTGGTGCTTGCCCTTCAATGCGTAATGGGTGTCCCGGTCGTGATTGAAAATGAGTTCCTTCCACCCCTTGTCGTTGTGGCAGGATTCGCACTTCGACCCGTAGCGGCCCTTGTGACCTTTTTCCTGGTCATCCTTTTTGTGGCAGCCATTGCAGGTCAGTGGTGTCTGCTGATAAGTCTTGTCAGCGTGGCACGCCTTGCACTCGACCTCGGCATGTTTCCCGCCCAGTAGCGAAAACTTAGTTTTCTCGTGGTCGAATTTTGCCTCTTTCCAGTTCTTGTCGTTGTGGCAACTCTCGCACTTCGTGCCCAACTTACCCTTGTGTCCTTTTTCCTGATCGTCCTTCTTGTGGCAATCGTTGCACAGCCTGGAAGCATCCCGAAACTTGGCCTTCGGCTTGTGGCAACTTTCACATTTTAACTGGATGTCCTTGTGAGCGCCGTTGAGCCGGAAGCCGGTTCGGCTATGGTCGAATTTGTTCTTGTCGATCGCCGCCAATCGGGCATTACGCCCTTTATGTTCGGTGTGGCAGTTACGACAGGCATGGTCTTCAAGGCTGCCATGCAGGTGCATCTTGGCGGTGACGTCAGCGGCAATATCCTTGTGGCAGTCCATGCACAGCCGTACCTGCGCCCCCTTATCGAAGCGCAAGTGGCATTTGTTGCACTCCAATTCGTATTTGGCATGCCCCTGGATCACCTCGCCCGGCATCAACGCCTTTTCGTAAAGGTCAGCGGAGGCAACGCCAGCATAGCTGGCCAGCAAGAACAACAGGCTAGTAAAGATGAACCGCAACAACATGAACGATCCCGCTGAAAAGCAGCATATAAATGAAGGGAACATGTGCGATATGCCAGAGCGAGAACAGCTTGGTCCAACTGGATATCTGAGCGAGCCGGATAATGGCATAAACATAGTCATCAATCTGCCGCTTGGCCAAGCTGTAATTGAGGATGAGCTGGGCGTAGGGCCAGTTCTGCTTCTTGGCTTCATCTGCCAGGACTTTTTTAGCGTCGTGGCGGATGCTGCGAGACAGGCTTTTACCCTTATGCTGCAAAGTCATAAAACGCCAGATACGCTGTGACGTGCTGTCGAGCTCAGCGAAAGCCAACTGATGGAATTCCTTGAGTCTTTGCTCGATATTCGGTTGCAGTTCAAAAACCGAGTCGATGCTCTCCTGGCGATCCTTGAACTCTGCCTCAAGCTCTGCCAGAGTCAACTCCCTGCCATACAGTCCGCGGTGGATGTGGCGGTAAACAAAACGCCCCACCACCCCGCTCAGAGCCACGAGCAACATGGCAGTCAACGCAATGGTGGCGTTCATCGAACCGGTCTTGAAGGTGGAGTGGAAAAGGATCAGAACGGGGCCACCGATACCCATGAACATGTGGTAACGGAACCAGGTTTCCATGCGTCCCAGGCGATCCAGGGCGCGAACACGCTTGCGTAAAGGATAAAGCAGCAGGCTCAGCATCATCAACCCGCCAGCCAGGCCAAGGTTGTAACCCAGATCCGAGCCGGGTTTAAAGAGATTACCGAAGGCCACCAGCCAGGCCAGCACCAGTAGCAGAACAACCAGCAGAACGATCGAAGAACGCCAGACCCAGCGGAGCACCGTTTCGGTTCCAGACTTGGCAGCCCCTTTCATCGAGATCACAGTCGTGGGACCGAGTGCGCTTGTACTTGGCATTTTCCTCCAGCTAAAACCCTGATTCTGACGCCCATAGCGGGCCATTTCACGAGCGCATTGTAGCGAAGGTCAATTCATCGTTGGATTACACAATGGCAATGATCGCCTTTGAAAGGCGCGATGATAAGGTAATATATCCACGCTGACTAGAACCACAAATTCGTCATGTCATCGACAGGACATCACCCATACAGAGAGAGCGAACGTTTAATCCATGTCAGAACTCATCTACTATCTGGTCCCGGCATTACTGGTACTCGTCTCCATCAAGCTGCACCTGCGCGGGGTCCGTAAGAAATCCTGCGCTCACGCTGAAATCCTCAGGGAAGCCGTGGAAACCGGCCTGACCGAACCGCCTTCCCTGCACCCGGTTGTTGATCTCTCGATCTGCATCGGATCCGGCGCCTGTGTTCGTGCCTGCCCGGAAAAGGCCCTCGGGGTCATCAACGGCAAAGGGACTCTGATTAACCCCTCACATTGCATAGGACACGGCGCCTGTGCGCCATCCTGCCCGGTCGGTGCCATCAAATTAGTCTTCGGCACGGCTAAACGCGGCATGGACATCCCCCAGGTCACCCCCGAATTCGAAACCAATGTACCCGGCATCTTCATCGCCGGGGAACTCGGCGGCATGGGGCTGATCCGCAACGCCATCAAGCAAGGCACCCAGGCCGTGGGCACCATCGTCAAACGACCCCGCAGCAATGCCGAATTCGATCTCGTCATCATCGGTGCCGGACCGGCCGGCATTTCCGCCTCCCTGGCCGCAAAAGAGGCGGGATTGCGCTACGTGACCGTCGAACAGGAAGACTCCCTGGGCGGAACAACCTACCACTACCCGCGCAACAAGCTGGTGATGACAGCACCGATGAAACTGCCGCTGGTGGGCGAAATCAAGGTGCGCGAAGTCAGCAAGGAAGAATTGATGGAGATCTGGCGGGGCGTGCTCGACAAGGCCCAACCCAACGTCCGCTTCAGCGAACGCATGGAAGAGATCATCCAGGAAGACGACGGATTCACGGTCAGGACCAGCAAGGACCGGTACCGGACCGGCAACATCCTGCTCGCCATCGGTCGCCGCGGCACCCCGCGCAAGCTGGGCGCAGAGGGCGAGGACCAGCCCAAGGTGGTTTATCGCCTGATCGAAGCAGATCAGTATCGCGGACAACATGTGCTGGTTGTCGGAGGCGGCGACAGCGCCCTGGAAGCCGCGCTCGACATCAGCGCAGAACCGGACACTACAGTCACCCTGTGCTACCGTGGCAAAGCGTTCGACCGCGTCAAACCGAAAAACCGGGCGCGACTGGAAGAGGCGGTCGCCGGCCAGCGCATCCAGCAGATCATGGAAACCACCGTGAAAAAAATCGAGGCCGATAAGGTCATCCTGGCCAAGGGCGACGAGGCGATCGAACTGCCCAACGATGCAATTATCGTCTGCGCGGGGGGGGAATTGCCGACACCGATGCTGAAGAAAATCGGCATCCAGGTGGATGCACGCTACGGAACCTGATTTGCGGAAGACTTAACTCGCCAACCCCACCGCGATATGCCACGTGTTTTCCGGGACTATCCTTTACCGGAATCCCCAGCCGGTTTGGGCAAGGTTCCAGATGGCTTGAGAATTGGCAAGGACCGTGGAGGAGGTTTGACAGGATTTTCTGGCGCTGCGGGTTTAGCCTTGTCGCCAGATGTAACTTCCTTGGCCGACATGGCGGCGGTTTTATCGGTCTCTTTCGATTTTTCGCTCTTCTTCCTGGTTACGGTGACAAGCTTCTTTTCCTCTGGCTTTTTATACTGGCAGGCGTGCTCGAATTTTTTTTCGCCTTCAGTATCGGGAATCACGTAATTCGGCTTGCCGTAGTAACTGGCAGTAATAGTTGTAATCTCGCTACCATCCTCAGCGTAATACACCTTCATCAGCAAATCTGCGGTGCGGCCGCTGCAATTGTAGCGCATCAGGGACTTTGCCGACTTGAAGTAGAAATCGCCTGGCCGCGCCTGCTCCAGCGCAGCGTAAACTTCCCTGTCCCAAGCCGTCACGATGTTTCCCTGACGCAGCAAACTTGCAATATCGATCTCGGCACGCATTTGTTCATTGGATACGATCGACGACCACACAGCCGCCTCGGCTCCAGGCGGGAATATCAAAAACGCTACCATCAGCACAGATCGCAATGATGTTTTCATGCATCTCTTCAATATGAGCATATCCTGCCAATTCATTACCAGTGCCTTTTACGTTAGCCTCCTCGCCCGCTTGCGGGAGAGGATTGAGGAGAGGGTTTCGTGGTGAGAGGCAATTCCTGCTTTTTTCTTAATGGTGCATCAGAAAGCCTGACGCATATCCATTCAGACAATCGTTCCATGGTTATCGACCGAAATCGTGATAAGTTTAATTATGCCAAAAAAACAGTTACCAATTAAGCGGTTGTCGATGACAGGAATACGCCCTTTATCTACAATTAATTCACTCTTTGCAGAGGATGGATGTGGATTGGCGGCTAAACCCATGATGTCAGTATATATTTACTTAACATATTGATTTTATGTATTTAATTTATAGTTGAATTATTGAGCTTCGCAACAAAATTCCTTACCCGCAAGACACTTAAGGATGATTAAAACAAGTTCTCCACAAAGTTATCCACAGTAATTGTGCAAAAGCCGCAGGAACCCAACCGCTTTCCATCCGCTGCTTTTTTTGGTAACTTCAAATGATGAATTATTGCAGCCATTGCGGCGCCAAAGTGGAGCTGAGAATTCCACCCGGAGAGCATCTGCCGCGCCACATGTGCGGCAACTGCGGCGCCATCCATTACGAGAATCCGAAAATGGTCGTCGGCGCGATCCCCGAATGGGAGGACAAGATTCTGTTGTGTCGTCGTGCCATCGAACCGCGTCATGGGTTCTGGACCCTGCCGGCAGGCTTCATGGAAAACAACGAAACCACGACTCAAGCCGCAGCGCGCGAAACGGCGGAGGAGGCGCACGCCCGTGTGGAAATCGCCGCGCTCTATGCGCTCTACAACATCCCGCACATCAGCCAGGTGCATCTGTTCTTTCGCAGTCGCCTGCTCGACCTCGACTTCAGGCCGGGCAGCGAGAGCCTGGAAGTCGCACTCTTCAGCGAAGCGGACATCCCCTGGGATAACCTGGCCTTTTCCAGCGTCCGCAACACCCTGAAACATTACTTCGAAGATCGGCGTCGCGGTGTTTTCGAGCTGCACGTCGGCGACATCACCTTGCCGCTGGATAAAAAAAGGGCGCCCGAGGCGCCCCTTAACTCCGGACTAGCACCTGAGGGTGGCTAACTACCCGCCATCGCCAGCAACAGGCCGTTAAGACGCTGCACGAAGGCAGTAGGATCGTCCAGTTGCCCCCCTTCGGCCAGCAAAGCCTGGTCGAACAGAATGTGACTCCAGTCTCCGAAGCGTTCGCTTCCCGCCTCGCCCTTTAGCTTCTGCACGAGCGGATGGTGTGGATTGATCTCCAGAATCGGCTGGGTCTGAGGCGCTTCCTGCCCCATGGATTTCAGCATTCTGGCCAGATTTCCGCCCAGGTCGTGGGCATCGGCCACCAGGCATGCCGGGGAACTGGTCAGGCGATGGGTAATGCGCACTTCCTTGACCTTGTCGCCGAGCACTTCCTTGACCTGCTCGATCAGCGCCTTGAACTCACCGGCTTCCTTTTCCTGCTCCTGCTTCTCGGCCTCGTCTTCCAGCTTGCCCAGATCGAGTTCGCCCTTCGCCACCGACTGCAGCGTTTTGCCGTTGAACTCAGTTAGGTGCGACAGCATCCACTCGTCCACTCGCTCCGAAAGCAACAGCACTTCGATGCCTTTTTTCCGGAATATTTCCAGATGCGGGCTGTTTTTCGCGGCGGCGAAGCTGTCGGCGGTAACGTAGTAGATCTTGTCCTGCCCCTCCTTCATGCGACCGATATAGTCGGCAAAAGAAACACTCTGCTCGGCAGTATCGGCATGGGTCGAAGCAAAGCGCAGCAGCTTGGCGATACGCTCCTTGTTGGCATGATCCTCGCCGACGCCTTCCTTGATCGCCTTGCCGAACTCGCCCCAGAATTTGGCGTACTTTTCCTTGTCGTTCTCAGCCAAGTCGTCAAGCAGGCCTAGCACCTTCTTCACCGATCCAGCGCGAATACTGTCGATATCCTTGCTGTGCTGGAGGATCTCGCGCGAGACGTTGAGCGGCAGATCGTTGGAGTCGATCACCCCGCGCACGAAGCGCAGGTAGCGCGGCATCAACTGTTCGGCGTCATCCATGATAAACACCCGACGCACGTACAACTTGATTCCATGACGTACTTCACGGTCCCACAGGTCGAACGGGGCGCGTGCCGGGATGTAGAGCAGCTGGGTGTACTCCTGCTTGCCCTCGACCTTGCTGTGGGTGTAGGCCAGCGGCGCTTCAAAATCATGCGCCACATGCTTGTAGAACTCTTCGTATTCCTCGGCAGTCACTTCGCTCTTCGGTCTTGCCCACAACGCACTGGCGCGATTCACCGTTTCATCCTCTTCGGTGATGCTGTTTTCCTGCTTGTCGGCATCCCATTCTTCCTTCTGCATCAGGATCGGCAGGGTGATGTGGTCGGAATACTTCTTGATGATGCTCTTGATGCGCCAGCTGTCGAGCAGATCGTCCTCACCCTCGCGCAGATGCAGGATAACATCGGTGCCTCGACCAGCCTTCTCCACCGTTTCCAGAGTGTAGTCGCCCTCGCCGGCGGATTCCCAGCGTACGCCATGCTCGGCAGTCAGCCCGGCACGTCGGGTGATCAGCGTAACCTTGTCGGCCACGATAAAAGCGGAGTAGAAGCCTACGCCGAACTGGCCGATCAGGTTGGCATCCTTGGCCTGGTCGCCGCTTAGCGCGTCGAAGAACTGGCGCGTGCCGGATTTGGCGATGGTGCCGATATGCTCGATCACTTCCTGACGCGACATACCAATACCGTTATCGGAAATGGTGATGGTGCGCGCCGCCTTGTCCTGGCTGATGCGAATCTTCAGGCTCGAATCACCTTCGAACATTGCATCGTCGGCGAGCGCCTCGAAGCGCAACTTGTCAGCAGCATCCGAGGCATTGGAAATCAGCTCGCGCAGGCAAATTTCCTTGTTGCTGTAGAGTGAATGGATCATCAGCTTGAGTAGCTGACGGACTTCTGTCTGGAAACCCAGTGTTTCCTTGTGTGCTTCTACGGTGGTCATATTATTTTTTCTCCAGTTGCGAAAACCCTAACCTGAATAGGGGCTGACGCAGAAAATTCAAGAGGCCCATTCATTACGTATGAGCTTCTCCGCCCAGAACAGGCCGATGATGGTTTTCACGTCGGGGGGATACCATGCTGTGCCGGGGCAACAACTAGACCCTCAGGCACGAAAGCGGGCGAGGTTGATCAGTGAGAATGAGATTTGATGTATTGGTCGCAGCGGTCGGTTGCGACGAACTCAATGATTGCCTGCACATCTTCCGAGCAGGACTTGAAAATCAAGCGGCCAAGGATATCGGGGCCATGGCGAAGAATCAGCACCCCGACCAGTTCATCGATGAAGGACTGGGTCGCCTCAACACCTGAGAAATCAAAAGCCACCTCGAATCCTTGTGCCAACGCGATCTCCACCTCTTCCCGCAATGGAGAGGCGGTGGCGCGCGCGCCGACCAGGTGGCCGCGAGCGTATTGATTCAAGGAAATATTGGAACGCATGGTATTCATAGCATAGGCCATTGAAAGTGCAATCTAACAGAATTATCCAAAAATGGATATGGGCTCTACTCGAACCTCAGCCGGACAGCCAGTTGGGCATCCAGAGGTGGCAATAGTTCACGGAAACGGATGGTCGGCAAGAGATCACGTCGACACTCAATGGCTATCGCCACTCCCTGCCAGGTGGCTCCGTCTGCCAGCAGTCCGCTTCTCCCCGATGTGTCGTGAATCGCATTTCCGCTCACGATGACCAAGTGGCCGCCTGCATGTTCGGCGATTCGGCAAGTCGTCGTCAATCCCACCCCCTGATTGACGGAATCGCTGTTCAAACGCAGATCGCGGTTGCAACTGATGCGCGGCTTGAGAGCCGTCAGGATGGCATCAAGATGGCGCTCGTGCCGGAGTTCTGGATGGCAGCGCAGCGTGGCCAGCAAACCGCAGCCATTGTCTACCACCCCCAGCCGGATCATGTCGTTTTTCGGATAATACTGGCATGCCACCCAAACACAGGCATTCGCGTAACCATGCCTCCTGGCGTGCGTCATGGCGTTTTCCAGCAACTCGCTCAGCGCATACTGGATCGGCTCGACCAGCCGATCAAATGCCGTAAAACCTGACATCTCGTCCGGAGGCTCGTTGGGATCGATGCCGGGAATATGGCCGACCACGGCATGTGCCAAACGGAAGGCGGCATCATCCACACCACGCTGGGAATCGAGCCTTGTCAGCTCTACCAGGGCATCGCCCCGATTCTGCCGTTGATTTTGCCGTGGCACGCAATCAACCAACTCCACACCCTCGAAGACATCCATGCGTTCAAGATAACCGCTCATTTCCGCACTGAGCCCGCAAACACGGACAGCTCGGCCTTGTTGCCGAACCATGTGGAAAGTCGCACCCAGCAAGGCCAAGCCGAAAGGGTCGGCGAAACGCAAGCGGCGGGCATCTACGTTGGCATCCCCAATAGCAGAAATGAGGCCGCCACAGGCAGCGATTGACTCGCTTGCGGAGCGTGCCGACAGATAAGCGGGGAGGCAAACAGGTTCGGGCATTTAATAATTTCCAGCGAAAACCTGTGCCCGCAGCGTGTCGGTGGCGGCCTTGGCCTTCTGCATGGTGTGTTGGGGTCTGTGCTGTTCCATCAGGCTATTTCTTCGTGATATCTACCAGCTTATAGACTTGAACGAGTTTTTTCTGGACATGGCGCACCATCCATCGGAGATTAGTCCAGTCCTGAAGAAATTCATCATGATTTGGAAACGCCACCTGCCGCTGAAACGGCGGTAGAGCTTTATCGCTATCGTTCTCCCACCAGTGGCGGTATTGTCCATGCCATTTTTCGAGAAAAGGTCGCAACACATCCTGCATCATTCGGAAGATCAATGCTCCAAGATGATTCTGTTGATTTGCACTGAGCCGACCAACGGGAAACTTCCGCATGATTGCCCGTGCTTCCTGAAAAAACCGATATAGTGAGTCCAGACTCTCGACATAGATTTCGCCAGTGAAGTCCTTGCATTTCGGGTCACTCAGGCGGCCAGTGATCGCCCGCCGTGTAGAAAGTTCTGTATACAACTCCCACGCACACTGACGGTCGAGGTCTGACAATTCAGCCTTCAACTTGATCAGTTTCAAATCCAACTCGAACGAACCTCTTTCCAGAATCATCGCATCACCCGTTGCGTTGCTTAATATCAAATGGATTGTCGATCAGCGCTTTCGACAAGTTCGTGGCAGCGTTGACCATCTGGGTTAGTCGCTGCGCGGTCAGATTGTCCCAATGCTCAAATGACGCATAGCGGGTGCAAACATTGCAATGAAATCGTTCAGGCACAACGATCTTGCCGTCGTTGGTTTTCTGGTGATTTGGCAACACGATGCCGACTAAGCCGTGCTGCTTATCCAGCGTTGCCTTGATCTCCCAATCCACATACTTCCGTTGGTGCGTCTGGGCTCCAATCAGCACGACCGTGCAGGATGTGCCCGTAATGTGTTTATCCCGGATGCGTTGCATAACATATTGAGCATTATCGCTGTCAATTCCACGATCAAGCGAGTTGTCGAACACTGCCTCATATTGGTCATGGAAGAAGCGCGAAAACCCATCGTAATAGGCTTGGTCATTGCCATGGTGATAACTGACAAATATTTTTCGTCGCACCGGCTGCATCATTGCAGCCAGCAGGCCGTTCATGTTGGAGTTACCGAAGTAGTCAGCCATGTTTTACTTCCCAAACAAGGCAATACCGGCGACCAACAGGCCCAGAATGAACAGCCCCTTTTGCTTCTCCGCCTTGATGGTCTCGGCAATTCGTCCTATGGCAGCCTTGGCTTCCTGCTGGCTCACACCGCCAAGATTGACTGCCTGATATTGGCGCATCCAGCCCGGTAACGACTCGGGCGGCTGATCCCATACAATGGGCACCAGTTTCTTGTTAGCACCAATAGCTACTCCCATCTCCTGCATGACCCACTTTGACTCGCTCGCGGCACGGCTGGCAAGGCACAACACCCAGGTTGACGCTCGCAGATTATCCATAATTGCAGGCATCCACTGCTCACCCGGCTGTATCGACATTGAGGCAAGATACACGCTCAACCCTTCCTGTGACATATGGCGGTGCAGGAACTCCGCGAACGGGAGGTCTGCCTTTGCGTGGGAAATAAAAACATCCGGCATTAGAAAAATTTCCTTAACTCATCAATCTGTTTAAGGCCGATGGCGGCAATTTCCGGGTCTCTGTATTTCCCGAACCACGTATTGATTGCATCGAGAAATCCAACGCTGTTTTTCATTTGATTGAGCGAAAGGCCCTTGTGATGTATCAGACAAACCAGCACCGGATGGGAGAAGTGCAAAGCACCATCATTCAGGATTCCCGTCAGCAGTTTCTCGCTCATGAATGGCCCGATCGTGAGACCCTTTTCGGTTACGACCAGTTCAAAGCCTTTGAAAGTCGCGTGTGTGCCGTAGGTCGATAGGAACTTATATCTTTCGCCTCGCCCTTTTTCCTCGAAACCGTCTCGCTTGTCGAGAACGCCCCGAATTTTGTAGGGCTTGAACTCATCGACCTCGCCATTGCGCCACGCCGCAATACTCTGGGGGCTATAATCAAAATAATCGAGCAAGAAGCCAACCTCAACAACATCGCGCAGGAAGGAAACGGCTCCTTGATAATAGCCACTAAGCAGCAATTTCAAAAAACATGATCCGGAGTTGAAAAGGCGGATGCCGAGACCGTAGATAACCTGCTCGTCGTCTGACAGTTTTTTTGGTGCATTGACGTGTGCGGCGTGGAGCATGTCGAGGCAGGAATGCATCATCTCCACATGGTCTTTCAGCGATGCACTTGCGTTGATGCAGAGCGACGATTCCGTTCGGATGCGCTCTTCTTCCCCATGAAGACCTTGGAGGTTTCCTGGAAGATATGGCGTGATGATCGGGCTGGCCGTCATCAGGAAAAAACCTGTGTCATCAGAGCGTCGAAAGTGGCTTCGGCCTTTTCTGTGGCGGCGGATTGTTGAGATTGGATTGAGCGGATTTGCTCGACAGATTCCGCAAAGCGGGCTTGTAACCCAAGAGGTGGAACCTCAATTTCAAGTGTTCGCAATCGTTGCTTCGATATGTTTGGCATCGATCCTGCTGAACCACTAGCGAGGGTGCGAAGTAGTTCCCGTTTTGATGGGATTGTCAGTAGTTTCCATAGATAGATAGGATGCAATCGTTCGTGGTCGCCAATGCTAAGTCGAAAAATAAGGTCGGGAAGCAAAATTTTTCCCTCAGTCTTCCAAACGTATGCGGAAGCGCCAACCAACTCGTAGGTATTTTTTCGACTCAGCAAAACTTCACCCGCCTGCACTTCCACCGATAAATCAGGCGAAATCTCTGTCGGCAATGCCTTATGTTTTGCCTCATCATAGTCGCAAGGTGAGATCGCGCTAAGTCGCAACACCCCCCATTCGTTAGACAGTTTTTGCCTGCTATGACATTTTGGACTTTGGCCGCTGTCTATGGAATTCAGTAATTTCCCAAGCAAAGCACGAGGCCACCCCTTCGGATTCGTCGCCGGGTCGCCGAACATATCGAGAAAAATTCCCGGTATCAGCTCGGTGGTTTTTTTCTGTGCCTCGCACCGCAGCCGCACAATGCCCTCGGCACGGGAGAGAATATCGACGATGCGGCGTTGTTCCTCGAGGGGGGGAACCCGAATCTGAGTTGATTCGAAATCGCCTCTGACGACATGCTTCATCGTAGAGCCATGTGTCTTTGATGACAGTTCGGCCAAGGCACTTTTCAAGGCAAAGAACAGGTAGTCGGGATCAATTTCGGATTTTGGGAGAACCTTAAAAATGTGCTGGTTTAGCAGTCCGCGTGGGCCTGCCCAACGGTAGACATCCAGTGTCGCACTCCACGAAACCAAGAGGTCTCCTGGTTCCACGATCAACTCTGCCTTGACCTGCCGTGTTGTGAAATTAAACTTTTCGCCTGTCCCGGTCAGGTTCTGGATGCGGATGATTGGTAAACCCTCATTGCCCCAGTCAGTCGGCTTGAAGGCTGCGCCGTTGATGAATCGGGCTGTTTGACCCAGAGCCATCATCGTCATTAAGCCCCCTCCGCCAATACCACCCGCAACGCCTCCACTTCCTCCACAATCTCCGCCTCAATCGCTGCCAGTTCGTCCAGCAACTCGCGCGGGTCGCGGTGCTCGACGGCGGCTTGGGACATGGGCCGATAGCGCCCAGCGGAAAGATTGAAGTCGTTGGCCCGCAGCGTTGCCGCATCGGCAAACCAGTATTTGTCCGTCCACTCCGCGTCGCTGTCGCGGGCCTGCCATTTCACCCAGTTCTGTTCACACACTTGGTACGCTTCTGTCAGGGCGGGGAGGTCGTCGGCCTCGATGGGCGTGTCGTGGTTGGCGTCCAGTTTGTAGCCGTCGTTGTCGGCGTGGAGGAACTGCACTTTCTCAGTGCTGCCACCTTTGCGGAAGAACAACACCGAAGTCTTCACACCAGCGTAGGGCTGGAACACGCCACCAGGCAGAGATAGCACCGCCTCGACCCGGTTATTTTCGATCAGTTGCCGCCGCAATTCCTTATGCGCAGTGGTGGAGCCGAACAGCACGCCCTCGGGCACGATCACGCCACAGCGTCCGCCAGTCCGCAGGCTGTCCATCATGTATTTCAGAAACAGTAACTCGGTGGCCGTGCTGGTGCCGACCTTCACTTCCTCGACGACTCTATCCTTATCCACCCGTCCGGCAAATGGCGGATTGGCGAGCACGACATGGAAGCCCTCGGCGGGCAGGCCCAACTCGGCCTTGCGTTCGTTGTCCAACGTGGTGGTCAGCACATTGCGCAGCAGGATGCGAACATTCGCCAGTCCGCGCAGGGTCAGGTTCATGGTGGCGAGCCGCACCATTTTCGGGTCAACATCGTTGCCGAAGAAGGTGGCGGTTTGCAGGGCGGAAACCTGTGCCGCCGAGAGTTTGTCACCCAGACCGCGCTTCTGCATCTTGCCGTCGAGTTCGGCCTCATGAATCGCACCGGATGAGGAGTTGCCAAGACGGATGTGATTGTAGGCTGCCACCAGAAAGCCTGCCGTGCCCGCTGCCGGGTCGTAGATAGTTTCGCCCACCTTCGGGTCGATGATTTCGACGATGGTGCGGATGATGTGGCGTGGCGTGCGGAACTGGCCCAATTCACCTGCCTGCTTGATCTGCCGCAGCACATGCTCGAACAGGTCGCCCTTGGTGTCGGCATCCGACTGGTCGAGCCGCAGACCATCGACCAGATTAATAACCTGAGTCAACACGGTTGGCTCGTCGATGGAAAGCCGTGCGCCGCTCATAAAATTGTGGGCACCCCGCTCGCCCAGTTCAGTAACGAAAGCGAACACCTCGTCGCGCACAAAACGCACCAGCGATTCACCCGATAACCCCTTGGCCCATATCGACCAGCGGAAACGGTCGCGCGGAATGGTGTCGCCGCCCTTCGACTCCGCTTCGCTACGCTCAGGGCGAACGGTGGCGTTGAGCGGATTACGCAGTTTCCAGTCGCCCGCGAACAGGCTCTCATAGGGCAGTTTCAGCACCTTGGCTTTGAGTTTATTCTCGGTGTCGATACCCTCGATCAGGTAGAAGAAGAACAGAAACGAGAGTTGTTCGGCGTTGCTCACCGGGTCGGGATAGCCGCCGCCGAAGAGGTAGTCGCGTATCTGGTCGATAGACCGCCGCATGTCGGGGGTCAGGGGCATAAATGTTTTTCCTTTCTTGGGTTGTTCATCATGTCCCTCGATACGCCCGCTTTGCGGGCTACTCGGGACGAACGGAGGTGGAAAGGTTAGCCAGTCGTGGTAAGTAGCACGCATTGCGCATGGTTACAGCCGTTCATGGTGAGTAGCGCGCACCGCGCGCGTATCGAACCATCCCCTACTTCTTCTTCGTGAAATCTTTTTTCGCCAACTGGGATACCTTCCCCCAATCGCCCTGCATCATGGCTTCCTTCTTTTTCCGGCTCCAACCTTTGATCTGCAATTCTGCGGCCAAGGCTTCTTCACGGGTAGCGCATTCCTGAGACCACGCAAGCTCAACCGGCAAACGTTCGGCTGTGTATCCACCGCATGTGCCGGTTTGATGTTCACCCATGCGTTTTTCGAGGTTATCGGTGTGCCCTGTGTAGTAAGAACCGTCAGCGCAGCGAAGGATGTAAACCCAGAATGTCATTGCATCAACCCGCGTCTGTCATCACGGCTGGAAGTATCCTGTGACGCCGATTTGTCAAGGCCGAAAACGGCGGCGTTCAGGCTGTCGATCAGGACTTCGAGGCGTTCTTCGCCACCGAAGACACGCACTGCCTGCGGATAACCGCCTAACTGAGAAAACGGATGGAAAGCGAAGTGGCCGGTGCTGAACTCGTCCATGCTTCCGGCGTTGGCCCGCAACTGGCTGCCTATCATCCGCAGCCAACTTTCCTCGCCGGGGTTGATATCCTCCCGTGCCAGCAGCCATGCCTCGAAGCTGGTGCCCAGTTCGGTGGCCTTGATCTCGGACGCCTCGGGGAAAACCATGTTGCCGTTTTCATCAATGCTGATCCATTCGCGCGTTGTCGGGTCGATATGGTCGTCGATGTCCAGTGCCAGCAGGCGGCGCGGTTCGTATTTCTTCTTGGATGGTGTTTTGGCAACAATCACGCCACCCTCAGCCATCGGGTCATCGTCGCCGTGATAGTCGCACACGCCAGTGAAGTCGAACATGGTGAAGACGGGTTTACCTGTTGCCTTGCGCGTGCCACGCCCGCGCATCTGCTGGTAGAGGATGGTCGAGCGGGTGAAGCGGGCGAAAATCAGGCTGACTACTTCGGGGCAGTCGAAGCCGGTATCCAGCATGTTCACCGACACGAGAATCTTGGGGAACGGCTCTTTCTTGAAGCGGCGTATCTTACTCATGCCGTCGAGGGTGTCGTCACTGCCCATGCCGGAGACTACATAATCCGCATAGCGGATCTCGGGTGAGGGTTTCAGGTCGGCAAACTGGGCATCGAAGAGTTGGGCCAGTGTCTCGGCGTGGCGTTTGTTGACGGCGAAAACGATGGTTTTGCCGAACAGGGGTTTCCGTTGCACGCCCTTGCTGTCGATGAAGCCGTTATCCAGCACTTGGCGGAATTCACGCACGATGGCGCGGTTGCGTTCTGGAATGGTGAAACGGCGTTCCAGTGCGGAAGGATCGACCACCAAGGAGTCGATGCCCTGAAAGAGTTTTTCGAATTCGACGCGGGTGTCGGTATCCATGGTTGGCCAGTCCAACTCGTCGCGCTTAACCTCGAAGCCGCCCTCGGCAGCAGTCTTGACGGTCTGGGCCTTGTAAATCTGATACGGGGCGAGGTAGCCTTCGCGGATCGCGTCTTTTAACTTGTAGGAGAAGGTGGGCTTCTCGACCTCGAAAAAGCGCAGGGTGTCGCGCACGAAAAGCGTGTCTTCCTCATCGCCCAAGTCGCCATCGGCCACGCACGGCGTGGCGGTGAGGCCGACCTGCACGCCGTCGAAGTGCAGCAGCACTTTCTTCCATTGGCCGTAGATGCTGCGGTGGCACTCGTCGCTGATAACCAGATCGAAGTAGCCCGGCGAGTAATCGGCGTAGATGTTCACCATGGATTGCAGCGTGGTGATGGTGATTTGCTTCTCGTCCTGGAATCGCCGCCCGGCGCGCAGCACGTAGGCGGGATAGTCGGGCAGATGCTCGGCGAAGGCGTCCTCGGTCTGTTTGGCGAGTGGTATGCGATCCACCAGAAATAACACACGAGTGATGGCGTTGGCCTCGAAAAGCCGCTTGATGAAGGCGGCGGCGGTGCGCGTTTTTCCGGTTCCGGTCGCCATTTCGACCAGGAGTTTACGTCGCCCCTGTTCGATCTCGCGGCAGAGGATGTCGATGCACTCAATCTGGTAATCGCGCTCGACGATGCGGGTGTCTATGTTGACGGTAAGCGGGTCACGACGTAGCAGGCGGGTAGCAAAACGGCGTTCGAGGTCGTCCTGCTTGAAGAAAGTCTTGACCGGATGGGAAAAGGCTTCGCGCTCCCATTCCCAGAACCGCACTTCGTCGCCGTTGGTGAGGAAGATGTAGGGCACGCCGAGCTGGCGAGCGTAGCCCTTGGCCTGTTCGGCGGCATCGCCGGGGCTTACCGAGAAACGCTTCGCCTCGATGACCGCCATCGAACGACCATGACGGTCGCACAGCACATAGTCGGCGCGCGTGCCATCCTCGACGAACACTTCATAGCGGACGCTGTTCTGGTCTTGGGTATTCCAGCCTTGGCCTGCAAGCTGGGCGTCGATGGCGACGCGAGAGTAGGCTTCGTTGGTTTTTGTCATGATGGGCGCAGCCCGGTTTATCCGCATCGGCAACCCACATTCTATGACACCCACCTATTTTCGACAATTTTCTCTGCCCAGAACAGGCCGATGATGGTCTTCACATCGCTGATGCGCCCGCCACGCACCCATTCCATAGCCGTGGCCAGAGGCAACTGAACGTTCTCCAGGAACTCGTCCTCGTCACGCCGGTGGCCGTGCTCGCTCAATCCCTGCGCCAGATAGATGAGTATCCTTTCATCCGAATAACCGATGCAGGGATGGATCGTAGTGAGAAACTTCCAGTCTTGCGCGGCGTAGCCGGTTTCCTCCATCAGTTCGCGCTGGCCGCAGACAAGCACGTCCTCACCGGCATCGATCTTGCCGGCTGGCAATTCATGAAACTCGCGGCCCACCGGATAGCGGAACTGCCGCACCATCAGCACATCGCCGTTGTCCAGCAGCGGAACCACCACCACCGCACCGGGATGGACGATGTACTCGCGCGTGGTGGTGTTGCCGTTGGGTAGCACCACCTGGTCCTCCCTTACATGCAACAGGCGGCCATCATAGACGTTACTCGTGGACAATTGAGTTTCAGTTAAATCAGGGGAATCCATAGCATTTCTCTATCCAGGCTAGATGAAGCACAAAACGAACAGGGAGTTTTCACGGATGGTGGCCCAACGGCCACCATCCGGCCTACAGGATGTAGAAGGTTCTAATCACAGCAAGGAATGCTGGATGCTATAGGCGCACAACGCCATCAAGGGCTGTGGCAGGATGCCCAGCGCCAGCACGGCCATTCCGTTCATGCTCATGAGCACGCTGGCGTCAGGTTGCGCAGTAATTGGCGACTGATCTTCAGGCGCATCGAAATACATCAGCTTGACGATGCGCAGGTAGTAGAAAGCACCAATCACCGACATCAGGACGGCGAACACGACAACCCAGACGAAGCCGGCCTGCAATGCCGCCTGGAGCACCGACAGTTTGGCGTAGAAGCCGACTGTCGGGGGCACGCCGGCCATGGAGAACATCAACAGCAACATCATGAAGGCATACCATGGGCTGCGCTGATTCAAACCCTTGAAGTCATCGAGATTTTCTGCCTCAAAGCCCTTGCGCGACAGCAGCAGTATCATGCCGAAAGTACCCAGACTCATCAGCACGTAGGACAGCACGTAAAACATGGAACTGCTATAGCCGTTCAGGCTGCCGGAAAGGATACCGAGCAGCAGGAATCCCATATGGGAGATGGTGGAATAGGCCAGCATGCGCTTGATATTGGTCTGAGCGATGGCGGTGATGTTGCCGATCGCCATCGACAGCACAGCCATGATGATCAGCATGCCCTGCCAGTCACTTGCCATTCCCTGCAGGCCTTCGATCAGGAGGCGCATGACGAAGGCAAAGGCAGCGATCTTTGGTGCCGAGCCGATGAACAGCGTCACCGCGGTAGGTGCGCCCTGATAGACGTCGGGCACCCACATGTGAAAAGGCACTGCACCCAGCTTGAAGGCCAGCCCGGCGACGATGAATACCAGACCGAACACCAGCATCGTCCTGCTGCCGGCGCTTTGCTGGACGGCAGCGGCCACCTTGCTCAGCTCCAGGCTGCCGGTTGCACCGTAAACCATAGACATACCGTAGAGAAGCAGACCTGAAGCCAGTGCGCCCAGCACGAAATACTTCATCGCCGCCTCGGTCGCCTGCGCCGAGTCGCGCTGCAGGGCCACCAGCGAATACAGGCACAGTGACAACAGTTCCAGACCAAGATACAGGGTCAGGAAGTGACTGGCCGAAATCATCACCATCATGCCGAGCATGGCGAACAGCACCAGCACGAAAAACTCACCACTGAAGAGGTTGCGCAGCTGGATATAACTGCGTGAATAGACCAGCATCGCCGCCACGGCAAGGTAGGTCATCATCTTCAGCACGTCGGACATGACGTCGTCGACGAACATACCATTGAAAGTATGAACCACATCCGAACCGCTAGTGCTCACGGTTATCCAGGCGGCACCGAGCAGCGTGAACTGGGTCAGGGCATAGCTGACGAAACGATTCTTGCTTGACAGAAACAGGTCCACCAACAGGATCAGCGATGCCATGATCAGCACGAAGATTTCCGGCAGTGCAGGCGTCAGGTTGGGCATGGCGAATATCATCTTGTTGAATCTCTCTTAAAGCTTGCTTTGCGCCACATGCGACAGCAGGTTGTTCACCGAATGGTGCATCACCTCGGTAAACGGCAGCGGGTACAACCCCATGCCGAGCACCGCAACGGCCAGCAGACCCAGCACCAGGAACTCTCGCGGCGTGACATCCTTGAGATGCTCGACATGGTCGTTGGCGACAGCGCCGAACACCACCCGCTTCACCATCCACAGCGTGTAGGCGGCACCGAAAATCAGTGTAGCGGCGGCGAGGAAGGCGTACCAGAAGTTGGCCTTGACCGCGCCCATGATCACCATGAATTCACCAACGAAGCCACTGGTCCCCGGCAGGCCCGAATTGGCCATTGCGAACAACACGAAAAAAGCGGCGAAGATCGGCATTCTGTTCGCCACGCCGCCGTAGTCGGCAATCATGCGGCTGTGCATTCGGTCGTAGAGCACACCCACGCTAAGGAACATCGCGGCGGAGATGAAGCCGTGGGAAATCATCTGTACCAGCGCGCCTTCCACACCGTAGGCGTTGAAGATGAAGAAGCCGAGAGTAACGAAGCCCATGTGCGAAATCGAAGAATAGGCGATCAGTTTCTTCATGTCCGTTTGCGCCAGCGCCACAAGACCGATGTAGACCACGGCGATCAGCGACAGGGTAATCATGAAGCCGGACAGGGCATGGCTCGCATCCGGTACGATCGGCAAGGAGAGGCGTAGGAAACCGTAGGCACCCATCTTCAGCATGATCGCCGCCAGTACCACCGAACCGCCAGTCGGCGCTTCAACGTGAGCATCAGGCAGCCAGGTGTGCACCGGCCACATCGGCACCTTGACCGCGAACGCCATGAAGAAAGCGAAGAAGATCAAAATCTGCTCGGTCAGGGTAAGCGGCAGGCGGTGGAAATCCAGGATTTCGAAGGTGCCGCCCTTGGTGTACAGGTAGATGAACGCCACCAGCATCAGCAGTGAGCCGAGCAAGGTATACAGGAAGAACTTGACCGCTGCGTAAACCCGATTCGGCCCACCCCAGATTCCAATGATCAGGAACATCGGAATCAGCATCGCCTCCCAGAACACGTAAAACAGCACCGCATCAAGCGCTGCGAATACACCGTTCATCAGGCCGGACATGAAGAGAAAGGCTGCCATGTACTGCGCCACACGTTTTTCGATCACTTTCCAGCCGGCGATCACCACCAGCACAGTGGTGAAGGTGGTGAGCAGGATGAACAATACGGAGATGCCATCCACGCCAAGATGGTAGGTGACCTTGAAGGTCTCGATCCAGGGACTGATTTCGACGAACTGCATGCCTGCCTGCAGGGTGTCGAACTGGGCATACAGCGGCAGGCTCAGCGCGAAGCCGGCAAGAGCACCGATCAGCGCCAGAACACGGGCAAGCCCGGCGTTGCGGTCGCCGCCGGTGGCGAGCACGGCAACGCCGGCCGCGATCGGCACCCAGATAACCAGACTCAACAATGACAGGCCTGCAAACATGCTTATTCTTATCCCTTCACAAACAGCGTCATCAACACGAACACGCCGATGATCATGGCGAATGTGTAGTGGTAAATGTAGCCCGACTGGAGTCGACGGGTGAGGGTGGAAAACCAGCCGATCATACGCGCCGTGCCGTTGACGAAGAATCCGTCGATCACTGCGACATCGCCGCCTTTCCACAGGCTGCGTCCGATCAGTCTCGCGCCGCCGGCGAAGAACCAGTCATTGAACTCGTCGAAACCGTATTTGTGTTCCAGCACTGTGTAAATCAGGCTGAAGCGCTGTTTGATCGCCTCGGGGATATCCGGCCTCTTCATATAGAAGAACCATGCCGTTCCCGCACCGCTGAGTGCCAGCCAGAACGGCAAGGAAGTCAGCGCATGTATGGCCATGCCAAATGCACCATGGAATTCATGCATCAACTCTTCCATTGCCGGATGGTTACCAGAGATAAAAATCGAGTCCTGGAAATAATCCCCGAACAGCATCGGCTGGATGGTGATGAAGCCGATCACCGCCGAAGGGATCGCCAGCATGATCAACGGCAAGGTCACCACCCAGGGAGACTCGTGCGGCTTGCCGCCGTGTCCGTGATCGCCGTGGGCAGCGTGGGATTGAAAACGCTCCTTGCCGTGGAACACCAGGAAATACATGCGGAAGGAATAGAAGGCGGTGACGAACACCCCCGCCACTACGGCGAAATAAGCAAAGCCGGAACCCGGCAGATGCGACAGCCCTACCGCCTCGATAATACTGTCCTTGGAATAGAAGCCGGATAGGAACGGCGTGCCGATCAGCGCCAGAGAGCCGATCAGCGCAGTAATCCAGGTGATCGGCATGTACTTGCGCAGGCCGCCCATGTTGCGGATATCCTGGTCATGGTGCATGCCCATGATTACCGAACCGGCAGCAAGGAACAGCAGCGCCTTGAAGAAGGCATGGGTCATCAGGTGGAAGATCGCCACCGAATAGGCGGAAGCGCCCAGCGCCACCGTCATGTAGCCAAGCTGGGACAGGGTGGAATATGCCACCACACGCTTGATATCATTCTGGATCACGCCGAGGAAGCCCATGAACAGGGCGGTGATCGCACCGACGACCATGACCACCGACAAAGCGGTGTCGGACAGTTCGAACAGCGGCGACATCCGCGCCACCATGAAGATGCCGGCAGTCACCATGGTTGCTGCATGGATCAAGGCCGAGATCGGAGTCGGGCCTTCCATCGAGTCAGGCAGCCAGACATGCAGCGGGAACTGGGCCGACTTGCCCATTGCACCGATGAACAGCAGGATGCAAATCACCGTCATCAGCATCCAGGGGCTGCCGGGGATCAGTTCTATGGTGGCATTCATCATTTCTGGCGCACGAGCGAACACCGCGTCATATTGCAGCGTACCAAAATGCGCCAGTACCAGACCAATGCCGAGCAGGAAGCCGAAGTCGCCGACACGGTTGACCAGGAATGCTTTCAGGTTGGCATAGATCGCTGTCGGGCGGGTATACCAGAATCCGATCAGCAGGTAGGACACCAGACCCACCGCCTCCCAGCCGAAGAACAGCTGGACGAAATTGTTAGCCATCACCAGCATCAGCATCGAGAAGGTGAACAGCGAAATGTAACTGAAGAAGCGCTGATAGCCGGGATCGTCATGCATGTAGCCAATGGTGTAGATGTGCACCATCAAAGAAACGAAAGTCACCACCAGCATCATCACGGTCGTGAGGCGATCAATCAGAAAGCCCACCTCGAAACGGGTATCGCCCGTAGTAAGCCAGGTGTAGACGCTGCCATTGAAGGTGTGGCCGGCAAGCACGTCCTGGAAGATCACGACCGAAGCGACAAAAGAGATCGCCACACTGAGGATGGTCACCCAATGCGAAGCCGCACGCCCGATCAGCCAGCCAAACAGACCGGCGATCACAGCCCCGGCCAGCGGCGCCAGCGGTACTAGCAGATAGAGTTTTTGCATTTCAGTCATAAAAGCAGTCCTGAGTCCCAGTGCTGAGTGCTGAGAGTACCTGGGACTCAGGACACTCAGCACTCAGGACTTTTATCCTTTTAAATGATCCAGCTCGGCCACATTAACGGTGTTCAGGTTGCGGAACAGCGCTACCAGTATCGCCAAGCCGATGGCCGATTCGGCCGCAGCAACGGTGAGTATGAAGAACACGAAAACCTGTCCGGCGGAGTCGTGCAAATAATGAGAAAAAGCAACGAAGTTCATATTCACCGCCAGCAGCATCAGTTCGATAGCCATCAGCAGGACGATCAGGTTCTTGCGGTTGAGAAATATGCCTACCACGCTGATCGCAAATAGCAGCGCCCCGAGGATCATAAAATGGGTCAATGTCAGCACTTTATTCCCCTTTCTTCTCTGCCGGCATCGAGATCAGGCGCACTCGATCTTCGCGCTTGACGCTTACCTGCCATGCTGGATCCTGATGCTTGGTGCCGGGGCGTCGACGCAACGTGATTGCGATTGCGGCAACGATCGCCACCAGCAGGATCACCGCAGCGAGTTCAAACGGGTAGACGTAGTCGGTATAGAGCAGGCGACCCAGTTCCTTGGTGTTGCTGTAGCCTGCGGCATGCGACTCCGGATTGGTGACGACGCTACGGCCGACTACTGTCAGCACCAGCGTCATTTCGATCGCCATCATAATACCGATGAAAGCGGCCAGCGGCAGGTTGTCCCAGAAGCCCTGACGCATTTTCTCGATGTTCAGGTTGAGCATCATCACCACGAACAGGAACAGCACCATCACCGCGCCGATATAGACCAGCACCAGGGTGATCGCCAGGAACTCGGCTTCCAGCAACAGCCACAGTCCGGCCGCGGTAAAGAACGACAGCACCAGGAACAGAGCCGCATGCACCGGATGGCGCGCGGTCACGACACGCAACCCTGCGAAAAGCAGGATGCTTGCGAGGAAGTAAAAAACCAATGTTTCGAACGTCATTACATATGCCCTTATTCGTGAGACGTGAGGTGTGAGGGGTGAGGCATAACCGCGTGGCTGCAGCGATTCACCGTGACACAAATCTCCTCACCCCTCACCCCTATCCCCTCACCGGTATTTAGCATCTGCCGCCCTGTCCTGGGCGATTTGTGCTTCGTATTTGTCGCCTACGGCCAGCAGCATGTCCTTGGTGTAGTAAAGATCGCCGCGCTTTTCGCCGTGGTAATCGAATATCCGGGTCTCGACGATCGCATCCACTGGGCAGGCTTCTTCACAGAAACCGCAAAAAATGCACTTGGTCAGATCGATGTCATAGCGCGTAGTGCGCCGGGTACCGTCATCACGCTGCTCCGATTCGATGGTGATCGCCAGCGCCGGGCAAACCGCCTCGCACAGTTTGCAGGCGATGCAGCGTTCCTCACCATTGGGATAGCGGCGCTGAGCATGCAGGCCACGAAAACGCGGCGACATCGGCGTGCGCTCCTCGGGGAACTGCACCGTGATCTTGCGCGAGAACATGTGACGCCCGGTCACCGCCATGCCCTTGAGCAGTTCGATGAGCAGGAAAGTCGAAAGAAAGCTTTTGATCTTGTTCACACTTTTCGCCTCAATGGAACAGGTAGCCGAAAGGGGTCTGCATAGCGGCGCCAACCACCACGATCCACACCAGGGTCACCGGGATAAACACCTTCCAGCCCAGACGCATGATCTGGTCGTAACGGTAGCGTGGAAAGGTGGCGCGGAACCAGAGGAACAGGAACAGCACAAACAACACCTTGGCCAGCAACCAGAAGAAGCCCGGAATCCAGTTAAATGGCGCAAAATCGAACAACGGATTCCAGCCGCCGAGGAACATCAGCGAGGTCAGAGTCGCGACCAGGATCATGTTGGCATATTCAGCCAGGAAGAAGATGGCGAAGGCCATGCCGGAATACTCGACGTGGAAACCGATAATTTCGGATTCACCCTCGACCACGTCGAACGGCGCGCGGTTAAGCTCGGCCAGGCCGGAAATCAGGTAAACGATGAACAGGGGAAACAGCGGCAGCCAGTACCAATTCAATACCCCGCCCTGCTGAGCCTTGACGATCTCCCCCAGATTCAGACTCTGTGCCGCCATCAGTACGCCGACCAGTGCAAAGCCCATGGCGATTTCGTAGGAAACAATTTGCGCCGCGGCACGCATCCCGCCAAGGAATGCATACTTGGAATTGGATGCCCATCCCGCCAGCACGATGCCGTACACGCCCATCGAAGTGATCGCCATGATGTAGAGCACGCTTGCATCGATATTCGCCAGCACCATTTCCGGTGAGAATGGCACCGCCGCCCAAGCCGCTAGGGCCGGACCGATGGCCAGTACCGGAGCGAGCAGGAATATTCTCTTGTTGGCGCCGGCGGGAATCACGATTTCCTTCATCAGCAGCTTCAGCCCATCCGCGATCGGTTGCAGCCAACCTTTGGGGCCGACGCGATTGGGACCGATGCGCACCTGCATGTAGCCAATGATCTTGCGCTCGGCGTAGGTCAGATAAGCCAACCCAAGCATCAGCGGTGCGACGATGCCGACGATCTTGGCCATGCTGTATACCAGCGGCCAGGCAAAGCCGAAGAATCCTTGAAGCGTCATGATTAATCCGTTCATGGTCTACCCCACCCGCCCTAGCACGATCTCGTCCAGCATGCCGCCAAGCATGGCAGTGGCCGGACATCCGGCAGCCACGCGCACACAGCCGACTGGCAACTGGTCATCACGCATCGCCGTGAGAACAATGCTGCCTGCTCCCTGACTGACGCTCACCTCCGCACCCTCGGCAACGCCCACGCTGGCTAGCGTTTCTGCATTCATCCAGGCTCCCTGCAACGCTGCTGCA
This sequence comes from Sulfuricella denitrificans skB26, assembly GCF_000297055.2. Lineage (NCBI taxonomy): Bacteria > Pseudomonadati > Pseudomonadota > Betaproteobacteria > Nitrosomonadales > Sulfuricellaceae > Sulfuricella > Sulfuricella denitrificans. The sequence goes on along the minus strand of NC_022357.1, from coordinate 954,953 downwards.
GCAGTTTTCTGCAACGCGGGGGCACGGCGCACAATGGCGTCGGCGTGGTAGGCCGGCACTTCGCCGATGCGCTGCAAAACACCCTTCGCACCCGCCGGCCTGGCAACAAATGCATGCAGCGAATTGTTCAACTTTGGCGTGATATCGCCATTCAGCACTTCGGCGCGCACCTGCTCGGAGCTGTCGTAATCAAATCCCGCCACTTCCATCAGGTTACCCAACACGCGCAGCACCTTCCATCCCGGACGGGTTTCACCCAGCGGCTTGACCACGGCGTTGAAACTCTGCGCCCGGCCTTCGGTGTTGACGAAGGTACCGGAGGTTTCGGTGAACGGCGCCACCGGCAACAGCACGTGTGCATAATCCAGCGCCTTGTTCTTGTAAGAGCTCAAGGCGACAACCAGTTGTGCTGCCTGCAGCGCAGCCAGTGTCTTGGTCGGATTGTAGGTATCCAGCTCCGCTTCGACACCCAGTAAAATGTAAGCGCGGCGCGGATCGTCGAGCATCTGCGCGGCGTTCATGCCGCCCTCGCTGGGTACAGCACCGGCCAGATGCGCACCGACACTGTTCGCCGCCTCGCCGAGGAAGCCGAATTTGGCGCCGGCCAGCTCGGCAACCTGCTGCGCCAAGGCATGCAGTTCGGCGTAGCGCGGGTGATGCTGCGCCAGATTGCCGAGCAAAACCGCCTTGCGCTCGCCCTGTTTGAGGCTGGCGGCAATTGCCTGAGCCGTGGCATCAACGGATTCGCCAGCCAGTGCGCGACGCACCTGATCCAGCGTGGATACCATCGCATCAGGGGCGACGATCGCCTTGTTGGCGACACGGCACAGCAGGTCATCATCCACCGGATTGATCAGATTCAGCTCGGCGCCGCGCTTGACGGCCTGGCGCAGGCGATGTGCCAGCAACGGATGGTCGGCGCGCAGGGTACTGCCAACGACCAGCGCGCTGTTCAGCTGGTCCAGCTCGGCAATGCTCATGCCCAGCCAGGGTGTGCCCTGCATTGCCGCATCGGCGCTAAAATCAGACTGGTGCAAGCGGTAATCGACGCTGCCGCTGCCAATGCCACGCAGCAGTTTCTGCAGCAGATAAAGTTCTTCCAGGGTGGCATGCGGCGATGCCAGCGCGGCGATCTGATCCTCGCCCTGTTCATCGCGGATGCGCTTGAGGCCGGCGGCAACGAATTCCAGCGCCTCAGGCCAGTCGCATTCGTGCCACTCGCCATTGCGCTTGATCATCGGGCGCTGCAACCGGTCCTCGGCGTTCAGGCCCTCGTAAGCGAAGCGCTCTTTGTCCGACAACCAGCACTCGTTGATCTCTTCATTGTCGCGTGGCAGCACGCGGAAAACGCGATTGTTCTTGGTCTGCACGCTGAGATTGGCGCCCAGACCATCGTGGGGGCTGACGGAGGGGCGCGTGGTCAACTCCCAGGCCCGCGCACTATATCTAAACGGCTTGCTGGTCAGCGCGCCGACCGGGCACAGGTCGATGATATTGCCGGACAGTTCAGAATTGATCGAACGCTCGATGAAGGTGGTAATTTCGGCGTGTTCGCCGCGGCCAATCTGGCCCATTTCCATCATCCCACCGATTTCCTGGCCGAAGCGTACGCAACGGGTGCAGTTGATGCAGCGCGTCATGTCGGTAGTGATCAGCGGTCCGATGTTCTTGTTGAACACTACGCGCTTTTCTTCGGCGTAGCGCGAGGCGCTCGCACCGTAACCCACCGCCAGATCCTGCAATTCGCACTCGCCGCCCTGGTCGCAGATCGGGCAATCGAGTGGATGGTTAATCAGAAGGAACTCCATCACCGCCTTCTGCGCATTGATCGCAGTTTCAGAGCGCGTCATCACCTTCATGCCCTCGGTCACCGGGGTAGCGCAGGCAGGCAATGGCTTCGGCGCCTTCTCGACTTGAACCAGACACATCCGGCAGTTGGCGGCGATGGAAAGTTTCTTGTGGTAGCAGAAGCGCGGAATATAGATACCCGCCGCATCGGCCACATCCATGATGGTGCTGCCCGGTTCGACTGTTAGCTGCTTGCCGTCTATTTCGATATTTAGCATGTCATTCATACCATGCACTTCTTGTGCTGGATGTGGTACTCGAATTCGTTGCGGAAATGCTTAAGCATGCCTTGCACCGGCATTGCTGCGGCATCGCCCAGAGCGCAGATAGTACGGCCCATAATGTTGCCGGCGACCGAGTCGAGCAGGTCGAGATCTTCCAGCCGCCCCTGGCCGTGCTCGATGCGGTGGATAACACGGTACAGCCAGCCGGTACCCTCGCGGCAAGGCGTACACTGGCCGCAGGATTCCTCAAAATAGAAGTAAGACAGCCGCTCCAGTGCGCGCACCATGCACACCGTGTCGTCCATCACGATCACCGAACCCGCGCCGAGATAGGAACCGGCCTTGGCGATGGAGTCATAGTCCATGGTCAGGTCCATCATGATTTCGCCCGGCAGCACCGGCACCGAGGAACCGCCCGGAATCACCGCTTTCAGCTTGCGGCCATCCTTTACCCCGCCCGCCATTTCGAGCAGTTCGCTGAATGGCGTTCCCATGCCAATCTCGAAGTTACCGGGGTTGTTAACATGACCGGAAACGGAAAAAATCTTGGTACCGCCGTTGTTCGGCTTGCCGAGTTCGAGGAATTTCTGGCCGCCATGCTTGATGATGTAGGGAATCGAGGCCAGCGTCTCGGTGTTGTTGATCGTGGTCGGCTTGCCGTACAGGCCGAAACTCGCCGGGAACGGCGGCTTGAAGCGCGGCTGGCCTTTCTTGCCCTCGATCGATTCGAGCAGCGCGGTTTCCTCACCGCAGATATAGGCACCATAGCCCTGGTGGGCATGGATATCGAAATCGAAGCCGCTACCAAGAATGTTCTTGCCGAGCAGTCCGGCAGCACGCGCCTCGTCAAGAGCCTCTTCAAAGCGCTCGTACTCCGCCCAGATTTCGCCGTGAATATAATTGTAGCCAGCCTTTGCACCCAGCGTGTATCCGCCGATGATCATGCCCTCGATCAGCTCGTGCGGGTTGAGGCGCAGGATGTCTCTATCCTTGAAAGTGCCCGGCTCGCCCTCGTCGCTGTTGCAGACGAGATACTTGTCGCCGGGGTAGTTCTTCGGCATGAAGCTCCACTTCAGGCCGGTAGGAAATCCTGCGCCGCCGCGACCGCGCAGCGCCGAAAGCTTGACCTGCTCGATGATCGCATCGGGCGTCATTTTTTCAGCCAGCACCTTCTTCAGCGCATCATAGCCGCCGACAGCAAGATAATTCGCCAGCTTCCAGGATTCTGGCAGGTGGATGGAGTGAAATATCACTTTATCGCTCATGGCTACTCCAGCCCCGCCAGAATGCGGTCGGCCTCTTCAGGCGTGAGCCTGGCGCACATCCGCACATTGTTGACAGTGGCCACCGGTCCATCGCCGCAGACACCCATGCACTCGCCCTCCTTGAGGGTGAACTTGCCGTCCGGCGTGGTTTCGCCGAAGCCGATACCAAGTTTCCTTTGCAGATGCTCGACCGCCGATTCTGCGCCCATCAGGGTGCACGGCAGATTGGTGCAGACCGTGATCTTGTACTTGCCAACCGGTTGCAGATTGTACATGTTGTAGAAAGTCGCCACTTCCTGCGCCGCAATCGGCGGCATGCCCAGATAGACGGCGACGAATTCGATAGTTTCCGGCGCGAGCCAGCCCTTCTCGTCCTGAGCGATGCGCAACGCCGCCATCACTGCCGACTGTTTGTGCCCGGCAGGATATTTGGCGATCTCGCGATCTATTTTCTTGAGCGATTCAGGCGATAACATTAGCGGTCTATCTCCCCGAATACGATATCAAACGTGCCCATCAGCGCCACCACGTCGGCAATCATATGGCCGCGCGCCATTTCGTCCATCGCCGACATGTGCGAGAAGCCCGGAGCGCGGATCTTGAGTCGATATGGCTTGTTGGCGCCGTCGGAAACCATATAGATACCGAACTCGCCCTTGGGATGTTCCACTGCCGCATAGCACTCGCCTTCAGGCACATGCATGCCTTCGGTGAACAGCTTGAAGTGGTGGATCAGCTCTTCCATATTCTGCTTCATACCTTCCCGCGAGGGTGGCGCCACCTTGTGGTTGTCGGTGATCACCGGGCCGGGATTGACACGCAGCCAGTCCACACACTGCTTGATGATGCGGTTGGACTGACGCATTTCTTCCATGCGCACCAAGTAGCGGTCGTAGCAGTCGCCGTTGACGCCGACCGGAATATCGAAATCCACTTTGTCATAAACTTCGTAGGGCTGCTTCTTGCGCAAGTCCCACGCCAATCCTGATCCGCGCAGCATCGGGCCAGTCAGTCCCAGCGCCAATGCGCGCTCAGGCGTAATCACGCCGATACCGACGGTACGCTGCTTCCAGATGCGATTGTCGGTGAGCAGGGTTTCGTACTCGTCGACGCAACCGGGGAAACGATTGGTGAAATCTTCGATAAAATCCAGCATTGAGCCGTGGCGGTTGGCATTCATGACCTCCACCTGCTTCGCGTTGTGGACCTTCATCTTCGCCGTTTCATACAGCGGCATGCTGTCAGGCAGGTCGCGGTACACACCACCCGGGCGGTAGTAGGCAGCGTGCAGGCGCGCGCCGGAGGCTGCCTCGTAGACGTCCATCAGGTCTTCGCGTTCGCGGAAGGTGTAGAGGAATATCGTCATCGCGCCAATGTCGAGACCATGCGCACCCAGCCACAGCAGGTGGTTGAGAATGCGGGTGATCTCGTCGAACATGACGCGGATGTATTGGGCGCGGATCGGCACTTCGATGCCGAGCAGTTTTTCGGTCGCCAGCACGTAGGCATGTTCGTTGCACATCATCGACACATAGTCGAGGCGATCCATGTAGGGCATCGCCTGGAGGAAAGTCTTGTGTTCGGCGAGTTTCTCGGTGGCGCGATGCAGCAAACCAATATGTGGATCGGCGCGCTTCACCACCTCGCCATCCAGCTCCAGCACCATGCGCAGCACGCCGTGCGCAGCCGGGTGTTGGGGGCCAAAATTCAGCGTATAGTTTCGGATGTCAGCCATGCAGAACCTCCGAAATGGAACGCTTAATTTCAGTGCAGGCTAACGTGAGCGTAGCGGACGTTAAGGCCGCAGGCCGGCCGGAGCTAAAATTCAGCGTGTAGTTGCGGATATCAGCCACCGTAGTTCTCCTCGCGCACGATGCGCGGTGTCAGTTCGCGCGGATCGATACTCACTGGCTGGTAGATCACGCGGCGCTGCTCCGGGTCGTAGCGCATCTCGACGTTGCCGATAAGCGGGAAATCCTTGCGGAAGGGATGACCGATGAAGCCGTAATCGCTGAGGATGCGGCGAAGATCGGGGTGCCCGGTGAAAATAATACCGAACAGGTCGAAGGCCTCGCGCTCGAACCAGTTGGCACCCGGCCAGATCTCGGATACTGAATCCACCACGGGAAAATCATCGTCGCTTACAAACACCTTGACTCGCAACCGGCAATTGTTTTTGACCGAAAGCAGGTGAGTGACCGCGCAAAAACGTGGGCCCTTCCATCGGCCATCGCCATAGGTACTGTAATCAACGCCACACAGATCGGTCAGCTGTTCGAAATGTAATTCGGGATGGTCGCGCAAGATGCGCGCAACTTCCAGCCAATATTCCGGACTGATTTCTATCGCCAGCTGGTTGGCATGCTCGGAGAATCTGACCACCTTGTCGGCCAGCGCGCCTTGCAGATTTTGTTTGAGGATTTCCAGTTTCATCGACGTTTAGCGAGCAATGGTATGAGTGCGCCTGATCTTCTTCTGCAGCTGAAGCAGACCAAAGAGCAGGGCTTCCGCCGTAGGCGGGCAACCGGGTACATAAACATCCACCGGCACAATACGGTCGCAACCGCGCACCACCGAGTAGGAATAATGATAATAACCACCGCCGTTGGCGCAGGACCCCATCGACAACACCCAGCGCGGCTCGGCCATCTGGTCGTAAACCTTACGCAATGCGGGGGCCATCTTGTTGGTCAGGGTGCCGGCCACGATCATCACGTCGGACTGACGCGGACTGGGGCGAAACACGATGCCGAAACGGTCCAGGTCATAGCGCGAAGCGCCAGCCTGCATCATCTCCACAGCGCAGCAGGCCAGGCCGAAAGTCATCGGCCACATCGAACCGGTACTGGCCCAGTTGAATACCGTATCGAGTGAAGTGGTGACGAACCCCTTCTCAAGGACGCCTTCTATTCCCATTCCAGAGCTCCTTTCTTCCACTCGTAAGCGAAACCAACCACCAGGATGGCAAGGAAAATCATCATGGCGAAGAAACCGAACAGGCCGATTTCCTGCAACACTACAGCCCAAGGGAAGAGGAAAGCAATTTCCAGATCGAACAGAATAAACAGAATGGCAACCAGGTAATAGCGCACATCAAACTTCATGCGCGCATCTTCGAAGGCCTCGAAGCCGCATTCATAGGGAGAATTTTTTTTATCGTCAGGGCGATGAGGTGCGAGCAGAAAACCCATTACCTGTGGGAGAACCCCAACCGCGAGGCCAACCAAGACAAATAGCAAAATCGGGAAATAATTTTCCAGCATGCGCCCTCACTATCTGAACCAGGCTGGGCGCCCATCATGGCAAACGCCCAATTGATTTATTAGTTATTTATTATTTACTGATTTAATTATAGCCCTCTTCAACAGAAAGGCGAGCTAATTTTACTAAAAATCTGGTGCCGATGAGCAGACTCGAACTGCTACGGCTTGCGCCACCGCCCCCTCAAGACGGCGTGTCTACCAATTTCACCACATCGGCATTCAAAAACAGGGATGTTACTTAGGGATTTCTCCCGACTTCGACCCATCAACACCAGCCGGGGCCGGCACAACAGGCACTACTTGCTTGGCAGCATCAGCCGGAACAGCAGGCTGCATCACGCTATGCGACTCCATCAGCCCAGTCGTCTTGTTCCTGTGACTGGAAAAATAGGTCAAAGTCAGGCTGGTCAAAAAGAAAATCGTGGCAAAAACCGCTGTGGCGCGACTAAGGAAATTGGCTGAGCCGCTGGAACCGAACAGGCTGCCGGAAGCGCCGCTACCGAACGCAGCCCCCATGTCTGCACCCTTGCCGTGCTGCATCAGCACCAAGCCGATGGTACCCAGCGCCGCAATGATATGTACAACCCAAACCAGTGTTTCCATGTTACCTCTATAAACAGTTTAACGCTTTGCTGCGTGGCAGATCGCCAAAAATTCCTGCGCATCCAGGGAAGCGCCGCCAATCAGGCCGCCGTCGATATCCGGCATGCCGAACAACTCAGCCGCATTCGACCCTTTGACGCTACCGCCGTACTGAATGACCAGTCCGTCAGCGACCGCCTTGCTCTGGGTCGCAATCTTGCCGCGAATAAAGGCATGTACCGCTTGCGCCTGCTCCGGCGAAGCCGTCTTGCCGGTACCGATTGCCCAGACCGGCTCATAGGCCACTACCGCTTTGGACAATGCGGCCACACCGAATTTCCCGGTCACCGCGTCAAGCTGGCGTGCAACCACGGCCTCGGTCACGCCGGATTCGCGCTCCTCCAGGCTTTCGCCTACGCACAGGATCGGCGTCAGGCCGGCCTTCTGCGCCGCCTCGAATTTCAGCGCCACCGTGGCATCGTCCTCGCCATAAATGGCGCGACGCTCGGAATGACCCACCAACACGTACTTGCAGCCGAAATCCAGCAACATTGCGGCGGAAACTTCGCCGGTAAAGGCGCCCTTGTCGTGCTGACTCAGGTTCTGCGCACCCCAGGCAATCGCGCTATCCTTCAACGAGGATTGCGCCTGAAACAGATATGGATAAGGCACGCACACCGCGCAACCCATACCCTGAACGCCGGCCATGCCAGCGACAACAGCCTCCAGCAGCGCCTTGTTCTGCGCCAGACCGCCATTCATCTTCCAGTTACCCGCAACCAACTTTTCCCGCATGGCTGTTTTTCTCATTTTTGCAAAGCGGGTAATGATACTGTTTCAGGCCAGCCCGGTCAATCCTGGTTAATCGACCGTAACGCGACGAGTTCTTGTTATTTTCCTATTAGAGAAGTAATGTTAATCAAATTCTTTATCATCACTTGACCGAACCCGGCCCATGCCCAAAAAATCCAATTCTCACACCCATCCTGCCCAACAGGAATCGGACGGCACGCGGCCCGAACCCACTGAGCAGACATTTCCGGTGGTGGGCGTCGGCGCCTCGGCCGGCGGACTGGACGCCTTCACCAAACTGCTGAAGAACTTGCCCGCAGACACCGGCATGGCTTTCGTTCTGGTACAGCATCTCGATCCCAAGCATGTGAGCCTGCTACCCGAGCTGCTTGGCCGCGCCAGCTCCATGCCTGTGGCCGAAGTAAGTGACGGCACAAGGATAAAACCGAATTACGTTTATGTGATGCCACCCAATTACAGCCTGGCCATACTGCACGGCGTGCTGCACCTGATGCCGCGGCCGGACGGACTGGGTAAACACCTGCCGATCGACGACTTCCTGAGCTCCCTGGCGGAAGACCGGCACAGTAACGCAATCGGAGTGATCCTGTCTGGCACGGCATCGGACGGGACGCTAGGCATGAGGTCGATCAAACTTGAAGGCGGCATCACCTTTGCCCAGAGCGAGGATTCCGCTGAATATGACGGCATGCCGCACAGCGCCATTGCGGCCGGCCATGTCGATTTCGTCCTGACACCGGAGGAAATTGGCAAGGAACTGGTGCGTATCGCGCGCCACCCTTACCTGCGTCCCGAAGAAACCGGCCCCCGGGGAGAACTGGTGTCCGAGGGCGGCGACAACCTGAACAAGATTTTCGTGCTGCTACGCTCGCGCACCGGCAACGACTTCACCTATTACAAGCACAGCACCATCCGGCGCCGCATCAAGCGGCGCATGGTGCTGCACCAGCTGGAAAAAATCGAGGATTACGTCAAATACCTGCAGAAGCAGCCGGGCGAGCTGGACGCCCTGTTCCAGGACATCCTGATCAACGTCACCAGTTTTTTCCGCGATCCCGAAACCTTCGATGCGCTGCAGCAGGAAGTGTTCCCTGCCCTGATAGAGCAACGCTCCGCCGAGCAGTCGCTGCGCATCTGGGTACCGGGCTGCTCCACCGGCGAGGAGGTGTATTCGGTGGCGATCACGCTGCTCGAATTCCTCGGCGAGCGTGCCAGCAACACCCATATCCAGATATTCGCCTCCGACATCGACGACAAGGCCATCGACATAGCGCGCCAGGGGATATATCCGGAAAGCATCCGCGACGTCATTGCTCCGGGGCGATTGCAGCGCTTTTTCGTCAAGACGCCGAGCGGATACCAGATCAGCAAGATCATCCGCGACATCTGCGTGTTTGCGCTGCAAAACGTGGCCAAGGACCCGCCTTTCTCACGTCTCGACCTGATCTGCTGCCGCAACCTGATGATCTATCTCGGCGCGGTACTGCAAAAGAAAGTGCTGCACACCTTCCATTATGCCCTGCGGCCGGGTCGCTTCCTGATGCTCGGCACCTCGGAAACCATCGGCAGTTTCGCCGATCTGTTCGCCACCGTGGACAAGAAGAGCAAGATTTACGCCAAGAAATCGGTGGCCACCCTGCCGGGCTATGACTTCACTACCCTGCCCCACGCCCCGATGTCTGCCGCCGACCAGACAGCCCCGGCGCGCGCACCGTCCGCACTCGATCTCCAGCACGAAGCCGAACGCCTGATACTGACCACCTACGGCCCGCCGGGCGTGATTATCAACCAGGACCTGCAGATTCTCCATTTCCGCGGCCAGACCGGCCCCTATATCGAGCCCTCGCCCGGCAGCGCCAGCCTCAACCTGCTCAAGATGGCGCGGCAGGACCTGGTCCTGGAACTGCGTTCGGTGGTAAACCAGGCCATCAAGGAGCGCAGCAAGGCGCGCAAGGAAGGCGTGCGCATCCGCAGCGACGGCGGCTACCGGATGGTGAATCTGCAGGTGCTGCCGTTGGCGGAAGAGGGCGCCACCGAGCCGCACTTCCTAGTGCTGTTCGAGCCTAGTAACGAGACGCCTGCCGTATCACCCCGAGACGCGGAGACCCCCGATACCACCAACCTGCGCATCCAGACACTGGAGCAGGAACTGCTCTCGAGCCGGGAATACATGCAGTCGATCATCGAGGAGCAGGAAGCGACCAATGAGGAACTGCAATCCGCCAACGAGGAAATCCAGTCTGCCAACGAGGAGTTGCAAAGCACCAACGAGGAACTGGAAACCGCCAAGGAAGAGCTGCAATCCACCAACGAAGAACTCTCCACCATCAACGAGGAGCATGAGAATCGCAACCTGGAGCTGATGAGCTCCAACAACGACCTCGCCAACCTGCTGGCGAGCGTGGAACTGGCGATCGTGATCCTGAGCGATGACCTGCGCATCCGGCGCTTCACGCCGACCGCAAAAACGCTGTTGAACCTGATCGACGCCGACATCGGGCGGCCGATCGGCAACATCCGGCCCAACGTCAACATCCCTGATCTGGAAAAACAGGTGCGTGAAGTCATCGACACCATGTCCGCCCAGTCGTCCGAGGTGCAGGATAGAGATGGCCGCTGTTATACCCTGAGCATCCGTCCCTACAAGACCCTGGACAATCGCATCGAGGGCGTGGTGATGTCGTTCATCAACATCGACAGCACCAAAAAGGCTGAACAGATGCACCAGATTCTGCAGCAGGAACGACGCCTGGCCGCTGTGGTGCGCGATTCCCACGATGCAGTCACGATGCAGGATTTTGCCGGCCGCATCCTGGCCTGGAACCGGCGCGCACAGGAAATGTACGGCTATACTGAAGAAGAGGCGCTCCAACTTAACATCAGTGTGTTGACCTCCCAAAAAAACCAGGAGGAAATGCGCGACCTGATCGAGCGCCTCAAGCGTGGTGAACATATACTGCCCTTCGAAACCACACGCATCACCAAGGACGGTCGCGAAATCAATGTTTGGCTGACGGTTTCGGCGTTGCTGGGCGAATCCGGCAATCCCGCTGCCATCGCCACCACCGAAAAGGAAGTGTGATGGCCGAAGGCGAAAAAATGCGTATCGACCCTGCTGCGATGAGCAAATCGGAACTGGTCGACCAACTCAATCAGCTTCAGGCAAATGCCAAGACCGACCTGGAACAGAGCGAGGCGCAACTGCTGCACGAGCTGCAAGTCCACCAGATCGAACTGGAAATGCAGAACCTCGAGTTGCGGGAAGCGCAGCAGCGGCTGGAAGAAGCACGCGACCGCTATGCCGACCTGTATGATTTCGCCCCGATAGGTTACCTCACTCTGGAAGGGGCCGGGCGCATCCTGGAAATCAATCTGACCGGGGCGGCGATGCTGGGCGACGAGCGCGCCAATCTCATCGGCAAACCCTTTTCCGCCCGCCTGGCCCGCAAAGACAGTCAGCTATTCTTCCTCTATCTGAATCGGGTATTCCATTCAGTCGGTGGCAGCAACATCGTCACCGAGGTAAAAATCAAGCGCGGCGATGCAGTGGTCGACGTCCACCTCGAAAGCGCCCCGATGAAGAGCACTGCCGGGCAGGATCGCACCTGCCGCATGGTCATGACCGACATCAGCGAACAGAAGCGCGCCAAAGGGACGCTGAAACAGACTCTCCTGGCGCAGGAAGCGCTGCTCAACACGATACCGGCCAAGGTATTCTTCAAGGATAAGGATCTTCGCTACACCGCAGTCAGCCAGGGGTGCCAGGAATTCTTCGGCCGCCAGGTGGCGGACATTCTGGGCAAGACGAATTTCGACCTGATCCCGCGCAAGCAGGCCGAGGGGCTACAGCGAATGGAACTCTCGGTGCTGCTTTCCGGCGTGCCGGAAAGAAATATCGAGCACATGGTGACCGATTCCAAGGGCAATCAGCTCTTCTTCACCATTTCGCTTGCCCCTTATTTCGGCCCGGACGGCAAGACTGCCGGCCTGGTCGGAGTCAGCGTCGACGTTACCCCGATCAGGGAAGCGGAACACCTCTCGCAAGACCTGCTGCGTCAGAATCGCCTGCTCACGCAGCGCCTGTTCAGCCTGCAGGAATCGGAACGGCGCCATCTGGCCCGGGAACTGCACGATGAGCTTGGCCAATGGCTGACTGCGATCCAGGCGGAAGCCGGAGCGATTTGCAGCAATTCCGGTGCCGAACGGGAACCTGAAATTTGTGCCATCGCACAAGCCATCGGCAACAGTGCGACCGAGGTCCAAAGCGTGATTCGCCGAATTTTGCGCCGCCTGCGCCCTGCCCTGCTCGACGAGCTCGGCCTGACTGACAGCCTGCAGGAGCTGGCAATACAGTGGCGCCAGCACCACCCAAAAATTGTTTGCGATATGGAACTGGATGGCAATCTCGGCGACCTGTCGGAAGCCCTGAATATCACCTTGTACCGCATCGTGCAGGAAGCGCTCACCAACATCGCCAACCATGCCCAGGCCCACCATGTTAAGGTGTGGCTGCGCCGCGTTCCGGACGTGGCGTCGGACCCTGAGCATCTGCTGCTGACGGTGCAGGATGACGGCAAGGGCATGTACTCAAATCTGCCGCTCAAAGGCTTGGGCATGCTGGGAATGCGGGAACGGGTGATTGCGTCAGGGGGTGAATTCATGTCGCAGAGTGCGCCGGGGAAAGGGGTATGCATCGAAATTCGGCTACCACTGGTTGCCCCGATGGAAGAAAGAAGAAAAACATGAGCAACAAGCCCGCGACTCCGACATCGATTAAGGTCATGCTGGTGGACGACCACCCTGTCGTACGAGACGGCTATCGCCATCTGCTGGAAAATACACCGGATATCCGGGTTGTGGCGGAAGCCAACGATGGCGAAGAGGCCTGTGCGCTTTATGAGCAGCACATGCCCAACGTGGTAATTCTCGACCTCAGCATGCCCGGCATCGGCGGCCTGGAGACCCTGCGCCGCATCAAGGCCAAAGATCCGGTGATGCACATCCTGATATTCAGCATGCATGACAGCCAAACCCTGGTACTGCGCTCGCTGGAGGCAGGTGCCACCGGATACCTCACCAAGCAGGGCGGCGTGACGCAAATGGTGGAAGCGGTACGCCAGGTAGCGCAGGGGAAACTGTTCGTTGACTCAAAGTATGTTCCGGACCTGATGCACCACCGTCTTTTTGCCACGGAAGACCCCTTGCATGTCCTTTCCACGCGAGAATTTCAAATTTTCCAGCTGCTGGCGGAAGGGCATTCGGTATCCGACATCGCCGTCATGCTTTCGATCAGCCCCAAAACCGTCGGGGTGCACCACGCCCATATCATGCGGAAACTCAGGCTACAAAACGCCGCCCAGCTTGTCCGGCTGGCGATCCGTTGCAACATCGTCAAACCCTGACATCGGACCTCGGTTTTGAAACGATTTGCCGTTTGTAATATTTCTGTAATATTCACCCTCTATCATGGCATCCAGCAAACGGGGAAACGCCCTGTTTTCTTTGACCGACTTAGGAGAACTAATCGATGAAATTCAAACTTGCCCTGAAACTGGCTTCCACCGCGACACTGGCCATGGCCTTGAGCTCTGCTGCCTTTGCCGTCGACATTACCGGCGCCGGCGCCACCTTCCCCTACCCGATTTACGCCAAATGGGCAGAGGCTTACAAAGCCAAAACCGGCACCAGCATGAATTACCAGTCCATCGGATCAGGCGGTGGCATCAAACAGATTCAGGCCAAGACCGTGGATTTCGGTGCTTCCGACAAGCCGCTCAAACTCGAGGAACTGGACAAGCATGGTCTGATGCAATTTCCAGCGGTAATGGGTGGCGTAGTGCCGGTCATCAACCTGGCAGGCATTGAAGCCGGTCAGATCAAATTGAATGGCACCGTGCTGGCCGACATCTTCCTGGGCAAGATCAAGAAGTGGAACGATCCCGCCATCGTCGCACTGAACAAGGACTCCAAGCTGCCTGACAACTTGATTACCGTGGTACACCGTTCCGATGGTTCCGGCACCACTTTCATCTTCACCAACTATCTGTCCAAAGTCAGCCCGGAGTGGAAGTCTAAAGTGGGCGAGGAAGCTTCGGTTTCATGGCCGGCTGGCGTAGGTGGCAAAGGCAATGAAGGAGTGGCATCCTACGTGAAGCAAATCAAGGGATCGATCGGCTACGTCGAATTTGCCTACGCCCTGCAAAGCAAAATGACCTACACCCAGCTGCAGAACAGGGATGGTCAGTTCGTCAAACCTGTTGAAGAGTCCTTCAAGGCTGCCGCCGCCAATGCCCACTGGGACAAGGCACCTGGCTTCTACGAAATCCTCACCGACGAACCCGGCAAGGCCAGCTGGCCAATCACCGGTGCCACCTTCATCCTGATGCACAAGGTTCAGGACAAGTCGGCAAACGCTGCAGAAGTCCTGAAGTTCTTCGACTGGGCCTACGCCAACGGCGACAAGATGGCGCTGGAGATGGACTACATCCCGATGCCCGCCAGTGTCGTAAAACTGGTCCAGGGTGCATGGAAAGCCCAGATCAAGGATGCCAGCGGCAAGGCACTGTGGAACTGATTTAGCCATCAAGTGCCCTGACAATCAAGCCCCGTGGGAACGCGGGGTTTTTTTGTGAGGACATTACTTGCTTTCAAGGAGCCAAGATGAATATCCATGAAACAATCCACAACCAACTCGTAGCAGCTATAGCTGGCTTGTCCCGCGCCCGTGACAGCCTCGTCAGCATGAAACCTGACGAAACGCAAACGCAGGAAATTGGCCGGCAAATCGAGTCAGCTGCTTTCTACCTGGAGGATATCCAGTATAATTGGGCATCCCTGGAGCGAAGCCGTGCCGTCCGGCCCGCCTTCACCAAGCCCACTTCGGAGGCTTTATGAACAACCTGAAGAAACTCGAGAAACGCATACTAAAAACCCCGGACGATCTCGCATCGCAGGTTTTCAGGGAACTGATCAAGGCACTGGATCAAAAGGAATGCTTCAACTTGGCGACGATTTACGATCTCGATTATGATGACTTCCAGCTGGTGCTGGATGTTTTGAAGGACTGGCGGCTTGACCGTTATGCAAAGACCAGGAAGCGCCTGAAAGCCCTACCTGATACACAGGAATAACAAAAGCGCCCGGACTGAGCGCCCACCCCGGAGAATGCCGGGTTTTGCGACCGGGAAGATGCCGTTCCCTACCGGACACGTGCATCCTGAACCTGTTATAATTCACCCTTATGTCCAAATTCTTCTCTGACACCCGCCTGAAACGACAGCACCTGCTGGATCTGGCCTTCCTCAACATCACGCGATTATTCGCCTTTCTGGTGTTCGCCATCCTTGCCGGAATCGTGATAACGCTGCTGATAGGCAGCCTTCCCGCCATCAAAACGTTCGGCCTGAAATTCCTGGTCAGTTCGGAATGGAACCCGGTGACAGACCAGTTCGGCGCACTGGTGCCTATCGCCGGCACCCTGGCCACTTCAATTATCGCTCTGCTGATCGGCATCCCGGTCAGCTTCGGCATCGCCCTGTTCATCACCGAGATGTCGCCGCGCTGGCTCAAGCGCCCGCTCGGCATCGCAGTGGAACTGCTGGCCGGCATCCCGAGCATCATCTACGGCATGTGGGGTCTGTTCGTCTTTGCCCCGGCTTTCGCCAATATCGAACCCTGGCTCACCGAGCACCTCGGCAATGCAGCCCTGATCGGCCCGTTATTCCAGGGCCCGCCGATGGGCATCGGCATGCTCACTGCCGGCCTGATCCTAGCGATTATGGTGATCCCCTTTATCGCTTCGGTGACGCGCGACGTGTTCGAGATCGTGCCGCCATTGCTCAAGGAATCGGCTTACGGCCTCGGCGCCACCACCTGGGAAGTGGTCTGGCACGTGGTTCTCCCCTACACCAAGATCGGCGTGGTCGGCGGCATCATGCTCGGCCTCGGTCGCGCGCTGGGCGAAACCATGGCGGTGACCTTCGTCATCGGCAACGCCCATGAACTCAGCGCCTCCCTACTGATGCCGGGCAACAGCATTTCCTCGGCACTCGCCAACGAATTCACCGAGGCGGTTGGCCCGCTTTACACCTCGGCATTGATCGAGCTGGGCCTGATCCTGTTCCTGATCACCTTCATCGTGCTCTCGCTGTCCAAGCTGCTGCTGATGCAGCTGGCCAAGCGCGAAGGCAAGCAGTCCTAGGATCCCCACGATGCTCTCCCTTTACGCACGCAGACGCCTGATCAACAACTTCAACCTGACCATTTCCCTGCTCGCCATGGTGTTTGGTCTGTTCTGGCTGGTCTGGATACTCTGGACACTGGTCGCACAAGGCTTTCACGGCCTGAGCCTTACCCTGTTCACCCAGATGACGCCGCCGCCTGGCAGCAACGGCGGCTTGCTCAACGCCATCGCCGGCAGTTTCGTCATGACCATGATCGCCGCCCTGATCGGTACCCCGATCGGCATACTCGCCGGCACCTATCTGGCGGAATTCGGCCAGAGAGGCTGGCTCGCACCGACCACGCGCTTCGTCAACGACATCCTGCTGTCCGCCCCTTCCATCGTGATCGGTTTGTTTGTCTACGAAGTCTATGTGGTGAATGTGGGCCATTTCTCCGGCTGGGCGGGCTCGCTTGCGCTGGCCCTGATCGTCATCCCGGTGGTGGTGCGGACCACCGAGAACATGCTGCGACTGGTGCCGAACAGCTTGCGCGAAGCAGCGGCCGCCCTCGGCGCGCCGCAATGGAAAGTCATCATGCTGGTTACCCTGCGGGCATCCACCACCGGCATCCTGACCGGCATCCTGCTGGCGGTGGCGCGCATTAGCGGCGAAACCGCGCCGCTGTTGTTCACCGCCCTGAACAACCAGTTCTGGAGCAGTAACATGAACCAGCCAATGGCCAACCTGCCGGTGGTGATATTCCAGTTCGCCATGAGTCCCTACGAAGATTGGCAGCATCTGGCTTGGGCAGGTGCCTTGCTGATCACTTTCATGGTGCTGGCACTGAATATTCTGGCGCGCATTTTTTTCCGCCAGAAGACCCCATCGCATTAAAATACCGCTTAACCGGTTAACAGGACTCAATAATGAACGATGCAGTGATTACCAACCCCAAGATCATCCTCAAGGACCTGAATTTTCATTACGGCCTTTTCCACGCGCTGAAATCTGTCAACCTGAGTATTCCGGAAAAGAAAGTCACCGCCTTCATCGGCCCGTCCGGCTGCGGCAAGTCCACCCTGCTGCGCACCTTCAACCGCATGTACGAGCTTTATCCCAAGCAGGTAGCCTCGGGCGAAATCATTCTGGATGGCGAGAACATCCTCGATGCCCAGCAGGATCTGAACAGACTACGTGCCAAGGTGGGCATGGTATTCCAGAAGCCGACGCCTTTCCCGATGTCGATTTTCGACAACATCACCTTCGGCGTGAAGCTTTATGAAAGTCTGAACAAACGCGATATGGCGGATCGCGTCGAATGGGCACTACGCAAGGCCGCACTGTGGAACGAGGTAAAGGACAAACTCAAGCAGAATGGCAACAGCTTGTCCGGCGGCCAGCAGCAGCGGCTGTGTATCGCCCGTGCCATCGCTGTGAGACCCGAAGTAGTGTTGCTCGACGAACCGGCCTCAGCGCTGGACCCGATTTCCACCGCCCACATCGAAGAGCTGATCCACGAATTGAAGAAGGACTACACGATCATCATCGTCACCCACAACATGCAGCAGGCGGCACGCGTATCCGACTACACCGCCTACATGTACCTGGGTGAACTGATCGAGTTCGGCAATACCGACATGATCTTCACCACGCCGAAAAAGACCGCGACGGAAGACTACATAACCGGAAAATTCGGCTGATATTCCGATTTTTTAGCAGCACGTTAAACCACGCAGCGGTGGCCGTAACCACTACATAACTGGAAAATTCGGCTGCACAAAAAAACTGGCCACAGAGATCATTGAGCTTTTCTCGGTAGTCTCTGTGGCCGTTTTATTCGACTAGCGCGGCACTACCCCGCCGTCTGGCGCACCATATCGGCAATCGCTCCGGCCCAATGCTGGACCTTTTGGCCGGACTTGCCTTCCACCATCACCCGCAATAATGGCTCGGTACCAGAAGCACGCAGCAGCACTCTGCCGGCGCCATCCAGATCCAACTCGGCCTCCGCCAGCCTCGCCTGAACCTGTGGGCTTGCGCTGAAATCGAAACCTTTGCACACCGGCACATTGATCAGTACCTGGGGATACAGCGTCAGATCCTTGGTGAAGTCGCCCAGCGTGGTCTTTTCCACTCGCAATGCGTGCAACACCTGTAGCGCAGAAACGATGCCATCACCGGTACTGTGCCGGTCAAGGCAGAGAATATGGCCAGACCCTTCGCCACCCACCTGCCAGCCACGTTCATCCAGTAATTCCAGCACGTAGCGGTCGCCCACCTTGGCGCGGGCGAAAGGGATATTCAGCTTCTCCAGGGCATGTTCCATGCCGAGGTTGGTCATCAGAGTACCCACTACGCCGCCCTTGAGCTGGCCATGCAGGTGACGATACTTGGCAATCACGTAAAGCAGCCGGTCACCATCGAACACTACACCTGAGGCATCCACCATCATCAGGCGGTCGCCATCGCCATCCAGGGCAATACCGAGATCGGCACGATGCTGTTTCACCGCATCCTGCAGGGCCTGCAAATGGGTAGCGCCGCATTCATGGTTGATATTCAGGCCGTCTGGAAGATTGCCGATGCTGATCACTTCGGCGCCAAGTTCGTGAAATACCGGTGGTGCGACATGATAGGTGGCGCCGTGGGCACAATCCACCACGATCCTCAGCCCACGCAAATCGAGTTCGGTAGGAAAGGTGCTCTTGCAGAATTCGATGTAGCGCCCGGCAGCATCGTTGAGCCGACGCGCCTTGCCCAGTTTAGCCGATGGCATGGTTTGCATCGGGTCTTCCAGCGCCTTCTCGATGGCACGCTCGGTCTTGTCCGGCAGCTTGGTGCCGGCCGCCGAAAAAAACTTGATCCCGTTATCCTCGAACGGGTTGTGCGAGGCACTGATGACGATGCCTGCCTGGGCGCGCAGGGCGCGGGTGAGATAGGCCACTGCCGGGGTCGGCATTGGCCCCGTCAGCAGCACGTCCACCCCGGCCGCGGATAGTCCGGCCTGCAGGGCGGATTCCAGCATGTAGCCGGAGATGCGGGTATCCTTGCCGATGACCACTGCCGGATGATCGCCCTGCGGCAACCTCCTCTCCTGCGCCGCCAGCACCTTGCCGGCAGCATAGCCCAGGCGCATCACAAAATCCGGCGTAATCGGCTCTTCACCCACCCTGCCGCGCACCCCATCGGTGCCGAAATATTTTCTAGTCATTATTTTCCTCACAACCCTCAATGGCATTCACAATCTGCAAGGCCTCCCTGGTGGCCTTTACATCGTGCACACGAATAATTCTAGCACCCTTCATGGCCGCAATCACTGCCGCCGCGATGCTGGGAATCAGCCGCGCATCCACATCCAGACCGGTGATCTGACCAAGCATGGACTTGCGCGACAAGCCTGCCAGCAGCGGCACCCCCAATACCTGAAAGCGATCGAGCTGACGCAGCAGCATGACATTATGCTCCAGCGACTTGCCGAAACCAAAGCCGGGATCGACCACCAACCGCTCGCGGCCGATGCCGGCAGCCTGTGCGGCGGATATTCTCGCTTTCAGAAACGCCATTACTTCCGCCACCACATCAGTATAGCCGGGCGCAAGCTGCATAGTCTGCGGTGTGCCCTGCCTGTGCATCAGGCAGATGGCCACATTCGAGCCAGCCACCGCTTCCAGCGCGCCTTCATCCTGCAATGCATTGATGTCGTTGATCATGTCCGCGCCGGCATCGATAGCTGCTCGCATCACCTCGGTTTTGCAGGTATCCACAGACAGCGGCACGTTGCTGCCCCGCAACGCCTCGATGATCGGCAACACCCGCTGCAGTTCCTCGTCGATGCCGACAGGCTGCGCGCCAGGGCGTGACGATTCGCCACCGACATCGAGGATGTCCGCTCCCTCCTCCAGCAACCGAAAGGCGTGCGCTATCCCGCCAGCGGCGGATGCATGGCGACCGCCATCGGCGAACGAGTCGGGCGTGACGTTGACGATGCCCATGATAAGAGGGCGAGAGAGAGGGAGGGTGAAGCGGCCGCAGTGGAGCATTTCGGGTGAGGGGTGAGGGGTGAGGGGTGAGGGGTGAGGGGTGAGGATAAAACCTGCGGCGGCGCGAATTCGATTTTCGCCTAACCCCTCACCTTCTATCCCCTCACCGTTTTCAGGTTTCCTGCGCCGTGTCGGCAGTAGGCGTTACTGGTGCAGTCGGCGCGCTATCCGAAGGGGGATTCGGCTTGCTCTGGCTGGGCTTGGGTGCGCGTGGCGCCTTGCCTTCCATGATGTCGGCAATTTGCTCGGCATCGAGGGTTTCCCACTCCAGCAGCGCCTTCGCCATGACTTCGATTTTCTCCCGGTTTTCCTCGATCAGGCGACGCGCCAAGGCGTACTGTTCGTCGATGATGCGGCGGATCTCCGCGTCCACTTTCTGCATGGTGGTTTCGGACACGTTCTTGTGGGTGGTCACGGAGCGACCGAGAAATATCTCGCCATCGTTCTCGCCGTAGACCATCGGCCCCATCGCATCGGACATGCCCCACTGCGTCACCATACGACGCGCCATCTCGGTAGCGCGCTCGAAATCATTGGAAGCGCCGGTGGTCATTTGCCCCATGAAAATTTCCTCGGCAATGCGGCCTCCGAACAGCACAGAAATATTCTGCAGCAGATTTTCGCGATCCATGCTGTAACGGTCTTCCGTCGGCAGCTGCATGGTCACGCCCAAGGCACGACCGCGCGGGATGATGGTGACCTTGTGCACCGGGTCGGTCTTCGACAGCAACCTGGCCACGACGACGTGACCGGATTCATGGTAAGCCGTGTTCATACGCTCATGTTCTGGCATGACGATAGAACGGCGCTCTGCGCCCATGATGATCTTGTCCTTGGCGCGCTCGAAGTCTTCCATGTCGACCAGACGCTTGTTACTACGTGCGGCAAAAAGGGCCGCCTCGTTCACCAGGTTGGCCAGGTCCGCGCCCGACATGCCGGGCGTACCGCGCGCCAGAATATCCGCCTTCACATCGGGTGCAACAGGCACCTTGCGCATGTGCACCATCAGGATCTGCTCACGACCGCGAATATCCGGCAGGGGCACCACCACCTGGCGGTCGAAGCGACCGGGACGCAGCAGCGCCGGATCGAGCACGTCAGGGCGGTTGGTGGCGGCAACCACGATCACCCCGGCGGTGCCTTCGAAGCCGTCCATTTCCACCAGCAACTGATTCAGGGTCTGCTCGCGCTCGTCGTTGCCGCCGCCCATGCCCGCGCCGCGCTGGCGGCCGACGGCGTCGATCTCGTCGATAAAAATGATACAGGGGGCACTTTTCTTGGCCTGCTCGAACATGTCGCGCACCCGCGCCGCGCCGACGCCGACGAACATTTCGACGAAGTCGGAACCGGAAATACTGAAGAACGGCACCTTGGCCTCGCCGGCAATCGCCCTGGCCAGCAGGGTCTTGCCGGTACCGGGATTGCCCACCATCAGCACGCCGCGCGGAATCCGGCCGCCCAGCTTCTGGAACTTGCTCGGGTCACGCAGGAATTCAACCAGTTCGGAGACTTCCTCCTTGGCCTCGTCGCAACCGGCCACGTCGGCAAAGGTCACGGTATTGGTGGTCTCATCGAGCATGCGCGCTTTGCTCTTGCCGAAGGAGAACGCACCGCCCTTGCCGCCACCCTGCATCTGGCGCATGAAGAACACCCAGACGCCGATCAGGAGCAGCATCGGAAACCAGGAAATGAACAAGCTCATCAGGAAGGAGGGTTCTTCTTCCGGCTTGGCTTCCACCACCACGCCGTTCTTGAGCAGGTCGCTCACCATCCAGGGGTCGGATGGCGCATAAGTGACAAAGCGCTTGCCGTCGGCCCTCACGCCTTTCAGAACGTGGCCCTCGATCGACACCTTGGCGATCTGCCCCTGCTTCACTTCATCGAGAAACTGGGAGTATTCCAGCGGTGCCTGGACAGCCTGGCGCTGGCCGAAGTGATTGAACACCATCATCAGCACCAGCGCGATCACCAGCCAGACTGCAATATTTTTCATCAGATTATTCAAAACTACTCCTCAAAGCCCACTATATTCATACGGGTAAATTCTAAACCCTTTATTCGGCTCGTGTCAGATCTTTTGCGAGCAGAAAAGTTTCATTGGTTCGACCGCGCGATGCTTTCGGCTTGCGCGTCGCCACCTGTTTGAAATGTCCGCGCATGGTCCGGATGTATTCATCGAAGCCATCACCCTGAAACACTTTCACCAGGAAACTGCCGCCCGGTTTCAAATGCTGCAGGGCAAACTCCAGTGCCAGCTCGGCCAGGTGCATCGCCCGTGCCTGGTCAACGAGGCCGACACCACTCAGATTGGGGGCCATATCGGAAATAACAAGATCCACCGGGCGGCCATCCAGCGCCTTGACCAGCTCGGCCAGTACGGTATCTTCGCGAAAATCACCCTGAATGAAGGTCACGCCAGCCAGTGGCAGCATTTCCAGAAGATCGAGCGCGATCACCTTGCCCTGGCCCGCCAGCTTCTGTGCTACTACCTGCGACCATCCCCCTGGCGTTGCGCCAAGATCAACCACCCTCGTGACGGACTTGAGCAGATGGTCGCGCTCGATAATTTCCAGTAGTTTATACGAGGCGCGCGAACGGTAACCTTCGTGCTTCGCCAACTGGACGTAGGGGTCGGTAACGTGCTCCATCATCCAGGCCTTGCTGGTTTTAGTACGCTTCATCGGGTAAACTGCGAACCTTTCCAAGGATGCTAAATATGACGCTAACACTCACTTCGGAGCAAAGGCGCTTTCTGCGCGCCCAGGCTCACAACCTGAATCCCGTGGTGACGATCGGTGACGCCGGCCTCACCGAGGCTGTCATGAAAGAACTCGAGCGCAGCATCGCCAGCCATGAACTGATCAAGGTCAAATCGCACAGCCGAGACAAGGCAACGCGCGACAGTCAGCTTGCTGAGATCTGTGAAACCCTGAACGCTGCTTCGATACAGCACATCGGCAAGATTCTGATCGTTTACAAGCCGGCCGAGAAACCCAAGCTGGTTTTACCGAAGAACTAACTCCGGCGCGGCGCCAATACCAGAAACAGACCGAGAAGGCTTTCGATCAGGTAACCGATGCTGGAGATCCCGTGCCAGCGGGCGAAACGATCGCGGAACATGCTTTCCATCACTTCCTTGGGCAATGCCTGCTCTTTCAGACCCGCCAGTATTGGCTGAATGCCGAAGTGAATGGCTGCGGTGAGCAGCAACATCACCAGCACAGCCCAGAAAAACCCCTGCTTCAGCGCACTGCCGCCAAACACTGCAAGACGGTGTATCAACAGATAAACACCGCATCCCATGCCAACATAGGCGATCCAGGTAAACATCTTGCCCGCCAGCATGCCGGCCAGCATCTTGTCGCCGAGCGAGGAAAACAGAACCGGTGCGGCCAGGTAACCGATAGCCCACAGACCGCCCACCCACAAGGTGATGGCGAAGAAGGAAAGCTTATCGGCGAAGCGATTCATTAAATGTATTTCACATCCAGCACTTCATATTCGCGCACTCCGCCAGGCGCCTGCACCTCGGCGACATCTCCGGCAAATTTTCCAATCAATGCGCGAGCAATCGGTGAGCCGATGGAAATCTTGCCCTTCTTGAGATCAGCCTCGTCGTCGCCGACGATCTGGTAAGTAACGGTCTCACTGCTTTCCAGGTCTTCAAGATCAACCGTGGCGCCGAACACGCAACGGCCTTCAGCATCGAGATCCATTGGATCGATGATCTGAGCGTTGGATAATTTGTACTCGACCTCGGCAATCCGTCCCTCGACAAAGCTCTGCCGTTCCTTGGCCGCATCGTACTCGGCGTTCTCGGACAAGTCGCCGTGCGACCGGGCCTCGGCAATAGCCGCAATCACTTCCGGACGCTCTACCGTTTTTAAATTATGTAATTCGGCGCGCAGCAATTCAGCGCCGTGTGTTGTCAGTGGAACCTTGTTCATTTTTCCCTCGAATTTCTTGGATAACCAGTTTGATGCCAGGCAGCGGCTTATTTACGGCTGGGGCAGCCTGGCGTGCAGACCCTGCAGGTCATACACCTGCAGTTCCTTCATGTGCTTAATTCCGGCACAGGCGGCGCGGGCTCCTGCCAGCGTGGTGTAGTAGGTAATCTTGTTCTGCAGGGCGGCATTGCGCATAACGTAGGAATCATGCACGCCACGCTTGTCCTCTACGGTATTGACGATCAGGTTGATGTCGCCGTTCTTGATCATGTCGACGATGTGGGGACGACCTTCATGCACCTTGTTCACTGGCGTCACGGTCAAGCCCGCTGAGGAAAGAGCCGCTGCCGTACCGCGCGTGGCAACCAGGTTAAAACCCTGCTCCGCCAGAATCCGGGCAATATCCAGAACCTTATCCTTGTCGCTGCCGCGCACGCTGATGAAGGCGCGTCCGCTGGAGGGTAACTTTTCTCCGGTAGCGAGCTGCGACTTGACGAAGGCCTCGGCAAAAGTCGCGCCCACGCCCATCACCTCGCCGGTGGACTTCATCTCCGGGCCAAGGATGGTATCCACGCCCGGGAACTTGATGAACGGGAACACGGCCTCCTTGACGGAATAGTAAGGCGGCACCACTTCGCGGGTGATTCCCTGCTCCTTGAGGGTGCGCCCGGCCATGCAGCGCGCCGCGATCTTCGCCAATTGCAAACCGGCAGCCTTGGACACGAACGGCACGGTGCGCGAGGCACGCGGATTGACTTCGAGGACGTACACCGTCTCACCCTGGATGGCGAACTGCACGTTCATCAGGCCGACCACCTTGAGCGCCTTGGCCATCAGCACGGTCTGGCGCCGCATTTCATCCTGGATTTCCGGCGACAGGCTATAGGGCGGCAGCGAGCAGGCGGAATCGCCGGAATGCACGCCGGCTTCCTCGATGTGCTCCATCAACCCGCCGATCAACACGTCGGTTCCATCGCTGATCGCATCCACGTCCACTTCGGTGGCATCGTTGAGGAAGCGATCGAGCAGCACCGGCGAATCGTTGGAAACCTTCACCGCCTCGCGCATGTAGCGTTCCAGGTCAACTTGCTGGTGAACGATTTCCATGGCGCGCCCGCCAAGCACGTAGGATGGCCGTACCACCAACGGGTAGCCGATTTCCTCGGCCAGCCGGATCGCTTCTTCCGGCGTCCTGGCCGTCCGGTTGGGCGGCTGCTTCAGGCCCAGCTCCTGCAGAATCCGCTGGAAGCGCTCACGATCCTCGGCGGCATCGATCATGTCAGGCGAGGTACCAATGATAGGCACACCGTTGGCCTCGAGATCGCGAGCCAATTTCAGCGGAGTCTGTCCGCCGTACTGGACGATTACGCCGAAGGGCTTCTCCACCGCAACCACCTCGAGTACATCCTCCAGAGTCAGAGGCTCAAAGTACAGGCGATTGGAAGTATCGTAATCGGTCGAGACGGTTTCCGGATTACAGTTGACCATGATGGTCTCGAAACCGTCCTCACGCATCGCCAGCGCCGCATGCACGCAGCAATAGTCGAACTCGATGCCCTGACCGATGCGGTTCGGCCCGCCGCCCAGCACCATGATTTTTTTCTTATTGGACGGCTCGGACTCGCATTCCTCCTCATAGGTGGAATACATGTAAGCGGTGTCGGTCGCGAATTCAGCGGCGCAGGTGTCCACACGCTTGTAAACCGGGCGCACGCCCAAGCTATGGCGATGTGCGCGCACGGCATGCTGACTCACGCCCAGCAATTTTGCCAGACGCAGGTCGGAGAAACCGCGCCGCTTCAGCACCCGCATTTCATTCACATTAAGCAAATCCAGGCTGCGCCCGGACAGTGCCTGCTCACGCGCGACCAGATCGGCCATTTGAGCCAAAAACCAGGGGTCAACGTGAGTCAACGTATGAATTTCTTCCTGGCTCATGCCACAGCGCATCGCGTCGGCAATATACCAGATGCGGTCCGGGCCGGGGTTGCCCAACTCAGCTTCGATGACTTCCCTGTCTGTCGTCTTTTCGTCAAACCCGTCGCTGCCGACTTCCAGCCCGCGCAGCGCCTTTTGCAGCGATTCCTGGAAGGTGCGGCCGATCGCCATCACCTCGCCCACCGACTTCATCTGGGTGGTGAGACGACTGTTAGCGCGGGGAAATTTCTCGAAGGCAAAGCGCGGAATCTTGGTAACGACGTAATCGATTGAAGGCTCGAATGAAGCCGGTGTTCGGCCGCCGGTGATGTCGTTCTGCAACTCGTCGAGGGTATAGCCCACCGCCAGTTTGGCTGCCACCTTGGCGATCGGAAAGCCGGTCGCCTTGGAGGCCAAGGCGGAGGAGCGCGACACGCGCGGATTCATCTCGATCACCACCATGCGGCCATCGTCAGGATTGATGCCGAACTGCACGTTGGAGCCGCCGGTTTCCACCCCAATTTCACGCAGCACGGCCAGCGAGGCGTTGCGCATGATCTGGTATTCGCGGTCGGTGAGCGTCTGCGCCGGCGCCACGGTGATCGAGTCGCCGGTGTGCACGCCCATTGCATCGAAGTTTTCGATCGCGCAGATAATGATGCAGTTGTCCTTCTTGTCGCGCACCACCTCCATCTCGAACTCTTTCCAGCCGATGACGGATTCTTCGATCAGCAGTTCCTTGGTCGGCGAAGCATCCAGGCCGCGCTCGCAGATTTCGAGGAACTCTTCCTTGTTGTAGGCGATGCCGCCGCCGCTGCCGCCCATAGTGAAGGAAGGCCGAATGATGGTGGGGTAGCCCACCATCGCCTGCACCTGCAAGGCTTCTTCCAGGCTGTGGGCGATGGCAGCGCGCGGGCAGTCCAGGCCGATCTTCTCCATCGCCTTCTTGAATTTCTCGCGGTCTTCGGCCTTGTCGATCGCTTCCTTGGTAGCGCCGATCATCTCCACACCGTATTTCTCCAGCACGCCGTGGCGAGCCAGGTCGAGCGCACAGTTCAGCGCGGTCTGACCACCCATGGTGGGCAGCAGCACGTCAGGACGCTCAACAGCGATGATTTTCTCCACGACCTGCCAGGTGATCGGCTCAATGTAGGTGACATCCGCCATTTCCGGGTCGGTCATGATGGTGGCCGGGTTGGAGTTGACCAGAATGACCTTGTAGCCTTCCTCGCGCAGCGCCTTGCAGGCTTGCGCACCGGAATAGTCGAACTCACACGCCTGGCCGATAACGATCGGGCCGGCGCCAATGATCAGGATGGATTTAATGTCGGTACGTTTTGGCATTGTTTGGTGAGGAGTGGGGGGTGAGGAGTGAAGGGAAAACCCACCACGCCTCACGCCTCACTCCTAACTCCTCACTTCTGTTGTTGCATCAGACCGATGAAACGGTCAAACAAGTAATCCGCGTCATGAGGCCCCGGGCTCGCCTCGGGGTGTCCCTGAAAGCTGAACGCCGGCACGTCGGTGCGGGTTATGCCCTGATTGCTGCCGTCGAAAAGCGACTTGTGCGTCACGCACAGGTTGGCCGGCAATGTTGTTTCATCAACCGTGAAACCATGGTTCTGGCTGGTGATCATGACACGACCGCTGTCGATATCCTGCACCGGGTGGTTGGCACCATGGTGGCCGAATTTCATCTTGCGTGTCTTGGCGCCGGAAGCCAGAGCCAGCAATTGGTGGCCGAGGCAGATGCCGAAGGTGGGAATACCCTGGCCCAGCACTTCCTTGATCGCGTTAATCGCGTAGTCGCAAGGCTCCGGGTCGCCTGGGCCGTTAGAGAGGAAAACGCCATCCGGCTTAAGCTTGAACACCTCCTCGACCGGTGTCTGGGCGGGCAGAACGGTCACCTTGCAGCCACGCTGGGCCAGCATGCGCAGGATATTGCGTTTGACGCCGTAATCGTAGGCGACGACATGAAACCGAGGGTTATCCAGGGGCGTGAAGCCATTTCCCAGCTTCCACTCGCCCTCCTGCCAGACATAAGGCTGGCTGCAGCTCACCACCTTGGCCAGATCCATCCCGGCCAATCCAGGGAAGCCGCGTGCCAGTTCGATGGCCTTGGCCTCGTCAATATCACCCGCCATCAGACAACCACTCTGCGCACCCTTTTCTCGCAACAGGCGCGTCAGCTTGCGTGTGTCGATATCGGCGATAGCGACCACATTTTGGCGCTGGAGATACGCGCCCAAATCTTCGCTGCTGCGCCAGTTGCTGGACTGGATCGGCAAATCGCGGATCACCAGACCGGCAGCGTGAATCTGCGCCGATTCGGCATCTTCGGAATTGGTGCCGGTGTTGCCTATATGAGGGTAAGTCAGGGTGACGATCTGGCGACAATAGGAGGGATCGGTAAGAATTTCCTGATACCCGGTCATCGCGGTATTGAATACCACCTCGCCGACGGAATGACCGGTAGCGCCGATGGAAATGCCGCGAAATATTGTCCCATCAGCAAGCGCGAGAATGGCGATCTGGTGGTGCGGCACGGAGGCTCCTTGAGATTAAAGCGGATATGCAAAGCGGGGTAGGCTCACGCCCTCCCCGCTCTTTTAAACTTTTGGGATTATACCGGATTGCTCCGCCGCGATCAACGTAGACCGAGCACGTCCTGCATATCAAACAACCCCTTGCCGCGCTGCGCTAGGAAGCGCGCGGCACGCAGCGCACCCAGCGCAAAGGTGGCGCGGCTGCTGGCCTTGTGGGTGATTTCCACGCGCTCGCCGGTGCCGGCAAACATCACGGTATGATCACCGACGATATCGCCGCCGCGCACCGTGGCAAAGCCGATTGTCGAGGGAGAACGCTCCCCGGTTACGCCTTCGCGGCCATACACCGCGCATTCCTCCAGATTCCTGCCAAGCGCATTGGCCACCACCTCGCCCATGCGCAGCGCAGTACCGGAAGGCGCATCGACCTTGTGACGATGATGCGCCTCGACGATCTCGATGTCGTAACCCTCATTCAATACGCGCGCCGCCATGTCGAGCAGCTTGAGGCTGAGGTTTACGCCGACACTCATGTTGGGAGCGAAAACCACGCCGATGTCCCGGCCGGCATCAGCGATCAACTCCTTTTGCTCGACGGAAAAACCGGTCGTACCGATGATGATATTGACGCCGAGTTCGCGGCAGGCTTGCAGATGATCCAGTGTCGCCTCGGGGCGAGTGAAATCGATCAGCGCATGGCAACCCACGAGCGCGGTCGCCATCTCTTCGCTGATAAAAACACCGCATGGCGCCCCAAAAAGTTCACCTGCATCCTTGCCAATGAACGGGCTACCCTTCCGCTCCAGCGCGGCTGCGAGCCGCATGTCCGGCGCCTGAGCCACCGACTCGAGCAGGACACGACCCATCCGGCCTGAACTGCCGGCAATCGCGATATTCAGTATGCTCATACTCAGAATCCTATTTTTTCGATCATGCGCCCGAAAAAGCCTTTTTCTTCCTTCGTCGGTGCCGTGCCCTGCGCCGACTGCTCCGCAGCCTTGGCAGGCTCTCCGGTTGTCACCGGAGCATTCTTCTCTTCCGTTACCGGGCTGGCCGCCACCACGTCTCCTTCGACGCGTTGCAGCAATTCCTGATCGAAGAACAGCGCCAGCTTCCGCTCCTCCGTCAGCTTGCCGGCTTTCTGGTAGCGGTAAACGTAATCCCATCGACTGGCATGAAATGCATCCGTAATGAGCGGAGTACCCAGGACAAAGCGTACTTGGGCCTTGGTCATGCCGGGCTTGAGCTTCGCCACCATTTCCTGAGTGACGACATTACCCTGCTGGATGTCGATTTTGTAGGGCGTAAGCTTTTCGCCAACCTTTTCGGTCACAGAACAGGCGACAAGGAGCAGAATGGAGATGGCAGCAAGTGCCCGCAGAACGGATTTCATAAAAATCCCGGCAAAAAACAATAAAGTGGCGGCATTATAACACCCCAGAAAGCGCTGGAAAGCGAAGGGTAAACATTATATGATTAAATCCATAAAAGGCCTCTAATCTCTATTTGAAATTTGTGGCTAGAGTATTCAAGATTAAACGATTTAATTGAGGATTGACCCATGGGTGACTCGCAGGACCTGAAAAACGCCGGGCTCAAAGCCACCACCCCCCGACTGAAAATCCTCAACTTGTTTGAAGCCAGCGACGTGCGCCATCTCACCGCCGAGGACGTGTACAAGATTCTGCTGGCGGACAACGAGGACGTAGGTCTGGCCACGGTATACCGGGTACTGACTCAGTTCGAGCAGGCAGGGCTGCTGATCCGCCACCATTTCGAGGGCGACAGGGCGGTATTCGAACTCAACCAGGGCAAACATCACGACCATCTGGTCTGCCTGCAATGCGGCAAAGTGGAAGAGTTTTACGACCCGGAAATCGAGAAACGCCAGGACAAGGTCGCCAAAGAACGTGGCTTCGTAGTCCGCGAGCACTCGCTGTATCTGTTTGCCGACTGCACCAAGCAGAAATGCCCGAACAAGACCTGATTTTTTTACCCGGCAACCTATAAGGCATTCACCGCAAAGGGCGCAAAGTAACGCGAAGGAAAGGCCATCCATGCAAGCCTATCGGTGGTATCGTTTATCCCTTGCGAACCTTCGCGTCCTTTGCGGTTAAATTTTAGCCTGAATCATTCCCGGCCCACTTCTCCAAAATACCGTGTTACTGACCGCTACCCGCTCCGAGCAAGACCCCGCAGAAGGCCGCATTCCCGGCAATAAAGGCATCTGGGCCGGCATCCTGAGCGAAATGACCGAGTTCGCCCTGCTGTTTGGCGTCTACTTCATCGCCCGCGCCCACTTCCCGGAAGACTTCCGTGCAGGCCCACTGCAACTAAGCCTTTTCGCAGGCACCTTGAATACAATTTTAATGATCTCCGGCAGCTATTTCGTCGCCAACGCGGTGATCGCGATGCGGCAGAATCGCCCGGAAATCAGCCTGCGTTGGCTGATTCTGGTCCTGCTGGCCGCCTGCGGATACTTCGTCACCAAGTATTTCGAGTTCCGCTGGAACGTCGGCCACGGCGTCACCGGGCGCACCGGCATTTTCTTCACCGTCTACTATTACCTGACCTTTACCCATATGGTGCATGTTTTGTGGGGCATCATGGGGCTGCTGTGGGTGATGGCGCGCACCAAAACGGGAGCCTACAGTCCGCAAGACCACGAAGGCATGGAGGCATTCGCCTCCTACTGGCACGCCACCGATCTGGTGTGGCTAATCATCTTCCCGCTGCTTTACCTGCTGCACTGAACGTGGAGGGCTAGCGATGACGCACAAGCGACTCATAGATCTGCTCTGGCTCCTGCTGGTGGCATTAACGCTGGCTGGATCTTACCTTGGAGAAACCACTAAACCGGGACTCGCCATCACGCTGATCATTGCCCTGACCGTGGCGATCAAAGGACGAATAATAGTCGATCATTTCATGGAATTGAAAACAGCGAACCGCATGATACGCAACCTGATGCGCGCCTATTTCTACGTGCTGCCGCTGGTAATCGTACTCACCACCCTGTTCGGCGACTGGCTTGCCAGGCTAACGACACTATAAAACCTTTAAACTCCTAGCATCTCTGCTGCGTGTTTGCGGGTGGTGTCGGTAATGTCCACCCCACCCAGCATGCGCGCAACCTCATCGATGCGCGCTTCCTGCTCCAGTTCCTGGATACTGCTCACCACGCTGCCGTCGCAAGTATTCTTGCTGACCTGCCAGTGATGGTTGCCCTGCGCCGCCACTTGGGGCAGGTGAGTGACGCACAGCACCTGGCGCTCGGCGCCAAGCTGTTTGAGTAACTGACCGACGATTTCCGCCACGCCGCCGCCGATACCGACATCCACCTCATCGAAGATCAGGGTAGGCACCAGCGATACCTTGCTGGTAATAACCTGGATGGCCAGGCTGATGCGCGACAGCTCGCCGCCGGAAGCCACCTTGGCCAATGGCTTGGGCGGCAGGCTGCTGTGGGCGCTGACCTGGAACTCGATTTCTTCGAGGCCGTGCGCATTACCTTCAAATTCGGTCAGCGCAATCTCGAAATATCCGCCCGTCATGGCGAGAGACTGCATCGCGGCGCTAACCTTCCCGCCCAGTTCCTGAGCCGCCTTTTTCCTGACCGCGCTCAGCTTGCCGGCCAGATCGAGATATTGCTCCTGAGCCGTCTGTTCGCGCTGAGCCTCGTCACCACCGTTGTCGAAGCCGCGCAGCGCATCCAGGCGACTGCTCTTCTCGGCCAGCAGCTCAGGCAGCTGATCCGGGCCGACACGGTATTTGCGCGCGGCATCATGAACATCCCCCAGCCGTTGCTCACACTGGGCGAGCCGCTCCGGGTCGAGATCCAGGCGCTGCTGATAATGACGCAGGCTGTAGGCGGCTTCGCGCAGCTGCACTTCGGCCGGTTCCAGCAGTTCCAGCACCTCCTTCAGCCCGGCATCGTACTCGATCAGGTTGTTGAGGCGCGCAATCACGCCATTGACCTGAGCCAGGCAAGCTACGTCATTCTCCGACAACACTTCCAGCCCATACTGCGCACCTTCCATCAGGCTGGCGGCGTGAGTCAGCCGGCCATGTTCGGCTTGCAATTCTTCCCATTCCGGACTGGAAAAATTCAGCGTCGCCAACTCTTTCACCTGCCATTCCAGGCGCTCCAGCTCTTCGGCATAGGCGGCAGCATTTTTTTCCCGCTCCAGCCGCGCCTTCTTCAGCATCTGCCATTCCTTCCAGGCTGCTGCAATTTCCTTGGCCTGAGGCCCCAGACCGGCGTAGGCGTCGAGCAACTCACGCTGGGCAGCCGCCTTGAGCAGGGATTGATGGGCGTGCTGACCGTGAATGTCGACCAGGAATTCGCCAGTCTCGCGCAATTGCTGCAACGTAGCGGAACGGCCGTTGATGAAGGAGCGCGAGCGTCCACCGGCATCCACCACGCGACGCATCAGGCATATACCGGGATCACCGCCGAGCTCATGCTCGTCCAGCCAGGATTGAAGATGAGGAAGGGCACGAATATCGAATTCGGCCACGATCTCGGCACGATCCGCACCGGCGCGCACCACCCCGGCATCGGCACGTTCGCCCAATGCCAACGACAGCGCGTCGATCAGTATCGATTTACCTGCTCCGGTTTCGCCGGTAAGCACGGTGAAGCCGGGCTGAAATTCCAGCTCTAGGCGGTCTACGATGACGAAATCGCGGATGTTGAGGGTCAGAAGCATGTCAGCCAAACTATTGTTGAAGTTGTTGTTCTGCCCAGGCAAGGAGGATCTCGACCTGATCACGCGCCGAATCGCGGGAGATAGTCGGGATATCCCTGTCATCGTAACGAAAGACGACGGCATAGGGATTAAGACGCTTGAGAACATCGACCGGTGCTGGAGACGGCGCACCAGCTTCCTGCAAGAGTTCGGCCAATTTCACAAGATTATGGGTCGGCGGAAATATCGCCATTTTTCCCGCCAGGACCGCTTTAAAAAGCTTTTCGACCGTTTGCTGCCCAAAGAAGGCGGCGATGCGCAAATCAATTTCCGGATCATCGATAAGCTTGCGAAACGCCTTGTAATCCTCCACGGCAATGCGATAAAGCATCGCCGCTTCCTCAGAGAGGATGTTCATAAAGCACCTTGCCTTCACGCATTGCCCAGAAAACGGGGGTCGAACACCAGCTCTTCCTTTTCTCGTACTCCGCCTCAGAGTAAACCAGCACGTCAACATCCACACCCAGCCAACCAATCGCATCCTGCAACCGGATCATCTCTTCGCCGATGTCGGCAACCTCATCCTCAATGACCATCAAGTCGAGATCTGAATCTTCCCGCGCTTCGCCTCGCGCATATGAGCCAAACAGAATGACCCTGCTCGGGCTTTGAGCCGCAGCGACGATGCGCCGGACAGCTTCCTGGATGACTTCTGGTTTCAGCATAATTCCCGGCTCTTCACTATAGCTTCTCCCCCCAGTGCAACTTCTGGCGCAGCATGTCGTAGTAGCTGTGACCGAAGGGGTGGAGCAGGCGCACCATCTGCTTGGAACGGCGCACGATCACCCAGTCGTTTTCCTTCAAATCGAAATGACGCTGACCGTCGAAATGCACGCGCGCGTCGTCGGCATGAAGCAGCAGGAGTTCAATGGTACTTTCACTGTTCACCGCGATCGGCCGGTTGCTCAGGGTATGCGGGCAGATCGGCACGAGCACCACCGCTTCCAGAGTAGGGTGCAGAATCGGTCCGCCGGAAGACAGCGCATAAGCTGTGGAACCGGTCGGGGTGGAAATAATCATGCCATCGGAGCGCTGGCTGTAAACGAACTGGCCGTCGACGAATATTTCCAGTTCAATCAGGCGCGCCGTTGCGCCTTTGCTGACCACTGCGTCGTTGAAAGCGCAGGCTTCATAGACGTTCTCCCCTTGGCGGCGGATGGTCACGTTTAGCAGAAAGCGCGCTTCACTGAGGTAATCGCCGGCGAGGATTTCCGCCATGGTTTCCAGCATGGTATCGACTGAAACGTCGGTCAAAAAACCGAGCCGACCCTGGTTGATGCCGACCAGCGGCACACCGAAAGTGTACAGGGAACGGGCGATATTCAGCATAGTACCGTCACCACCGAGCACTACAGCCAGATCGGCCTGCTCCCCGATCTGCTCCAGATCTGCCAGGGGGTAGTCGGTGACGCCGGTGCTTTCTGCCGTCTGCCGTTCCAGCAGAACGGTGTGTTCCTGTTCGACGAGAAACTTGGCCAGGCGCAGCAGTGAATCACCGATCTCAGGGCTATTGTATTTGCCTATCAGGGCAATGGTTTTGAAGAGCTGACTCATGCCGTGAATTAAACCATAATAAAACTTTTGATGGTACTATGACTCGAAGTGCATAACACATAATGCACATCCAAATATATGATCGACAAACGCGCGCAAATCCTGCTTAAAACCTTGGTGGAACGCTATATCAGCGAAGGCCAGCCCATCGGCTCCCGGACTCTGTCGAAGTTCTCCGGCCTGGATCTGAGCCCGGCCACCATCCGTAACATCATGGCCGATCTGGAAGAAATGGGTTATATCATCAGCCCGCACACTTCTTCCGGCCGCATACCCACTCCGCTTGGCTATCGCTTCTTCGTCGACTCCCTGCTCACCGTGCAACCGCTCGGCGCGGTCGAAGTGCATCAACTGGAAAACCAGCTTCACCCCAGCGATCCGCAGAAGCTGATCGCTTCCGCCTCGCAACTGCTATCCGACCTGACCCAGTTCGCCGGCATCGTGATGGCGCCGAAGCGCCGCAGCATCGGCTTCCGCCATATCGAATTCGTGAATCTTTCTGAAAAACGCATACTTTTGATCCTGGTCACTACCGACGACAACGTGCAAAACCGCATTATTGTCAGCGAGAAATCCTATTCCGCCTCGGAGCTGACCCGGGCGGCCAACTTCATCAACCAGCACTACGCCGGCTGCACCCTGGAAGAGGTGCGCAGCAGAATGCAGGTCGAACTGAAACAGTTGCACCACGACATGACCACGCTCATGACGCTGGCGATGGAGGCCGGCGGCGCTGCATCGAACGAAGGCGCCGACAGTTACGTACTTTCTGGCGAACGCAAGCTGCTGCATGTGCAGGACCTGTCTTCCAACATGGCGTCCTTGCGCCGGTTGTTCGATGCCTTCGATCAGAAAACCACCCTGCTGCAGCTTCTGGACATCAGCCAGCACGCCCAGGGCGTACAGATATTCATCGGCGGCGAATCCGGCCGCATGCCGCTAGACGAATGCAGCCTGGTGACCGCACCCTATGAGGTGAACGGCCAAGTCGTCGGCACCGTCGGCGTAATCGGCCCAACCCGGATGGCCTACGAACGTATCATTCCGATCGTAGACGTCACCGCCAAGCTGCTGTCCAGCGCGCTTTCCTACCACTGAGGGCTCGTAATCGTGTCTTACCGTACCGAACCGGCTTACCGCCATGGCACACCCAGCCGAACCGGCGTTCTCCTGATCAATCTCGGCACGCCTGATGCGCCTACCGCTGCGGCAGTAAAACCTTATCTCAGGGAATTCCTCGGCGACCCGCGCGTGGTGGAAATTCCTCGCGCGCTGTGGTGGCTGATTCTGAACGGCATCATCCTCAACACCCGTCCGAAGAAATCGGCGGATAAATACGCTCAGATCTGGACCAAGGAAGGCTCGCCGCTGCTGGTTCATACCCAGCGACAAGCCAAGCTGCTGAAGGGGTACCTCAATGAAACCCTGAAGGCGCAGTCCGCACTTCCCCTCTCCCCAACCCTCTCCCACGAAGGTGAGAGGGGGCAAACGACTATCCCTCCAGAAAACGGAGGGACAGACTCTGTTTTGATCGAATTCGCCATGCGCTACGGCAATCCTTCGGTCGCATCGGCGCTGGAAAAACTCAAACAGCAGAACTGCGGGCGCATCCTAATTCTCCCGCTTTACCCACAATATGCCGCCAGCTCCACGGCTACAGCTCTGGATGCGGTGTTCGACACCCTGCGCAAGATGCGCAACATGCCGGAAATCCGTACCGTCCGAAGCTTTCACGACCACCCCGGCTACATCGCGGCATTGGCGCAAAGCGTGCGTGACAATTGGATGCAGAATGGCCACCCCGACAAGCTCGTCATGAGTTTCCACGGCGTACCGCGCTACACCCTGGACAAAGGCGACCCCTACCACTGCGAGTGCCATAAAACCGGCCGGTTACTGGCAGAGGCGCTGCAATTGAAACAGGATCAATATCAAATCAGCTTCCAGTCGCGCTTCGGCCGCGCCGAATGGCTCAAGCCCTACACCACGGCAACCCTGGAAGAGCTCGGCAAGCAGGGTGTAAACCGGGCGGATGTCATTTGCCCAGGCTTCGTCGGCGACTGTCTCGAAACCCTGGAGGAAATTGCGCTCGAAGGCAAAGCCTCCTTTCTCGGCGCCGGAGGCAAGGAGTTCCGTTACATTCCCTGCCTTAATGAACGCAACGACTGGATTCACGCCCTGAGCGATATCGTCACCGCAAACCTGCAAGGCTGGATAGCGACGGAAGAGAAAGAGGTCTGTGCCGCCTCCCGCAACCGTGCTCTGGCGATGGGTGCACAAGACTAAAAAGTCTTAGCAGTTCCGACCCGAAGGGTTGCTGCGTATCCGTGCATTTGTCGGACAAACTCTTCGCGAACCTTTGCGTCCTTTACGGTTAGTGTTCTTTACCTGAAAAACAGAACCACGCACTCTAACTCTTGTTACGCTGCGCCAGCCAACGCTCGAAATCCTCGCGCGGCATGGGTTTGGCGAAATGGTAGCCCTGCAGGTAATCCACCCCCAGTTCGCGTAATCGGGTTGCGGCTTCTTCGTCTTCCACTCCTTCTGCAACGGTCTTCAGGTTCAACGCACGCGCCAGGTTGATGATTGCCTGAGTCATGCTCAAACCACGCGGGTCATTAAGACGGCGCACGAAGGAAATATCGATCTTGAGTTCGTCCACATGCATTTCATGCAGCTGCGAAAGCGAGGAATAACCGGTACCGAAATCGTCGATAGCAATACGAAAACCGGCTTCCTGGAGCTCCTGCAGGCGTTCCGCAGCATGCTCCACATCCAGCAGCGCCACGCTTTCCGTCACCTCAAGGATGATGCTCCCAGGAGAAAGCTGATGTTTGGACACCTCTTCCAGCAATTTCTCCGTGAAATAAGGCGTAAAAAGCTGCCGCTTCGACAAGTTCACTGCAATGCTCAAAGTCAGGCCCTGACGTTGCCAGCTTTCGGCTGCAGCCAAGCTGGCAAGCCATACCTGCTGCCCTAACTCCCGGATCAGCCCAATACTCTCTGCTATCGGAATGAAGGTGGCAGGGCCGATCCAGCCCAGTTCGTCATCGTGCCAGCGCGCCAGCACTTCTACGCCACTGCACGCCCCGGTAGAAGCTTCGATAATCGGCTGATACCAGGCCTGAATGCGCTGGGAATTAACCGCATTGACCAAACGATTTTGAATGTAGAGCTCCTTCTTGCCGATGCCCTGGCTGGTCATGTCGCGGAAGAAGCACACCTGATTTCGACCCTGGGACTTGGCGTAGAACATCGCGCGGTCAGCCTCGGAAAACAGGGTTTCAACTTCCTCCCCATCATCGGGATAAATCACCACACCCATGCTGAAAGTAACGGACAAATCGGCGCCGTCCACATTCAGTGGCGATTGCATGACTTCCCTCACTTTATTGATTGTTTCCCGAACCGAGTCCTCTGACTGCATGTCGGGGAGCAGCAGCACAAACTCGTCCCCACCCCAGCGCGCCAGCGTATCGCCTGCCCGAAGCTGGGTATTCAGCACCTCAGAAAAAGCCTGTAGCAACCTGTCGCCCACTTTGTGACCCAGGGTATCGTTAATATTCTTGAAATGATCAAGATCGATAAAACACACACCCACCTTGTGCACGGTGCGCGAAGCCAGGCGCAGGGCGACCTTGAAACGGTCCTCCAGCAGCACCCGGTTCGGCAGTCCAGTCAGGGCATCATGGAGAGCCATGTGGGAGATTTGCTTCTCTTGCAGATAAGTCTGGGTGACATCGCGCAGCACCCCGCGCAGGCCGGCTACCTTGCCCGACTCATCCCAATAGCTGACGAAGCGGCACTCCAGCCATGAGTTATGCATCAACCCGTCGATCTCACCCAGCCTCAAACGCATTCCTATGTGGCTTTTCATACCCCTGATCAAACTATCGCACTGGGTATGCAAAGCCTCGAGATCTTCGACATGAATGAATTCATCCAGCTTACGCCCCACCGCATCGTCACAATGAGCCAGGGTGGACCAACCTGGACTGGCGCGCTGGATACGCCCATCGCAATCCAGTTCCAGCACTGCCTCTTCCAGCAAAGCCAGCGTACCAAGATAGGCTTTTTGCTCATGTTCCCGCGTATCGACTATTTGCATCAGACTTTGCAATGAGAGAGCCAGATCACCGATTTCATCTTTCCGGCTTTGCGCCGGCTCGAGTTCGCTCTCAGCCAGCCTCAGCCTGCCACTATCGGCAAATCGACTGGCCGCCGCACTCACGCTTTCCACCCGCAGGACAGTGCTTTGCAACCAGCGCCCCAGGCCGAGCCACAGCAGGATGGCAACGAATACCACGGCCAAAACCGGCCGCAGCAGAAAATCAGGCAAGGGGAAACTGGCGTGGATTTCACGCTGGATAACCAGTTGCAGCTTATCGCTACCCGGCCAGGACAAAGCCGTTTCCACGTAGTGTGGATTGATTCCAGAGAACACACTGCTGTCAAAAGGAGTCGCGCCTTTGGGCAAGGCACTTGAAGAAGCCAGAAGAGCGCTATCGAATTTCAGGTGCAAGTGGGTTTCCGGGATTTCCAGTTTCTTCAGCACGGCATTATTAATGGATTTCAGCAGCAGCAAGCTGCCCTGACCTCCTTGACCCAGCCACAGTGGACGTTGAAATACCTGATAGAACTCGCCACGATCCGATGCATACAGCCAACCCGATGAGAGCACGGCAATATTGTTCAAAGCATGGGCTTCCGTGCCGAAACGGAACAAGACTTTTCCCTGTCCATCCAGTATCAGAAGGTTGGAAAACTCGATGAATTCCCATTGCGCATTTAGAAGCGCATTCAGTTTCGCCCAGCGCAAATCGGCAGTGTTTTCCAGAATGCGGGAAAACTCGATGCGCGCCTTGATCTGTTCCGCCTCGGTTTGCCATTCGGATTCAAGGCGCGGCAACTTGTCAAGATAATAGCCTTCGATAAGCGCCTGTTTCTGCGATGCCTCGCGCTGGTAGAAAGCGGCATAACTACTCAGACCGATCAACATAATTCCGATCATGGAGATGACCAGAACTAACGCCAGCCTGGATATCGCCTGCCCGTGGAGCGTGCCTTTTTTTGCCTTAAAATTGCGCAGGTACCGGAGAATCAAAGTTTATACCCCGACCACTGGTAGGAGACCAGAGAGTGAACATCGAGGCCCACCGACAAGGGCACGCTGGCGGCCCGCAGGAAATTCACTGTTTCTCCGACCTGTTTGCGCGAAAAACGGCCGTCGGAACTGAATATGTCGGGAACCCTGGCGAGTGTGGCAATCAGTTCACGCCGCTCATTTTCATTCGCCACTCCGAGCTTGCCGACAATGGCTTCAGGGGTGGCCGCATGCATCCAGATCAGAGTACGCTGCACCATTTGCACCATCAGCTCGGTGCGCTGCGGGTTCTCACGCACAGACTCGGCGGAAGCGGCCACGACGGAACGTGGGTGCGCTAAGCCGGGTATCCTTGCCATGGCCACGGGTGTGTTCATATCGAGAAGTATCCGGCCGGCACCCCTGCGAACCAGCTCGCTGACAAATGGCTCTTCGCAGAACACGGCATCCACCGCTTGTCCGGCCAGAGCACCGTACACTGCATCGATATTTTGCGCGTTTGGTACCCAGCGCACCTCGCTCGGCTTCACCCCATAGCTGGACAACACGACCTCTGCCAGAGTATTCAGGTAAGTCTTGCTGGCAACGCTGCCGGCGGAGACGCCGATACTGCGGCCTTTCAGATCGCCGACTTTCCTGATCTTGCCGGCCAGATCCTTGCGCACCACCAGCGCATAGGGTGGCGTCTTGCCGCTTAGCGGCACCACCGCCAAGACCTTCTCCCCCTTCGAGGCCAGCACCGGCAGAACGGAAAATCCCACCGCAGCGAAGTTAGCGTTCCCAGCCAGAGCATCCTCAAAAGCGCGCACGCCACTGGGAAAATATCGGATAGACAGATGGACGCCAAGAACGCGGTCGATACCAAGCGCTGGAATAAGCTCGACCGGCACGAAAGCCAGAGCACGGGGCCCGGGAATGTTGATACGAATAACGGGTCGACCGGATTCCGCAGCCCAAGCACGCGGCAGACAAGGCAAAGTTGCCAAGCCTGCCAGCACCTTGAGGGCAGACCTTCTCGAAGAATTCACACCGATCTCTACCCTCCTTTTATTTTATTTTTCTTCTCTTCGTTATTATCATAACGCGGATATCCGCAGCAATTATGAACCCGGGGAACTTGCTTCAGACCACATCGCAAGACCCTGCCAAACACTGTTCCATTGGGCAGGGCTTGTGAATACCATAACCCTGAGCGTAATCCACGCCAAGCTCTCGCAGCTTCTCCAGGATGGCGTCATTTTCCACATACTCGGCAATCGTCTTGATCCCCATGACGTGGCCAACTGTATTGATCGCCTGCACCATGGCGTAATCCACCGTATCATCCACCATATCCTTGACGAACGCGCCATCAATTTTCAGGTAATCCACGGGCAGAAATTTCAGGTACATGAAGGAAGACAAGCCGCTGCCGAAGTCATCCAGGGCAAAGCGGCAGCCTTCGGCCCTAAGTGCTTTGATCAGTACCGCAGCATGCTCTAAATTGGCTACCGCGGCGGTTTCGGTGATCTCGAAGCAAATCAGGCGCGGTGGCACCTGATGCATGGCGAGTTGTTCACTGATGAACTGCTCGAGATTTTCCTCACCCAGTGAAGCGCCGGACAAATTGATACAAAAAACCTCGCCAGGCTGTCCCGGACGCTCGCGCAGATGCCGCCCGATGGCGGACAGGCCATGGTGAATCACCCAGCGGTCCACCGCCGGCATCAGGTTGTAACGCTCCGCGGCCGGGATGAAGTCCATCGGCGGCACCAGCTTGCCTTCCTCGTCCAGCAGCCGCAGCAGGATTTCACAATGTCGTTCCTGCATTCCGTCCAGCGGCGCGATCTTCTGGCAATACAGGACAAAGCGGTTCTCCTCCAGTGCCTGGCTAATGCGCGACACCCACTGCATTTCACCGTGGCGCCGAGCCAGTTCCAGGTTACCGGGCCGGAAAACCTGCACCCGGTTGCGCCCTTTTTCCTTGGCGGCATAGCAGGCGGCGTCGGCCTCGCTCATGAGTTCCTCGATGCTGACGCTATCGGCGTCGATGAGGACCAAACCAATACTCGCCCCCAAGTCGAAGGGGCGCCCCTCCCAGCTGAAGCGAAAATCCTTTACTACCTGGCGCAGGCTTTC
Organism: Sulfuricella denitrificans skB26; assembly: GCF_000297055.2. Lineage (NCBI taxonomy): Bacteria > Pseudomonadati > Pseudomonadota > Betaproteobacteria > Nitrosomonadales > Sulfuricellaceae > Sulfuricella > Sulfuricella denitrificans. Next base: position 912,819 of record NC_022357.1, on the reverse strand, counting down.
CGCGATTTTCAGTGCCCGGTCGAGGGGGCAATTCTCCAGCAGCACGCCGAACTCGTCCCCGCCCAGGCGCGCCAGGGTGTCGGACTCGCGCATGCCTTCCTGCAACAGAAAGGTGAGCTGGCGCAGCAGCTTGTCTCCCACCGCGTGACCACAGGTATCGTTGATCACTTTGAACTGATCCAGATCGATGTAGCAGAAGGCATGTCCCTGCCCGAGATTCCTGGCACGCACCAGCAGTTCAGCCAGACGCCGCTCGAACTCGCGTCGGTTAACCAGGCCGGTGAGCGCATCGTGGGTGGCGTGGTAGGACAGCAGATGCGGCGTGTGACGCATCTGCGTCACATCGTAGAACACCATCACAGCGCCGATGATAGCGCCTTCCCGGTCGCGGATCGGCGCCGCCGAATCCTCGATGATGTACTCCTTGCCGTCCCGCGCAACCAGCACCACATTGCTCGCCAGCCCGACCACCTTGCGTTCGCGCAGGCACCGCTCCACTGGGTTGGGCTCCGATTCGCGCGTCACGCCATCGATCAGTACACACACTTCGGTCAACAACTTGCCGTAAGCATCCTGCGTCTTCCAGCCGGTCAGTTGCTCGGCCACCGGATTGAGGTATTCCACCCGCGCAGCGCCATCGGTGGTAATCACTGCATCGCCGATGGAATGCAGCGTCACCTCGGCGAGTTCCTTCTGCTTGAACAGCGAGTTGGCGGTCTGACGCACCTTGGTCATGCTCCAGATAGCCAATATCAGAGCCACGGCCAGCATGAGGGCGTGGCGTAGCATATTCAGCAGGGTATCGCGCATGGCCTGTGCCGCGAACTCATCGGCGACCAGACTCACCGAGCTGGAGACGGCCAGGATAGAATCGATCGCCTGGGTCGAGTGCTCGAACCATTCAGTGCCACTTAGGGAATAACCGCCATTGTCGGCCTCCCGATATACCTGGCGGCGCACCGCTTCGTAGCGGCCAAGGAAGGATTGCTCCATCTCTCTCACCGCATGAACGATACGGGGATCGGTGCTCTTCAAGCCGGCGACCACATGGATATCGAAAATACTGCGATCGACCACGCCACGATTCGCCTTCATCTCGTCCAGTACAGCCGGCGGCAGAGGCAGACGTGCACTGATGTAGTAACCCAGCATGGCGCGCTCGCGCCCGGCATGCTCGCTCGCCAGCCACACCCAGCGCTTGAGAGAGAGGTTGAGCTGGGCCACGTGACGTGGCGTATCCACCGGCAGGAACGCTGCCTCGCGCAAGCGCGAGGAAACCCCGATGAATTGGCTGATCACTTTTTGCCACTCAATTGCGGTATAGGCACAGGCATCGCTTTTAAGGCACGAATCAGCACGACTGCGCGCCTGTATCAAATTCACCTGTTCGCGCTCTGCCTGACGGATGGCATCGACAAACTCGGAATCCGGCTTCCCGCGTATCGCCAGGTCGCGTGCCAGAACGAGCGCCCGATTCCAATTGGCATCGCCTTTTTCGCGTAGCCCGGCAATGCTCTTCAGGATCACCGGAGAGGCTGGAACAGGGCTGCCCAGTGCGCTGGCAGTCAGACCGCGCTCCACCGCCTCGATACCGGCAGCCTCAATCAGGCGATCCGTCATGGCATTGGCCTGACTCATATCACGCACGGCGCGGTAGTTTAAATAAGAATCCCAAACCACCTCCCCGGTGAGCACCAGGACGAAGAAGGCCAGCGCAATGAGGGAAAAATTGATGATTTTGGAGTGCGAAAAACTACGAGCCATATATTAGACTAACCTAATTGATAGATATCGGTATATTTTCGCCAGACGGCATATTTTCCAGAACAATGCCATATAACCCCAACTGTTGCAACCGAACCAGGCCAGTAGCGAGACAAATCGGGACTCTCAGGGCATTCGCCAAAAAAAACCTCACTGACCCTCTCTTGAAAACAAAACATTGCACCCAATATGGTTTTGCATCGTCATCAGGAGAACGTCACATGCAGCCAGAAGATCAGAAAAACAAAATCGATCAGGAAGAGTTCCTCGAAAATCTCGGCGAAGCTTCATCCCTGAGCGAGGCCTACCAAGCGGGCGCCCAAGGCGAATCAGCCGAAGTCATGCCCAGCCTGGAAGAAATGCTCAAGCAGGCCGAACTCGCCGCACAGGAACATCACGATGCCTGGCTGCGCGCCAAAGCTGATGCGGAAAACATCCGCAAGCGCACCCAGGTGGAAATCGCCAACGCCCACAAATTCGCCGTCGAAGGTTTCTCATCCGAGCTGCTGGCTGTCAAGGACAGTCTGGAAGCCGCCATCAAGGTAGAAACCGCCGATCTGGCGAGCATGAAGAGTGGTGTCGAGCTGACCCTCAAGCAGTTGGTAGCCGTGTTCGAGAAATTCAATCTGAGCGAAATCGACCCGACCGGCGAAAAATTCGATCCCCACAAGCACCAGGCCATCAGCATGGTGGAAGCCGACGCCACGCCCAATACGGTAGTCAGCGTCCTGCAAAAAGGTTATCTGCTGCACGACCGGGTACTGCGTCCGGCACTGGTGATGGTGGCCAAGGCCAAAGAGTCTTGAAATAAACGCTAGCAACCCCATCTGGGAAACAAGGTTAATTCTTAATCATTCGTTACAAAGGAAGAAACATGGGAAAAATCATTGGTATTGACTTGGGCACCACCAACTCTTGCGTGGCGGTGATGGAAAACGGCCAGTCCAAGGTCATCGAGAACTCCGAAGGCGCGCGCACCACGCCATCCATCGTCGCTTATGCCGAAGACGGCGAAATCCTGTGCGGCGCGCCAGCCAAGCGCCAGGCCGTCACCAACCCGAAAAACACGCTGTACGCTGTGAAGCGCCTGATCGGCCGCCGTTTCGAGGAAAAGGAAGTCCAGAAGGACATCGACCTGATGCCCTACACGATTCTTAAAGCTGACAACGGTGACGCCTGGGTCCAGGCACGCGACAAGAAAATGGCGCCGCCACAGGTTTCTGCCGAAGTGCTGCGCAAAATGAAAAAGACCGCCGAAGACTACCTTGGCGAGGAAGTCACCGAAGCCGTGATCACCGTGCCGGCCTACTTCAACGACAGCCAGCGCCAAGCCACCAAGGACGCCGGCCGCATCGCCGGTCTGGAAGTCAAGCGCATCATCAACGAGCCGACTGCGGCCGCGCTCGCCTTCGGCATGGACAAGAAGGAAGGCGACCGCAAGATTGCAGTGTTCGACCTCGGCGGCGGCACCTTCGATATTTCCATCATCGAAATTGCTGAAATCGAAGGCGAGCACCAGTTCGAGGTGCTCTCCACCAACGGCGACACCTTCCTCGGCGGCGAAGACTTCGACCAGCGTCTGATGGACTACCTGGTGGACGAATTCAAGAAGGAAAGCGGCATCGATCTGAAGAAAGACATGCTCGCCCTGCAACGCCTGAAAGACGCCGCCGAGAAAGCCAAGATCGAGCTGTCCTCTTCGCAACAGACCGAAGTCAACCTGCCCTACATCACTGCCGACGCGTCCGGCCCTAAACACCTGGCCGTAAAAGTCACGCGCGCCAAATTCGAGTCTCTCGTCGAGGAGCTGATCGAGCGCACCATGGCGCCCTGCCGCATGGCCATCAAGGACGCTGGCGTGAAGCTCGAAGACATCGCCGACGTGATCCTGGTCGGCGGCCAGAGCCGCATGCCCAAGGTGCAAGAGAAGGTAAAGGAGATTTTCGGCAAGGAAGCCCGCAAGGACGTTAACCCGGACGAAGCCGTCGCCATCGGCGCAGCCATTCAGGGCGGCGTGTTGCAGGGTGAAGTCAAGGACGTACTGCTGCTCGACGTGACGCCTTTGTCCCTGGGCATCGAGACCATGGGCGGCGTAATGACCAAGCTGATCCAGAAGAACACCACCATCCCGACCAAGGCGAGCCAGGTATTTTCTACTGCCGAGGACAACCAGAGCGCAGTGACCATCCACGTGCTGCAAGGTGAGCGCGACGTAGCCTCCGGCAACAAGAGCCTGGGCCAGTTCAACCTTTCCGACATCCCGCCGGCATCACGCGGCATGCCGCAGATCGAGGTCACTTTCGATATCGACGCCAACGGTATCCTGCACGTTTCTGCCAAGGACAAGGCCACCGGCAAGGAGAACAAGATCAAGATTCAGGCCAGTTCCGGCCTGTCCGAAGAGGAAATCCGCCGCATGGAGCAGGACGCAGCCTCCCACGCCGAGGAAGACCGCAAAACGCTGGAGCTGGTCAACGCCCGCAACCAGTGCGATGGCATGGTGCACTCGGTGAAGAAATCCCTGGTCGACTACGGCGACAAGATCACTGCCGATGAAAAAACCGCGATCGAGGCCGCATTGAAAGAAGCCGAGGAAGCGCTCAAGGGCAACGACAAGGACACCATAGAAGCCAAAACCAAGGCGCTGGGAGAAGCTTCCCACAAGCTGGCCGAAAAGATGTATGCCGAACAGGCGCAACCCGAAGCAGGTGGAGCAGAAGCCAAGAAAGAGGCTGATGACAACGTGGTGGATGCCGAGTTCGAAGAAGTCAAAAACGAGAAGAAGTAAGGCCTAACCACAGAGGCACAGAGGCATAGAGAAAACCGGAAGAACGGTTTCTCTATGGTCTCTGTGCCTCTGTGTCTCTGTGGTGAAAAATTAAATGTCCAAACGCGACTTTTACGAAATTCTAGGCGTCAACAAGGACGCCAACGACGACGAGATCAAGAAGGCCTACCGCAAGCTCGCGATGAAGTTCCATCCGGATCGCAACCCGGACAATCCGAAAGCGGAAGAGCATTTCAAGGAGGCCAAGGAGGCTTACGAAATCCTGTCCGACCCGAGCAAGCGTACCGCCTACGACCAGTACGGCCATGCCGGTGTCGACCAACAGGCCGGCATGGGTGGCGCGGGCGGGTTCAGCGGCGGGTTCGCCGACGCCTTCGGAGACATCTTCGGAGACATCTTCGGCGGTGCCGGCGGTGGCCGTGGCGGACGATCCAACGTCTACCGCGGTGCCGACCTGCGCTACAACCTGGAAATCTCGCTGGAAGATGCCGCACGCGGCACCGAAACCAAAATCCGCATCCCCACCATGGCAGAGTGCGACACCTGCCACGGCAGCGGCGCCAAGCCTGGTTCCAAACCGGAAACCTGTACTACCTGTGCGGGTCACGGCCAGGTACGAATGCAGCAGGGTTTCTTCTCGATCCAGCAAGCCTGCCCCAAGTGCCACGGTAGCGGCAAGATGATCGCCAACCCCTGCGGCACCTGCTCAGGTAGCGGACGCGTCAAACAGCACAAAACCCTGGCGGTAAAAATCCCGTCCGGTGTGGATGAAGGCGATCGTATAAGGCTTTCAGGCGAAGGCGAAGCCGGCGTCAACGGCGGCCCGTCGGGCGACCTGTACGTGGTCATCCAGATCAAGGCCCACTCGGTTTTCCAGCGCGACCACAACGACCTGCACTGCGAAATGCCGATCAGCTTCACCACGGCAGCGCTGGGCGGCGAAATCGAGATCCCGACCTTGGACGGCCACGCCAAAATCAAGATCCCGGCAGAAACCCAGTCCGGCAAGGTATTCCGCCTGCGTGGCAAAGGCATCAAAGGGGTCCGCAGCAGCGCTCACGGCGATCTGATGTGCCACATGGTGGTGGAAACGCCGGTCAGCCTGACCGATCGCCAGAAAGAACTGCTGCGCGAACTGGAGACGCTCAACGAGGAGGATGGCGCCCGGCACAACCCGCGCACCAAATCCTGGATGGACAAGATGAAACAGTTCTTCGGGCCGTAGCGGATTGATCGAGCCGATTGCGTTTCAGTGTGCTGCAGTCATCTCCACAGCCGGCATGGGATGGGCGAAATGGTAGCCTTGCGCCCAGTCTACGCCCATGTCGTAGAGCATCTGAGCGGTTTCCTCGTTCTCGACGCACTCGGCGATCGAAGTGATGCTTAATTTCTGCGCCGTGCCGACCAGGGTTTCCACCAGCAGGCGAGTGCGCTTGTCGCTGGTGATCCGACCCACCATCCAGCCTTCGATCTTGAGGTAATCCACCGGCAACTCGGCCAGGTAGCGGAACGACGAATAGCCGCTGCCGAAGTCGTCCAGCGCCAGCTTGAAGCCGAAGTCGGTCAACGGCTTGAGATTTTTCTTGAGCAGCATGATGTCGCCGCCCTGACGTTCGGTGATCTCGATCACCACCGGCTTTGCCGTGCCTGCAGTGTCGCCGCACATTTCGCAATACTCCTGGGCGCGCGCAAGAAATGCTCCGACCTGTTCGCCGTTGGCGAGAAACTGTTGCGACAGGTTGATAAAGTGCTTGTGTCCAGCGATGGCGCTTTTCTGCAGCACCGCGTGCGAACAGCGCGCGATCGCGCTGGATGAGATTGACTGGTCTACCGACGCCACCAGGTGCAGCGCTTCTGCGGCCTCGATAAAGTTCTTTGCTTCCACCAGCGTGTTGTCCTTGGCACGGATTCGCGCCAGGGCCTCGTCGGCGACGATGGTACGGTTTTTCAGATCGACGATCGCCTGGTAGGCGGGAATCAACCGCCCTTCGTGCAACGCGCGCTGCACCTGCGACCCTTCCCAGATAACGCTTTCCATACGCGTATCGGAACAGCCATAGCAAAGCACCTTGTCACGCCCGGTCTGCTTAGCCTCGTAAAGCAGGCTATCAGACTGAGCCAGCATCGTGTCGATATCATCGAACTCAGGCTGATATTGCGACACGCCAATACTCATAGTGAGCGGCTGCTCTCCCTGAGCGGTTTTAAGCGGACTGGACTTGATCAGTTTGCGTAGCCGTTCAGCGGCAATCAGCGCGCCAAAATTATCCACCCCGTGGAAGCAGATCAGAAATTCCTCCCCGCCCCAGCGACCGACCCAGTCGCCGCTGCGCAGGGCTTGCTCCATGGTCTTGGCGACATGCTGCAACACCAGATCGCCGACCTGATGGCCGTACTGGTCGTTGACCAGCTTGAAACGGTCGATATCGGCAATGGCAATGGCAAAAGTACCCTTCCCGCGCCGCGCACGATTCCACTCCCGTTCCAGGAGTTCTTCGGAGGCACGGCGATTGGACAAACCGGTGAGATGGTCCTCCTGCGCCAGACGGCACATCTCCGCCTCGACTTGCTTGCGCTGGGTGATATCGTGGGCCGTGGCAATGAAGTGCCCGATTGCGCCGTGATCATCCTTCACCGGCACGACCGAAAGATCCACCCAGTAGGAGGTGCCATCCTTGTCACGGCTCAGCAGCTCGGTCTGCACCGGGCGGCCTGCGGCAATCCCCTGGCGCAACATGGCGATCGCCAGCTCGTCAGTTTCCAGGGCCGGTATCTCGCAGAGATCCTTACCCAGCACTTCGCCGGAATCATAGCCGGTGATCTGGGTAAATGCCGGGTTGACGTAAACAATTTCACGCAAATTATTAGCGATGACTATCGCCTGGCTGGAAACTTCTATCGCAGAGGCAAGGAAACGGCGGTGCTGAAATTCTTCGTGGTTCTGCGTCATAAGCAGGGCGAAGCAGCGCAGCACTTCGCCTTCGAGCGTATCGTCAATGCAGGCCACCACTTCCAGCGGCACCCTGCGCCCATCGCGGTGGTCAATATTCAACGAAATACGGGCGGTGGTAGAAGTATTGCGCGCGGCAGCGACAATTTTCGTCAGCGCCTTGGCGTCCAGCATGTTACCTACATCACTGCCGATGGATTCATCGCGGCTGACGCCGAACGCCCCCAGAAAGCTGTCATCCGCCTTGATCAGCGCCATATCCGACAGGCGTACCACGAACCGGCCCATCTGCGACGTGCCGAGAAAAGGGTTTTCACCCAAGACATTCACCATACCTGCCTCCGCCAGTTGATATTTTTTATTTTTAAAACCAGGCACTTACTTTAGCATCAAAAACCAGACCAACCAACTTCCGCGCTGAACTGACACTAAGCGCGCCGCCAAACCGTGCCCTGCGGCGTATCCTCCAACACGACACCTTGATCCAGCAATTCCTTGCGAATGCGGTCGGCTGCAGCATAATCCTTGGCTTTTTTCGCAGCAATCCGTGCAGCGATACGCTGTTCGATCTGTTCCGGCGTGCAACCCGACTCCCCCGCGCCGCCCTGCAAAAACTCGCTCGGACCGCGCTGCAATAATCCCAGCACCCCACCCAATGTCCTGAGCAGGCTAGCAAGTTGTTTATCGTGAGTTTTGTTGGCTTCGTTGGCCAAGTCGAACAATACAGCAACCGCCTCGGCCGTATTGAAGTCGTCTTCCATCGCCGCCTTGAAGGCGGCGGCATAAGGGTCATGCCAGTCAATCGCTACGCCGTGAGGGGTGAGAGGTGAGGGGTGAGGCGGGACATTTTTTAGCGCGGTGTAAAGCCTCGTCAGCGCGCCCTTGGCATCGTCCAGATGCTGGTCGGAATAGTTGAGCGGACTGCGGTAGTGGGCGCGCAGGATAAAGAAGCGCACCACTTCGGCATCGTAGCGCTCCAGCACTTCGCGGATGGTGAAGAAGTTGCCGAGCGATTTCGACATCTTCTCGTTGTCCACTCGCACGAAGCCGTTGTGGATCCAGTAATTGACGTGCTGGTGGCCGTGGGTGCCTTCGGACTGGGCGATCTCGTTCTCGTGATGGGGAAACTGCAAGTCCGCGCCGCCGCCGTGGATGTCGAAATGCTCGCCGAGCAGGGCATCGCTCATCACCGAGCACTCGATGTGCCAGCCCGGGCGGCCCTGCCCCCAAGGCGAATCCCACTGCGGCTCGCCGGGCTTGGCCGATTTCCACAGCACGAAGTCGAGTGGGTCGTCCTTGCCCACGGCGACATCCACTCGCTCGCCGGCGCGCAGATCATCAAGCGACTTGCCGGAAAGCTTGCCGTAGCCGGGAAACTTGTGCACCGAATAGCACACGTCGCCGCTCCTCGCTACATACGCCAGTCCGTTGTCCATAAGCGCCTGGATCATGGCGATCATGCCCGGCACGTACTGGGTGGCGCGCGGTTCATGCTCCGGCTTCTCTACACCCAGTTTCGTCGCATCCTCGTCCATCGCGGCGATGAAGCGGCCGGTCAGGGCATCGATAGGCTCGTGGTTCTCGGCCGCACGCTTGATGATCTTGTCGTCGATATCGGTGATGTTGCGCACGTAGGTGACATCGAAACCGTCGGCCCTGAGCCAGCGGTTGATCATGTCGAACACCACCATCACCCGCGCATGACCGAGGTGGCAATAGTCGTACACCGTCATGCCGCAGACGTACATGCGGACCTTGCCGGATTCGATAGGGATGAAATCCTGCTTGGAGCGAGAAAGGGTGTTGTAAATTTTCAGCATTGAATAAACCTTTAAAGCGGTGAGGTGTAAGGAGTGAAGGGAAAGCTCAAAATCGGCACGGTGGAGGTTTTGATTTTCCGCCTCACCCCTCACCTTCTAACCTCTCACCCAATCAGCCTTGTTCCTTGGTCCACGAATCCTTCAGCGTGACCGTGCGGTTGAACACCAGTTTGCCGCCGGGCTGATGGTCGCGACGGTCGGCGCAGAAGTAGCCGAGGCGCTCGAACTGGTAGCGAGTTTCGGGCGCGGCATCGCGCACGGCGGCTTCCACCCAGCCCTGCACCACGGTCAGCGATTCGGGGTTGATGAATTCGCGGAAATCGCGCGCCTTGTCGCCATCCGGCTCGGCGACGGTAAACAGGCGGTCGTAGAGCCGGACTTCCGCCGCCAGTGCATGCTCGACGGAAAGCCAGTGAATCACGCCCTTGACCTTGCGGCCCTGCGGGTTCTTGCCGAGAGTATCCGGATCGATCGAGCAGCGCAGTTCAACCACGTTGCCGACGGCATCCTTGATCGCTTCGTCGCACTTGATCACATAGCTGTAGCGCAGCCGCACCTCGCCGCCCGGCACCAGGCGCTGCCAGCCTGGCGGGGGTGTTTCGGCAAAGTCGTCGGCCTCGATCCAGATTTCTTTCGAAAACGGCACCACCCGGCTGCCAAACTCGGGGTGGTTAGGATGGAAGCCGGCTTCACGCGACTGCGTTTCGCCCTCGACGAAGTTCGTGATCACCACTTTCAGCGGCTTAACCACCGCCATCACGCGCGGCACACGCACTTCCATGTCCTCGCGGATACAGCCCTCGAGCACACTCATATCGACCACGTTGTCGCTCTTGGAGATGCCGATGCGCCGCGCAAACTCACGGATGCCCTCGGGCGTGTAGCCGCGCCGGCGCATGCCGGTGATGGTGGGCATGCGCGGATCGTCCCAGCCCGAAACCAGATTTTCCGTCACTAACTGGTTCAACTTGCGCTTGCTGGTCAGGGTGTACTGCAGCTCCAGGCGTGAGAATTCGATCTGCTGCGGATGGCAAGGCACCGGCAGCTGGTCCAGCACCCAGTCGTAAAGCGGACGGTGATCCTCGAACTCGAGCGTGCACAATGAATGGGTGATGTTCTCCAGCGCATCGGAAATGCAATGGGTGTAGTCGTACATCGGGTAGATGCACCACTGGTCGCCGGTGCGGATGTGATGGGCGCGGCGGATGCGGTAGATCGCCGGATCACGCAGGTTGATGTTGGGTGAAGCCATGTCGATTTTGGCGCGCAACACCTTGCTGCCGTCGGGAAACTCACCGGCGCGCATGCGGGCGAACAGGTCGATATTTTCTGCCGCCGGGCGATCGCGGTAAGGACTGTTTCTGCCCGGCGCGGTGAGCGTGCCGCGATATTCGCGCATTGCCTCGGCGCTGAGGTCATCTACATAAGCCTTGCCCTGCCGGATCAGCTCGACCGCGTAATCGTACAACGCCTCGAAATAGTCCGATGCCCAGCGCACCTCGCCGTCCCACTGAAAGCCCAGCCAGCGCACATCGTCCTGAATCGACCGGGCGTATTCCTCGCTCTCTTTCTCCGGGTTGGTATCATCGAAACGCAAGTTACATCGACCCTGATAATCAAGCGCCAGGCCGAAATTCAGACAGATCGACTTGGCGTGGCCGACATGAAGGTAGCCATTGGGCTCAGGCGGAAAGCGCGTGACGATGCTCTTGTGCTTGCCGCTGGCCAGATCGGCTTCGATGATGTTGCGGATGAAATGGGGAACGGGAATGGGGGTGTTATCGCTGCTGCTCATAAACTTGGGTCATTCTGAAAAGATTCGAAGCAAAGGGTTTGGTGAAAGGGGCGGTTCTTGTTAGAATTCAGCCTGTTTGCCACATAGTGAAAAGTATACTACCAATGAGCCGTTTCCGCATTGCCACGATCTTAGCCTCCCTGTTCTGCACCTTGCTCTTCACCTTCGGTCAGCCTGCACGCGCCGATGAGTTGCAGGACATCAGCAAGCTCTACAAACAGGGGCAGAACGACAAGGCCCTGGAACGCCTCGAAAGCTATCTCACCAACCGCCCCAAGGACGCCCAGGGGCCGAAGATTGCCCAAGGCCGTTTTCTCAAGGGGCTGATCCTGGCAGAGCAGGGCAAGAAGGCAGAAGCGATCCAGATATTCACCCGGCTTACCGAGGAATACCCCGAACTGCCCGAACCCTACAATAACCTGGCGGTGCTGTATGCCTCCCAGGGGCAGTACGATAAAGCCCGCCATGCCCTGGAAATGGCGATCAACACCCACCCCAGCTATGCCACCGCGCACGAGAACCTTGGCGACATCTACGCCAAAATGGCAAGCCAGGCCTATGACAAGGCGTTACAACTGGACAAGGGTAATGTCGCTGCGCAAACCAAGCTGGCGCTGGTCAAGGAACTGTTCTCCGCCAACGGCAAATCGAACCGAGCCCCGACCAAGACCGTAATCCCAACGGCTGCCCCTACCCCTACCCCTGCCGCCGCGCCCGCAACAACCCCGGCAAAACCCGAACCAATCAAGCCCGTACCCGCGCCGACCCCTTCCGTAGTGCAACCAGTGCCAGCCCCCGCACCGGTGCCTGCCAAACCCGCACTGGAACCCAAGGCCGCGCCCGTAACCGAGCAAGTCAGCAAATCCGACACCGAGGCCGGCGTACTGAAAGCGCTCAACGGCTGGGCCAATGCCTGGTCGAGCAAAAACGTGAGCTCCTATCTTTCCTATTACGCCAAGGATTTCAAGGTGTCGGGCGGCAGCCGGGCATCCTGGGAAAAAGAGCGCAAGAATCGCATCAGTCGGCCCAAGTCAATCCACGTCGGCATCGAAGCCCCGCGCGTCACCATTAGCGATGCCGGCCATGCCAGCGTAACTTTCAAGCAATCTTACAAATCCGATGCCTTGCAATCAACCACGACAAAAACGATTGCAATGGTGAAAGTGGGAGATAAATGGCTGATCCAGCAGGAGCGGGTCGGCCGGTAGTCACATTTTGCGCAGAACCTTCCATTTGTCCGGTATAGCCAGGATCACCCTTGTCGTTGCAGTCGCCTTGGCCTCAGTATTGGGCTTTTTCGCCCTGACCAAGGATCACCGTCCCGGTCCCGAAGAAAAAAGCGAAGCTCCGCAACACCAGTCTCCAAGCGACCTCGAATCGATGCTGGTAAAAAGCCTGCTGGAAATCCGGCAAAACCACCTCGACCTCGCCATGAGCGACGTCGAGGCCCTGCTCAAGCTCTACCCCAATTTCAAGCTTGCCCACCTGATCCGGGGCGACCTGCTAATGGCGCGGGCGCATCCACTCAGTACCATCGGTAGCGCCGCCGGCGCCTCCCAGCATCAAATCTCCGATCTGCGCGAGGAAGCCCGCGCCCGCCTGCTCCGTCACCTGGAGCAGATGCCGGTTAATCTTGTGCCCAAATATCTGGTCCAGTTCCAGCCGGAACAACATCACGCGATCGTGGTGGACACCAGTAAATCACGGCTTTACCTGTTCCAGAACGACAACGGTACGCCACGCTATGTGGCCGACTACTATGTCAGCAGCGGCAAGGCCGGCGCCGAAAAAAACAAGGAAGGCGACCAGAAAACACCTCTTGGCGTCTACTTCATTACAGCCAGCCTGCCCAAAACCCAGATTTCCGATTTTTACGGCACCGGCGCCTTCCCCATCAGCTATCCTAATGAATGGGACCGTCAACAGGGCAAGAACGGCCACGGCATCTGGCTGCACGGCGTGCCCAGCGACACTTACAGCCGCCCGCCGCGCGCCAGCAACGGCTGCGTGGTACTGGCCAATCCTGACATGGATACAATCGGAAAGAACCTGCAGGTGGGTCTGACCCCGGTAATAATCAGCGACAAGGTAGACTGGGTCGACCCCAAGGAACTCGCCGCCCAGCGTAGCGAACTCAGCAAACTCGTCGAGGACTGGCGGCACGACTGGGAGAGCATTGATTCTGATAAATATTTACGGCATTATTCACGAAACTTCAATGCCCCCGGCCAAAACTACAGTTCCTGGGACGCACAGAAGCGCCAGGTTAACGCCAGCAAAACCTGGGTCAAGATTAAACTGTCGAATATCAGCATCTTCAGCTACCCGGGCAACGATAACCTGATGGTGATAACATTCAACCAGGATTACAGCAGTAACAATCTGAAAAACCAGATGCGCAAGCGACAATACTGGAAGTTCGACAGCAACGAATGGAAAATTGTCTACGAGGGGGCCGCATGAAATTCCGTCTGACCATGATCATCATTAGCTTGCTCATCAGTACCAGCGCGCTCGCCGCCAATCCGCTGGTCAAAATGCGTACCAACCAGGGCGAAATCGTGCTTGAGTTGTATCCTGACAAGGCGCCTAAAACCGTCGCCAACTTCCTGCACTATGTCAGCAGTGGCCATTACAATGGCACTGTGTTCCACCGCACCATTCAGCAATTCATCATCCAGGGCGGTGGTTTCACCCCGGATTTCCAGTACAAACCCACCTTCGATCCCGTTCCCAATGAAGCGACCAACGGCCTCAGGAACGAACGCGGCACGCTCTCCATGGCGCGTGCCTATGACCCGGACTCAGCCACCGCACAATTCTTCATCAACCTCGATGACAACAAGTTTCTCAACCACCACCGCCCCCATCCCGATTACTACGGCTATTGCGTCTTCGGCAAAGTAATCAAAGGTATGGATATCGCGAAAAAAATCGGGGCTCTGCCAACAGCATCCGGCGGGCCGTTTACCGCCGACGTTCCGATCGAACCGGTGGTCATCGAGGAAATGGCGCTAGCCACCGAAACTCTGGCGGAAATCACCAAGGCGGCGCCGGCAACATCCCCCAAGAAAATCAAACTGAGCAAAAAGGAAAAGACCCATGGTTAAGCTCCACACCAATTTCGGCGACATCACCCTCGATCTGGATGCCGAAAAAGCCCCAAAAACCGTTGAGAATTTCCTCAAATACGCAGAAAAAGGCTTTTACGACGGCACGATATTCCATCGCGTCATCGATGGCTTCATGGTTCAAGGCGGCGGTTTCATGTCGGGTCTGATCCAGAAGGAAACCCTGGCGGAGATCGAGAACGAAGCCGCCAACGGCCTGAAGAACGAAACCTACACCATCGCCATGGCACGCACCCCCAACCCCCATTCGGCTTCCAGCCAGTTTTTCATCAATACGGCCAACAACAGCTTTCTCAACCACACCGCGCCAACTCCGCAGGGCTTCGGCTACTGTGTCTTCGGCAAAGTAACTGACGGCAAGGAGGTTGTGGACCGCATCGGCAAGGTCAAGACCGGCAGCCAGGCAGGTTATCAGGATGTGCCTCTTGAAGATGTGGTGATCGAGAGCGTCGAAGTGATATAACAATAAGGACTTTCAGCCGTCAGTTTTGGTTTTGAGCTCGGTGAAGCCGTGCAGACTTTACTGATGATTGAAAACTGATAGCTGAACACCATGCCCCACAGCCTGTTCGTCGCCGACCTGCACCTAAGCCCGGAGCGCCCGCAGACTACGCGAGTATTTAAAGAGTTTGCTCGCTCCATCGCATCCCGGGCTGAGGCGTTGTACATTCTGGGCGACCTGTTCGAATACTGGGCAGGCGACGACGACCTGGCCGATCCCAATCATGCTACGGTCACAAGCACTCTGGCGGAATTAAGCCAGAATGGCACAGCGGTTTTCATCATGCACGGCAACCGCGATTTCCTCATCGCCGAGGACTTCGCGCGCGCCGCCCACGCCCGCCTGATCCCCGACCCCACCCTGATCGACCTTTACGGCACCCCGACCCTGCTGATGCATGGCGACACCCTTTGTACCGGCGATACAGCTTATCTCTCCTTCCGCGCCAAGGTCAGACAACCAACATGGCAAACGGAGTTCCTCGCCCGCCCTCTGGCAGAGCGCAAGGCCGAGATCGAGGCACTGCGCCAGCGCAGCGAGGCCGACAAGCAACTGAAATCCATCGTGGAGATGGATGTTCACCCGGACGCGGTCGCCGCCGCCCTGCGCGAACACGCCTACCCCCGCCTGATCCACGGCCACACCCACCGTCCCGCCCTTCACCGGCACCGGGTCGATGGCCGCGATTGCGAGCGCTGGGTACTGGATAGCTGGTATGATCATGGCAGCTATCTGCGCTGCGATGCCGCAGGATGCGAGCCAATTCAAATCTAAATCTGGAGCACCATAATGATCCTGATCCTTTCCCCCAATGCCCAGCCCGACAGCAACGAATACCGCCAACTGCTTGACCACCTGGACCACTTACCCAAGATCAAGACCCGCATCCACCAGGAAAAAGGCGCCCATCAGACCCTGACTGAAATCTACCTGATCGGCGATACCGCCGCGCTATCCATCGAGGACATGGAAAGCCTGCCCGGCGTCGAGCGCGCCGTGCGCATTTCCGAGGAATACCGGGTGCTGGGGCGGCACAAGGACGACCATCGCCCCACCCATTTCGAATACAACGGCGTGCGCTTCGGCCAGGACAACCTGAACGTCTTCGCCGGCCTGTGCGCGGTGGACACGCCTGAACACGTCGAGATGATGATGAAGGCACTCCAGGAACACGGCCAGGTCTGTACCCGGATGGGCGCCTACAAGCCGCGCACCAGCCCCTACGCCTTCCAGGGCCACGGCAAGGACTGCTTGCCCTGGGTGTTCGAACTGGCCGGCAAATACGGCATCAAAGTGATCGCCATGGAAATCACCCATGAGTCCCATGCCGACGAGATCCTTGAGGCCCTGAAACAGACTGGCAACCCCACCGGGGTCATGCTTCAGATCGGCACCCGCAATACCCAGAACTTCGAACTGCTGAAAATTGTCGGTCGCCAGCGCGAATTTCCGGTGCTGTTCAAACGCGGCTTCGGCATCACCCTCGATGAATCCCTCAACGCCGCCGAATACCTGGCCTCGGAAGGCAACCGCAACGTGGTGTTCGGCCTCCGTGGCATGAAAACCAACATGGGCGATCCGCACCGCAACCTGGTCGATTTCGCCCATGTCCCCGTAGTCAAGCGCCTGACCAGAATGCCGGTATGTGTCGACCCATCGCACTCAGTCGGCACCCGCAACCGCGCCCCGGACGGTCTGCTCGAAATCTTCCACGCCACCATGCAAGGGGTAATCGCCGGCGCCAACATGATCCTGGTGGATTTCCATCCGGCGCCCACCAAAGCGCTGGTGGATGGTCCGCAGGCGCTGCTGATGGAGGAGTTGCCGTTGTTCCTGGAGTGTGTGAGGAATGCGCGGGAGGCTTATGAGAAGAATGTCAGGCTGATGGGCGAAGCTAAAGCCAGTTAGCTACTTCAATGCAGGCCTACCATTTTGCCCCCGCGAACTATGGTCTAGACGACATACAACGCCGTAGGTTGAAAATTGCGACGATTGAAGACCTAAACGATCCCTTCGAACTGCTCTGCCTCGACCTTTCAAATTCAGACCTCCGTGCAGCTATTCTTGCGTGGAAAACGGATATTGCTAAGCGCTTTGGGATGGTTTGCTTTAGCCGTACTTGGCGTAATCCAGTACAGTGGAGCCACTACGCGGACAAGCATCGGGGTCTGTGCCTTTGCTTTAATGTTCCAGATGATTCAATACACCCCGTAACTTACTCAGGCCTACGCTCACGAGAGGATGCACGAGAGCTACTGGAGCGAGGAACTACAGACGAAGCCACAATCATAAAATTGCTTTCTACCAAGTACGCTCACTGGCACTACGAACAGGAGATGCGCGCTTTTTCCGAGCTCGAAGAACGCGACGCAGAAACACAGCTGTTCTTTGCAGGCTTTTCGGACAAACTGCAATTAACTGAAGTTATCGTGGGTGCAGAATCTGCAATTAGTCGAGCCGACGTAGAAATAGCGCTTGGCAGTCTAGCGTCAAGCGTACTCATCCGGAAAGCTCGACTTGCCTTCAAGTCATTTCGCGTCACAACTCAAAATAATGACCGGCTATGGGGCTAACCAATCATTCCACCGGACCTGCGCGAAAATCCGTGCGTGTCAGTGAAAATAATAGGGGGCGTAGCCCAAATTCCATTGCGCCTCATGTATTGTGTGCGCTGCGCGCAGATGCTTAGATGCCGGGGGCTGCCCGGCGGCAGGTTACTTTATTTTGCATTGCCCAAAATACAAGTAACCAAACAAAAGGGCACCCTGCCGCGCTGGCCCTGCGGGCTTCCTTCGGTTTGACGGACAAATTGGGCGACTGCGCAACTCGCCCTAGCGGGGTGCACACCCCGCACCCCACTGCGGAGCTCAGACAGTGCTCGCCTTCATCCCAATTAGACCGTCAAACCGAAGCGGCGCAGAAGGGAAATTTGGTTTTGTGGGCGTAGCCCGTGTTTGGGTGCCCTCCCCAGCGGGAGGGCTGGGTGGGGAGGGTCGGTTTTTTGGTCCCCTTGGGCCGCCGCCGAGTAGCGCAGGCAAGCCGGGGGATTTCTGCGAGGACTGTTTGAGGCCGCAGGCCGAGTTCCGCAGCAGCCCGGCTTGGTGAGCAACGCAGGGAACCCGTAGCGTAGCGAAAGGCGGGGGAGAGGGGCGGCTTTCTTTGGTTCCTTTCTTTAGCCGTTTAAAGAAAGGGACTAGCCCGCCGGGCTACCCCCGGCACCTAATCATCCGCGCGCAGCGCGACCCATCAAACCTTCAGCCCCCGCGCCAAATCCCTCTGAATATCCGAAACCGCCTCCAACCCAACCGCAATTCGCAGCAAACCATCCCCTATCCCCGCTGCTGCCCGCTGCTCGGGTGTGATGCGACCATGGGTCGTGGTTGCAGGATGGGTAATGGTGGTCTTGGTGTCGCCCAGGTTGGCGGTGATCGAAATCATCTGGGTCGAGTCCACCACGCGCCATGCGGCATCCTTGCCGCCCTTGACGTCGAAGGCGACGATGCCGCCGCCGGTCTTTTGCTGATGCTTGGCCAGCGTGTATTGCGGGTGTGAGGGCAGGCCGGGGTAGTAAACCCGCTCCACCTGCGGCTGCTGTTCCAGCCACAAGGCCAATTCTAGCGCGCTGCGCGAATGCGCTTCCATACGCAGCTTGAGTGTTTCTATCCCCTTCAGGAAAATCCAGGCGTTGAAAGCGCTCATGGTCGGGCCGGCGGTACGCAAGAAGACATAAACAGGGTCTATCACTTCCTTGCGGCCCAGAACGGCGCCGCCCAGCACCCTCCCCTGTCCGTCGAGATATTTGGTGGCGGAGTGGATGACGATATCCGCGCCGAGGTCGAGCGGGCGTTGCAGGATCGGTGTGCAGAAGCAGTTGTCCACCGCCAGCAGCGCACCGGCGTCATGGGCGATTTTGGCCAGGGCGGCGATGTCGCAGATCTCAGTCAGCGGGTTGGATGGCGTTTCGGCAAACAACAGCTTGGTGTTGGGTTTGAGCGCCGCACGCCAGGCAGCGACATCGGTCTGGGAAACGAAGGTGGTTTCGACGCCGAAACGTTTCATGATGTTGCCGAACAACTGCACGGTGGAACCGAACAGGCTCTGCGAGGAAACGATGTGGTCGCCGGCAGAAAGCAAGCCCATCACGGTGGCGAGAATCGCAGACATGCCGGAGGAGGTAGCGACGCAGCTTTCCGCGCCTTCCAGCACCGCCAGGCGCTGTTGGAAGGCGGTAACAGTAGGATTGGTGAAGCGACCGTAGATGTTACCCGGCTTCTGCCCTGAGAAGGTCGCTGCGGCATCTGCGGCACTGCCGAAGATGAAGCTGGAAGTCAGGTAGAGCGCCTCGGAATGCTCGTTGAACTGGCTGCGCTCGATGCCGGCGCGGATTGCCAGGGTTTCCAGCTCGTAATCGTCGTGTTCGTTCATTCTTCCCTCGCCAGGTTCAGATCCAGTTGCTTGCTCGATGAAGAGTCGCCCGATGGACGCGGAGTGTTGCGTGCATGCTCGATCTTCGCCAGATACTCCGGGGTGATGTCGCCGGTGATGTAACGGCCGTCGAAGCAGGAGGTATCGAAGCAGGCGATGGCCGGATTGGCCATCCGTACGGCGCGCTCCAGCGCATCGAGATTCTGGTAGATCAGTGCGTCGGCGCCGATCTCGCGGGCAATCTGTTCATCGTTTCGGCCGGTGGCGAGCAGTTCCTGGAGTGTCGGCATGTCGATACCATAGACGTTGGGGTAGCGCACCGGCGGCGCAGCCGAGGCGAAGAACACCTGGGTGGCACCGGCTTCGCGCGCCATCTGCACGATCTGCTGGCTGGTCGTGCCGCGCACAATTGAATCGTCGACCAGCAGCACGTTCTTACCCTGGAATTCGATGCCGATAGCATTGAGCTTCTGGCGCACCGACTTCTTGCGCATCGCCTGGCCCGGCATGATGAAGGTTCGACCGATGTAGCGGTTCTTGATGAATCCTTCGCGGTAGGGTACTCCTAGTGCGTTCGCCAGTTGCAGGGCACTGGGCCTGCTGGTGTCGGGGATCGGGATCACTACGTCAATTTTCAGGTGGCCGAAATCGGTACGGATTTTCTCGGCCAGGCTCTCGCCCATACGCAACCGGCTTTCGTACACTGAGACCCCGTCTATCACCGAATCCGGCCGTGCCAGGTACACGTATTCGAAAATACACGGATTGAGGGAGGCGCTGGCAGCGCACTGCTGGCTGTGGAAGTTGCCCTCAACATCGACCAGGATTGCCTCGCCCGGTGCCACATCGCGCAGCATTTTGAAGCCCAGCACGTCGAGCGCGACGGATTCCGACGCAACCAGATACTCACGCCCCTGTTCGGTATCGCAATAGCCGATCACCAGCGGACGGATGCCAAAGGGGTCGCGAAAAGCGATCAGGCCATAACCGGCAATCATCGCCACCACTGCATAGGCGCCCCGGCAGCGCCGATGCACCCCGGCCACCGCGGCAAAGACGGCAGCAGGATCAAGCCGGTGATTGGAAACGTTCTCCTGCAACTCGTGCGCCAGCACGTTGAGCAAAACCTCGGAATCTGAGCTGGTATTGACGTGGCGCAGATCCTGGCGGAACAGATCTTCCTGCAACTGCTCGGTGTTGGTGAGATTGCCGTTGTGGCCGAGAACGATGCCGAACGGTGAGTTGACGTAGAATGGCTGCGCCTCGGCGGAGGAAGAAGCGCTCCCCGCTGTGGGATAGCGTACATGGGCGATCCCCATGTTACCGAGCAGATTGCGCATGTCGCGGGTGCGGAACACGTCACGCACCAAGCCGTTGGCCTTGTGCATGTGGAAAGTGTTCCCCTCGCCGGTGACTATCCCCGCCGCATCCTGACCGCGATGCTGCAAGACTTGCAGTCCGTCGTAGAGCAGCTGGTTGACCGGGCTTTTCGCCACTATTCCTAAAATTCCGCACATGGTTAAATCACTCGTAACTAATTCGTTTAGACAAACCTTCAGGCAGCCACGGCTTCACATCTGCCGCGAACGCCTCCAGCGGCGCACTGAACATGGCATTGCGCCAAAACCCCTGATGCGGCAGGCTGGTCATCCCCGCCAACAGCACCAACGTAAGGACGATCAACCCTCCCCGCAGAAAGCCGAACAGCGCGCCCAGACCTTTGTCGTAGGTACCCAGTTTCATGGTTTTTATCAGTTCCGTCACGGCAATCGTCACCAGGCTCATCATCAACAGCGCGCCGAGAAACAACAGAACAAAAGCAGCAACAAAGCGCACCGACTCAGTCGGAATCGCCTCCGGCAACATGGGCGCAATTTCCACCGTATAGGCGTTGGCCACCCAGAATGCAGCCACCCACGCCAGCAGATTAAGCGCTTCGCGCACCAACCCGCGCAACAAGCCGAGGAGGATAGAGATACCGACAACGGCCAGCACCGT
Source organism: Sulfuricella denitrificans skB26 (assembly GCF_000297055.2). Classification (NCBI taxonomy): domain Bacteria; kingdom Pseudomonadati; phylum Pseudomonadota; class Betaproteobacteria; order Nitrosomonadales; family Sulfuricellaceae; genus Sulfuricella; species Sulfuricella denitrificans. The sequence goes on along the minus strand of NC_022357.1, from coordinate 891,646 downwards.
GTAATCGAAAAGCATCATCTTGTAGTTCTGCAAGGGGTAAAGAGTGAGGAGTGAGGAGAAAAGTCAAAGGCAACAACACTATCGCCGATTTCACCCCTCACCCCTAACTCCTCACTCCTCACTACGAACTCACCCTTTCTTCTCAGCAACCACACCATCCCGGATACCCGCCGCCTTCAGTTTAGCTTGTACCCGCTCTGCTTCCTGGCGGGTGGCATAAGGGCCAGCGCGCACACGCAGCTTGTCACCGCTCGGCGTTTTCACCGTTTCAGTGTAAAACTTGATCTTCAGCTCCGCCAGCCTGGACTGGCGCTCTTTGGCATTGGCCAGGTTGGCGAACGCGCCCAGTTGAATCTCGAATGGCACCACTTCCTGCTTGGAGGTAACCACAGCCGATTTCTCGTCCTTGTGTTTCGACTGGGGAGCGGGTTCCTTGACAGCAGGAACCAACTCGACGGAAGCTGCTGCTGCAGCTTTGGCGGATTCTGTGTCCTTGACAGGCGGGACAGGGGGCGCAACATGCGGGGTTTGCGTTTCGGCTGAAACCGGAGCCTGCACGGCCTTCTCTGGCTGTGGATGAGGCGAAGCTGGAGCTGGCGTCGGTTGCACGGGTGCTGTTCGGGAAACAAAGTCCCCGCTCGAACCCGGTGATGGAATGTTGATGGCAATATCCTGGCCGGACTGTCTGGACTCGCCGTCCAGCACCATGGGCAGGGCGATCACCATCACGGTAACCAGGGTGACCGCCCCGATCAGGCGCCTTCTTGCGCGTCGCCTGAGTTGGACTTCCTCGTCGCTCATCGCATACTGATTTGCCATAAACCCGTCATCCCTCAACCGCTGTTAGTATCATCGCTTCCGCGACAGTGTAAAAAGAACCAAAGACCAGAATTTTATCATCTTCGGCCGCCTTGGCACAGGCATGGCGATAAGCTTCCGCCACCGTCGGGAACGACTCGGCACGCTGCGCCAAATCTTCCTGTTCCAGAACGCGCATCAGTTCATCGGCGCTCGCGCCGCGTGGCTGCCCGATCCCGGCGACCCACCACAGGTCCACTTGTTCTTTCATCACCCGCACAACCCCGGCAATATCCTTGTCGCGCAACATGGCGAAAACGGCGATGACTTTCCCTGTCGGCGGCATGGCACGAAGATTTTCGGCCAGTGCCCTCGCCGCATGGGGGTTGTGCGCCACATCGAAAATCCGCTGCGGGCGTCCTGGCAGCACCTGAAAACGCCCAGGCACTACCGCCTCCAACAGACCACGACGGATGTCGTCGTGGGCCACCGGCAGCCGTGCCCTGAGCTGCTCCAGTGCGGCCAGGCAGGTCGAAGCATTACCCAATTGATAGTCGCCGCGCAAGGCAGGATAAGGCAGCGACAGGCGCAGCCCGTCGCTGCTCGTAAAACGCCACTGGTTCGGCTCCAGGCCGTCATAGCCGAAATCGGGACCGATCCGGCGCAGATTTGCTCCGATTTTCTCGGCATGGGCCAATACACTGTAAGGCACATCAAACTCGCCGCAAACGGCTGGCTTGCCGGCGCGGAAAATTCCAGCCTTTTCATAACCAATCGCCAAGCGACTGTCGCCGAGATATTCCATGTGGTCAAAGTCCACGCTGGTCAGTACCGCACAGTCGGTGTCGAAAGCATTAACCGCATCCAGCCTGCCGCCCAGCCCAACTTCAAGAATTGCCACATCCAGGCCGGCGCATGCAAACAACCATACCGCGGCCAAGGTACCGAACTCGAAATAGGTCAGCGAAACGTCTCCGCGCGCCTGTTCGACAGCGGCAAAGGCTGCGCACATGGCGTCATCGCTGACTTCTTCGCCATTAATCCGCACCCGCTCGTTGTAGCGCAACAGGTGAGGCGAGGTGTACAGGCCGACACGGTAGCCGGCGGCCAGCAGGACCGCCTCCAGCATGGTGCAGACCGAGCCTTTGCCGTTGGTGCCGGCGACAGTGATGATAGGAAATGAGGGACTCAGGTTAAGGCGCTGCTTTACCTCAGCCACCCGATCGAGGCTGAGGTCGATGGTTTTGGGGTGCAGTTGTTCTAGATAGCCCAGCCACTCAGCCAGGCTGTTCAGTCCTGAGTCCTGAGTGCTGAGTGCTGAGTTCATGGAAGAGCAGACTGGATCGGGGTTTTCCACTCAGGACTATTTACTCAGGACTGTGCCGAAGGCAAGCGCATCATCATGGTAATCAGGTTGGCCAGCCGGTCGCGCAACTCGCGACGGTCCACGATCATGTCGATCGCGCCATGCTCGAGCAGGAATTCGGAACGCTGAAAGCCCTCCGGCAAGGTTTCGCGCACCGTCTGCTCAATCACGCGTGGTCCGGCGAAACCGATCAGCGCATTGGGTTCGGCAATGATGGTATCACCCAGCATGGCGAAACTGGCGGAAACACCACCCATGGTAGGATCGGTCAGCACCGAAATGAACGGCAGCCTGGCTTTGGCAAGCTGGGTCAGCGCAGCGCTGGTCTTGGCCATCTGCATCAGCGAGGTCAGGCCTTCCTGCATGCGAGCACCACCACTGGCAGCAAAACATACGAACGGCAGATTCTGCTCGACGCAGACCTGAACGCCGCGCACGAAGCGTTCACCCACCACCGATCCCATCGAGCCACCCATGAATTTGAACTCGAATGCCGCCACCACCAGGGGCAAGGTTTTAATACTGCCCTGCATCACCACCAGCGCGTCGGATTCGCTGGTATCGCGCTGCGCTTCTGTCAGGCGATCGGTGTAACGCTTGCTGTCCTTGAATTTAAGAAAATCCACCGGCTGCAATTCCGCACCGATTTCGAAACGGCCTTCCGGATCGAGCAGCAGATCAAGCCGCGTTCGTGCCGACAGGCGGTTGTGATAACTGCACTTTGGACATACCTCCATGTTTTTTTCGAGGTCGGCGCGGTACAGCACGGCCTCGCAGGAAGGGCATTTGCTCCACAAGCCCTCGGGCATGCTTTTCTTGGTGCCCTCTACCTTGCGCTTGATTTTGGGGGGGAGTAATTTCTGGAACCAGCTCATTTTCTATATTCCTTATTTGTTGCCATCCATGGCATCCCGGAAGCTCTTCACCAGGTTGTAAACATTATCCAGCAAGGATGCAGCCGTCGAATTCTCGATTTCCTCCACGATGCGACTGCCAATCACAACTGCGTCAGCGATTTGTGACATGGTTTTTGCAGTCTGGCCATCCCGAATGCCGAAACCGATACCCACAGGCAGGCTGACTGCCGCCCGTATCTGCGGAATCTTCCTCGCCACTTCGGCAATGTCGAGAGTGGCCGAACCCGTCACTCCCTTGAGCGAAACGTAATAAATGAAGCCGCGTGCCAGCTTGCCAACCTGCGCCATCCTCGCTTCCGGCGTGGTCGGCGACAGCAGGTAGATCGGATCGATGTCATGGCGAGCAAGATGCTCCACGAACGCAGCACTCTCCTCTGGAGGATAGTCCACCGTCAGAACACCGTCCACTCCGGCCACTGCGGCAGCGGCTGCGAACTGCTCGTAGCCCATCGCTTCGATCGGATTGGCATAACCCATCAGCACCACGGGCGTCAGCATATCTTTTTTGCGAAACTCGACCACCATGCCGAGCACATCGCGAAGACTGACGCCATGCTTGAGTGCCCGCTCGCTGGCGCGCTGGATGGTCGGGCCATCTGCCATCGGGTCGGAAAACGGCACCCCCAACTCGAGAATATTCGCCCCCGCCTCGACCAGACGGTGCATCAGCGGCACCGTCTGGTCCGGCCCCGGATCGCCTGCGGTAATAAAGGGGATCAGGGCTTTTTTGCCCTGCGTTTTAAGTGTGCTGAAAGTGGCTGCAATACGTGACATGAATAGTATTTCGTCGAAAGAATGAATTTATGCAAACATCAAACGATGGCCCTTAGGCTGTGGCACAGGATCGCCAAACTCGCTGGCGGTATCAATCCACAACTGAATTGCCTGCTTAACGCTGGCCAACGCAATCTCCTGGCTCTCACCGTGTGCCATGCAACCTGGTAGTTCTGGTACTTCGGCAATGAAAGCATTGTCTTCATCGCTCCAATAAAGAATGATTTCGTATCTGTCCATTACAAACCTCCGCCAAGCTGATATTGGAGAATAATATTTCGTACTTGTCTCACTTGGTAAGGTTTGGCCTTGGCGCCATCCCTTTGCAAGTAGATCAACTGAGGCACCCCGGCCTTCCGGAAAATATGATGGCTACCGCGCGTCTTCTTCTCAAATCCAAGATCGCACAGCAGGCCGCATAACTCGTCAAACCCAATATTGCTATCCGACAGGCCGCGCAACAACTGAAACAGCAGCTTATCGTAATTCCCCATTAAAACTTGATTCCCGACAACTCCGCCACCGTGTTCATGTCCTTGTCGCCGCGACCGGACAGGTTGACCAGCAGAATCTTGTCGCGCGGCAGGGTGGGGGCAAGCTTGGCTGCGTAGGCCAGCGCATGGCTCGATTCCAGCGCCGGGATGATGCCCTCGAAACGGCACAGATCGTGGAATGCCTGCAGCGCCTCGGCATCGGTCACCGCGACGTATTCGGCACGGCCACTGTCCTTGAGCCAGCAATGCTCGGGGCCAACGCCGGGATAATCCAGGCCGGCGGAAATGGAATGGGTTTCAATAATCTGGCCGTTGGCATCCTGCATCAAATAGACCCGGTTGCCGTGCAGCACGCCGGGCGTACCGGCGTTCAGCGGTGCTGCGTGCTTACCGGTTTCGAGGCCGAGACCGGCCGCTTCCACGCCGATCAGCTTGACGTTCTCGTCGGTGATATAGGGGTAAAACAGGCCGATGGCGTTCGAACCACCGCCAACGCAGGCAATCACCGCATCCGGCTGGCGCCCGGTCATCTCTGGCATCTGTACCCTGGCTTCATTACCGATGACAGACTGGAAGTCGCGCACCATCATCGGGTAGGGATGCGGTCCGGCAGCGGTGCCGAACACATAGAAGGTGCTTTCGACATTGGTCACCCAGTCGCGGATCGCTTCGTTGCATGCATCCTTGAGGGTCTTCGAGCCGGATTCGACCGGCGTCACGGTGGCGCCCAATAACTTCATGCGGTAGACGTTCGGAGCCTGGCGCTTGATGTCCTCGCTGCCCATGTAAACCACGCACTCCAGCCCGTAACGCGCCGCCACAGTGGCGGTCGCGACGCCGTGCATGCCGGCGCCGGTCTCCGCGATAACGCGCTTCTTGCCCATGCGGCGGGCGAGCAAGGCTTGGCCGATGGCGTTGTTGATCTTGTGCGCGCCGGTGTGATTGAGATCCTCGCGCTTGAGGTAGATTTGTGCGCCACCGAGGCGGTCCGTCCAGTTTTTGGCATGATAGATCGAACTGGGGCGACCGACATAGTGCTTGAGTTCGTAGGCAAATTCGGCCTTGAACTCCGGGTCATCGCGATAGCGTAAGTATTGCTGACGCAACTCCTCGACAGCCGTCATCAGCGTTTCCGCCATAAAAATTCCGCCGTAAGGCCCGAAATGGCCGGTCTGGTCCGGCAAATCATACATCTGCACTTATTTACACTCCTTGGGGTTTGCACCCCTTACGTACTCCTTCAATGAACGCGGCGATCTTCGCCACATCCTTGATTCCTTTTGACTCCTCTACCCCGCTCGACACATCCACCGCCCACGGCCTCACTCGGCGAATCGCGTCTACGACGTTGGCAGGCTCCAATCCCCCGGACAAAATCACCGGGAGCGACAATTCAGCCGGTATCAGTTCCCAGTCAAAGGACTGGCCGGTACCGCCCGGCGTGCCTTCGACATAGGCATCCAGCAGCAGGCCTTGAGCTTTCTGGTAACGAATTGCGCATTGTACCAAATCCACCCCCGCTTTGACGCGAATTGCCTTCAGATAAGGAACACCGAAGCCGGCGCAGAATTCCGGCGATTCATCACCGTGAAATTGCAGCACATCTAGATGCACCTTGTTAAGTACCGCTTCCACCTGCTCTGCCGCTGGGTTGACGAACAAACCGACAGTGGTGACGAAGGGTGGCAGGGCGCGGGCAATCTCCGCTGCCTGCGCCGCTACAACGTGGCGCGGGCTGGGCGGATAGAACACCAGTCCTATGGCGTCAGCGCCAGCCTGAGCGCAGGCAAGCGCATCCTCGCTTCGGGTGATGCCGCATATTTTGATTCGGGTCATGCGTTGATTTCAGTGCAAAGGAGGAAGTTTAATCTCAGCTTAGCCAAACGCAAAATTCGGCATCCTCGAAAGATTCGGAATAGCCCATTTCGGATCGTATCCAATGCCAGCCAGATACAAACCATCCGGCGCGAAGGTGGGTGCGGAATGGATGCGGTTCCGATTTTCCAATAGTTCCAGCATCCAGGCGGGTGAGTGTTTGCCTTTACCGACATAGACCAGACTGCCGACCAGATTGCGCACCATGTGGTGGAGAAAGGCATTGGCGGTGAAGTCGAACAGAATCACCTTACCGCTGGTTGCTATCTCTATTTTTTGTAAATGCTTGATCGGCGACTTGGCTTGGCACTCAGCGGCGCGGAAAGCGGAGAAATCATGCTCTCCCAAAAGGAACTGGGCTCCCTGCCGCATCGCCTCAACATCCAGCGGCTGGTGAAACCAGCCCACCTTGCCGGAAAGTAGAACTGGACGTACCGGGTGGTTGAGCAGCAAATAGCGGTAGCTTCTGGATACCGCGCTGAAACGTGCGTGGAACTCGTCACTCACCGGCTGAGCCCACAGTACGCCGACACTGTCCGGCAGCAGAGCATTAACGCCGCGTACCCAGGCACTGTCCGGCCTTGTCACATCAGTATCAAAATGGACGACCTGATGCAGCGCGTGCACGCCAGTATCGGTTCGCCCCGCAGTCACCACACGAAGAGGTTCACCGGCGATGCCGGAGAGTGCTCGCTCCAGTATATCCTGCACGCCACAGCCGGAAAGCTGGCTTTGCCAGCCACAGAAATGACTGCCGTCATATTCCAGGCCGAGCGCGATCCTCATGAAACGCCCCGCGCCAGTAGCAGCCCGAACACCAGGACAGAGCACAATAATGCCGCGTAATCCGGGCTGGATAAATACCCTATTTCCAGTTTAATGCTCACCATTTCATGACTTGAGCCATGCAGTGCCGTTTGCAATCGTTCGCGCCATTCGCCGGAGCGGCGTGACCCGACCCGCTCGGCCTTTTCCGCATAATGCAGGGTTAGCCAGATGCGCGAGGCAATCCGATCAATATCCACCCCGATCAGAGCGAAAGGCCGCAGCAGAAAATACAGGCCCGCCAATATCCGGTCGCGTGAAGTCGTCGCCAGCAATAGTGCCAACGTGGCCAGCAAAGCAAGCAGGCGAAGTGCCTGGAGGCCACCCGACAGCAAGCCTTCCTGGCTGGGGCTGTAAGTCCCCAGGACAGCAACCGCCGCCACGCCGGGGGTAACGAAGGCGTACACCAGAATCAGGGAAATCAGCAACCAACGGCTGCGACGTAACAATTTGAGGTATTGGGGGGATTGCCGTAGTAACAGCGGCAGGGAAAACAAGAGCACGATCGCTGACAATTCGACCGGTCGCAGCCAGGGAACGCAAAAAGCAAAGGCCAGCCAGATCAGGATCTGGCTGGCCGGATGCAGGAACTCACCGCCTGCCTGCGGTGATTTTTCTACTGACACATCACCCCAGTTCAGCGAGCAGTTTCTGTGCTTCTACCTGTTGCTCAGCCGCTCCTTCTTTCAGCACTTCCTGCAAAATATCCCGCGCACCTTCCACATCGCCCATGTCGACGTAGGCTCTCGCCAGATCCAGCTTGGTCGAAACTTCCTGACCGCCGAAATCATCCGGCGAATCGATAGACGCCACTTTTTCCGAACCAGGCTCGCTCATATCCAGGCTGATACCTGAAAGGTCAAGGTCCGGAACAGCCACACCTTTTGATTCGGCGGGTGCACGGGTTTCCTCCTGATCCAGACTGAAATCGAAATCCAGCGGAGACTCTTCAACGGGAAGAGCAGCAAGTTCGATGGACTCCATCTCTTCACCCGCAGATGCAGCTTCCTCTTCAACGGAGAAATCGGGCATATCCAGGTTGTCCCCGACTTCCGCCATCTCATCCTCAGCGTCGGGGGCGGTGGTCAATCCACCGACATCGAGCCCCATCACTTCGTCTTTCCAACTCTCGGCGCTGATCAATTCCTCGGCAGATGCGGCAGGAGCCGCCTGAGTCGGCGCGCCAAGATCGAACTCCATCACGTTCTCATCCGACTCCATGACTGCCGCAGCCGGTTCTGGTGCAACGTCGGCAACGGTTGGAACACCCAGATCAAGATTGAAATCCAGTCCCTGGTCGGCAACCGGCTCTTCTGTCTCGACAACTGGTGCGGCCGCAGATTGCTCATCTTGATCACTCGCTTCAGTCAGCACATCCAGATCGAGGTCGAACCCTAGATCGGTAGCTGTTTCCTCAACGGGCAGGCTCTCCTCAGGGAGTTCCAGGAGTACATCAGGAATGGCTTCGGCTTCCGGCGCTGCGATGTCGAGATTGAAATCCAGGTCTGTCCCAACGGCTTCCTCAACAATCTCAGGACCACCCAAATCCATGGCGGCACCATGCTCTGCCGCCGCGACCAGACCCGCAGTGCCACCAGCCACAACCATGGTCTTTTCAAATGCCTCATCACCGGAGGCGGCAGGCTTCATTGCAGCGGCTGCTTTCGATTGCTCGCCATAGAGCGGGTTCTTCGGATCCAGGGTACGGCCCATTTCGGCCGCCTTGTCCCAGACCGGGCTGGGCTGACCGCCGAGCGCGGCATACATTTCTCCAGCAACGGCTTCGAAGGCATTCAGATTTTTGCGGCCGACATAAATCTCCAGCAGCTTGAGGCGAATTTCGTGACGATTGGGGTCCTTGAGCAGCGCTTCCTTGAGGATCTCTTCCGCCTGCGCATCACGGCCGTAGGCCATGTAGACCTCAGCCTCGGCGATGGGATCAACTTCGTTGGTATCAATCGACCCTAATCCGGCTTGGCTGAAATCTGTCAAAAACGAGGTGTCACTGGTGTCTATCTTGCCGCCGCCGGTACCGCCCAGAACCGTGTTGGCCTTGAGATCACCATGGGTCATTATGCTGTCTTCGAAACTGGCAACGCTTTTCTTGCGTCTAGCCACAACCGCTTTCACACCCAGCAGGCCTAGCAACAATATTGCCACTGCGCCGCCACCCAGATAGATCGGGTTTCCCATCGCTTCATCGAGGAAGGATGCTTCCGGCTTCTTCTGCTCAACGAGGACCGGTTTGGGTTTCTTCGGCTCGACGGCGGGTTTTTCTTCAGCCAGGGGGGATTTTTCTGCGACCGCAACCGCAACTTGCTGCTCTGTAGCGGGAGCGGCAGGCTTTTCTTCAGGCTTGGCCACTACTGGCACAACAGGCGCGGGGGCAGGCAATGCCGCCGGCGCTACCTTGGTTGCGGCAGCTTGTTTCTGCAGATCCGACAGGCTCTGATTTTTCAGCTCCAGCAACTTCTGCATTTCCTTGATGTTCTTTTCCAGGTCGGAGATGCGCTGGTTGGCCTCAATGATTGCCTTTTCCTTGGCCGTGGCTTCTTCATGCAGGGCCTGGATCTGCCCCTTCATCGCCTGCATGTCCTTGCCACCAACAGCCGCGCCCGGCTTTGCTCCACCCATGCCTTCACTCTTGGACAGCTTGAGAACATCCGTGGCGGATTCTTTCGCTGCAGTGGCCTTGTCTTCCACTGCGGTGGTTATCTTGCCGCTTACTGCCTGCCTGGCCGTGTCTTCCTGCACCGGCTTAGCCTCGGAGACGGCAGCCGCCAGCTTCTGACGGTATGCATGCCAATCGGCGGAATGCGCTCGCACCTGCTTGGCGGCCTCGTTCGCTTTCAGCTCTTCGACTTGCCCGGCCTCAGGCACGCGCAGAATCTGGCCTGCCTTCAACCGGTTCATGTTGTTGCCAGAAAACGCCTGCTTGTTAGACTGAAACAATGCGACCAGCATCTGCTCCAGACTGACGCCCTCTGGCTTCAAAGCAGAAGCTATGCCCGATAGATTCTCGCCCTTCCTGACTGGGCCATAGGCTTCCTTTGCAGGCTTACCCTCTCCGGCAATTTCAGCCTTCGCTTCATCTTTTGCCCGCAGCTTCTGGTCCGGGGGAATATTCGCCCTGATTTCCGGCTTTTCAGCACCACTCGGCGCATCAGCCGGTTGAGCCGCAACTGCCGCTGCCTGCGCAGGCGCAGCTGAAGCAGGTTTGACCACCGGAACGGCTACCGGCGAAGTTTCTGCCTGCTGCGCACCGTAACCGGGAGGGTCAAGCAGGATGGTGTATTCACGGACCAGACGACCGGCGGGCCAATCGAGCTCGATCAGCATATCCAGGAAGGGTTCGTCTACAGGTTTTGTGGAGGTAATCTTGAGATAGGGCTCGCCGTTTTTTTTCTGCTCCACACTGAAGCGCATGGCAGAAAGTACGGAGACACGCTCTATTTTCGCCTCCTTAAAAGCCTCGAAGGAGGCAAAACGGGCACGAATTGAGCCGAAGTCTTTCTTGTCCACCGCAAGCAGGTCAATTTCCCCCCTGAACGGTTGCCCCAGGGTTGACATCACCGTCAACTTGCCCAACCCAGCCGCAAAGGCGGGGAGAGATGCCGCCAGCATCACTCCGGCAGTCAACCAAGCTGTTTTCTTAAATTTTCGATCCATGCCACCCTCATTAGATTTTTTGGCTAGGCTAACTAAATTAACATCATGAAGTTAGGGATGCAAGCTAAAACTGCATGTTACATTGGGCTGTAAGTAGATAGATTAATTACAAGTTTGTAACCTCAACATGGCCAAATCAACCGGAAAAAACGAAGCCCCAATCGATACCACTGTCATCGTACCGGTTGGGGCTAGAAATCGCTGTTCACTCTTCGATCAGAATTCGCAGCATGCGGCGCAAAGGTTCGGCCGCACCCCACAGCAACTGGTCGCCGACGGTAAATGCCGACAGGTACTGCGGACCCATATTGAGCTTGCGCATACGGCCAACCGGTACGGTCAACGTGCCAGTCACTGCCGCAGGAGTAAGATCTTTCATGGTAATTTCGCGGTCGTTGGGTACCACTTTCACCCAGTCGTTGTGCGCGCCGATGATGGCGTGAATCTCATCCAGCGGCACATCCTTGCTCATCTTGATAGTCAGCGCCTGGCTGTGGCAGCGCATCGCGCCGATGCGCACGCACAGGCCGTCGATGGGGATCTGGTTGCCGCTGCGGCCAAGGATCTTGTTGCACTCGACCTGCGCCTTCCACTCCTCCTTGCTCTGACCGGACTCAAGCGCCACGTCGATCCACGGAATCAGCGAACCGGCCAGCGGCACTGGCCAGGCATCCACGGGATAGCGGTCGGAGCGAATGAACTCCGCCACTTTCCGGTCGATCTCCAGGATCGCCGAGGCCGGGTCGTTTACCAGCGCTTTCACTTCGCTGTCGATGGCACCCATTTGCTGAATCAACTCACGCATGTTACGTGCGCCGGCCCCTGAAGCGGCCTGGTAGGTCATCGGGCTGATCCACTCGATCAGGCCCTTGTCGAACAGCCCGCCGATCGCCATCAGCATCAGCGAAACCGTGCAGTTACCGCCAACGTAAGTCTTCACTCCCTTGGTCAATCCGTCCTTGATCACGTTCTTGTTGACCGGGTCGAGGATGATGATAGCGTCGTCCTTCATGCGCAGGGTGGAAGCGGCGTCGATCCAGTAGCCATTCCAGCCGGCAGCGCGCAGGTCGCCATACACTTCCTTGGTGTAGTCGCCGCCCTGGCAGGAAATAATGGCATCCATTGCCTTGAGTTCGGCGATGTCCCTGGCGTCCTTCAGCGGCGGAACATCCCTGCCGATATCCGGACCCTTGCCGCCCGGGTTGGAGGTAGTAAAGAACACCGGCTCGAAATGATCGAAATCTTTTTCTTCGCGCATTCGCTGCATCAGCACCGAACCCACCATGCCGCGCCAGCCAACCAAACCTACTCGCATCATTTTTCTTTCCTCAATCTTGGATAATCAAATTCTTTACAGCGCTGCCACTACGGCATCACCCATCTCGCTGCACGACGCCTTGCGCGACCCTTCGGTCCAGATGTCAGAGGTGCGTAAACCATTGGCCAGCACCTTCTTTACCGCATTTTCAATGCGCTGCGCCACTTCTTCACTGTTGAAGGTATAGCGCATCATCATCGCCGCCGACAGGATGGTCGCGAGCGGGTTGGCGATGTTCTGCCCGGCGATATCCGGCGCGGAACCGTGGCTGGGCTCGTACATGCCCTTGTTGTTGCTGTCCAGGGAAGCCGAAGGCAGCATGCCGATGGAACCGGTCAGCATCGACGCCTCGTCGGACAGGATGTCGCCAAATATGTTGCCGGTCACGATCACATCGAACTGCTTGGGCGCACGCACCAATTGCATCGCCGCGTTGTCCACATACATGTGGGAAAGCTCGACATCCGGGTAGTCCTTTGCCACTTCGATCATAATTTGGCGCCACAGTTCGGTGGTTTCCAGCACGTTGGCCTTGTCCACCGAGCAAACCTTGCGATTGCGCTTGCTGGCGATATCGAAAGCGACATGCCCGATGCGGCGGATTTCAGACTCCGAGTAGCGCATCGTATTGAAGCCCTCGCGCTCGCCGTTGGCATTGATGTGGATGCCGCGCGGCTGGCCGAAGTAGATATCGCCGGTCAGCTCACGCACGATCATGATGTCGAGGCCGGACACCACTTCAGGCTTGAGACTGGAAGCATCGGCCAGTTCAGGGTAAAGCAATGCCGGGCGCAGGTTGGCAAACAGATTGAGTTCCTTGCGGATGCGCAGCAAGCCCTGCTCCGGCCGCATCGGGCGCGGCAGGGTGTCGTAATTCCAGCCGCCAACCGCACCCAGCAGCACGGCATCGGCATCCTGCGCCAGCTTGAGGGTGGCCGCCGGTAGCGGATCGCCCGCCGCGTCATAACCCGCCCCACCGATCGGCGCTTCTTCCATCTCGATTTTCACGCCATCGCTGGACAGTGCCTTCAGTACCTTGACCGCCTGAGCGACGATTTCCGGACCAATGCCGTCACCCGGCAAAACTGCGATTCTCATTTCTTAATCCTTGTAAGGAGTAAGGAGTGAGGAGTGAGGAGTAGAGCGGGAATCCGCTTCTAACACCTTACCCCTCACTCCTCACTCATGAAAACAACCACGGTGTTTCGACTTTACGCCGCTCTTCATACGCCTTGATCTTGTCCGCGTTCTGCAAGGTCAGGCCGATATCATCCAGGCCGTTAAGCAGGCAATATTTGCGGAAAGGATCTACCGAGAAGCTGATCCCATGCCCGTCCGGCGTGGTGACCAACTGCTGCTCCAGATCCACCGCCAGGCGGTAGCCTTCGGCCGCCACTGTTTCATTGAACAGGCGGTCGATTTCTTCGGCATCCACCACTATCGGCAGAATGCCATTTTTGAAGCAGTTGTTGAAGAAAATATCGGCGAAACTGGGCGCGATGACAGCGAGAAAACCGTAGTCCAGCAGCGCCCACGGCGCATGTTCGCGACTTGAACCGCAACCGAAGTTCTCACGCGCCAGCAGGATTTGCGCACCCTGATAGCGCGGCTGATTGAGCACGAAATCCTTGTTGAGCGGACGGTTGCTGCAATCCTGTCCCGGTTCGCCGTGGTCGAGATAGCGCCACTCGTCGAACAGGTTCGGGCCGAAGCCGCTGCGCTTGATGGACTTCAGGAACTGCTTGGGGATGATCGCGTCGGTATCGACGTTGGCACGATCCAGTGGCGCCACCAACCCGTCCAACCGGGTAAATTTTTCCATTTACTTCACTGCCTTCTGAATAGACAGTAATGCAATCAATTTCTTCGCCATGGCAATTTCCTTAAACGTGTTGTTACAACCAATCCCGAATATCCATGAAATGCCCGGCAATTGCCGCAGCCGCAGCCATCTCCGGACTGACCAGATGGGTTCGTCCACCCGGACCCTGCCGCCCTTCGAAGTTGCGGTTGGAGGTGGAAGCGCAACGCTCGCCCGGCTCCAGCCGGTCGGCATTCATCGCCAGACACATCGAGCAACCGGGATCGCGCCATTCAAAACCCGCCTCGATAAAAATCTTGTCCAGGCCTTCTGCCTCAGCCTGCTGCTTGACTAGCCCGGAACCTGGCACCACCAGCACCTGCATGACATTCGCCGCCTTGTGCTTGCCCTTGACGATTTTCGCCGCACCGCGCAAGTCCTCTATCCTGGAATTGGTGCAGGAACCGATAAACACCTTGTCCACGGCAATCTGCGTGATCGGCGTATTCGCCTGCAGCCCCATGTAAACCAGCGCCCGTTCCATGCCGGAACGCTTGACCGGATCGGACTCCTGCGCCGGATCGGGCACCTTGCCGTCCACCGTAACCACCATTTCCGGCGATGTACCCCAAGTTACGCTGGGCTTGATGGCGGCAGCATCGATCTCGACCACCGCATCGAAATCCGCACCTTCATCGCTCACCAGGGTATGCCAGTTGGCCACCGCTTTGTCCCACAACTCGCCCTTGGGCGCAAAGGGACGACCCTTGATGTAATTGATCGTAGTGTCGTCCACCGCCACCATGCCGGCACGGGCGCCCGCCTCGATCGCCATGTTACACAAGGTCATGCGTCCTTCCATGGAAAGCGCGCGGATCGCCGAGCCACCAAACTCGATGGCATAGCCGGTGCCGCCTGCTGTTCCGATCTTGCCTATCACCGCCAGAGCAATGTCCTTGGCAGTAGCTCCCTTGCCCAAAGATCCCTCCACCCTGACCAGCAGGGTTCTGGATTTCTTCTGCAGCAAACATTGGGTAGCAAGCACGTGTTCGACTTCGCTGGTGCCGATACCATGGGCCAAGGCTCCGAATGCGCCATGCGTGCTGGTATGCGAATCGCCGCACACCACCGTCATCCCCGGCAAGGTTGCACCTTGCTCCGGACCAATGACGTGAACAATGCCCTGGCGCACATCACCCATCTTGAATTCGGTAATTCCGAAACTGGCGCAGTTGTCGTCCAAGGTTTCCACCTGAAGACGCGAAATCGGGTCGGCGATGCCCTGGGCACGACCGGTAGTCGGCACATTGTGATCGGCCACCGCCAGGTTGGCGCTCAGGCGCCACGGCTTGCGCCCGGCCAGACGCAAGCCCTCGAAGGCCTGCGGGCTGGTCACTTCATGCAGCAGGTGGCGGTCGATGTAAAGCAGCGTGGTGCCATCCGACTCGGTGTGCACCACATGGGACTGCCATAACTTATCATAAAGGGTTTGTGCGCTCATGACTGACTAGACGTCGAAAAACAGAAATTATGGCATATTTCTTGGCAAATCGGATAGTTGCAAGACGAAAACGGGACTTGTTATGCTTCCCTACAATCTCAACTTCCAAGCCACCAGCCCAAACGCCGCCAAAGCGAAAGCGGCCGCGATCGTAAACGTCACATTCGGCCCCAGCGTCTCCCAGGCCAAGCCGCTATACAGCCCGCCCAGCGTCCCTCCCGCCCCGAACGACACACTGTTGTAGAGCGCCTGCCCTTGGGCCTGATGCCTGCCTTTGAAAAAGCGGTGCACCATTTCCACCGCCGCCGAATGATAGGCGCCGAAAGTAGCCGCGTGGAGCAACTGGGCAACGACGATCACGGCAATCCAGCCCACCCCCCAGCCAATCATCAGAAAGCGCAACACGGCGAGGGCGAGACTGGCCAGCAACACCTGGCGCAGCGACACGCTGCGCAGCAGACGCGGCATCCACAGGAACACACCGATCTCGCACAGCACCCCAAGCGACCACAGCAGGCCGACACTGCTCTTGGCGTAACCATGATCGACCAGGTAGATCGAATAAAAAGTGTAATAAGCGCCGTGCGCTGCCGCCATCAGAAAACCGGCGCCGATAAAAGCCAGCACTTCAGGGCGACGAATGATGTGCCAGATCGGCAGATGGTCTGTGTGATGAGGCACCACCACCGCCTCCGGAATGTGGCGCGAGAACAGCAGCAGCGCGGCCAAGATAGCCAGCACTGCCCACAGCAACCAGCGGATCGCCACATAGTCGAACAGAAAGCCCAGCCCGATCACCGCGGCAATGAAGCCAACCGAGCCCCACAACCGGATGCGCCCGTATTTTGAGGTTTTTTCGCCGAGATGGCTGAGGGTAGTCGCCTCCACCAGCGGCAGGGAAGCGCTCCAGAAAAAGCTCATCAGCGACATCGCCACAAACAGCCAGGCGAAGCTGGAATTGAAGAATACCGGAATAAAGCTCAGCAGACTCAAGCCGACAGCAATCTGGACGATGGCAACGCGCTTGCCGGTGCGGTCAGCCACCATGCCCCAGAGATTCGGCGCGAAAATCCGCATCACCTGCAGCAGCGACATCAGCACGCCGATCTGGAACGCGTTAAATGCCAGCGATTGGAGGTACAGCCCCCAGAATGGAGCCATCGCGCCGACAAACGCGAAATAGAAGAAGTAGAAGCCGGAGAGACGCCAGTATGGGATGGAATGCATAGGCCGAATTTTAACACGCCACGGATGGGGTGAGGGGTGAGGGGTGTATTGTAGACGTTGGGAATTGAACTGACGGGCAGTGCCTTAATTCAAAATCTTGCGAATTACCATCCCAACCCATACCCGTCTATTGCCATTGGCATATCCACTGGCAGACTACGCCACGCAAGCTGACATCCCGGTTTCTCAAGGCCAAGCAAGAATCAGCACCCCGACAAGTATCAACAGCCCCCCCCAGCACCAGTTTTACCAAAAGAACCTCGCCGTGAAATATAACGCCGAGAACGATGGCAAAAGCCACTCTCAGTTTGTCGATTGGCGCTACCAGTGAGGCGGGGGCCATCTGGAGCGCGCGGTAGTAAAACAGCCAGGAAAATCCCGTTGCAAGGGCTGAAAGGACTAAAAAGGTCACAGAACTTCCAGCCCATTGGAGAACGACCATTCGCAACGGAGCATCTCGATGGCTGCTGTCATTCCGAGGATGATTACCGCCCGAATCAAGGTGGCGAGATTGGAGTTCAAACCTTCGACCCCGAGCTTTCCGAAGATCGCCGTCAGTCCAGCAAAAAATGCCGAACCCAGCGCAAACCATTGCCAACTTATGACCGCCTACCTCATTCGATATCCGGGGAGCCACGTGCGTGCGAACGGGCCTTCCGCCAAAACCACACCAAGCCTCCGCCGAGTAGTATCGCGATCAGCACGGCTTCCTCGATGTGTTTGAGGTCGGTGATCAGCGCATTGATCGCCTGTCCGAACAGATAACCCGCTCCTGACACCACCGACGCCCACAACCCAGCACCGATCAAATTCAGTATGGCAAAGTGGAGCATCGGAACACGACTCGAACCCAGCAATACCGGCCCAGCGATCCTGAGTCCATAGAGAAAGCGAACTGTCAGGATGAACAGGATTGCGTGGCGCTCAAGCAGCTCATGAACACGCGGCTTGTGCATTGCCAGTGCAGGAAAGCGTTCGATCAGCACATCGCCTTTCCAGCGCCCAAGCACGAAGGCCAACTGATCGCCCAGCGTGCCTCCGAACATGGCCACCAGGATCACGATAGGTAAGTCAAGCAGGCCACGATGGGCGGCGAAGCCAGCAGCGATCAGAATAGTTTCCCCTTCCAGCAGCGTGCCGGCAAAAACCGCCAGATACCCATATGACGCAACGAAAGAGCCAATCACGTTGGCTGCCTTTGCCGGTAGCTGAAGATCAACCCTGGGCCGTCTGGGCGCTCTTTCAGGTTGATCTCGCCACCCAGGCGAGTGGCGGCCTCCCGTGCTATGGCCAAGCCAAGTCCGCTGCCAGTGCCGGTAGCACCGGGCATCCGATAGAAAGCATCAAAGACGCGGTCGCGTTCCGCGGGTGGAATCCCGGTGCCACTATCGACCACCTCGATAACGGCCATGCCCCCATCGGCTGTGATCCGCAACGTCACCTCGCCGCCGGCAGGTGTGTATTTGATGGCGTTTTCCAGCGCGTTGCCGAGAATCAATCGTAGCGACTCCGGCGATGCTCGTAATGAATACCGATTGCCTTCCTCAAGGCCCAGATCGATGTCCTTGGCCTCAGCAGCAGGCAGGTATTGTGCAATCAGTTCACGGGTCAAGGCAGATACGTCCACAACGCTTTCCGTGCTGCCATCTGCCTGGGTCCTGGCCAGATTTAGCAACTGCTCGGTGAGTTGGCGGGCGCGTTCGATGCCAGCCTGTAAGGGCGCGACGCGTTCGTGCATGACCTCCAGCGAGTTCGCCTGACGCAGATTCTGCGCCTGCATGGACAGGGCGGCCAGTGGGCTGCGTAGTTCATGGGCAGCATCGGCAATAAAGCGCTGCTGCTGGCTCATCAGCTGATTGATTCGCACCAGCAAGCGGTTGATGGCTTGGACGAAGGGTATGATTTCATTCGGCAGCCCTTCCTCGTCAATGGGACTGGGGCGATTCGCCGTCTGTGCATCCAGACTGCGAGAGATCCGGGCGACCGACGTAAATTCTCGGCGGATGATGCGCACAATCAGCCAGGTCAGCAGTGGGAACAGGAGGAGCAAGGGAATCAGCGTCCGCAGGGCGCTGTTGATGGCGATTTCGTCGCGTGCATCGGTTGGCTGGGCGACAACGGCTCGCTCCCCCGATGATCCATCGTGAACAAAGACTCGTAGCTCCTCGCCTTTGGCGCTCAAGGTATGAAATCCGACTGACAAATGCTCTGGCAGCCATTCCGGGCGAGGATTTCCAGTCAACCTGACGACCAGAATGCGGGACTCCGGGTCGTTGAGGGCGACATCGCTCTTGCCCGGCTGCGCGGGTTCTGCGGCACCCTTGACGGCAAGGACAGCAATCTGTCGCAGCATGTCGTCCTGGAACTCCTTGGCTTCGCCATACGCCAACATGAAGGAGGCTACGGCAGCAATCATGCCGGACAACAGAATGGCCGCACCCAGCATCAGTGACAGATGACGTTGCAGTGACCGATTCATGTCGCTCGATCCACCATCCAGCCGGCGCCGCGTATGTTCTTGATGACATCGGCGCCGAGCTTTTTGCGGATACCATGGATCAGGAAATCCACGGCATTGCTTTCGACCTCTTCATTCCAGCCATAAATGCGCTCCTCCAACTCGGCCCGGCCCAGGATTGTACCGGGGCGAAGGAGCAGCGCATGCAAGAGGGCAAACTCGCGTGCGCTGAGCAGTTCCACGGCTTCGCCGCAGCGTGCCTCGCGCGTGGCAGGATCTAGACTGAGTTTGCCGTTGCTCAGCAGGGGCGCGGCCTGCCCGCCTTGGCGGCGGATAACCGCACGTAGCCGGGCCAGTAATTCATTCAGGTCGAACGGCTTCATGAGGTAATCGTCGGCGCCGAAATCGAGTCCCTTGATCCGGTCATCTACGCCATCGCGGGCGGTAATAACGATGACCGGTACTCCATTGCCGCCCTGCCGCAATCGCCGCAGCACTTCGAGTCCGTCACGCTTGGGCAGCCCTAGGTCGAGCAGAACGGCCTGATGCTCGCCGTCGCGCAGAACGGTGTCGGCCGCCACACCATCAAGCACCCAATCCACGGCATAGGCAGCATCCTTGAGGGCTACTGACACCGCTTCACCGATCATCGGGTCATCTTCGACTAGCAAAATTCGCATTATTCGGTACTCCCCCGCCTTCATCCGTGCGCCAACAAAACTTCGTTGATTGAGGGCTTGGGCTTGTGTCTGGCTGGCCGTTGCCGGAACAGAGCGATGGACAAAATGATGAACGCCAGCAACACCGCCGACGCGGTATAGCGGCTCAATGCCAATCCACCTGACGCGACAGGCTTGTCCAGAAAATCCCCGACCACCGCGCCCAGCGGGCGAGTCAGGATGAACGCAGCCCAGAATAGCATCGTGTGGGAGATTCGGGTCCAGAGGTAAGCCGAGACGACGATCAGCAACAAGGCGCCGAACACGATCGCGCCGCCCTCATAACCAAGCCCTGCTGTATCCGCCGTCCAGTCGCCCAGCGCGGTGCCGAGCGTCTGGGAAAACATGATGGTCACCCAGTAGAACATTTCCGACTTCGGAGACCCGACACTATCCACCGAGACGGATCCCAGCGTTTTGTACCAAATTGCCAGGGATGCCATCAGCAGCACAAAGAGCAGACTCGCTCCACCCGTGTAGCCTATACCGAGGGAGCGGTCGGCGAAGTCCGCCAGCGTCGTGCCGACGGTGGTGGTGGCGATGATGGTCGTCCAGTAGAGGAACGGGTGAAAGTGCTTCGCCCTGATCTGGGCAGCTACCGCCACCAAAAAAATTGCCGCAAATATTCCCGTGCCGACCAGGTAGCCCAGATTCATCGACATCGAAACGGCATCGCCGCCGGTTTCACCCAGGGTGGTGGCAGCAATCTTGATGATCCAGAACATCAACGTAACTTCCGGAACCTTGCTCAATGCCTGTTTGGCGGAATCGTCCATACGAAATCCATGGTTGCTTGCATTCATTGTCTCACTCATCCTTTCTCGATCAAACCGGAAAATACCCTTTGGTAGGGGCGTTGCAGCCAGCGCGCCAGCGGAGCGGAAGCGATGCTCCTCTCCGATGAGGTCAGGCCGTCCGGGGCGTCACGTCTTTGCGGGTGACGCTCAGGAAAACCACCAAGCCTAGAATGGTCAAGAGAAAGATCAGACTTGTTGTTACCGTGCCCAGCCCCAGGCCGCCGTTGGCGATGGGTTGCGACAGCCAGTCACCGCAGGAGGCGCCCAACGGACGTGTCAGGATGTAGGCGATCCAGAAGGCCAGAACGGCATTGGCCTTGAAACCGTAATAGGCAATGGTGACGGCTACAATCATCGTGCCGAACATCAGCGCCGAGTTCGCGTAACCGAGTTTCATACTCTCGGCAACGAGATCTCCTGCCGCCGTACCGAGGGCAAACGTGAACAGGATGGCCACCCAGTAGAACAGCTCTCGCCTGGTCGTGAAGATGGAGTGAATCGACAGCGTTCTTTCACTGGCATACCAGAGAGCAAAGGTCACCAACAGGGCCAAACCGAAACCTGCCGTCGTCATCTCCAGGGCGACCCCGAAGTTGTCCACCAGATTGTCGGTGATGAGGGTGCCTAAAATGCTGATGAGCACGACGTTCACCCAGTACAACCACGGCACGTATTTCCGGGAACGCAACTGCATGAACAGAAAAACCACCAGCAGACCGGCCATGAAGACTGATGTCCCGGTCAGCCCGAAATTCAGGTCGAAGTTGAGAAAATCGGCCCCGGTCTCGCCAACCGTGGTGGCCATGATCTTGATAATCCAGAAGTACAGCGTGACTTCTGGCACCTTGTTCAGCATTTGAATCGCATCGTCGCGCGCGAGTATTCTCATTTGTATTCTCCCGTCAGTTGCCGTGGTGCTGGTTTGTTCAGGCGACAAGCCGGAGCAGCATTGCCGCCCCGGCATTACAGTCAGACCGATCAGTCGGCTTGGTCATGGTCGTCGTCGTGGTCGGCCTTGTCCTCGGTGGCAGCGATGACCTTGCCGCTCATCGGGTCGACCTTCACATCCATGACCTTCTTGCCATTCACCACCTCGACATCGAAGATCCACTGGCCCTTGTGCTTCTCGTACTCGGCGCGGGACGCCTTGCCGCCGATCTGTTGCTCGGCGACAGTGACGGCCTGAGTCAGACTGATTTTTGCAGTTTCGATCGCCAGGGCATCGTTCTCGATCGCCTTGGCCGCATAGGCTGTGCCAATGGCGGTGGCGGAAAGCGCGGCGAGCGCGGTCAGATAGAATTTGCGTTTCATGTTGATCACTCCTTCAAAACACGCGGATATTCGCGTGGTTGTAAAGGTAGCAATAGAGAATTAGCGGAGAGTTAGCCAGTCGTGGTGCTATGGACAGGTTCGACTTCCTGACCCGAGGGGGATGGTTCAATGCCGGAAAATAGATGCTAAGCGGCCTATCGGCCGGGTTGTATTGGAGCACCGAAGTCGTCTGCAATTCGCACCAAGCGGCCCAACAAGTTAGTGAACTAACCCACGACGTCTACCTCTCCCCGCCGGGAATATCCTCCCGCACCCGCATGAAACTGGCAAAGCGGGGAATACCGCTTTCTTCGTTCAGTCCGATATGGCGATACGTCACCCAGCTTCCCGGCGCAGGCGGGTTTCGACGTTGCGCATCGGAAAACCCCGTTCCGATACGGAATCTCAGCCCCGCCGCCGTTTCTACCAGCAAGGCGCCGAGCACCCCCTGGTGCTTGCCCTTGCCCGGCAGATGCGCGATGACCTTGGCTTCAGCATCCTGATACGGTTTCAGCTTGAGCAGGTCATCGCTGCGCCCTGCCTGGTAAAGGGATGCGGCGCGATGGAGCATCAACCCTTCACCCCTGTTCTTGACGACCCGGTCGAACGCGATGCGCAATCCGGCCCGGTCGGCCACCCTGAACTGCTCCACCGGGCGCACCCAGGGCAGCGCAAGCCCGGCAAGCAAGGGTTTCAGCGCCGTGTTTCGTTCAGCGAAGGATCCCGGATGACCCGGCAGATCGAACACCATGAAACTCAGCGTACGCCAGGCAGCGTCATCCGGCGTCCGCTGCCGCACGATGGATACGGCACTGGCAAACTGCCCTCGTCCGACCCACAGCTCGCCGTCCAGGGGGAAATCAGGCCACCCTGCAGTGAACCATCCGGGCGCCTCGATGCGTTCCCCGCCGCGCGTCAGCAGCTTTTCGCCGTCCCAGTAACCGCGTACCCCGTCCAGTTTCTCGCTGACCAGATAGTCGGCCAGCGGCGTGCCGCTGCGATAGACATTCGCCAGCATCACGGGTGGCGGCGGGAAATCCGCCGCGCGAGCTACGGGCGCCTGCATAACAAGCTGAAGGCATAAGGCAAAAAGCACAGGTACTGGCAATGCCCAACCGCGACTGCGCAAGACAATACCCGCGATGCGCGTCCACCCTATCATGTATAGCTTCATGTTTTTTAGAATTGCGGTCAGATTTTTTCCCACGATACGATGCCGCCTTCCACGACACAAAACAGGGGATGCGCTTCAGGTATCTCTACATTTGAAAATTCGGCCAGCCGAGCGGGATCGCGCAAAGCGAGTTTGCGGCACAAATGAGTCCATTCGTAAGCCAGCTGGCCAGTAGTCGCCTCGATTTTCCCCAGCCAGCGGGGCGCAACGATTTTGCTCGCATCAAAGTGGTAACTGCGGCGCAGCGCCTCTGCGTGTACCCCGGCAAGGTAGGAAGCGATACCGGCCACCGGACAGTCCAGTACTCGGAAGCGCGCCAACTGGGGATGGTTGCGGTAACCGCGGGTCTGGCCCAGCAACACCTTCTGCGCCAGCAGGGCTTCTCGCCACACAGCGACCAGACCCTGGGCATCCAGGTATTGGGGATGCAGCGTCCACAGCCTCATGGCTTCAGCACCCCATCACGGCTCAATGCGCCGGGACACCCCCGTTGCGCAGCAGGGCATAAATCTCGTCCTTCAGGTGCAGCCGTTTCTTTTTCAGGTCCTCGATCAGGATATCGGAAACCGGTACGTCTTCCACTTCGATGCGATGGACTTCGCGTTCGGTCCGCTCGTATTCGTCGAACAGCCGGGCGAAGTGAGTGCTGCTAATTTTGAGCTTGTAAATTTCGTCCTTGAATTCCGGGAATTCATGGGCGAGGTCGTGGTGGTCTACTTGCATTTACCGTTCTCCCTAATTTTACTAAAGCTCACTTCTCGACGCTGCCCGGAATGCGCGGCGTATCAACAGCCACATCAGCGTTCTGGGCGCGGTGGCGCAGGGCATGGTCAATCAGCACCAGAGCCAGCATCGCCTCGGCGATGGGCGTGGCGCGGATGCCGACGCAGGGATCGTGACGGCCCTCGGTAGACACCATCACCGGCTCACCCGACTTGTTGATCGAGTTACGCGGAATGCGGATGCTGGAGGTCGGCTTGATGGCGATGTGGGCAACGATGTCCTGGCCGGTGGAAATGCCACCGAGGATGCCGCCGGCATGGTTGGAGAGGAAACCCTGCGGCGTCAACTCGTCGCCATGCTCGCTGCCCTTCTGCACCACCGAATCGAAACCGGCACCGATCTCCACGCCCTTGACCGCGTTGATGCTCATCATGGCATAGCCGATTTCGGCGTCGAGCCGGTCGTACACCGGTTCGCCCCAGCCTACCGGCGCGCCTTGCGCGACCACGGTAATTTTCGCGCCAACCGAGTCGCCGGACTTGCGCAGGGCATCCATGTATTCCTCCAATTGCGGCACATAACTGGCATCGGCCACGAAGAAGAGATTCTCGCCCACGTCATCCCAGGATTTGAACGGCACCTCGATCGGGCCGAGCTGGGAAAGGTAACCGCGAATTTCCACGCCATAGCGCTCCTTCAACCATTTCTTCGCCACCGCACCCGCAGCCACCCGCACTGCGGTCTCGCGCGCGCTAGAACGCCCGCCGCCACGGTGGTCGCGGATGCCGTATTTGTGCCAGTAGGTGTAATCCGCATGGCCGGGACGGAAGGTTTCGGCGATATTGCCGTAGTCCTTGCTGCGCTGGTCCTCGTTGCGGATCAGCAAAGCGATGGGAGCACCGGTGGTCTTGCCCTCGAACACGCCGGAGAGGATTTCCACCGTGTCCGATTCGCGCCGCTGGGTGACGTGGCGCGAAGTACCCGGCTTGCGCCGGTCGAGTTCGCCCTGGATATCTGCCTCGCTCAAGGCCATGCCGGGCGGACAGCCGTCCACCACGCAGCCGATGGCTGGGCCGTGGCTTTCGCCGAAGGAAGTGACACAGAAAAGTTTGCCTAAAGTATTGCCGGACATTTTATTTCATCTCGAAAAATCAACCTGCTAAAGTTTAACATAAGTGCTCATAACCGGCTTTTGGCCATGAAAATCCACCACCTCACTGTCGAAGACGCAATCAGGAGCCTGAACAGCCGTCCCGAGGGGCTGTCCACTCGCGAAGCCGCACGCCGACATACGGAGTTCGGGCCGAACCGCGTGGAGCACGTCAGGAGGGAGCCGCTGGCGCTGCGCTTCCTCAAGGAGTTCACCCATTTTTTCGCCTTGATCCTGTGGCTGGCTGCCGCGCTCGCCTTCGTTGCCGAACGACTGCAAGCCGGCCAAGGCATGGCGATGCTGGGATGGGCCATCCTAGGCGTGATCCTGATCAACGGCGTGTTTTCCTTCTGGCAGGAGTATCGCGCCGAGCAGGCCCTGGCAGCACTGGAAAATCTGTTGCCACACCAGGTCAAGGTCATGCGCGGCGGAACAGTTAAAGAACTCCCGTCAGCCGAACTGGTGCCGGGGGACATCCTGATCCTGCAGGAAGGCGACAACATCCCCGCCGACTGCCGTCTGACCGAAGCTTTCGGCGTCAGGGTGAACAATGCCACGGTCACCGGCGAATCGCTGCCCAAGGCGCGAGACGCTCACCCCTCCGCTGCCGATGACCTGCTCTATGCCAAAAACATTCTGCTCGCTGGCACCTCGCTGGTTTCCGGCGAGGCCAGGGCGGTGGTGTTCGCTACCGGCATGCACACTGAATTTGGCAAGATCGCCCACCTCACGCAGACGGCGGGCGAGGCGCTGTCGCCACTGCAACGTGAGATCGCCCGCCTGAGCCGGCTGGTCGCGGCCCTGGCAACGCTGCTCGGGGTTGTTTTCTTTGTCGCCGGCCAGTTCATCGGGCTGACTTTCTGGGAAAGCCTGATCTTCGCCATTGGCATCATCGTCGCCAACGTGCCCGAGGGCCTGCTGCCCACTGTCACCCTGGCTCTGGCCATGGCCACCCAGCGTATGGCCAAGCGCAACGCCCTGGTGCGCCATCTGCCAGCAGTGGAAACGCTGGGTTCCGCCACCGTGATCTGCACCGACAAGACCGGCACCCTCACCCAGAACCGGATGGCAGTCAAAGAGGTGTTCCTCGCGGGCCGGTTCAGCAACGCCGGCGAACTGGCACCTGACGAATCCAGCCGCGCCTTCTGCGAAACCGCGCTGCTCTGCCACAACCTCCAGATTACTGAGAACAGCGAACTGCTCGGCGACCCGATGGAAATCGCTCTGGTACGCATGGCCCGGCAGATGCTGCCGGCATCCCCGGTCTATCCGAAGGTGGATGAAGTGCCGTTCGACACCGACCGCAAGCGGCTATCCACCCTAAACCAGACCCCCGGCGGCCGCGTTCTCCATACCAAGGGCGCGCTGGAAACCGTGCTGCCGCTGTGCACCCAGGTGCGGATTGACGGCGAGACGCTGACGCTCGATGCCGAACTGCGCGCACGTTTCATCGCCGCGCAGGAAACCCTGGCTGGCAAAGGCCTGCGCGTGCTGGCCTTTGCCAGCCGCGCGGTAGCAGAGCACGAAGCGAAGGGCTCCCTGGAGAGCGGCCTGATCCTGCTCGGCCTGGCCGGACTGGAAGACCCCCCGCGCCCTGAAGTCGCGGACGCCATCCGCAAATGTTTCGACGCCGGCATCCGCGTCATCATGGTCACCGGCGACCACCCCCATACCGCTCTTGCCATCGCGCGCGAAATCGGCCTGATCAGAAGTGACACGCCGGTGGTAATCAATGGCGAGGAATTGCGGAGGATGTCCGGTATCCAGCTGCAGCTTGCGCTGGGCGCGCCGGAGATCATCTTCGCCCGGGTCGGCGCCGACCAGAAGCTGCACATCGTGACGGCACTGAAACGTAAGGGCGAAATCGTCGCCGTCACCGGCGACGGCGTCAATGACGCGCCGGCCCTGAAGCACGCCGACATCGGCATCGCCATGGGGATCTCGGGCACCGACGTGGCGCGCGAATCGGCCGACATCGTCCTGCTCGACGACAACTTCGCCAGCATCGTCGCCGCAGTCGAGGAAGGCCGCGCAGTGTACGAGAACATCCGCAAGTTCCTCACCTACATTCTCACCTCCAACATTCCCGAAATCGTGCCCTACCTCGCCTTCGTCCTGTTCAAGATTCCGCTGCCGCTGACCATTATCCAGATCCTGGCGGTGGATCTCGGCACCGACATGCTGCCCGCGCTCGGCCTCGGCACGGAAAAACCGCACCCCGGCATGATGCAGCGGCCTCCCCGCGCGCGCCATGAACGCCTGCTGAACTGGCCGCTGGTGGTGCGTGCCTACCTGTTCCTCGGAGTAGTAGAAGCGGCGGCGGCGATGGCGGCCTTTTTCTACGTGCTGCACACTACTGGCTGGTACTACGGGCAACCGCTGGCCTCCGCCGATCCGCTCTATTTGCAGGCCACCACCGCCACGCTCTCCGCCATCATCGTGATGCAGGTAATGAACGTCTTCCTCTGCCGCAGCGGCACAGAGTCGGTGTTCACCGCCGGACTGCTCGGCAATCGGCTGATCCTGTGGGGCGTCGCCACCGAAATCGCGCTGATCCTGCTCATCGACTACACGCCCTGGGGAAACCTGCTATTCGGCACCGCGCCGATCGGCCTGAATGTTTGGCTGTTCGTCATCCCCTTCGCCTTCGCCATGCTGGCGCTGGAGGAAGTGCGGAAATGGCTGGCGAGAAAAACTATACTTGAACCATGAAAGCGAACGAACAATTGAAAAAGCTACTGGCGGAAAAGCAGGAAGCGCTACGCCGCAAGCAGGCCCAGAACCCCGCCAACAAACTGACAGACAAACAAAGTCGCTGGCAGCGTTTCAACCGTTTCGGCTGGGATAAACGTCAAGGTTAGGAGATAAAATGAAAGCCATCCTGATGAATGCGCCCGGCGAGCCCGAAGTGTTGCAAGCAGGGGAACTTCCCCTGCCTGAACTGCCCAGCCCGGCGCATCTGCTGGTTCGCCTCCATGCTGCGGGCGTGAACCCGATCGACACCAAACTGCGCAAGAATGGCACCTATTTCCCCGACAACCTGCCCACAGTTCTGGGCTGCGACGGCGCCGGCATGGTGGAGAACATAGGCAACGCCGTGACCCGCTTCAAACCGGGCGATGAAGTGTACTTCTTCAACGGCGGTATCGGCAGCGAACAGGGCTGCTATGCAGAATATACGGTGATCCACGAGGACTACGTGGCCGCCAAGCCGAAAACCCTGTCCATGGCCGAGGCCGCCGCCTTGCCTATGGTGCTGATCACCGCCTGGGAGGCGCTCCACGACCGCGTGCAACTCAGGGCCGGCCAGACCGTCCTGATCCACGCTGCCGCCGGTGGCGTCGGCCATGTTGCGGTGCAGATAGCCAAAGAAATGGGCGTCCGCGTCGCCGCCACCGTCAGCAGCGAGGCAAAAGCGGCCTGGGTCAGAAAGCTCGGCGCGGAAAAAATCATCTACTACACCAGTGAAGATTTCGTCCAGACTGCGCTCGACTGGACTGACGGCCAAGGTGTGGACGCGATATTCGACACTGTGGGCGGCGACACCTTCTGTCGCTCTTTCGCCGCTGCCAGGGTCTACGGCAAGATCGTCACGCTGCTGCAGACCGACTGCGCCGCAGGGCTGGTCAAGCTGGCGCGACTCAGGAACCAGAGCATCCATTATGAGCTGATGCTTACCCCGGCCTACCTTGGCCTGCACCAGGCCCGCATCGCCCAGACCCGCATCCTCGAATCCGGAGCCCAGTTGATCGAGGCGGGCAGGCTGAAGGTCGAAGTCAGCAAGACTTTCCCGCTGGAACAGGCGGCTGAAGCCCACCGTCTGATCGAGGAAGGCCATTCCACCGGCAAGATTGTGCTATGCATCGATTAGGAACTTGCCCGGCAGTCCTTTAGGACTATTGTTGGTTGGCCGGTGCGGTGCCAATATCGGTTCTTTCGTAGTCCAAGGAAAAATCGATGCAACCCTTTTTCGCCTTTCTTCTGTTCCTTTTCATGTCCACGGCTGCGAGCGCGTCAGACGAGACTACGGTCACGGTCAAAGTCAAACCAATCAAGCTGAGCCCGCATGCTTACTATGTGCAGGGTTTGGCCGGCGCGGCTTCGTCAGCCAACCAGGGTTTCATGTCCAACGCCGGCTTCGTCGTCACGTCCGACGGCGTCGTGGTGTTCGATACGCTCGGCTCACCGCCGCTGGCAGCGGAGATGATCCGGCAAATCCGCAAAATCACCCGCCAGCCGATCCGGCGCGTTATTGTCAGCCACTATCATGCCGACCATATTTACGGCCTCCAGGCATTCAAGGCGCTGGGCGCGGAAATCTGGGCGCACCGACGCGGCCAGGAATATCTGGCCTCAGATGAGGCGCAGTTGCGCCTCGCCCAACGACGGGAGACCCTGTTCCCGTGGGTAGATGAAACCACCCGACTGCTGCCTGCCGACAAGTGGCTGGAAGGCGAGATGCGTTTTGAAATGGGCGGATTGCATTTCGAGCTGGCTTACGTGGGGCCGGCACATTCACCGGAAGACATGGTGATGCTGGTCAAAGAAGATGGCGTGCTTTATTCAGGCGACATGGTTTTCAAGGGCCGCGTGCCCTATGTCGGCAACGCCGACAGCAAGGCATGGCTGGAAGCACTTGACCGGTTGATCAAGCTGAAGCCGAAGATCATGGTGCCGGGGCATGGCAAGGCGTCCACGAATGCCGCAGCGGATCTCGTGTTCACGCGCGATTACCTGCTCTATCTGCGGAACACCATGGGCAAGGCGGCAGCCAACATGGAACCGTTCGAGGAAGCTTACGCCAAGACCTCCTGGAAGGAATTCGAGCATTTGCCGGCATTCCAGGCAGCCAACCGGGTCAATGCCTATAACACCTACCTCCTGATGGAGAACGAAGGGATGCAGGCAAAATAAGTTCGCAAACACTGCGGATCTCGTTCCGAAAACGCAAGAAAGCCGGGGATTTTCTTCCCGGCTTTATTTATTTCTGGTATTCGGATCCCATGATTGAAACCGGCATAATTCTCGATACTCTCGATAAACCACAACAAGGCTGATAAATCCCTATTGTTTACGGGAAGGTGACCGCCTGCAATCGACCTATTCTGTTGAAAAACTCTTTTTCTGAGGGGCGCTAAAAATTTTCCACATGCTGTTGCTCTCAAAGAATGCAATCAACTTCCTGTATTGCGAAAGAATTAAGCAACCCTGCAACGAACGATCGTGTCCCACATGATTCCAGGTACGTCCTTCGAGAGAAAATCGATCTAAGCGGCTAGAATTTTTTTAAGTCGCCTGAAAAAAGAGTTTTTCAACAGAATAGACCCTAAGCTGCCGATCACGCCCATCTCGCTGACAGTCTGTTAAACACCTAAGAATAGCCTCACGAGTCGATATTGAAGGCTAATTCCCAGTAAACCACGTGACCAATATTGATTTGACGTATTATTACATCATATGCGGACAGGGAAATTTATCGAGTTGCTATGAAACAACAACTTATCAAAAATAAGCGCGCCTTATAATTAACAATAATACTGACCGGTGGGTCCGTATAATAACTGTTAGACCCAGCACTTATCTCTCAGGCACTCAACTATCAGAGCAATCATCACATGAGCACAAACAAACACAACACATCGGACGTATTCGGAATCACAAGGGACCTTCCACTCAATTATGTGGAGAGAGATTCTGCAGACAATAAACTGGTCGAAAACCTTACACGAGAAAAGCATCTTGTAATATTTGGAAGCTCCAAGCAAGGCAAGACGAGTCTCCGAAAGCATGCCCTGCAAGAGCCTGATTGCGTAGTTGTTCACTGCTCAAACAAGTGGCAGTTGTCTGACATAAATTCTGCAATATTAAAGAAATCCGGGTTTGAGCTAACCCAGTCAAACTCAAAATCAACAACAGGCAAGTCGAAAATATTTGCAAAAATAACCGCGAGTTTTTTCGGGGCAAGCGCCGAGGGCGGCGCGGAAGCGGAAAGAGAAAATACTAGAGAAAGCACAACAACCCCTCTCGAACTTGATCCGGATGACGTAAACGACATCATCTCCGCGCTTAACAGCATCAATTTCAACAAATACATTGTGCTAGAAGACTTTCACTACCTCCCAACTGACACACAAAAAGACTTCTCGGTTGCACTAAAAGCATTTCACGAGGAATCAAAGTATTGTTTTATTATTGTGGGGGTTTGGCTTGAGGAAAATCGTCTAACCGTATACAACGGCGACCTAACTGGCAGAGTAACCTCCATCAACGCAGATAAGTGGGAGGACGATGAGCTAAAAAAGGTTATAACTGAAGGGGAGAATCTGCTAAACATCAAGTTTAATAGCGACTTCGTCTCAGAATTGCTAAAACAATGCCACGGTAGCGTCTATATACTTCAAGAGTCATGTCACCAGTGCTGCAAAAAGTGGAACATTTACGAAACAAAAGAACAGACAATTGAAATCGGAGACAAAGCACAGGTTGAAAGCATCGTAAGTGCGGTTGTAGCACAACAGACTGGGCGATTCAATTCATTCATAACTCAGTTCTCGGAAGGTTTTCAAACGACTGCACTTGAAATGCATAAATGGTTGCTATTTCCCGTTCTTACTGCAAGCATCAGCGAACTGCGCTCCGGCCTTAAATACAGCAAAATTCGAGAAACGTTGGAGGCCAACCACCCATCAAAAGGGGATTTGAATCCCGGAAACTTAACACAAGCACTCCAGTCAACTGCCGCACTTCAAGTCAAGAAAGAAATAAAACCTATTATTCTTGACTACGATCAAACCAATCTAAATCTGCGCGTTGTCGATAGTGGTTTTTTGATTTGGCTAGACAAGCAAGATCGTAATGAACTGCTTTCACTCGCCGGTCTACCGAAGGTCTAACATTGCGCTCAACACGGACCCACAAAATGCTGCGCATTTTGCGGTCCGGTTAGCTCCACGTTAGGCCTCTGTACAAACATGGTTGACCCCAAGTACGAGCGCGAGAGACCACCGCCATCGGCAGAGGTGCGCCGGTCGGTAGAGGTTGAGTCTGGCCATGCCTGTGCCATTTCTAGGTGCAACGAGCACACATACCTTGAGATTCATCACATAAATGAGAATCGCGAAGATAACCAAGTGGAGAACTTGATACTCCTCTGCGATAAGCATCACAAGATGGCTCACGCTGGCGTGATTGATCGCAAGGCTCTTCGTGAGTACAAAAGTCGACTCTCCAATAGCTACGAAGCCGACCTGAAGCAGCGACTCGAACGACTCGAACAGTTGTTGGCGCAGGCGCCAAAGCCGGAAGACGAACAGCCGACTCCTGCACCCACCGCACCCAGCGAAGACGTCGGGGTTCCACGTAAGGAGGTGGCTCCCCGCGCAGCTCTCATGGCGCAAACTTTGGAGCAACTCGCTCTCTCAAAGTACGAGCGCGAAATTGGTCTTTATCTGGACAGACAGCCCCGAGTCTCCAAAGGATCAGCTAGGCTGACTCTTGATGCATTGAGACAAGACGACGACCTACCCGAAGACTTGGTAGTGGAAGTTCGGTGGCTTCGAAGGGCATACGAGGATGGCCCCATTTGGGTCCGTCAGATCGAGGCGGCGACATCAACCTATGAAGCTATGACTGGCAGAAAGGCCCGAGGGGTACTGATCTACGTTGTTGGAAGAGAAAGCATGAAGCCCGTCTCAAACCTCTTCATCACTGCGGAAGAGCTTCAAAAGGTCGAGCGTAAACCAGAAGTCATTATTTACACCTATGAAGATCTCGGCTTCAATCCCGGCGCCATCTCAGCAGCAGCCTACACATCAAATATCAAGGGCTCGGGCACAGAGGCCTAACCCTTCCATTGAGAGGACGCTGTAGAAAATCCCAATAACTCTTTGCCTCATTGACCGCTGTTCGTCACAATGCTGCCGGTCAAACAAGGTGTAGCCACCGGCCCCTACTGGCACACAACAGCCCCAATTGGGCTGCAATACAACCACAAGCAGCGTAAGGAATTATGACAAAATTCCTGAACCTCTTGTGGCCACCGCGGCAACATTGCGTGCCAGATCAAAATACAGATTTCTATCTCATTGATACCGTTACCATGAGTAAAATAATCCTGAGATCAAGGGGTATTCTACTTGACGCCTCAAACCAATAATGGGTGTCCACATTGCCTGTGGGTAAGTTTGTTTATAATTATGTAACATGGCTGACACATATCTAATTCATAAACTTTTTTATTGGTTTGATTATTTAACACGCAAAAATATTTTTTATATAAAACAACAAGATAAATAAATACCCATACAGATTAAAGAGTTTCAACACTTTGTTATAATTTCAAATCGCATTATGTTCATAAGTCATCCCATTGTGCCTGACGCTAAACGTCTGAGCCCCCGGCATAAGCGGGTTTTAGCGACTGATCGACGGCGATTTAAAACTGGCACTGCCGAGACATTCACCCGCCTGTTCACAGAAGCGATTTTTTGATTGGCCGTGTGGTTGCCACTTGGCGATCACGGAATACGGATACCTTTATGGGCGTCTCTAAAATTCAATCGTCGTTATTCACGCGAAGGCGGGAATCCAGTCAAATCTATCATCTGGATTCCGGGTCAAGCCCGGAATGACGAATTTTATAGAGTACCCTTATTTCAAACCCCACAGCAGCGCCATCCCCCAGCCCACGCCAAAGCCGTTGACGTCCGACGCCACCGCACCGAGTCCGCCCTTGCAGTTACTGGCGGAAAGATCGACGTGCAACCACGGCGCGTCCTCGATGAAGCGCATCAGGAAACGTGCCGCCAGGATATGGTCGGCCTCGCCTTCCATGGAGCACTGCTTGATGTCGGCGATCTGGCTTTCCAGTCCCTCTTCATAGTCCGCGTCGAGCGGGAAGGCGCACACCCGTTCGCCGGAAATTTTCCCTGCCGCCACTGCCTGCTCGACAACCTTTTCACGGTTGGAAAAGATGCCGCTGTAGCGCGCTCCCAACGCGGTTGCCATGCTGCCGGTGAGGGTGGCGAAATCGACGATCAGATCGGGTTTCTCGCGCGCCGCCAGGGTCAGGGTGTCGGCCAGCACCATCCGCCCTTCAGCGTCGGTGTGGATGATTTCTATGGTGGTGCCGTTGAGTGCGGTCACCACATCGTTCTGCTTGTAAGCCTTGGGGCTGATGTGGTTCTGCGCCAGCGCCAGCCAGCAGTCGATGTTGAGCGGAAGATTGGCGCGAGTGGCGGCAAGCAGTATGCCCAGGCTGACGGCTGAGCCATTCATATCTTCGTGCATGCCGTGCATGTAGCGGGCAGGCTTAAGGTTGTGGCCGCCGGTATCGAAGCAGATACCCTTGCCGACCAGGGCAATGGTTTTCCTGGCTTCGGGATGGCGATAGCGCAAATGGACGATAGCCGCATCGTCCTCGCTGCTGCCCTGGGCCACTGCAACGAACGCCCCCGCTCCGATCTTGCGTAGCTTCTTCATGTCGTACTCAACGCATTTCCAGCCATTCTCCTTGGCCAGTTTACTGACGCGTTCGCGGTACAGGCCCGGCGTCAGCTCGTTGGCAGGCAACATGGTCAGCTCCCGCGCCAGCTCATTGCCTGCGGCCTGCCCACGTAGCAGGGTAAAGTCGTCTTCGGCCTTGTAGCCGTGCAGGGTGATTTTTTGCAGCGAGCGGCGCGCGTCCTTTTTCTTGCGCTGCGGCAGCACGGCGCCATTGACCAGAGCCGCATAGATTGCCGCTTCAGCGGCCAGGCGACACCCCTCAGCACCGCCAATGACGACGATGGCAATTTCCCTGGGTTGTTCATCCAGCAATGGCATCAGCGCCTTGCGCATCAACGTATGCCGCTCGAATGTGGACTGTTTGGCATCCAGCATGACCCAGACCGCCAGCGCACCCGGCGCCAGATCACCGCTCAGCGGGCTCTTGGCCAGCTCGTCAGGCTTCATATGGCGGCGCGCCAGGCGCGCCCGCAGGGTATCGACTCCGGGCAGGTTCGCGGCAAGGCTTTTCGCTTTCGGCATGACGAAAAGCACATGCGATGCCTTGGCAAGCGCATTGTCCGATACCGGGGATGGGTTCTGTACTATCTTTATCATTTCCGCTCCAAATAACTATCCTGACTGTTTACACATTATCGCCGGAGTTAATCAATCAATAAAAAATAAATTCACTTTCCTGCCCGGGTAAAAGATAATACATCCTTACCAAGTCGAAAAAATTCAAGAAAAGCTATAAGACTTACAGACAGAACAAATATTACGCTGTTTAATCAGGAGATTAAAAATGTCAGAAATTCCGGACATCGATCAGCAGGAAACGCAGGAGTGGCTGGAAGCGCTCGATGCGGTACTGGAACGGGAAGGCGCGGAGCGCGCCCACTTTCTGCTGGAAAAACTGACCGAAAAGGCCCGCCGTTCCGGCGCGCACCTGCCTTTTTCCGCGAACACAGCCTACCTGAACACCATCCCGGTGCACCAGGAGGACCGCTGCCCCGGCGACCTCGCCATGGAGCGCCGCATCCGTGCCTTTATCCGCTGGAACGCCATCGCCACGGTGATGCGCGCCAACAAGCAAAGCCCCGGCGTCGGCGGCCATATCGCCAGCTACCAGTCCGCTGCCACGCTTTACGAAGTCGGCTTCAACCATTTTTTCCGCGCCCCGACGGAAGACCACGGCGGCGATCTGCTGTATATCCAGGGTCACCTGGCCCCCGGCATTTACGCCCGGGCCTTCCTCGAAGGCCGGATCACTGAAGACCAGTTGCTCAACTTCCGCCAGGAAGTGGATGGCAAGGGCTTGCCCTCCTACCCGCATCCCTGGCTGATGCCGGATTTCTGGCAGTTCCCCACGGTGTCGATGGGGCTGGGGCCGCTCACCGCGATCTATCAAGCGCGCTTCATGAAGTATCTGCAAGATCGCGGCGTGGTCAAAACCGAGGGCCGCAAGGTGTGGGCCTTTCTCGGCGACGGCGAGACCGACGAGCCGGAATCCATGGGAGCGATCAACCTCGCCTCGCGCGAGAAACTCGACAACCTGGTGTTCGTCATCAACTGCAACCTGCAACGACTGGACGGGCCGGTGCGCGGCAATGGCAAGGTCATCCAGGAGCTGGAAGCCGGTTTTCGCGGCGCTGGCTGGAACGTCATCAAGGTGGTCTGGGGCCGTCACTGGGACTCGCTCCTGGCGATGGACAAGAAAGGCCTGCTGAAGAAACGCATGGAAGAATGCGTCGACGGCGACTACCAGAACTACAAATCCAAGGATGGCGCCTACGTGCGCCAGCATTTCTTCGGCAAATATCCCGAGCTGCTGGAAATGGTCGCTCACATGTCGGACGAGGACATCTGGCGCCTCAACCGCGGCGGTCACGATCCGCTCAAGGTCTATGCCGCCTACTCCGCTGCGATGCAGCACACAGGACAACCGACCGTGATCCTGGCGAAGACGGTAAAGGGCTACGGCATGGGCATGTCCGGCGAGGGCCAGAACATCACTCACCAGGCGAAGAAGATGTCCGAAGCATCGCTCAAGCAGTTCTGCGAGCGTTTCAACATCCCCATCCCCGACGACAAAATCGCCGAGGTGCCTTTCTACAAACCGGCCGAAAACAGCCCGGAAATGCAGTACCTGCGCGAGCGCCGCATGGCGCTGGGCGGTTACCTGCCGGCGCGACGCATGGCCGCCAAGGCGCTTGCCGTGCCCGATCTCTCCGCCTTCGAAAGCCAGCTTGCCGGCACCGGCGACCGCGAAGTTTCCACCACCATGGCCTTTGTACGGGTGCTCTCCACCCTGCTCAAGGACAAGGCCATCGGCAAGCTGGTCGTGCCTATCATCCCGGA
The DNA here is from genome assembly GCF_000297055.2 of Sulfuricella denitrificans skB26. NCBI lineage: Bacteria > Pseudomonadati > Pseudomonadota > Betaproteobacteria > Nitrosomonadales > Sulfuricellaceae > Sulfuricella > Sulfuricella denitrificans. The sequence goes on along the minus strand of NC_022357.1, from coordinate 854,905 downwards.
CGAAGCGCGCACCTTCGGCATGGAAGGCATGTTCCGCCAGCTCGGCATCTACTCATCGGTCGGCCAGCTCTATGAGCCGCAGGATGCCGACCAGGTGATGTACTACAAGGAAGACAAGAACGGACAGATCCTCGAGGAAGGCATCAACGAGGCCGGCGCATTCTCCTCCTGGCTGGCCGCGGGCACCAGCTACAGCAACCATGGCCAGGCCATGATCCCGTTCTACACCTTCTACTCGATGTTCGGCTTCCAGCGCGTCGGCGACCTCGCCTGGGCGGCGGGCGACGCCCGTGCTCGCGGCTTCCTGATGGGCGGCACCGCGGGGCGCACCACCCTGAACGGCGAAGGGCTACAGCATGAGGACGGCCACAGCCACATCCTGGCCTCGACCGTCCCCAACTGCATCACTTATGACCCGACCTACGCCTACGAACTGGCGGTGATCATCCAGGACGGCCTGCGCCGGATGTACAAGGATCAGGAAAGCATCTACTACTACATCACCATCATGAACGAAAACTACGTTCATCCGCCGATGCCCAAGGGCGCCGAGGAAGGCATCCTGAAGGGGATGTACCTGCTCAAGCGCGGCGCGCCGAAGAAGAAGATGAGGGTGCAGCTGCTGGGTTCCGGCACGATACTGCGCGAGGTGATCGCGGCAGCCGATCTACTGGAAGCCGATTTCGGCGTGTCCTCCGACATCTGGAGCGTCACCAGCTTCAACGAACTGCGCCGCGAAGGCCTCGACGTGCAACGCTGGAACATGCTCCACCCGGAGCACACCCAGCGCACGACCTACGTCGAGAAATGCCTGAAGGACGGCTCCGGACCGGTCGTTGCTTCCACTGATTACATGAAAGCCTACGCCGACCAGATTCGTGCCTTCGTGCCGCGCCACTACGTGACGCTCGGCACCGACGGCTTCGGTCGCAGCGACAGCCGCGAAAACCTGCGCCGCTTCTTCGAGGTCGACCGCTTCCATGTCGTGGTAGCTGCGCTCAAGGCGCTGGCCGACGAGGGCGTGATCCCCGCCGCCAAGGTAGCCGAAGCGATCGCCAAATACGGCATCGACCCGAACAAGCCCAACCCCGTAACGGTTTAGGGAGAAACTCAATGCCCACAATAAAAGAAGTTCGTGTTCCCGACATCGGCAATTTCGACTCCATCGACTTGATCGAAGTCCTGGTCAAGGAAGGCGACATCGTCAAGGCCGAAGACGCGCTGATTACGCTGGAAAGCGAAAAAGCCACCATGGACATCCCCTCACCCTGGAGCGGCAAGGTCACCGCCGTACGCGCCAAGGTGGGAGAAAAGGTTTCCGAAGGCAGCCTGATCCTGTTGATGGAAGTCACAGAAGAGGGCAAGGCTCCGGCAGCAAAACCGGTCGCCGCCGCACCACAACCGGCAGCTCCGGCAGCAGCCACAGCGCCGGCAGTCATAGCACCGGTCAGAACAGTGGCCCCAGCCGCCCCTGTCGCACCGGTTTCCCCGGCGCCGCTCGCCGACATCAGCGATAACATCAAAGTGCACGGCAGTCCGTCGGTGCGTGCCTTCGCCCGCGAACTGGGCGTCAACCTCGCCCTGGTCAACGGCTCCGGCCCGAAACGCCGGATTCTCAAGGAGGACGTACAGGCCTTCGTCAAAGCCGAGCTATCGCGCCCGCGTGGAAGTGCTGCCGGCGGAACCGGTCTGTCGGTGCTGGAAATGCCGCAAGTCGATTTTGCCAAGTTCGGTGCGATCGAAGTCAGGCCGCTCACCAAGATCAAGAAAGTCTCCGGCGCCAACCTGCACCGTAACTGGGTCACCGCGCCCCACGTCACCCAGCACGAGGAAGCCGACATCACCGAGCTGGAAGCCTTCCGCAAGGCGATGAGCGACGACGCACAGAAACAGGGCGTCCGCCTCACTCTGCCGGCCTTCCTGATCAAGGCCGTGGCAGCGGCTCTGAAAGCCCACCCCCACTTCAACACCTCTCTTTCCGCAGACGGCGAAAGCCTGGTGTTCAAGCAATATGTCCACATCGGCATGGCGGTGGACACGCCGGACGGACTGGTGGTGCCGGTGATCCGCAACGCCGACCAGAAAGGCGTGCTAGATCTGGCGCGCGAGCTGATGACCATCAGCCAGAAAGCGCGCGACAAGAAGCTCACCCCCGGCGAAATGCAGGGTGGCAGCATCAGCATTTCCAGCCTGGGCGGTATCGGCGGCAGCTTCTTCACGCCCATCATCAACCTGCCTGAAGTGGCGGTCCTCGGCATCTCCCGCGCCACCATGAAACCGGTGTGGAACGGCAAGGAATTTGTGCCGCGCCTGATGCTGCCGCTGTCGCTGTCCTACGACCATCGCGTCATCGACGGTGCCCAAGGTGCGCGCTTCATCACCGACCTGAGCCAGATGCTGGCGGACGTGCGTAGATTGCTGCTTTAAGAGTGAGGAGCAAGGAGCGAAGAGTGAGGAGAACCTCCCTCTCGCTTACGCCTCACTAGGATGAAACTTGGGCCAGGAGGTTTTACTCCTCACTTCTTACCCCTCACTCCTCATGGAAGAGAATATGAGCAAAATCATCGAAGTAACCGTGCCGGACATTGGCGACTTCAACAACGTCGAAGTCATCGAAATCCTGGTGAAGCCGGGTGCTAAAATTCAGAAAGACGACTCGCTGATCGCGCTGGAAAGCGAAAAATCGACGATGGAAATCCCCTCGTCCCATGCCGGCGTAGTCAAGTCGCTCAAGCTGAAGGTTGGCGACAAGGTTTCCCAGGGATCGCTGATTCTTACTCTGGAAGCTGAACAGGAGAGCGCGCCAGCCCCGCAGCAAAAAGCACCGGAGCAGCCGGCGACCGAAGCGGCCGTTACTATATCCGCAGCGGAAATCCAGACCGACGTGGTGGTACTGGGTGCCGGCCCGGGCGGCTACACCGCTGCCTTCCGCGCCGCCGACCTGGGCAAGAAGGTGGTCCTGATCGAACGCTATCCGAGTCTCGGCGGCGTCTGCCTCAACGTCGGCTGCATTCCCTCCAAGGCGCTGCTGCATGTCGCCAAGGTCATCTCCGAGGCGGAAGAGGTCAGCCACCACGGTGTCAGCTTCGGCAAGCCGAAAATCGATATCGACCAGATCCGTGCCTGGAAGGAAAGCGTGGTCGCCAAGCTCACCGGCGGGCTGGGCGTATTGGCGAAGCAGCGCAACATCCAGGTCATACACGGCGTCGGCCAGTTCGTCGCACCCCATCACATCCGTGTCGAAACCGCAGAAGGCGAGGTCACGGTGACCTTCGACAGCGCCATCATCGCCGCTGGATCGCAGGCGGTGAAGATTCCGACCTTCCCGATCGATCCGCGCGTGATCGACTCGACTGGCGCACTACAACTGGCTGACGTTCCGAAAAGAATGCTGGTTATCGGCGGCGGCATCATCGGCCTGGAAATGGCCACCGTTTACTATGCGCTGGGCGCAAAAATTACCGTAGTGGAACGTGGTCCGCAGCTCATGCCCGGCGCCGACCCTGACATCGTCAAGCCCCTGCTCAAACGCATCGAGAAACGCTACGAAGCGATTCTGCTCAACACCAGCGTGGCCGCACTGGAGGCGAAGAAAGAGGGCATTCTTGCCACCTTCGGCGGAGACAATGCACCTGAACCGCAGTTGTACGACCGGGTACTGGTTGCGGTAGGTCGCCGCCCCAACGGCAAGCTGATCGGAGCCGAGAACGCCGGTATCCGGATAGATGACCAGGGCTTCATCCCGGTGGACAAGCAGCAACGCACCAACATCCCGCACATCTTCGCCATCGGCGACATCGTCGGCCAGCCGATGCTGGCGCACAAAGCAGTACATGAGGGCAAGGTAGCCGCGGAGGTTATTGCCGGCCACAAGGCGGCATTCGACCCCAGCACCATCCCTTCGGTCGCCTACACCGACCCGGAGGTGGCCTGGATGGGACTGACCGAGACCGAAGCCAAGGCGCAGGGCATCGCCTACGAGAAGGCATCGTTCCCCTGGGCGGCCAGCGGCCGGGCGCTATCCATCGGTCGCGACGAGGGCATCACCAAGCTGATCGTTGAAAAGGATACCCGCCGCATCCTCGGCGCCGGCATCGTCGGCAGCAATGCCGGCGAGCTCATCGCTGAAGCCGTGCTGGCGCTGGAAATGGGTGCGGATGCGCAGGATATCGGGCTGACCATTCATCCCCACCCGACTCTGTCGGAAACCCTGGGCTTCGCGGCGGAAATGGTGGAAGGCACCATCACCGATCTGTACATAAAACGTAAATAGCAACTGCCGGAACACCGCTGCCTGATTGACGGACAGAACGGATAAGGACATTATTCATTCTTATGCCAGACAGCCTCCAAGACATCTTTATCGGCCGCCAGCCTATCCTCGACCGCGACCAGCAAATCGTCGCCTACGAACTGCTGTTCCGCTCCTCTGGACAAAGCACCAGTGCCCACATAACAAATGACCTGCTGGCCACAGCACACGTCATCACCCACGCTTTCAGCGAACTCGGAATCGCCAGCGTGCTCGGGGACAAAAAAGGATTCATCAACGTCAATGCCGATCTGCTGCTGTCCGACATGATCGAGCTGCTACCACAAGATAAAATCGTCATCGAGTTGCTTGAAACCATCCAGGTCGACGAACAAATCATCAACCGCTGCCAAGAACTCAAGGGGATGGGCTTCAGCCTGGCGCTGGACGATTTCGGCGGCGACTCGCAATTCAAACCTCTGTTCGATATCGTTGAGGTGATCAAGATCGACCTGCCGCAGATGGGACAGGAAGGACTGGAAATAAACGTCAAGTATCTCAAGAACTGGCCGGTGAAACTGCTGGCAGAGAAAGTCGAGGATATCGATCAGGCCATACTATGCAAGGGACTCGGTTTCGACCTGTTCCAGGGCTATTACTACGCCCGCCCGGTCACCCTGAGCGGCAAACGCGCCGATTCTTCCAAGTTGATGTTATTGAAGCTGCTCGAGCTGATTCTGGGTGATGCTGAAACGCATGAAATCGAACAGGCTTTCAAACACGACCCCTCGCTCAGCTACAATCTGCTGCGACTGGTGAACTCGGTTGCGGTCGGGGCGCGCTACAAGATCAGCTCGCTCAAGCAGGCGATTGTCGTATTGGGTCGGCAACAGTTGCAGCGCTGGCTGCAACTGTTGCTGTTCGTCAACCAGGGCGGCGACATGCATAGCCCGCTGCTGGAACTGGCTGCCACCCGCGGCAAGCTGATGGAACTGCTGGCCGTGACTCTGTCTGAGCGGGACAAGGATCTCCACGACCGCGCCTTCATGACCGGCATCATGTCGTTACTCGATACCCTGCTTGGCATGCCGTTAGAGGAAGTGGTCAAGCAGGTCAACCTGGCAAGCGACGTCGAAAACGCGCTGCTGAAGCATGAGGGAAAGCTGGGAAATATGCTGCTGCTGGTGGAGAAATTGGAGCAGAACGATTTCAATGCCGCCGAAGGTTTGCTGGCCGACATGCAGCTTAACCTGGGCCACTTGATGCAAGCCCAGATCGAAGCCATGAACTGGGCACACATGCTCAAGGAAACGGCGGAAACCTAGCAATCAGTCAACAGGGATCGCAAGTTGTGGGGTTCTGGATTCAATATGAGAACCGCCAGACCCCCTGTGAAATCACAACCGTCCGGCCACCCAATCCCTTACTGAAGCCAACGCAGCGGGCAATTTTTCCGGATCAGTTCCGCCAGCCTGGGCCATGTCCGGTCGCCCGCCGCCCTTGCCGCCCACCTGCTGGGCAACGAAGTTGACCAGTTCGCCCGCCTTCACTTTTGTAGTCAGATCGGCGGTTACACCAGCGATCAGGGTAACCTTGCCGCCCTCCACCGCCGCCAGCACGATCGCCGCTGATTTGAGCTTATCCTTGAGCTTGTCCAGCGTTTCGCGCAGGGTTTTGGCATCACCGCCTTCGATAGCTGCCGCCAGTACCTTGGCGCCCTTGATATCTGCCGCCTGAGCAACGAGATCGTCACCCTGGCTGGAGGCCAGCTTGGACTTGATCCGTGCCAGTTCTTTCTCCAGCGCCTTCACATGATCGAGAACCTGAACGGCACGGGCTTCCGCTTCCTGCGGCTGGGCCTTGAGGGCCTCCGCCACGCCCGCCAGCAGCATCTGCTGCTGCTGCACCAGAGCCAGCGCGTTGTCACCACAGACTGCCTCGATACGCCGCACGCCGGCTGCCACGCCGCTTTCTGCCACCACCTTGAACAGGCCGATATCGCCGCTGCGGGCCACATGGGTGCCGCCGCACAGCTCGCGGGAACTGCCGATGTCCAGTACCCGCACCTCGTCGCCGTATTTCTCGCCGAACAGCATCATGGCGCCCAGCGTCTGGGCTTCCTCGATGGGCACAAGACGGGTTTGGGTAGCCGAATTAACGAGAATCTCGGCATTGACGATCTGTTCCACCCTGCGAACATCCCCAGCACTCATCGGCGCATTGTGGGCGAAGTCAAAGCGAGTCTTGTCCGGATCCACCTGCGACCCCTTCTGCTGCACATGGGAACCCAGTACTTCGCGCAAGGCCTTGTGCATCAGGTGAGTGGCCGAGTGGTTGCGCATGATGCGAGCACGGGCCTGGGTGTCCACCCTGGCCGTAACGTTGTTGCCAACGCTGATCTTGCCGGTATTCACCACGCCGTGATGGCCGAACACGCTGGCCTGAATTTTCTGGGTATCTTCCACCGTAAAAATGCCATGCACACTTTGCAGCGCACCTCTATCCCCCACTTGGCCGCCGGACTCGGCGTAGAACGGGGTATTGTCCAGCACCACCACGCCCATCTCGCCTTCCACCAGTTCGTTCACCGGGGAACCATCCTTGTACAGGGCCAGCACGTTGCTCTTGGCTTCCAGGGTTTCGTAGCCATTGAAGACCGTGGCCGGGCCATCGTATTCCAGGTTGGCCGCCATCTTGAATTTTCCGGCAGCACGCGCCTGTTCCTTCTGGCGCGCCATAGCGATATCGAAGGCCGCGGCATCGACGGTCACGCCATGCTCGCGGCACACGTCCTGAGTCAGGTCGAGCGGAAAGCCGTAAGTGTCATGCAGCTTGAAGGCGGTTTCGCCGTTGAACACCTGGATGCCGGACTGCGCCATCGCACCGAGTTCCGCCTCCAGAATCGCCATGCCGTGCTCGATGGTGGCAAAGAAACGCTCCTCCTCCAGCCTCAGCACCTCGCTGATGCGGCTTTGATTCTGCTTCAACTCCGGGTAGGCATCCCCCATTTCCGCCACCAGGTCCGGCAGCAGTTTATGGAAAAACGCGGCGCGGGCGCCGAGCTTGTAGCCGTGCCGGATAGCGCGGCGGATGATGCGGCGCAGCACGTAGCCGCGGCCTTCGTTGCCGGGGATGATGCCGTCGGCGATGAGGAAGGAGCAGGCGCGGATGTGGTCGGCCAGCACTTTCAGCGACGGGCTGTCGAGGTCGGCGCAATGGGTTTCCCGCGCGGCGGCCTGGATCAGGGCTTGGAACAGGTCGATCTCGTAGTTGGCATGCACGCCCTGCAGCACGGCGGAGATACGCTCCAGCCCCATGCCGGTATCCACCGATGGCTTGGGCAGGGGGTGCATGACGCCCTGTTCGTCCCGGTTGAACTGCATGAAGACGTTGTTCCAGATTTCGATGTAGCGGTCGCCGTCCTCGTCAGGTGAGCCGGGAGGGCCGCCGAAGATGTGCTCGCCGTGGTCGTAGAAAATCTCGGTGCAGGGACCGCAGGGGCCGGTATCGCCCATCATCCAGAAGTTATCGGAGGCGTAGCGGGCGCCCTTGTTGTCGCCGATGCGGATCACACGCTCGGCCGGCACGCCGATTTCCTTGGTCCAGATGTCGTAGGCTTCGTCGTCTTCGGCATACACCGTCACCCACAGCTTGTCCTTGGATAGCTTGAACACGTCGGTGAGCAGTTCCCATGCGTAGTGGATTGCCTCGCGCTTGAAGTAATCGCCGAAGCTGAAGTTGCCCAGCATCTCGAAAAAGGTATGGTGACGGGCCGTATAGCCGACGTTCTCCAGGTCGTTGTGCTTGCCGCCGGCACGTACGCACTTCTGGGAGCTGGCGGCGCGGGTATAGGGACGCTTGTCGAAGCCGAGGAACACATCCTTGAACTGGTTCATCCCAGCATTAGTGAACAGCAGGGTAGGGTCTTCGTGCGGCACCAGGGAGCTGGACGCCACCACGGCATGTCCCTTGGAAGCAAAATAATCGAGGAATTTCTGACGGATTTCACTGCTTTTCATTCTTGCTTCCCCAAAACACAATATCCTTAAATGTGCGCATGACGCGCCAGCTACGCTAGAACCGTTTCTTTTCCTTGATACGCAGGCCTATCGACTCGCCGCCCATGATGGCCATGCTTTCGACGACCCCCTTGACCGTAACGGTTTCGTTCACTGCCGGCAGACTCTCGCCAGCCACAACCGTTACCTCGCCACTGCCATCATCCAGCACGTACAGCTTAAGGTCGACCAGCGGAACTTTGACAATGTCTTTGACCTTGCCTTTGACTCTGACCTCCTTGCCTTCAAACTGCGCGGGAGAGGTCATAATTTCCTTCACCGGAGTGAATCCAAACGGCAAATAGTCGCAGCCGGACAATCCCAGCAGGCCCGCCAAGGCCACACCCAACAGCATTTTTTTCATTGCATATCCTCTTCAATTTCCAAAGGCACAGATTTCACCTGTCGCTGCCATTCAGCAGCTTGCCGATCACATCCAGGCCGAATCCCCTGCTTTGCAAAAAACGCATCTGTTTCGCACGTTCTTTAGCATCCTCGGGCAGCTTGCCGAACTTTTTCGCCCAGATGGTGCGGGCGGTTTCCAGATCGTTTTCCTTCAGTTGCGGCAGGGCCTGCGCTATCAGTTCATCAGCGACCCCTTTTTCCCGCAGTTCGTGGGCAATATACCGGCTACCGTAGCGGCCGCTACGGGCATGGACCACTTGCTCGACAAAGCGCTGCTCGGATAGCCAGTCGCGTGCCTTGAAATCAGCCAGCAGATCTTCGAGAGAGTCCGATTCCTCGGCATAAGGCAGCAGCTTGCGATACAGCTCGTCGCGGGTATATTCACGCCGCGCGAGGTAGTTCAACGCCCGCTGACGCAGGCTGAGATCAGGCATCCACCGTATCGGGATCAACCGTCGCCGGCAGGCCACTCACACCGACCGCAGCGCGCACCTTGGCTTCGATCTCGGCGGCGATGTCCTTGTGCTCCTTCAGGTACTCGCGCGAGTTGTCCTTGCCCTGGCCGATTTTCTCGCCCTTGTAGCTATACCAGGCGCCGGATTTCTCGACCAGCTTGTGCACCACGCCCAGCTCGATGATCTCGCCTTCGCGCGAGATACCCTCGCCGTAGAGAATGTCGAACTCGGCCTGCTTGAAGGGGGGCGCCACCTTATTCTTGACCACCTTGACGCGGGTTTCCGAGCCAATCACCTCATCGCCTTTCTTGATCGCGCCGGTACGGCGGATGTCCAGGCGCACCGAAGCGTAGAACTTGAGCGCATTGCCACCGGTCGTGGTTTCGGGATTGCCGAACATGACGCCGATTTTCATCCGGATCTGGTTGATGAAGATCACCAGGGTATTGGTGCGCTTGATGTTGCCGGTCAGCTTGCGCAGCGCCTGCGACATCAGCCGGGCCTGCAGGCCCATGTGGGAGTCGCCCATTTCGCCTTCAATCTCGGCCTTGGGGGTCAGCGCAGCTACCGAGTCGATCACCACGATATCCACCGAGCCTGAACGCACCAGCATGTCGGCGATTTCCAGTGCCTGTTCCCCCGTGTCGGGCTGGGAAATCAGCAGATCGGAAACATTCACGCCGAGCTTCTGCGCGTATTGCGGATCGAGCGCGTGCTCCGCGTCGATGAAAGCGGCGGTACCGCCGAGTTTCTGCATTTCCGCGATCACTTGCAGGGTCAGCGTAGTCTTGCCGGAGGATTCCGGCCCGTAGATCTCCACCACCCGCCCGCGCGGCAAGCCGCCGACGCCCAAGGCGATATCCAGCCCCAGCGAACCGGTCGACACGACCTGGATATCCTTGACCACTTCGCCGTCGCCCAGGCGCATGATGGAGCCCTTGCCGAACTGCTTTTCGATCTGGGATAGTGCAGCAGCCAGCGCCTTGTTCTTGTTTTCGTCCATGGTATTTCCCTTAAAATCAATCGCTCAATTATGTCACAAGTCGGGTTTGTTGGGGTTCGCCAGCTCACCCCAACAAACATTCTTTCACTCCAGGCGCTCCAGCAATCCCTGCAATGCTCTTTCTACTGCCTGTTGTCGCACCTCGCGGCGGTCACCGGAAAAATATCGTTGTTCGCTGGTAACGCCACCGTTCGCCAAACCCCAGGCAAAACACACCGTGCCCACTGGCTTTTCCGGGGTGCCGCCGCCTGGACCCGCGATACCGCTGATCGCCAGTGCCGCCTGGCCACGGCTGTTTTTTAGCGCGCCGGACACCATCTCCCGCACCGTCGACTCGCTAACCGCGCCATGCTCAGCCAGCGTTGTTGCAGAGACACCCAGCATTTCCTGCTTCGCATCGTTAGTGTAAGTAACAAACCCCCGGTCGAACCAGTGCGAGCTGCCCGGCACCGCCGTCACGGCCTGCCCGACCCATCCACCGGTGCAGGATTCCGCCGTCACCAGCATCATGGCGTGCCGCTTCAATGCATTGCCCACGTCCTCAGCCAGTCGATATAGCTTATCGTCCATCAAATTACCCCCCATCGGACCAGGAGCAGCAAACCGGCGACCGCGTATATTGCCGCCAGCAAGTCATCGAACATCACGCCGAAACCGCCATGGATGCGCTGATCTGCGTATCGTATCGGGAACGGCTTCCAGATATCGAACAGGCGGAACAGGCCAAAGGCTAATGCGTACCCCAGCAGTGTCGGAGGAGAAAAATGTAGCACCAACAGAAAGGCGACGATTTCGTCCCAGACAATGCCGCCATGATCCGACACGCCCAGCGACTTTCCGGCGACTTCACAAAACCAGATTCCCGCCGCGTACAGCACGGCAACCAAGGAGAAATAAATCACCGGATCCAGGCCGCGCAGCAAAAAAAATAAGGGAAATGCGACCAGCGTCCCAACCGTACCGGGCGCGTAGGGGCTCAATCCGGCACCAAAACCGAATGCGAAGAAATGGGCCGGATGGCCGATTACAAAACGCAAGGTCGGTGTGTTATTTGTCATGGCAGAATAAGGTTTCAGTGCAGGCTAACATTTTGCGCCAGCACAATGTTATGCCAAAGCTAAAACCGAACGCGAAGAAATGAGCCGGATGGCTGAACACGAATTTAGGAGAAATGGTCAAACCCGGTCGCCTTGATGGTCATGGCCTGACCGGCCCGGAGGACGCTCAAGCCTGCTGTGTTCTTAATAATCCCGATGCAAGCCAGCGGCAAACCGATTTGCTGCGCGATGGAAAGAATTTCCGCATGCTTTTCCGGCGGTGCGGTAAAACACAATTCGTAATCGTCGCCCCCGGCCAGTACGCAGTTTTGAACCACTTCCTGCTCGATATAACGGCTTGCCACTTCGGACAGCGGCAAAGCTTCGAAATGGATTTTCGCCCCCACTCCGGAGCTTTCCAGGATATGTCCCAAATCAGCCAGCAAGCCATCTGATATATCGATAGCGGCACTGGCCACGCCGCGCAGTGCCAGACCCAGTTCGACCCGCGGCAGTGGCACGCGTAGCCTGGGCAGGCAGGATGCGGATTCTAGCGGCATCAGCTCGACCCGGCGCTGCAGGTTGGCCAGCGCCAGCGCAGCGTCACCCAGCACACCGGACACCCAGATTTCATCGCCCCCGTGCGCGCCATCCCGGCGCAACGCCAGACCTGGCGGCACTTCACCGATGATTTGCACACAGATGGTCAACGGTCCACGCGTGGTATCACCACCCACCAACTCTACGCCAAATTTTTGCGCCAAACTGAAAAAACCCACCGGCAAACCCGCGCAGCCAGACTTCGTCAGCCCCCGGCAGGGAAAGCGCCAGCGTCGCCCAGCGCGGTGTCGCCCCCATCGCCGCCATGTCAGACAGATTCACCGCCAGAGATTTGTAACCAACCGATCCAGGCCCATCCTGAGGGGCGAAATGCTGCCCTTCCACCAGCATGTCGGTGGACACAGCCAGCTGCATGCCGGAAGTAGGCGCCAACAGCGCCGCATCATCCCCCACTCCGAGTACGGCACCGGGTGTTTCGCGGGTAAAAAAACGGCGGATCAGGTCGAATTCGGAAGGCATTTCTATTTTGTGAGGAGTAAGGGGTGAAGCGTGAGGGGGGAAAACCATCGCCGTTGCTCGATTGCGGTACTAGCTGTATTCATTTACATCCCTTCCCTCGCCTTACGACTCACCGTCCGCCCTTGACCTCCACCGCCCGCACCTGCGCGGCGAGTTTATCCAGCACGCCGTTGACGAACTTGTGGCCATCCGTGCCGCCGTAGGTCTTGGCCAGTTCGACTGCCTCGTTGATCACGACGCGGTAGGGAATTTCCGGGTGATGCTTCATTTCGTAGGCAGCCAGAAGCAGGATGGCATGTTCCACCGGGCTCAGATCTCCGGCAGGACGATCGAGGTAGGGCGTGATCAGCACATCCAGCTCCTGCGCCTGAGCAATCACCCCGCGCACCAAGACTGTAAGGTGCTCTTCATCAATATTCGGGTATTCCTTTTCCTCACGCAGCTGGCTCAGGATGGTATTGGCATCACCACCCGTCAGTTTCCACTGGTACAGGCCCTGCACTCCAAATTCCCGCGCCTTGCGCCGGCTTTTTTTCGGTGCCTTGCTGGCTCTTTTTTCGCTGCTCATAGTTGCTTCAGCAGGTTGGCCATCTCGATTGCGGCCAGGGCCGCTTCCGATCCTTTTTCGGACATCCTGGCCAGCGCCTGGTCGTCGTCCTCGGTGGTGAGGATGGCGTTGGCGATCGGCATGCCGCTATCCAGCGCAACGCGGGTCACGCCGTTGCCGGACTCGTTGGCGACCAGTTCGAAATGGTAAGTTTCGCCTCGAATTACCGCGCCGAGCGCGATCAGCGCGTCGAACTTGCCGCTCTTGGCCATTTTTTGCAGCACCAACGGAATCTCCAATGCGCCCGGCACGCTCGCCAGCGTGATGTCGCCATCAGCCACGCCATGTTTCCGCAGGGTGCAGGCGCAGGCGGACAGCAACCCCTCGCACACGTCGATGTTGAAGCGGCTCATCACGATGCCGATATGCAACCCTACACCCGACAAATTTTTCTCTATTTCTACGTAGTTGTCACACTTTTCCATGTTCATTCCTCTAGGTTTATTTCTTCGGCGCGACGTAGCCTGTCACTTCCAGATCGAAGCCGGTCATGCTCGGCATCTTGCGCGGCGTAGCCAGCAGGCGCATCTTGGTGACGTTCAGGTCGCGCAAAATTTGCGCGCCGATGCCGTAATTGCGCAAATCAACCTTGGCGGGTGCCTTCGGCTGGGTGCGCTGAATCCGCTCGAGCAGATCCGCGGAAGTTTCCGGGCGGCGCAGCAGAACAATCACGCCGCTGCCCGCCTCAGCGACGGCCTTCATTGCCTCATGCACACTGAAGGTGTGTTCGAGGCTGGTCACATCGAGAAAATCCAGCGTCGACAACGGCTCGTGCACCCGCACCAGCACCTCCTCGCCGGCCTTGATCTCACCCTTCACCAAGGCAAGGTGCGCCTCGTTGGCGGTCTTGTCCAGATAGGCGATCAATTTGAATTCGCCGTAGCAGGTTGCAACGGCGCGCTCGGAAACCCGCTCCACCAAGCTCTCGGTCTGGCTGCGGTAGTGGATCAGGTCCGCGATGGTACCGATCTTGAGATCGTGATGTTTGGCGTATTCGAGCAAGTCCGGCAAACGCGCCATCTCGCCGTCTTCCTTGAGGATTTCGCAAATCACTGCCGCTGGCTCCAGTCCTGCCAGCTGGGCCAGGTCGCAACCTGCCTCGGTATGGCCAGCGCGCACCAGTACGCCGCCCTTCTGCGCCTTGAGCGGAAAGATATGGCCAGGCTGAACGATATCGGACGCTTTGGCGTCCTTCTTCACTGCCGCGAGGATAGTCTTGGCTCGGTCGGCCGCAGAGATACCGGTGGTCACCCCTTCCGCCGCCTCGATCGAAACGGTGAAGTTGGTACCCAGCGCCAGCTGGTTTGCCGACACCATCAACGGCAGATTGAGCAGACGACAGCGCTCCTCGGTCAGCGTCAGGCAGACTAATCCACGGCCATGCTTGGCCATGAAGTTGATCGCTTCGGGCGTGACGAATTCCGCCGCCAGCACCAGGTCTCCCTCGTTCTCGCGGTCCTCTTCATCCACCAGGACGACCATTTTTCCGGCCTTGAAGTCGGCGATGATTTCCTGGGTTGAACTGATTGTCATGAATTTTTCCTTAGTTATTCGGGTGCAGCAGGCGATCTACGTAACGCGCCAGCATGTCCACTTCCAGATTGACCCTGGTGCCGGGTTTTAGATACTTTAGCGTGGTTACTTCCACGGTATGCGGAATGAGGTTAATGGTGAACTCGACATCACTCACTTCGTTAACGGTCAGACTGACGCCATTGATGGTGATAGAACCCTTCGTCGCGATAAAGCGCGCAAGTTCCCTGGGGGCTCGAATTCGCAGCAAATGGCTCTCCCCCACCGGCTCGAATTTCACCACCTCGCCGACGCCATCCACGTGACCGCTGACGAGGTGTCCGCCAAGCCGGTCGGACAGGCGCATCGCCTTTTCCAGGTTAACCTCGCCGGGCTCGCCCAGGCCCACGGTGCAATTCAGGCTTTCCTGCGATACGTCTACGGTGTAGGCGCTGCCGGCCAGAGAAACCACGGTGAGGCACACGCCGTTGGCGGCGATGCTGTCGCCGACGGCAACATCGCTGAAATCCAGCCGGTCGGATGCGATGGTCAGGCGCACACCTTGGTCGCGCTGTTCGACCTGCTTGATCTGACCCACCGCTTCGATAATCCCGGTAAACATTGTCACTTAATCCTTAATTTATTATTCCACTGGCAGAGCACGGATGCGCACATCCCTGCCCACCATTCCCACGTCGGCAATGCGCAGTTCACGCCTCTCTCCCATCTCAACCAATTCAGGCAGGTCGAACATGCCACGAGCCCGGTCGCCCAACAACAGCGGCGCGAAATAAATCACGAATTCGTCCACCAGGCCCAGCCGCACCAGCGCACCGTTCAGACCGCGCCCGGCTTCCACCGTAATTTCATTGATGCCGCGCTTGCCCAGTTCATCCAGCATCCTCGCCAGATCAACCCGGCCATCCAGCGGCGGCAGCACCAGCACTTCGGCACCGGCTTTGCGCAAGTTTTCGGCCTTGCCGTGGTCGCCGCTCGCTGTCACCACCAATATTTCTTCCTCCAGCAGCATTTTCGCCGAGGGAGGCATCTTCAAAGTACTGTCCACCACCACTCTGAGCGGCTGACGCGGTGTTTCCACCTCGCGCACATTGAGCATCGGGTCGTCCGCCAGCACCGTGCCGATGCCGGTCAGAACCGCACAGGAACGGGCGCGCAACCGGTGCGCATCACGTCGTGCATCCGCGCCGGTGATCCACTGGCTGACCCCATTGTTGAGCGCGGTCTTGCCATCCAGACTGGCGGCGATTTTCAGCCGCAGCCATGGCCGGCCGCTGGTCATACGGGAAACAAAACCAATATTGAGGTCGTGCGCCTCCTTCTCCAGCAGGCCAATGTCAGTCTGGATACCCGCCTGTTGCAGTTGAGTAATCCCTTCTCCCTCCACCTGTGGATTCGGATCGACCATCGCCACCACTACGCGGCCCACACCAGCCTGAATCAGGGCTCCGGCACACGGCGGCGTGCGGCCATGGTGGCTGCATGGTTCGAGTGTGACATAGACCGTTGCACCCTGCGCCAGATCACCTGCCTGCATAAGCGCATTGATCTCGGCATGGGGCTCACCGGCACGCGCATGCCAGCCAGAACCGACCACCTTGCCGTCGCGTACGATCACACAGCCGACACGCGGATTCGGCGTGGTGGTGTATAAACCCTTCTCGGCCAGACGCAGCGCCTGAGCCATGTACTCATAATCAATAGATGAAAACATGGGACGCTTACTTATCCAGATCCCGGATGACGTCGCGGAAATCATCCACATCCTGGAAGCTGCGATAGACCGAGGCGAAGCGGATATAGGCTACCTTGTCGAGTTTGTACAACTCGTGCATCACCATTTCGCCCATCTGACGGGATGGCACCTCACGGTCACCCAGACCCAACACCTTTTGCGCGATGCGCTCGATGGCCTGATCCACGAATTCGGTCGGCACCGGGCGCTTGTGCAGCGCGCGCATGAAGCTGGTGCGCACCTTGGCGCGGTCAAATTCCTCGCGGGTACCATTCTGCTTGACCACCTGCGGCATGCGCAGCTCGGCCGTTTCGTAAGTGGTGAAACGCTTGTCGCAAGACGGGCAGCGACGACGACGACGTATGCTGTCCCCTTCCTCGTTGACGCGAGAATCTATCACTTGGGTGTCGATGGCACCACAAAAAGGGCATTTCATTTTTTAGTGAGGAGTGAAGTGTGAGGAGTCAGGAGCAAAACCGCCCCATGGCAAACTCCACACTCCTCACTCCTTACTCCTCACTTTCCGTAAACGGGGAACTTCGCGCACATCGCCTTGGCCTCATTCGCCACGCGGCTGATGACAACCTCGTCGGTGGGTGCGTCGAGAACGTCGGCGATCAGGTTGGCGAGGTGCTCCGCTTCGATTTCCTTGAAACCACGCGTGGTCATCGCCGGCGTGCCGATGCGGATGCCGCTGGTGACGAAGGGTTTCTGCGGGTCGTTCGGGATGGCATTTTTGTTCACAGTGATGTGAGCGAGGCCCAGCGCCGCTTCGGCTTCTTTGCCGGTCAGGTTCTTGGCGCGCAGGTCAACCAGGAACACATGCGATTCGGTGCGCCCGGAAACGATGCGCAAACCACGCTCCTGCAGCACCTTGGCCATCACGATAGCGTTTTCGATCACCTGCTCCTGGTAGTGCTTGAATTCTTTCGTCGCCGCTTCCTTGAACGCGACCGCCTTGGCGGCAATCACGTGCATCAGCGGGCCGCCCTGGATACTGGGAAAAATCGCCGAGTTCAGCGCCTTCTCGTGCTGCAAGGAGGACAGGATGATGCCGCCGCGCGGGCCACGCAGGGTCTTGTGGGTAGTGCTGGTCACAAAATCTGCGATCCCGACCGGGTTGGGGTACAGGCCCGCAGCGACCAGACCGGCGTAATGCGCCATATCGACAAACAGATAGGCACCAACCATGTCGGCGATCTTGCGGAAGCGTTTCCAGTCGATGATCAGAGAATAAGCTGAAGCACCGGCTACGATCATTTTCGGCTTGTGCTCCAGAGCCAGGCGCTCCACTTCGTCGTAATCAATCGCTTCGGTTTTGGGGTCCAGGCCGTAGGTGATTGCATTGAAGAGTTTGCCGGAAAGATTCACCGAAGCACCGTGGGTGAGGTGACCGCCATGAGCCAGCGACATGCCCAAAATAGTGTCGCCAGGCTTCAGCACCGCCATGTATACCGCCTGGTTGGCCTGGGAACCGGAGTGCGGCTGGACGTTGGCATATTCCGCGCCGAACAGGGCCTTGACCCGGTCGATCGCCAGCTGTTCGGCCACATCCACGTACTCGCAGCCACCGTAATAGCGCTTGCCGGGATAGCCTTCGGCGTATTTATTGGTCAGTTGCGAGCCCTGCGCTTCCATCACCGCCGGGCTGGTATAGTTTTCCGAGGCGATCAGCTCAATGTGGTCTTCCTGACGACGGTTTTCATCCTGCATTGCCTTCCACAACTCGGGATCGAACTTGGCGATGGTCTGTTCTGCGCTAAACATAACGGGCTCTTTCCAAAAAGCAAAACGGCGATTTTACCACGATCAGAACAATCCTGAGTAAAACCCCGCGGACTCAGTCCCCCGCCACCGTCATCCGCTCGATTAGCACCGAACCGCACTGCTTCGAGCCCTGAACCAGGATGTCGCTGCCGACCGCCGTAATCTGTTTGAACATGTCCTTGAGATTGCCGGCAATGGTGATTTCCTCCACCGGGTACTGGATTTCACCGTTCTCCACCCAGTAACCAGCGGCGCCGCGAGAATAATCACCGGTCACCGGGTTGATGCCATGGCCGAGCAGCTCCGTCACGACCAGGCCCTTACCCATCATTTTCAATAAGCCTTCAAAATCCTGTCCGCTGCTCTCGATAATCAGGTTGTGGTTGCCGCCTGCATTACCGGTGGAAGTCATGCCCAACTTGCGCGCCGAGTAGCTGCCGAGAAAATATCCTTGCAGCACGCCATCCTTGATCAGGTCGCGCTCGCGAGTGGCGACGCCTTCATTGTCGAAGGGGCTGCTCGCCAGCCCTTTGAGAATATGCGGCAGCTCGCGAATCTGGACGAACGGCGCAAAAACTTGCTGACCCAGACTATCCAGCAGGAAAGAGGATTTTCGGTACAGGCTACCGCCGCTGACAGCGCCGACCAGGTGACCGATCAAACCGGAAGCAATCGGCGCTTCGAACAGCACCGGACATTCGGTGGTCTTGATCTTGCGCGCAGCGAGGCGGCGCACGGTGCGCTCGCCGGCTTTCCTGCCTACGACTGCGGCGGTTTCCAGGTCAGTCGCATCGCGCCGCGAGCTGTACCAGTAATCCCGTTGCATTCCTCCATCATCTTCGGCGATCACCGCGCAACTGATGTCATGGCGCGAGGAAGGGTAACCGGCGAGGAAACCCAGACTGTTTCCGTACATGAACAGCGACTCCTGAGTGGAGACCGAGGCGCCCTCGGAATTATCAATGCGCTTGTCCACCGCGAACGCAGCAGCCTCACAGGTTTTTGCCTGCTCGATCGCCTGTTCCACCGACAAATCCCACGGGTGATAAAGACTGAGATCGGGGATCTCCCTGGCCAGCAGGTTTTCATCGGCAAGGCCGGCGAATTCGTCGCTGGCGGTGTATCGGGCGATGCTCACCGCCGCAGCGACGGTATCCTTGATCGCCTGGGGCGACAGGTCGGAAGTGCTGGCATGGCCACGCTTATCACCGAAGTAAACCGTTACCCCCAAGCCCTTGTCGCGGTTATATTCAATAGTTTCAACCTCGCCGCGACGCACCGAGACGTTCTGGCCGAAGCCTTGGGAGACTTCCGCCTCGCAGGCCGTAGCGCCGGCCAGCTTCGACTGACTCAAAATGTCGCGGGTGATCTGGCTCAGGGTTTCAATAGAATGGGAAAAACGGGAATCTGGCACGTGCACCTCAAAAATTTCAGCAACGGCAAGACCCGGAAACAATCACAAGCCGGCTCTATCTTGCTGAATACCTCATTAAAAAGGTTATCATAGCAACTTTGATTCCATTTGCGAAACCATGGCTGATTTAGAACTCGACGCACCTGACGACCTGCCGGAACCCCCGAGCAAAACCAAACGCAAGCAAGAAATGCATGCATTGCAGGATATCGGCGAGGAACTGGTAAGTCTGAACAAGGACCGGCTGGCACAGTTGAATCTACCCGATAACCTGCTGGACGCTATTATCGAAGCCAAACGCCTGACCCGCCACGAACCGCGCCGCCGCCAGATGCAATACCTCGGCAAATTGATGCGCACGGTGGATGCGGAGCCGATCCAGGCCCAGTTGGACGAGTGGAACAATGTCACGCGCGTCCAGGCAGCCAAATTTCACCTGCTGGAGCGCTGGCGTGAGCGCCTGCTAACTGAAGAGCACGCCTTGAGCGAGCTGGTGGTGGAATATGCGCGGGCCGACATCCAGCAGATTCGCACCCTGATCCGCAATGCACAGAAAGAGGCTGCGACCGGCAAGCCGCCCAAGAGCAGTCGCGCCCTGTTCAAGTTGCTGCGCGAAATGATCCTCGAAGAAAAAGGCACCGAACCGGAGCAAGATGAATAACAAACCGCCAGCGCTGATCGGTCTGGTCACTATCAGCGACCGCGCTTCACAAGGCGTTTACGCAGACCAGGGCATCCCGGCGCTCAACGACTGGCTAGCCAACGCGCTGGCCACGCCGTGGCGTGCCATTACCCGCATGATCCCGGACGAACAGGCGCAAATCGAAGCTGCGCTGCGTCAACTGGCGGATGAAGAAGGCTGCTGCCTGATACTCACCACCGGCGGCACCGGTCCGGCGCCGCGCGACGTCACACCTGAGGCGACGCTGGCTGTAGCGGACAAGGTGCTGCCCGGCTTCGGCGAGCATATGCGCGCCGTCAGCCTGAAGTACGTACCCACCGCCATCCTCTCCCGCCAGGTTGGCGTTATCCGCAAGCAATGCCTGATCATCAACCTGCCCGGACAACCCAAGGCGATCAAGGAAACCCTCGATGGCGTGTTTGCCGCCGTGCCTTACTGCATCGACCTGATCGGCGGGCCCTACCTGGAAACCCGGGAAGAAGTGATCAAGGCCTTCCGCCCCAAGTCCGCCATCCGGACCAAAGCACCGTAGAGGTAATCGAGGCTGACAAACCATCATGAGCAAACACCATCTGATCTGGAACGAAAGCCTCCACCGTGTCGGCATCACGGCCATTGACAACCAGCACCGCGAGATCATCGAGCGGGTCAACCTGATCGCCGACACGGTCGACCAAGGCAGCCGGTACGATATAGTGCAGGAAATGATGGATGACCTGGTCCTTTTCGCCTACGAGCATTTCGCCCTTGAGGAAAGGCTCATGACGGAATATGGCTTCCCTGGCATGGAAGAGCACATCGCGGAACATCTCGGCCTGCTTCAGAAAATGGACAATCTCAGAAACGCTCTGCGCACCCCCAACCCGGCCAAGGCAGCACTGGTCCTGGCCTTCCTCACCGATTGGGCGGAACTGCACATCCTGCAGTCTGACAGAGAAATCGGCGAGTTCCTTGCGGACAAGGGAATACGTTAGCAAGCATTGTTAAAAATTACTCGGGCAGTTTCACCACCGCCGCTACTCCGGCGCGCAGTAACTCCTTAACCGCGAACACCGCATCCACCTCGTAGACTGCCCCGTCTTTGTCCTTGACCGGCTCCAGGCCGAGGTTTTTAAGGGTGGCCGGGTAGTCCTGCCTGCCGACAGCGACCGTTACCGCCTGTCCGGTCTTGAGGCTGCCGATCCGGTCGGCGGATACCTTGAAGCGCGCCACCATCTCGCCCGCCTTCGCCAGCACCAGCAATGGCTGGGGCTGAAGCCCGACTGCCACGTTCTGCCCCGGCTCCACCAGACGCGCCACCACGACCGCGTCGAAGGGGGCACGCAATGCGCTATCCGTCAGATCCTGGCGTTCCCGCGCCAGCCGTGCCTGGGCGCCATCCAGCTGGGCTTTGGCTCGGGCTTGACGCAACCTGGCCTGATCCAGTTCGGTGGTGGAAATCACGGTCCGGTCATAAAGCTCCTGGGTACGTACCAGATCGCGCTGAGCCTCCGCCGTTTCCTCCTTAAAACTAGTGACCGTGGCTCTGCTCTCGGCCACCCGCGCCAGATAAGGCGCAGCGTCGAGAGACAGGAGCGAGCGCCCTTTTTGCACCCGATCGCCGGCATTCACTCCAACCTCACGCACAATGCCAGACACTCGCGGAGACAGTTCTACCCGTTGCGACCACTGCAAGGTCGCGGGAAAACTCTCCGCCCCGGCAGCGCTAGCCACCGCCAACAGCATGCCCGCCACAATCCATTTCGTCATTTC
This sequence comes from Sulfuricella denitrificans skB26, assembly GCF_000297055.2. Classification (NCBI taxonomy): domain Bacteria; kingdom Pseudomonadati; phylum Pseudomonadota; class Betaproteobacteria; order Nitrosomonadales; family Sulfuricellaceae; genus Sulfuricella; species Sulfuricella denitrificans. The sequence continues at coordinate 833,128 of NC_022357.1, read as the reverse complement.
GTTCGCCCTTCTTCTTTGGCTATACTTTCCAGCGGCTTGCCCAGCAGCGCCTTGACCCGCGCGATTGCCAGCGCCAGCTGGTACTCGGTGCGACGCTCGCGCAGCTTGGCCTCCATCGTCGCCGCCATGGCATCCCCCAGGTTGGTTTTCAGTTCCACTTCATATTGTCCGCGCGCCCTCTCCAGGGCCAGATCACGATAATCGACCTGCTTCCGGGCTGCCGCGCGCACACTGCGCTGCAACTGATCGACCTCAGCCCACACTTCCAGCAGAGCCTCGGCCAGATCCATCCTGAGCTTGTCGGCATCGGCCTGGAGTTTGTGAAACTGCGCCTGTTCCCGCGCCAATTGCGCCGACACGCGCCGGCCCTGGTACACCGGCCAAGTCAGCACTACGCCGGCACGCAAGTTGTCACGGGTAGCCGTTTCCCGACTATAGCCGGCAGCCTCGACCTCGGCATCCAGACTTGGGGAATTTTCCGCGCGCAAGGCTTCCATGCGCTGACTCGATGCTTCGAGCAGGGCTAATTGGGTGCGTAGCCGGGGGTTGTTTTCCTGCATGATGGGCAGCAGGGCCTCGTAATCCGGCAGGGCGCTGTTATTGGCGGTCAATTTCGGGTCTTCCAGCTCGGCTGCAAGCTGTCCGGGCTGGTTCATGGCATTGGCCAGCTGTGCCCTGGCGAGGCGGGAGCGAGCCTGACTGGCGTTGCGCCTGACCAGAATATCCTGGTAGCGGGACTCCAGTTCCGCCAGTTCCGTAGCGGATATCTGGCCGACCTTGAGGCGATCCCTGGCATTATCGACACTGACGTAGGCCACCGCCATGAATTCATTATCGGCAACAAACTGCATGTCCGCCGCCAGGACGCTAAAAAATCGGGCCATCACTTCGATCCGACGCCGCTCGCGCGCCTCCAGCAGGCCGGCTTCACGTGCATCCACCGTCGACTTGGCAGCCTGTTCGTACAAGGCGGTACGGCCAAAATCGTACAGGTTCTTGCGGGCGTTCAGCCGAATGGAATTGTCGGAAAGGCTGGCGTCTGGACCAGAAGAAGGCCGTGCCTGACGCAAGCCGGCCTCGACACTGACGGAAAGATCGCTGCGCGCGGCTGCCGCTTCCTGCTCGGCCAGTGCGGCGGCCCGGTCGGCCTCGGCAAGCCGCAGGTCGGGATGGGCGGCTGCCGCCGCCGCCAACGCTTCGTTAAGCGTGAGTCGCTTGCCGGCAGGTGCAGACCAGCCATGCGGCACCAGCCAGACCATCAAGACCAGCGCGATCCCGATGCGGGGGAAAATCATTTCGCGGCTTGCTGCTTGTACTTGGCAAACGGCATGGTTTTCCAGATACCCTCGGCCACATAGCGCCCCAGCAACATGAACTCCTTCTCATCCTTGGATGCCCCTGTGTATCGGGTCATCGGTTTGCCATCAAGATCGTAAAAGCCGAATACCGGAGTGGCACGCACACGCTGCTCGGCGGCAAACTTTTTCTCGGTGGTTTCCTTGCCGGAAAAGTCCACCAGGGGGTTATCACCGTTGATGTCGACACTGAAGATGATGAAGTGCTTGCGGTAATAATCCTGCACTTCGGACTGGTTGAGGATGGTTCCCTTCATGCGGTGGCAGAAGGGGCAATCCTCCAGCTCATACATCAGCAGAATGCCAATTTTTCCCTCTTTACGCGCGGTCGCAAGTTCGGTCTTGAAGTCCCCCAGGTTCTGGTCAAAGAAACCCTGAACGTCACGAGTTTCCGCCATTCCGGATCCGGCAAATAACAACAGCAATATAACGAGAAATTTTTTCAACATGGGCACCCCCGATTATTTCTTTGAACGAATATAGTCTTCAACCGCCTTTTGCGTCAACGCACCCACGTTGTACGCCACCATCTTGCCCTGCGGATTAAACATATAGGTCATCGGCAGCCCTTCCAGCCGACCGATCTGCGCCACGATGGCATCGTTACCCAACACGACCGGATAGGAAATCCGGTGTTCTTTGGCGAAATCGATAACCAGCTTCGGGCTGTTATAATCCGTGGCGATACCGATCACCACCAGGTCCTTGTCCTTGTGCTCGTTGTGCAAAGCCATCAGGTCTGGAATCTCTTTCAAACAGGGAGGGCACCAGGTTGCCCAGAAATTGACCAGCACCCACTTGCCGCGGTAGTCGGCCAAATTATGCTGCTTGCCGACGATATCCCTGAATGAAAAATCAGCCGCTGCCACAGCCGAGCTGAAAATTACCAAAATAAATCCAAAACACACACGCTTCATTGATACATTCCTTTCCATAAGGCTTTGCGCCTTTCTCTGCACCACCGGACGCACTCAAACAGCCTTTACCATCATCACGAGTTGTGCCACCCCCCGCTACGTCAGCATCTACATTGCTGTATGATCCCAGAATAATGGATTTATTTTACAAAATACCCAATTGTTTCTAGAATTTACCGGATAAAACACCTTCTTGCTAGGGGATACCCACCATGTCGCTAACGCTGACCGTACCCGCAATCGATCCGGTCGAAGACCTGACCGTGGAAACACGCCCGAAACATCTTAAAGAGTGGCTGGACGACCTCCCCCTCACCAACCTTTCCGATGTTTGCCGCACCCTGGATGACGAAATCGGCGCAATGAATCGACAAAAAGTCGCCATGGAAACGCGCCTGAAGTTGCTCGAATTATATCGTAGCGTGATCTTCAAACTACTGCCCGCCATGGAAGAGCAGTATGTTGCCACCCGTCTGCCGCAGCCAGGAAAAAACCGGCAAATGGCCGAACAGGCGCGCCAACTCCTGATGGAGCTCGCTAACGGCTACAAGATCATCCTGCTCGATTACCAGAACGCGCGCATTACCCTGGGTAAGGGAAAAATTGCGGTGACTGCTGCGCAGCGCGCCATGTCCGCCTTGAGCCGGATACTGATGATCTGCTACCAGACCTATGCCCCCGCCCCCGCCGGTATCTGGTTCGAGATCCACCAGATTTTCCGCTTCGCCATCGAGCAGGATATCGCCAACGAAACCATTACCGACGAAGAAAGCGAAAGCAGTAGCAATCTGGTTTACAAGCAAACCCTGCTGCTCGCACTGTCGAATCCTTACCACCTGAGCCCCGGCGAAGTCGCATGGATCCAGAACTACCTGACGGCGTTCGGTGGTCTCGCACAACTTCAGGCATTTGCACATACCGGCAACTCAATTGGCCTGTTTCTGGCAGAGACCCACAGTGACAAGCCCCCCAAGCCCTTGCCACAGGATCTGAATGAGGTGGACAACCGCAGCGACATCCTGCTCAACACACTGGAATTGGTGCATGCGCTACATCACCACATCGCAAGACTGAACGATGGGGAATTGCCGAAAAACATGCAACTGCCCTTTGTCGCCAAGGAAACCAGTTACCGAGACCTGCTAAAAAGCTTACTCAAGAACTGGTCAGCGGCGCCGAAACGGGTATTCAACCGGACCCAGAACATTTCCAGCACCCAGGTCTGCATCGGTTTGCCGTCCCTCCATCACTTCCTTGGCGGGCGCGAGTCCGGCGCAAGCACCGATCTTACGTCTATCCAGACAGCCAATAATCAACGCTTCATCTCGAGCAGGTGGCTAGTCATCAATGAAGGTGCCGGCGGCCTTGCATTGTGTGGCACTTTCGAGTCCCTGCCCCAGATTCGCCCAGGCGATGTGATCGGGTTAAAAGCGGATGAAGCGAACCAATGGAATGTCGGTGCCGTACGCTGGGTAAAAAGCGACAAGGCCGACCAGCTTGAAATCGGTACACAGCTTATCGCACCCAAGGCCGAGCCCGCCAGAATCAAACCTTCCATTGCCAGCCCGGCGGAAACTTTTCAGGCCGCCCTGCTGTTGCCGGAAATCCTCATGCTCAGGCAGCCGGAAACCCTGATCGCACCTCGCGGAACCTTCGGCCCGCAGCGCGAGTTGCTGCTCGAGCTCGATGGCCATACCACCCAGGCCATCCGCGCTGTCAAGCTGGTGGAACAAACTGCGGGCTACGAAAGATTCGAGTTCAGCCGGGGCTGAACAACTCCTTCAAGGTCAGGCTCAAAGTCTCGTCCAGACGGTCCGTCAGGCCCTTCAGCAGAATATCTGCGCGCGTCTCAATAATACCCGGCGCCGATCTGTCCAGGACCGGATCGAACACGAAAACGCGGTAAACATCGGCGAGCCTGATCGCCTCCGCACTTCTGGTCAAGATCCAACCGCCACCCTCCACGCTACCCACCCAGTTCACCTCATTCAGCCGGTCGAGAACACCCTCGAGCTCTTCCAACCCCAAATTCGATCTATGCAGCAGGCGCTGCAGGCCGAGCGTTTCACCAGCCTGATATGCTTGGTAAATTACATTGAGAACATCCAGCGCGGCGAAAAACTCCCGTCCGGCAGTCTTTGCACCTGGCCGGATGAACGTATTCCAATAAGGAAGCGCGGCGGTGATCACCGCCCCGGACAGCACAACCAGCCAGGACAGATAAATCCAGATCAGGAAAAGCGGAACACTGGCGAATGCACCGTACACCAGGGTATAGGTGGGAAAGTGAGTAACGTAAAGCGCAAACACCTTCTTCATCAGCTCGAAAGCAATCCCCGCTACCACTCCGCCGACCAAGGCATGAAAGGGCAAAACAGGACGGCTGGGAACCATCCTGTAGAGCAGCGCGAATGCCAAGATAGTCAGCGTCACTGTCACCACCTTCAGGGTCACAATACCGACTACCGGCACGCCTTTCGCCAGCCCGAGAGGAAGGCTGACCAGGTAGGAAGTCAGAGACAGGCTGACCCCGATCAGCAGCGGCCCGAGCGTCAGCGCCGCCCAGTAGATCAGGAAGCGGCGCAGCAACGGACGCTTCTGGCGCACGCGCCATATCACATCGAAGGCGTGATCGATGGTCAGCATCAGCACGAATGCGGTCACTGTCAGCAACCCGATGCCCAGCGCGGTCAGGTGTGCCGCCTTCTGAGAAAATTGCTGCATGTACACCGAGATGATCTTACCTGCCGATATCGGCAAGAAATTATTGAGGATAAACGCCTTGAGCTGGGTCATCAGGTCGGTAAACACCGGAAAAGCGGACAACACTGTCAGCGCGATAGTGACTATCGGCACCAGTGCCAGCAGCGTGGTGTAGGTCAGGCTTGCGGCGAACTGGGCACAACGATCTTCCTTGAAACGGCGCCGCACCAGGCGCAGAAATGGGATGACACGAGAAAAGTTCTGGGACATGAATTGCGTTATCATATTAAAAATGGAGACTTTCACTATGAATCAAATACCGGTTTTTTGCCACCCTAACGGCTCGTCCGGCACATCGAAAACCGTTTTATGACCGCCCCGGAAATCCTCTGGAAACAGGCGCGCAAGTTGCTGCGTGCAGAACATATCGGCCTGCTTTCCACACTTTCCCACAAACTCGGCGGCTACCCGTTCGGGTCTGCGGTATCCACCCTGACCGATCATGAAGCCAGACCGTTGTTCCTGATCAGCCAACTAGCGGAACACACCCGCAACATTGAGCAGGACGCGCGTGCCAGTTTCCTGGTGCATGAACAATCCATCGACATCCAGGCTGGAGAGCGGCTCACGCTGGTCGGCAAAGCGGTACGCGTGGAAACAACAGAGCAGCTCAAAGCGCGCTATCTGCGCTACTTCCCCAGCGCGGAGCAATATTTCGCACTGGATTTCAGTTTCTACCGCATCGAGCCCGTCACCCTGCGCTACATCGGCGGCTTCGGCGTGGCGCGGTGGATTTCCCCAACCGAGATCCTGCCGCCGCCAAACTCAATGGCGCAACAGGAAGAAGAGCTTCTGATCCGCTTCAATCTCAACCAGGCCGGCGACCTGCAGCTCTTCTGCCGTACCTACTACGGCACCAGTGCCAGCGAAGCAACCCTGGTGGGGATCGACTGTGATGGCTTCGACATACTGGATGACGGCCAGCTGCTGCGCTTCGATTTCCCGGACACCGTCCTCAATGCCGAACAGGCAGAAGCGGCGCTCCTGCGCATGCTACGAGAAAGCAGCCCATGAACAGAACCGCAGCCCTCCACTATGCAAGCATCGCCAGCCTGATCGCACTGATCGTCCTGTGCCTCGCCTGGGAATTGTGGCTTGCGCCGCTGCGCCCCGGTGGCTCCAGCCTGGTCTTCAAAGTGCTGCCGCTGCTGCTGCCATTGCCCGGCATTCTGCGCGGCAAACGCTACACCTACCAGTGGGCCTCGATGCTGATCCTGCTTTACCTCGCTGAAGGCGTGGTGCGCGCCATGAGCGACAAAGGAATGTCGGGAACCCTGGCGGGAGTGGAAATTGCGCTGGCTGTCGTGTTCTTTTTCAGCACCATTTTTTACGCCAACCGAACCGGAAAGCACAGTCCGGGCTAACTGGAAAGCGGGGGCCATCACTCGATAGCCGACTTCAGTTTGCGCCCGCCCGCCACCTCGAAACCGTTGGCTTGGTAAAACTGCAGTGTTCGATCGAACACTGGCAATGGCGGCGTGGTAACTTCAAGTCGTTTCCAGCCCCTGGACCGGGCATGCTCCCGTGCCTCCGCAAGAAGTTTTGCCCCCAGACCGTTGCCACGAAAAGCGGGATGAACATAGCATTCTGGAATGATGCCGAAACGACCACCGGCGTAAAGTGCGCGCGTCTCGCTCAGAGTGATGAAACCCACTTCTTTTCCGGCATGACAAGCAAGATAGGCCGCGTAGTCTTCCCCAGCCAGAAACTCCCGGCACAAGGTGGCTAGTGCGCTTGTATCTGCCGAGAAGTGCCGCGCACCAGTCATGGCCATAATTTCTTCCAGCAGCTCCTTGGTTAGCTCTGCTACGGTTTCTGCATCATTCGCCGATGCGGGGGCAAGGATAAAGTCCATACGCTCTCTCCAAAAAAACGGGCCGCTTCGAGCGGCCCAGTACACTTGACGACGACGGACCTAGACCTGCGGATTCATCCGCTCCAGCTTTCCTGCCAATTTGTTCAGTGCGTTGAGGTACGCCTTGGCCGAAGCGATCACGATGTCGGTATCCGCACCCTGGCCATTGACGATACGTCCGCCCTTCGATAGTCGCACCGTGACTTCGCCTTGCGCATCCGTACCGCTGGTGATGTTGTTGACCGAATACAGCAACAGTTCCGTGCCGCTCTTGACGATAACCTCGATCGCCTTGAAAGAGGCGTCCACCGGACCGCCGCCATCGGCTTCTGCAGGCTTTTCCTTGCCGCCATCGCTGATGGTGACTTGGGCATGGGGCGTTTCGCCGGTTTCCGAGCAGACGCGCAGGGACACCAGTTTGAACTGTTCCTTCACCATCGCCTGTTCCTCGTCGCTGACCAGCGCATGGATATCCTCGTCGAAGATTTCATGCTTCTTGTCAGCGAGATCCTTGAAGCGGGCGAAGGCGGCGTTAAGCGCTTCTTCCGAATCCAGTTCGATCCCCAGTTCAACCAGGCGGCTGCGGAAGGCGTTACGGCCGGAATGTTTGCCCATCACCATCTTGTTCGCACTCCAGCCGACATCCTCCGCACGCATGATCTCGTAGGTTTCGCGGTGCTTGAGGACGCCGTCCTGATGGATGCCGGACTCGTGGGCGAAGGCATTGGCGCCGACGATGGCCTTGTTGGGCTGCACCGCGAAGCCGGTAATGCCTGACACCAGGCGGCTGGCTGGCACGATCTGAGTGGTGTCGATACCGGTGTCGCAAGTAAAGATGTCCTGGCGAGTGCGCACGGCCATCACGATTTCCTCGAGAGATGCATTGCCGGCACGCTCACCCAGGCCGTTGATGGTGCATTCCACCTGACGCGCCCCGGCCAGAACCGCAGAGAGGGAGTTCGCCACGGCCAGACCGAGATCGTTGTGGCAGTGAACCGAGAAGATCGCCTTGTCAGAATTGGGAATGCGCTCGCGCAAGGTGGCGATCAGGCTACCGAACTGCTGCGGCAGGTTATAGCCGACGGTGTCGGGAATATTCAGGGTCGTGGCACCGGCCTCGATCACCGCTTCCAGTATCCGGCACAGGAAATCGGTCTCGGAGCGGCCGGCGTCCTCGGGCGAGAACTCGACATTATCGGTCCACTTGCGCGCCCACTTCACCGCCTTCACCGCCTGCTCGACCACTTGGTCCGGGCTCATGCGCAGCTTCTTCTCCATGTGGATCGGACTGGTGGCGATGAAGGTGTGAATACGGCCTGAAACAGCCGGCTTGATCGCCTCGCCGGCACGCTCAATATCGCGCTCCAGAGCGCGCGCCAGACCGCACACCGTACTGTCCTTGATGCTGGCGGCGACTGCCTTGACCGACTCGAAATCACCGTTGCTGGCGGCCGGGAAACCGGCCTCGATGACGTCCACGCGCATCCGCTCGAGTTGCCGCGCGATGCGCACCTTCTCCTCTTTGGTCATGGAGGCGCCGGGGCTTTGCTCTCCATCGCGCAAGGTGGTATCGAATATGATTAATTTACTTTTCATGGCAGGCTCCGTCGCAGAAGTCATAATTCATAACACGAAAATCGGTTTATCGATTTTCGCAATTCAAAACAAGTGAGGGGGAGTAAGGTTAGCGCCTGCGGCGCAGCAGCAGGCCGACCAGCAGGTTGGCCCGATATAAAACGAAGGAGACTTGAATGGCGGAGTTCATGGCTGAAATATAAACGCTTTTATTTATGAGTGCAAGCGGTCAGTCTTTCCGCTTTCTCCGTCTCACCACGCCCCACAACCAGTCCGCGTAAGCAGACAATGCATACAGTACAAAAACACTAAACAGGACATGTGGCGGGTCGGAAGAAATCAGAATGAAAGTCAGCACGATCAGCAGGATGCCTACAAAGGGTATGCTCTTGCGCAGGTTGATGTCCTTGCCGCTGTAATAACGCAGGTTACTGACCATGGTCAACCCGGCAAACAGAGTCACGCCCCACACCAGCCAGTGGATATCCGCGCCACGGATATGGTTCACGTTCATCACCCACACCAGCCCGGCCAGCAAAGCCGCAGCAGCGGGGCTGGGCAAACCCTGGAAAAAACCCTTGTCGGCTACTTCATGCTGGGTGTTGAAGCGTGCCAGCCGCAGCGCCGCGCCGGCGCAATAGACAAAAGCAGCGATCCAGCCCAATTTGCCCATGTCCTTCAGCGCCCAGACGTACACGATCAAGGCGGGTGCCACGCCGAACGACACCATGTCGGAAAGCGAATCGTATTCCGCCCCGAACGCGCTCTCGGTGTGGGTAAGCCGCGCAACTCGACCGTCCAGGCCGTCCATCACCATGGCGATAAAAATCGCCACCGCTGACTGCTCGAAATTCCCGTTCATGGCCTGGACGATGGCGTAGAAACCGGAAAACAGCGCCGCCGTAGTAAACATGTTGGGCAAAAGGTAGATGCCACGCCGGCGCAAACGGCCATCCAGAGGGGGTTTGTGTTCGTCGAGGTTATAGTCTTCGTTCATAACAAGCGCCTTTCACGTTTACCTCCTCTCCCGCTTGCGGGAGAGGAGTGAGGAGAGGGCTGCATGGCGCAAATAGTAGCTGATCAGCCGACATTCATCGGCAGTTCGGACAGCACGGTTTCCCCGGCACGGACCTTGTCACCGATGCTGACACGCACCTGGGCGGTTAAAGGCAAGTACACGTCCACGCGCGAGCCAAAACGGATAAAACCGTAACGCTGGCCGCGCCCAAGCCACTCGCCCGGCTTGGCATAGCACAGGATGCGCCGCGCAATCAGCCCGGCCACCTGGACACAGGTAATGTCGTAACCGCAATCGGAACGCAGCCAGATAGCATTGCGTTCATTTTCCGTGGAGGCCTTGTTCAGATCGGCATTGATGAATTTTCCGGGGTTGTACCAGATTTCCTCCACCACACCATCCACTGGACTGCGGTTGGAATGAACGTTGAACACGTTCATGAATACGCTGACCTTCTGCGCATCACGCTTGAGGTAAGGATCCTGAACCCGCTCGACGGCGACGATACGACCGTCGGCAGGGGCGGTCACCAGATTGCGTGCCGTCGGCACATTGCGACCTGGATCGCGGAAAAACTGCAGCACAAACAGGCTGATGATCCACAGTGGCAGCGCCCACAGCCAGCCAGCAAGGAACGTAACCAGCAGCGAAATCACCACGATGCCAGCCAGAAATGGCCAGCCCTCGCGGGCAATAATAGGGTGGGGATAATTTTTCACTGGGGGAGCGATACCGATGCACATTTTATTCAGAGATGGGGTGAAGAGTAAGGAGTGAGGAGAAAGGGTTGTTACTCCTAACTCCTTACCCCTTACTCCTACTAGTTTTTGGACTGATCGACCAGCTTGTTTTTGGCGATCCACGGCATCATGGAACGCAGTTTCTCGCCCACTACCTCGATCTGGTGCTCGGCATTCAAACGACGCCGCGCAGTCATTTCCGGATAGTTGGTTTTGCCTTCCATGATGAAGCGCTTGGCATACTCGCCGTTCTGAATGTTCTTCAGCGCTTCCTGCATCGCCCAGCGAGATTCGTCGTTGATCACCTTCGGACCGGTGACGTATTCGCCATACTCGGCATTGTTGGAAATCGAGTAATTCATGTTGGCGATGCCGCCTTCATACATCAAATCGACGATCAACTTGAGCTCGTGCAGGCACTCGAAATAGGCCATTTCCGGCGCATAGCCGGCATTGGTCAGGGTTTCGAAGCCGGCCTTGACCAACTCTACGCAACCGCCGCACAGCACGGCCTGCTCGCCGAACAGATCGGTCTCGGTTTCTTCACGGAAATTGGTCTCGATCACACCACCCTTGGTACCGCCGTTGGCTGCCGCGTAGGACAAGGCGATGTTCTTGGCCTTCTTGGATACATCCTGGTAGATGGCGATCAGGGAAGGCACGCCGCCGCCCTTGAGGTACTCGGAACGCACGGTGTGGCCGGGGCCCTTAGGCGCGATCATGATAATGTCGAGATCGGCACGCGGCTGGATCTGGTTGTAATGGATATTGAAACCGTGAGCAAAAGCCAGGGTTGCACCTTTCTTTAGGTTAGGCTCGATGTCATTGCGATAGACATCAGGCTGAGTCTCGTCAGGCACCAGAATCATCACAACATCAGCGCCTTTCACCGCATCGGCGACTTCTTTCACCGTAAAGCCGGATTTCTTGGCCTTGTCCCAGGATGCGCCTCCCTTGCGCAGACCGACAGTCACCTTGACGCCGGAATCCTTCAGGTTGGCGGCATGAGCATGGCCTTGGGAGCCGTAACCGACGATGGTCACTTTCTTGCCCTTGATGATGGAGAGATCGGCGTCCTTGTCGTAATAAACTTTCATGCTTTCATTTCCTTAATAAATATTAATAACCGTGGCTTAAACTAAAACTCAAATTTTCAGCATTCTATCACCCCGCCCGATGCCAGATGCACCAGTGCGCACTGTTTCCAGAATCGCATCCTTATCCAGCGCTTCGAGAAAGGCATCCAGCTTGTAACCTGCACCAGTCAGCTCGATGGTGTAGGTTTTGTCGGTGACATCCACAATACGGCCGCGGAAGATATCCGACATGCGCTTCATTTCCTCGCGCGAATCGCCTTCGGCGCGCACTTTCACCAGCATCAACTCGCGTTCGATGTGGCCGGCTTCAGACAAATCTACCACCTTGACCACGTCGATCAGCTTGTTCAGCTGCTTGGTGATCTGCTCGATCACGTCGTCAGAGCCGCGAGTCACAATAGTCATGCGCGACAGGGTAGCATCCTCGGTCGGAGCCACCGTCAGCGACTCGATATTGTAGCCGCGCGCCGAAAACAATCCGGCGACACGGGACAGTGCGCCCGCTTCATTTTCCATCAACAATGAAATTATGTGTCTCATAATGGTTATACCAGAATCATTTCACTCAAGCCCTTACCGGCGGGAATCATCGGGAAAACATTTTCCTTCTGGTCGGTAATGAAGTTCATGAACACCAGCCTATCCTTCATATCGAACGCTTCTTTCAGCGCGCCTTCGACATCTTCCGGCTTCTCGATCTTCATGTCAACATGGCCGTAACTCTCGGCCAGCTTGGAAAAATCCGGCAGCGCATCCATATAAGATTCGGCATAACGGTTGCCATAAAAAAATTCCTGCCACTGCCTCACCATACCGAGGTAGCGGTTGTTGAGCAAAATGATCTTGAGCGGCAGATTGAACTGCTTGCAGGTAGACAGCTCCTGGATATTCATCTGGATGCTGCCCTCGCCAGTCACACAGGCCACCATTGCCTCGGGGTGGGCAAACTGCACACCCATCGCTGCCGGCATGCCGAAGCCCATGGTGCCCAAACCACCGGAGTTGATCCAGCGACGCGGCTGGTCGAACTTGTAATACTGCGCAGCCCACATCTGGTGCTGCCCGACGTCAGAGGTCACATAAGCGTCACCCCGGGTCACCTGGTGCAGCTTTTCGATCACGTACTGGGGCTTGATCAGGCTGCTATCGCGATCGTATTTCATGCAATCCTGCGAGCGCCATAGTTCGATCTGCGTCCACCAGGTCTTGAGTGCCGCCTGGTCGCGCTTCTCTTTGCTGGCCTGAATCAATTTATTCATCTCTGCCAGCACGTCCTTGACATTGCCAACGATAGGCACGTCCACCTTGACCCGCTTTGCAATGGAAGTGGGATCGATGTCGATGTGGATAATACGGCGGCCTTCCTGAAAAAAATGCTCCGGATTGCCGATAACACGATCGTCGAAACGGGCGCCGACGGCGATCAAAACGTCGCAATGCTGCATCGCCATGTTGGCTTCATAGGTACCGTGCATGCCGAGCATGCCGGTAAACAGCGGATCTGAGGCCGGGTAGCCACCCAGCCCCATCAGTGTGCTGGTAATGGGGAAACCGAGCTGGCGCGTAAGCTGGGTCAACTCTTCTGCCGCATTGCTCAAAACCACGCCGCCGCCGGTATAGAACATCGGCCGCTTGGCTTCCAGGATCATCTGCACCGCGCGCTTGATCTGCCCCGGATGACCCTTGATCACCGGGTTGTAGGAGCGCATCGTCACCTTTTTCGGATAAGTGAACTCAGTCTTGTGCTGGGTCACATCCTTGGGAATATCCACCACCACCGGTCCAGGCCGGCCAGTTGAAGCGAGATAAAACGCCTTTTTGATGGTCTCGGCCAGATCCCTGACATCCTTCACCAGGAAATTGTGCTTCACGCAGGGGCGAGTAATGCCCACCATATCCACTTCCTGGAAGGCATCCATGCCGATCGCAGCGGTCGGCACCTGACCGGAAATCACCACCAGCGGAATCGAATCCATATAGGCGGTAGCGATACCGGTCACGGCATTGGTCGCGCCCGGTCCGGAAGTCACCAGTGCAATGCCGGTCCGACCAGTGGCGCGCGCATAGCCGTCAGCAGCATGCACCGCAGCCTGCTCGTGCCTGACCAGCACATGCTTGAACTTGTTCTGCTTGAAAACTTCGTCGTAAATATTCAACACTGCACCGCCGGGATAACCGAAAACAAATTCGGCACCTTCTTCCGCCAGACAGCGCACAACGATCTCTGCGCCCGTCAATTCCATATATACAGCCTTAAATAATCATTCCGAGGAAACCTTAAATACTAATGGTTGCCGTCAACTTGGTCAAGTGCGACATTTTACCAAAGTTGCGAAAGACTCTGCTTTATTTTTCTTTATTTGATAACATACAGTGAAAGAACGTTACTCAGGAACTCTCCAACTGGCCACTTTTCAGGAACTTTCCAAGTTTCTTGCCGAAGTCGAACGACGCGCCTACAAACAGGCGCTGTTTGCCGTTCGCGATGAACATGGCGCTCTGGACATCGTGCAGGACTCCATGATGAAACTGACAGAAAAATACTCTGGCAAGCCCGTCGAGGAATTCCCGATGCTATTCCAGCGGATTTTGCAAAATACCATCCGCGACTATTACCGACGACAGAAAGTGCGCTCGTTATGGACCACCCTGCTGTCGTCTTTCTCTCCGCACCAGGAAGAAGAATACGATCCTCTGGAAACTTTAGAGGTTGAGGATGACTCGAATAAAATTCATCGACCGGAAGAAACTCTGGCTCGTTCTCAAGTCGTTAAATTGATTGAACAAGCATTAGAAATTTTGCCGGCTCGTCAACGGGAAGCATTCCTGCTGCGTTATTGGGAAGAACTGGATGTTTCTGAAACCGCTGCCGCGATGGGTTGTTCCGAAGGCAGCGTCAAGACGCATTGCTCTCGCGCCACCCATGCAGTGGCGGCGTTCTTGAAATCGAAGGGGATAGAGCCATGAACGAACCCATGAATGAATATGGCCTGGCAAAAAAAATTACGCAGCACCTTGATTACGGCACAGCCAACTTGGAAAGTCGCATACAGTATCGCCTTCAGGCGGCGCGCCAGCACGCCCTGGAAGTCTATGCAAAACCCCAGCATAGCTTTAGCCTGGCATGGGGCCATAGCGGAAACGGCGGCCACCATCACGGCAGCCACTCGCCTTTCCGTACCTGGCTACCTCTGGTAGTCTTGGTGTTGGGCCTGATGTTCGTCACCTACTGGCAAACCACTCAACAGCCGAGCGACATTGCGGAAATCGACGCGCATCTGCTGGCTGGTGATTTGCCGCTCCACGCCTTCATTGATAACGGATTCGACACATGGCTAGAAGGCTCCTCGCAGGAATAATCCTCACCTTCTGCCTGCTGGCACAAGGGATCGCACTTGCGGCTCAACCCCCAGAACCTCGGCAACCCAACTGGGCCGAACTTTCGCTCGAACAGAAACGGATTCTGTCTCCGGTAGGAGATCAATGGGACAGCATGCCCGCAATCCAGCGCAAGCGTTTGCTGGGTGTGGCCAAAAGTTACCCGAAAATGAAGCCTGACGAACAGCAACGTGTCCAGAAGCGTCTCAAAACCTGGACGTCACTCACCCCGGACGAACGTACCCAGGCACGCAATAAATATGAAAAACTGAAGCAACTGCCGCCTGAAAAGCGTCTGGAAATACAAAAAAAATGGCAGGAGTACCAACAGCTTCCTGAAGAAAAGAAAGCCCAGCTTAGGCGCGGAAAGAAAGCCCCTACCCCAATGGCTGCACCGCTCGCCATCCAAACCCCCAAGGCCAACCTGGAGCCCGCGACGAGCGACGCCCCCGCGCCCGCCACCCAGAACCCAACAGCGGATACGACCAAACCCTTTGTAAACTAACTCCAGCAGTTCAATGACGCTACCCACAAACACCCCGGGAATTACTCGCCGCCTTGCAAGCATGCTTTACGAATCACTGCTGCTGACAGCAGTGCTGTTTATCGCCGGCTTCATTTTTACCACTATTTTCCACTCACCTCTATCCCCCATTCTCCGATTCGTTTTCCAGATTTATCTGCTTCTGGTAATGGCATTCTATTTCATCGGGTACTGGATGCACGGTGGACAAACCCTGCCCATGAAAACATGGCACCTGCGGATAGTATGCACGGATGGCCAACCCCTTAGTCTGAAACAGGCATGCCTGCGTTTTCTTCTCGCCACGATTGGCGTAGGGCTGGGCTTCGGCATCCTGTGGGCACTATTCGACCGCGAGCATCTGTTCTGGCACGATCGCATGGCGGGAACCAAAGTGGTGATAAGTAATGAGTGATAGGCAATAGAATGGTCTCTCTATCACCCATTACCCTTCACCGTCTTTCAACCCACCACATCATCGTCATCGCCGCACAAAAGAACACCAGCGTAGGGAAAATGGCACTGAACATGGGCGACCAGTCGTTCAATAGCCCGAGATGAGCAAATAGCCGGTTCAATAAATGAAAACCCAATCCCAGCATGATGCCGGCAAATATTTTTGCGCTCACCCCACCTGAACGTCCCTGGTAATAAGCAAACGGCAATGCCAGCATAATCATCACCAAAACCGCAAAAGGGTAGGCCAGCTTCGACCACAGCGCAATTTCGTAGCGCGTCGTTTTCTGCTTGTTTTCACTCAGGTGCTGGACATAAAAATACAGGTTCCAGGCCGACATCTGCTCCGGCACCACCAGCAGCACATTAAGGATGTCAGGAGTCAGCACCGAATGCCAATAAGCCTCGGGAAGCTTACTGACTACCGTCCTGCCCGACTCGAACCGGGTCTGCGCCACATCCGTCAAGCGCCAGCGGTTCTCGGACACGTGCTCGCCGCGCTTTGCGTAACTAATCGCACGCAAACTAAAATCCGGGTCGAACTCATAGATTTTCACTCCCTTCATGGAGGTATCCGGCAGCACCTCCTCGACATTGACGAAGCTCCCCGCATCTTTCACCCACAGGCCGGAACGAAATTCCTGCGCCACTACCGAACTGGTGGCCTTTAAACGCAACTCTTGGGCAGCTCGCCCGCTAAGTGGCGCGATAAACTCACCGAAAACAAAGGTCAAAGCCATGAACAGCAACCCGGCTTTTGCCAGCGACAAGGCAATGCGCTGCACGGACAGTCCCGACACGCGCATCACGGTAAGCTCGGAATGGGCTGTCAGTTGCGCCAGGGCGAACAAGGAGCCGATCAAGGTCGCAATCGGGAATAGTTCGTAAACATGGCCGGGCAGTGAAAGCAGGACATAGCCAAAGATTTTGACCAGCCGGTAATCGCCCTTGCCCAAGTCGCCCAACTCGTGAATCAGATCAAAAAAAGCGAACAGCATGAGCAGGGCTGCGAACACCAACAACGTAGCCGAATAAATTTCACGTGCCAGATAGCGGCTGATGATTCTCATGTGCGCTCGCCACCGAGCCGAGGAATAAATTTTTTCAGCCAGATCATCCAGAATGGCGCCAGTACAAGCCGCCGGTAAAACAGGAACAACAGCACCAGCAACATCACGCCATGAACCAGCCATAGTCCGAGATACGGAGACAATTTGCTTTGCGCCACCCAGGCCTGGGTAATACTCAGGAAATTGCTGTAAACCATGTAGAGCAATAACGCCAGGATCAAATTAAGTGAGCGTCCTGCACGCGGATTGACGAAACTCAGCGGGATCGCCAGCAACGCCAGAATGAAAGCGCTGAGCGGCAAGCCCAGCCGCCACAGCAGTTCCCCCATATTGACCGGTGAACGGTCGCTCAGCAACATCAGCGTGGAAAGGGATTTCTGCGTCGGCGGGATCAGGCTCGCCTCAAAGGCATGGATCCGGATGGAATAACGTTCGAAGTCCATTATCTTGTAATCCGGTGTACCGCCCACGCCTTCATAGCGCCTGCCGTTGAGCAACACCAGGAATCGGTCGCCATTTTCTGATACCGTCTGATAGCCATGCTGAGCGACCAGTATGCCCAGCTTCTGAAGCTGGACAGAGCGCATGAAAATATTGCTTACCGTATTTTTTTCGCCAGCGAAGCTTTCCACGAAATACACCCGCTCGGCAAATTTGGATTCCTTGAATACGCCAGGCGCCACCGAGGATACATCATCGCGGCTGTCCATTTGCTGCCGGAACTCATCGCTTTTTCTCAAAGCCCAAGGGGAAACCACCAGACTTAAAAACGCGATGGCAAATACCGCCGGAGCGGCGAAGGTCACCACCGGACGCACCCATGCCCTGACGCTCAAGCCGGCGGTGAACCAGACCACCATTTCACTATCACGATAGCAACGAGTCAATGTCATTAAAACAGCAATAAACACCGTCAAGGACAGTAAAACTGGCAAGTAATTAATAATACTGAAGCCGAGGAAGGCCGCCACCGCCTCGTTAGCCACAGCACCACCAGCTGCCTGCCCGAGATAGCGGATCAGCATCGTGGTAAGGGTAATCATCATCAGCACCGAAAAAACCAGCAAAGCATTGCCGGCCATCTCGCGCAGCAGAGCGCGGCGGAAAATCATCGTTCTAGGTTTTCTTTGACTTTTAGACTGCAGTCTGCGGATAATTGCCGATTACTAAATATCATGTATAAAACCTGCCTGACGTACGCGGATATGCGGACAGGATCAAGTAAGGAGCAAAAAGTGGAATTTAGCATAAAAAGTGGTAGCCCGGAAAAACAGCGCAGCGCCTGCGTCGTGGTCGGCGTGTTCGAGCCACGCAAGCTGGCACTAGCCGGCGAGATAATCGACCAGATTTCCAACCATTACCTGAGCGACATTATCCGCCGCGGCGACATGGAAGGAAAGTCCGGCACCACACTCATGCTCCACAACGTTCCCAATACCCTGTGCGACCGGGTGTTGCTGATCGGTTTGGGCAAGGAGCGTGAATTCAAAGACCAAGAATATCGCAATGCTGTCCGCACAGCCATCAAAACCCTGAATGAAACCGGGGCGCTGGAAGCCTCGGTTTTCCTCACCGAACTCCCGGTCAAACGGCGCGACACCGCATGGAAAGTCGAGCAAGCCGTATTGATGGCCATGGAAGGGGTTTACCGCTTCGATCAGCTGAAAAGCAAACAGGAAGAAATGCGCCGCCCATTGCGCCGTATCGTCCTGAACGTGTCGCGCCGCACCGAACTGAGCATCGGCGAAGAAGCCGCCAAACAAGGCCAGGCGATCGCCGACGGCATGAACATGGCCAAGGACCTCGGCAACTTGCCGGGTAACATCTGCACCCCCGCCTACCTGGCCCAGCAGGCGCAGGAACTGGCAAAAACCTATAAACTCAAAATTGAAGTGCTGGAACAGAAAGACATGGAAGCCCTGAAAATGGGTTCGCTACTTTCCGTGGCGCGAGGTAGCCGCCAGCCGCCCAAGCTGATCGTTTTGCACTACCAGGGCAATAAAAAACACAAACCGGTGGTCCTGGTCGGCAAGGGCGTTACCTTCGATGCCGGCGGCATCTCCCTGAAGCCCGGCGCCGAAATGGATGAAATGAAGTACGACATGTGCGGCGCGGCCAGCGTACTCGGCGCGTTCAAG
This sequence comes from Sulfuricella denitrificans skB26, assembly GCF_000297055.2. NCBI lineage: Bacteria > Pseudomonadati > Pseudomonadota > Betaproteobacteria > Nitrosomonadales > Sulfuricellaceae > Sulfuricella > Sulfuricella denitrificans. The sequence continues at coordinate 814,243 of NC_022357.1, read as the reverse complement.
GCGGTGGCTGAGCTCAAGCTACCGATCAACCTGGTAGGCATCATACCGGCGACGGAGAACCTGCCGGACGGCAATGCCAGCAAACCCGGCGACGTTGTCACCAGCATGTCCGGACAGACCATCGAAGTGCTCAATACCGATGCAGAAGGCCGTTTGATCCTGTGCGATGCCCTCACCTACGCCGAACGCTTCGAGCCGGAAGCGGTAGTAGATATCGCCACCCTCACCGGCGCCTGCGTCATCGCACTGGGCAGCCATGCCTCCGGCCTGTTCAGCAGCCACGACGCCCTTGCCCGCGAACTGCTTCATGCCGGTGAATACGCGGTCGATCGTGCCTGGCACATGCCGTTGTGGGACGATTACCAGGAGCAACTGAAGAGCAATTTCGCCGATATGGCCAATATCGGCGGCCGTGCGGGCGGTTCCATCACTGCCGCCTGCTTCTTGTCGCGCTTCACCAAGAAATATGACTGGGCGCACCTGGACATTGCCGGCACTGCCTGGAAATCCGGCAAGGACAAAGGCTCGACCGGACGGCCGGTAGGGTTGCTGGTGCATTTCCTGATCAATAGGAGTGCTGAGTCCTGAGTGGAAAGTCCTGAGTAGACCACACCGTGTTTTACCTCCGGACTCAGGACTCGGAACTCAGGACTGAATTCAAATGACCCAAATCGATTTCTACACTCACGCTGCCGATAAATACCACACCGCTTGCGTGCTCTGCGCCAAGGCCGTGGAGCGCGGGTTACGGGTCATGGTTTACACGCCCGACGCTGCAACCACGGAAAGAATGGACAAACTGCTATGGAGCACGCCCGCTGTCGGTTTCATCCCGCATTGCCGCGCCTCGGATAGCCTTGCATCGGTCACCCCGGTGATCGTTGACCATAATACCGACACGCTGGCACACGACGACATCCTGCTCAATCTGCACACCGAACAACCCCTGTTTTTCAGCCGCTTCCACCGGCTGATCGAAATCGTCAGCACGGAAGAAAATGACCGCACCGCGGCGCGCGAGCGCTTCCGCTTCTATCGAGACCGTGGCTATGAAATTCATTCGCATGACATTGGAAATAAGGGCAGATAAATGGATCCCGCCAACGGCGAGCCCGACGTACTCGGAAAAATAGATGCTCTGCTTACCCGGCATCGCACCGGTGCGCCCACACGGCAAGATCTCGCATCGGCCGAGGCACAAGCTGCCCGGGCGGCTATTCCCGTACTGACAGAAATCATCACTGATGACAGCACCATCCCGGTTCTGACTGAAGCCGTACCCCCTTCCAGGACAAACGAAGCCGCAACAACCAGTCACGGGAAGCCTCCGCTCGATATCGAGGCCGCTGCAAGCGAGCAAGCCATCACAAACGAACTGGTCACAGACAATTCTCATGACGAAACAGCCCTGCACCAGATAGAGGAATTCATGGTGCAGGAACTGGAAAATCGTATTGCGCTCGAATTCACAGCCACTCTGGATCGTGCCCTGAATGAATTACTCGAACATTCACGAGAACATATCCGGCTTGCCGTACGAGTAGCACTCAGGCAGCGGCTCGACACCCCGCCCAACGGTGCAGGCGAAGACCCCGATCAGCCCTGACCGCCGGTCCGCTTCGACGGGGAAAACAGGTATAATTGCCGCCTTCCCGTTACTCCAAGAAATTCCAAACCATGGAACTCGCCAAAAGTTTTGAACCCGCCGCCATCGAGGCGCATTGGTACCCGCTGTGGGAATCCCGTGGCTATTTCAAGGCCGCCACCGAGGCTGACAAGCCTGCCTACTGCATCATGCTGCCGCCGCCCAACGTCACCGGCACGCTGCACATGGGCCACGCCTTCCAGGACACCCTGATGGACACCCTGGTGCGCTACCATCGGATGAAGGGCGAGAACACCCTGTGGCAGCCTGGCACCGATCACGCCGGCATCGCCACCCAGATCGTGGTGGAGCGCCAGTTGGATGCACAAGGCGTGTCGCGCCACGATCTAGGCCGTGAGGAATTTCTTAAGCGGGTGTGGGCTTGGAAGGAAGAGTCCGGCTCCACCATCACCCGCCAGATGCGCCGTCTCGGCGCCTCCTGCGACTGGTCGCGTGAGCGCTTCACCATGGACGAAGGCTTGTCGAAGGCCGTGACCGAGGTCTTCGTCACCCTCCATAGCCAGGGACTGATCTATCGCGGGAAACGCCTGGTCAACTGGGATCCGGTACTGCTGACCGCAGTGTCTGACCTGGAAGTGGTATCGGAAGAAGAAGACGGCTTCATGTGGCATATCCGCTACCCGGTCGAGGGTAGCGATGAAACACTGGTCGTCGCCACCACCCGCCCCGAAACCATGCTCGGCGACATGGCAGTGGCTGTCCACCCCGACGACGAACGCTACAAACACCTGGTCGGCAAGCAAGTGCGTCTGCCACTGTGCGAAAGAACCATAGCGATCATCGCCGACGACTATGTTGATCCGGCCTTCGGCACTGGTTGTGTCAAAATCACTCCGGCCCACGATTTCAACGACTATCAGGTGGGCCTCCGCCACCATCTGGAGCCGCTCAGCATCCTCACCCTCGACGCCAAAATCAACAATCTTGCACCGTCAGAATACCAGGGCATGGACCGTTACGAGGCGCGCAAAAAGATCATCTCCGACCTAGAAGTCCAGGGACTGCTGGTTGAAGCCAAACCACACAAGCTGATGGTGCCGCGCGGCGACCGCACCCATAGTGTGATCGAACCCATGCTCACCGACCAGTGGTATGTGGCGATGGAAAGCATCGCCAAGCGCGGTCTTGAAGTGGTCGCCGACGGTGAAGTGAAATTCGTGCCGGAAAACTGGGCCCACGTCTACAACCAGTGGCTTGAGAACATCCAGGACTGGTGCATCTCCCGCCAACTATGGTGGGGCCACCGCATCCCGGCGTGGTACGACGAGGATGGCAATATTCATGTCGCGCGCAACCTGGATGAAGCACAGAAACAGGCCGGCCCGGACAAGCAGCTCCGCCAGGATGAAGACGTACTCGACACCTGGTTCTCTTCCGCACTATGGCCATTCTCGACCCTGGGCTGGCCGGAAAAAACACCGGAACTCGCCACCTTTCTGCCCACCAGCGTACTGGTGACCGGCTTCGACATTATCTTCTTCTGGGTCGCCCGTATGGTCATGATGTCGGAACATTTCACCGGCCAGGTACCGTTCAAGGAAGTCTACGTGCATGGACTGGTGCGCGACATCCACGGCAACAAAATGAGCAAGTCCAAGGGTAACGTGATCGACCCGATCGACTTGATCGACGGCATAAGCCTCGAAGCACTGGTTGCCAAACGCCAGACCGGCCTGATGAACCCGAAGCAGGCGGAATCCATCGCCAAACTGACACGCAAGGACTACCCGGACGGTTTCCCCGCCTTCGGCACCGATGCAATCCGCTTCACCTTCGCCAGCCTTGCCAGCCATGGCCGCGACATCAAGTTCGACCTGCAGCGCTGTGATGGCTACCGCAACTTCTGCAACAAACTGTGGAACGCCACTCGCTTCGTGCTGATGAACACCGAAGGCAAGGACTGCGGTCAGGATGAATCTCTACCCCTGGATTTTTCAGACGTGGACAAATGGATCATCAGCCGTCTGCAACAGGCCGAGAAGGAAGTGGCTGAGGGTTTCGACACCTATCGCTTCGACATGGCCGCGCGGGCCATCTACGAATTCGTCTGGGACGAATACTGCGACTGGTACGTGGAACTGGCCAAGGTTCAGATCGCCAGCGGCAGCGATTCCCAGCAGCGCGCCACGCGCCGCACCCTGGTGCGGGCGCTGGAAACCACCCTGCGACTGGCTCACCCGATCATCCCCTTCATCACCGAAGAGCTGTGGCAGAAGGTCGCACCGCTGGCGGCCAAAAACGGCGAGAGCATCATGCTACAGCCCTACCCGGACGCTGACCTGGACCAGGTCGATGCCGCCGCAACCGGACGCGTTGTCCTGCTCAAGGAAATCGTCAACGCTTGCCGCACGTTGCGTGGCGAGATGAACCTCTCCCCGGCACTCAAAGTTCCGCTAATCGCACTGGGCGACATCTCCGAGCTGGCACCCTACATCCAGGCACTGGCAAAGATTTCCGAAGTGACCGTCGTACTGGGTGAGTTGCCGGTCGCCGATGCCCCCGTGGCTGTGGTCGGCGACATCCGCCTGATGCTCAAGATCGAGGTGGACAAGGAAGCCGAACAGGCACGGCTAGCCAAGGAGATTGCCCGGCTGGAAGGGGAAATCTCCAAGGCACAGGCCAAACTCGGCAACGAGAGCTTCGTCGCCCGAGCTCCGGCAGCTGTCGTTGCACAGGAAAAAGAGCGAATGGAGAACTTCGGCGCCACGTTGGAAAAGCTCAAGGCACAACTCGCCAAACTCGGGTAGGAGGCTGCCTGGATAGAGCCACTGCCATAATCCTGAAAACGGCGTTTCACCGCGGAGGACGCAGAGGACGCGGAGGAAAATAAGGGTTAGTCGAGCAGATTCCCCCATCGGGTGAATACGCGTATTGCCTAAGCATTTGAATTCCTCTGCGTCCTCCGCGGTTAGATTGCGTTTTCTAGCTTTGCACCTCCCTGTCAGGCGCGCAAAATAAAAAACCCCGCCGAAGCGGGGTCAATTCTTCTTATTAAGCCGTTTCCGGCTTATTGTTGATTTTATTCCTTGCCGCCAGCCGCCTGTGTCATGGCCTTCTTGATCGCTTCTGGAGATTCCATGATCTTCATGAAGCTGTTCGAACCCGACATTTTCAGGTCAGGGAAGTCAAGGGCGATACGAAAGCGTGCATACAGTGCGATGACCTTGTTGCCAGTAACCAGCATTTCATGGGGCAGATGTGCAGAGCCCTTAAGATCCTCAGAGTCGATCTGGCCCATGATGTACTTGTCATCCATGTACTTGTCGCCCCCCTTCATGGCCACACCGAATACGGACTCCTTCTTGCCGGTGACATCAACACGGTAAACCTTGGTACAGCCACCCTTGCCAGCTGCCAGATTAGCCTCGACTGCCTTTACGGCTTCCTCGTAGCTGCCATATTCAGCCAGGGTAACAGGCTCGTCGAAATACTCCATGCCGAACATATAGTGGTACTTGCGCAGCTTCGAGGCGGTCAGCCCCTTGGCTCCGAACTCTTCAACACTGCCCAGCGCAGCCTTCAGTTTCTCGGAAGTCTGCGGCAGTTCGCTGGCCATGCGATAGCCATTGGCCATGTAAGCCGGCGTGGTATAGGAAACCTGTACATCATTGCCAACCTTGGTCACCGCGACCCGCTGAGCCGCGCCAAAACCGCCATTCTCTGTTTTAGCCGCCGTGGTCTTCATCTCATCATTGGTCACCACGATGATCGTGGTTTCAGGATATGGGGAATAGCTGCCGGCGATGGTAAAACCGTTAGTCTGCAGTGCAGTTTTTGCTGCTGCTACCTTTTCTGCTACGGTGCCGGGTCCCTTGGAACCCAGCGTGAAGGGTTTGAGCTTTTCGTCCGCCAAGGCGGACCCCATGCTCAGACCCAGGGTCAAAGCGGTTAGCAACAGATTTTTCAAGATGCGATTCATGCTGTCTCCATATCATTTTATAATTTTAAATAAAAAAAGCTGGAAGTGATTTCTCACCTCCAGCCCCTTTTTTTGCTTACTTCACGAATGTGCTCTAGATAACGGCCAGATTAGAACTTCATGCCGTAAGCAACACCCAGCGAGTTTTGGTACATCTTGATGGTTTCGGTGCCCGTGCTAACAGAAGCACCAAAGTACGGGGAAGTCGGACCAGAAACAGACTTCTCCTGAGCATGCATATAGGAAACCGTAATTTCAGAATCTTTGGTTACACCATAGGTCGCACCCAAAGTGTAGTGATCCGTCACAACGCCGGGAGCAAGAATGTTGAAGGTTGTTTCACCCGATTTAATCGGGTTATCACCATGATTGATACCGGCACGAAGTGTCAGTGCGTCGTTGTACTTATATTCGACACCCAACTTCACGGCGTTAACATTGGACCAACCGAATCCCAGTCCGTTGCTCCCACCCAAGGCAAGTGGGCTTGTTGTACCGGCATATCCAGCAGTTATACCGGAATCGGCAATCGCTTTAACACCACTGTAATCAATGTGCTGATAATCCAGTGCAACCGTTATTGCCGGAGTAGCCTTGAATGCCACGCCCAGATTCCAGTTCATCGGAATATCGAAATCGCCCTGTTCTGCAAACAAACCAGCATAGCGCTTGAACTTGCTCATATCGATCTTGGGTGAATAGGTTGCGCCCAAGGTCACGGCATCCGTTACCTTGCCCTGCCAGCCAAGCCTGACACCCCAACCCGTGGAGGAATCATGGCCATTATTAGTTAGCTTTGTAGAATCAGAAGAAAGCGGACCAAAGGCCTGCAGGCCCTTCGCACTGAATCGCTGATAAACGAACAAGGGCGATACGCCGATGGAGTTGCTGGCGTTGACCTTGTAAGCAAAGGTCGGCGCAACAATCATTTGCTCCAGATTAACACCTGTAGATCCTGAACCGCACAACACGTTAGCCGAACCACCGCAACCGGTTCCCGGAATTGCACTGCCATTCTGGTAATCAGTATTCATGCCCCCATTGCCGTAAACAGTAATGCCTAGCGACATTTTTTCGCCCAGCATCATATTGTAGCCAAATTCAGGAATTAAAAAATCGTTGCTGCTACTGGCCTCGTTCATATCCAGAGAGCCGCCAGCCGATGCGGCACCGGTACGACTTGCAGCTCGTTTCGGGCTAAACCAATCAATGCCGACATCCAAACGATCACCGACAAACACCATACTGGCCGGATTGTTTGCGCCGCCCATGGCGTCGCTAGCCGTCGCGGTGGCTGCGCCACCCATGCCTTTGGCTTTAATACCGTAGCCATGGGAAAAATAACCGTTGGTTGCAGAAGCGATCCCTGGCATTGCCAGACCTGCAACAGCCAAAACGCCTACCAGTGCTTTTAATTTCATCTTGTGTGCCCTCCGTTGATCAATTCGTAAATTCTCTATGCCCGGCCGGAATGAATTCGTTCCTGATTGATAACCCAATCCAGACCTTTCGCTAGCCATGGTCTGAAATATGTCACAAACTGTTACATGTCTCAAACACTTTCTAAAGATTTTAGTATATTAGCCCCATCTAATTTACTAAATATCAATTATAAACAATAAATTAACAACAAGTAGCTTTGTTGCTTTTTCGCAACAATCGGGTTTATTCCTGAAATGGTTTAACAATTTCACCCTTCATCTGAAGTTTAACGATTTCAATATCTTCCGGACCTAACTTAAATGGGTATGACAATATGTTGGCCGGATTGCTGTCGCCATAAGGTCGGTTGCATGCCGATATTTCAGCATCGTCCTTGCCCGGACAACCGGAAGTACGGAATGGCTTGCCGGCGTTGATAAACCTTGCCAATTCGCTTCCCTCCACGCCAAAATCAACCACCTGCCCAGCCTCATCGAACACCATGCGACGAAATTCACCACCCGCATAGTCGATGAGGTAGCGCGCGAGTTGCACCCGCCGCCATTGTGCAGGCCCGCAGGCCGGACTATCTTCCATCAGGGAACCATTCTCGGGGAAGAAGGCAAACAGATGGCTATGGCCGCCCAACTCCTTGATACGTTGCACCACTTCGAGCAATTCGCGCTCCGTTTCCCCCATGCCGCAAATCAGGTGCACTCCGAATTTTTCCGGACCAAAAATATCCGCCGCCCAGATTATCGCCTGCCAGTATTTTTCCCAGCGGTGCGGGCTGTCCACGACCTTGCCTCGGGTGCGCTCGAAGATTTCCGGCGTTAAGGCGTCCAGCGCCACGGTAAAGATATCTGCGCCAGCCTGCTTGAGGCGCACCAGATCATCGCGTTCCATGGTAGTGGGATTGGAGAGGATGGAAACCGGAATATGCGGCAACTCACTGACCCATTGCGTCAGCAACTCCAGCGTATCGAGGTTTGAATCAGGATGGCTGATCATGGAAATGCACATCCGCTGGAACCGTCCCTTGTCCCCGCCAGCTCGAACGCGTGCGATCACTTCCCGGTAGCTCAGCGCCGGCCAATCCACCCGGATGAAGTTGCGGTCGGCATAATCGCGCGTTTCTTCGCGGTGCCGCGCCAGGCCGCAATAGGCGCAATTGGCGCGGCAGCCCTCGGGATAAGTCAGCAGCAAGTTAAGGCAATGCGTGCAGTCGGTACGATACATGCGGCCCGGCACCAAGCCGAGCGTGATGGCGGCTGCCGTGCTCATCTGGACGTATTCGGGAGAACGCATCGTCGGCGTCTTGATGCGGTAATCGGGATGGTAAAAATCAGGGGGCATCTCAATCACGCTATGGCTCCTCGTAATATTCCGGAAAAGCGACCCATCCGCGCCGCTGCACCCTGTCCTCACTCGCCGCTGGCCTACCCCAACACTTCCCTAACCCGGCTCGACGCACCAAAGCTCGCTCCAGACTGGCACTGAATTGTTCGCGGACAGTATTTTCATAATTCATCAACGCATTATCCTCGTGCCCCATCAACCTGTCCGCTGCAGCCTGCCCTGCCAATTCACCAGACACCACGGCGGCGGCGATGCCGGCACCGGTAATGGGATGCGTCAACCCAGCCGCATCCCCGACGAACAGAACGTTACCCACCACCAAATTCTGGCGCAGGCCGCTGACCGGAATCGACCCGCCGGTTCGATACAAGATATCCGCCCCCACTCTGCCCTCCACAACGAGCTTGAGGTGAAGCGCATCCAGCGCTGCCTTGGTGTCAGCCGCAAAGCGCTTGTCCACACCGAGGCCGAGGTTGGCTACCCTGCCCTTGGGAAATAGCCAAGCATAGCCGCCAGGATAGTCTGGCGACAGCCAGATTTCGGTATTCTCTGCGACCTCAGGCAGCGGTACGGTGTATTGCCGGGTGTGTACCGTTTCCTGCCGGGGCAGCCCGAGCGACCGAGCCACGAAGGAGTGCGGCCCGTCAGCTGCAATTAGCAGCCGATAATCAAAATATATCTCTCCCTGTGGCGTAAGCACAATAGCCGACGAACCTGCGCCATCCAGACCGGTCAGGCGGCTGTTCAAGTACAGCCTGGCGCCGCTTTGCCCAGCCTGCCGAGCCAATGCCTGATCGAATGCGGCGCGGTCTATCATCAGGCCGGGCGCATCACTTTTTTCCACCCACCCCGAAGGCAGGTGACTGGTCATGCCCCGAATGCGCTGCTGCGACACCCCCTCGGGCACAGCGTAACGAGCCAACGGCAAGGGAATGAATTCGGCACACTGCACCGGCACACCGATTTCCTTACGACACTCCACCGCGGCCACGCGCAACCCGGCTTGCGCTGCGGCCAATGCCGCCGCGGCGCCAGCCGGACCGAGCCCGACCACCAGCACATCCACTTCCACTCTCATCCGACAGCTTGCCGGATCACTGCTGCAAAATCATCCGGTGTAAGCATCAACAAATCCGCCTGCTGCCGAGCGAAAAACGACCGGATTATTTCTTCGACCCCATCCAGCTGCACATTGCGTAATGCCGCCTCCAGATCAACCACCGCGCGCTTCGGGCTGACGAAAAAATCGCCGCTGAACCACACTTGCCTGATACGACCGGCGCGCGCATCAAACGCGAGGCTTACCCGCAGCAAGCCACCGGAGAATTTGCGCGATGCCTGCAGGATCGGCATATCTTCCGCCGGGAGGTCAATCAGATTGACCCAGTCCGGATGGCCGATCTCGGCCAGGGCATCTTGATAACGCGCCAACTCTGCCGCAGCCAGATTGCCCGGGGCGAAAGAAACACCGAACTCCTTGGTGAATGCCCCGGTCAGCGCCGCCTTGACCACCTCAAGGTCGGGCACCTGATCAAGCAAATCGGCCAAATTCGTCACCCGCTCCCGCGCCGAAGAAATTGCCTTGTCAGAAAGCTTTTCGGCCGGGATGCGCAGCACGCGCAGCATTTTTTCCACGTCGAACCGAAGCAGCAGCGTGCCCTGGTACATCAGGGCATTACCCTCGAACGCGCCGCCGGTTCCGGAGATCTTTTTTCCCTCCACCTCGATGTCATTGCGCGGGCGGTATCTCGCCTCGACGCCCAAGGCAGAGATTCCCCGCGCCGCCGCTACACAGATGCGGCGAGCAATCTGCTCCATGTCGGCGCAGCCGAGAGTCTCTTTGGTAAGGTAGAGTTCCCAGCCGATCTGGGTTTCATCGAAGTAGATCGCCCCTCCGCCAGTGATACGGCGCTGTACGGTAATATTGTTGGCACGGCAGTAATCGAGATCGAGCTCCTGCTCCGCACTCTGGTGATAGCCGAGCAGCGCGCTTGGCCGGAAGCGCAAAAACCGCAGGGTATTGGGGATTTCATCGGCCTGACGCGCTTCAAGCAGGGCGCGGTTGAGGGCGATATTCTCCGCCGCCGGCCTCAGGCCGGTATCGATGACGCGCCAAGTTTTGTCCATACTCCGCCCCCCATCACCATCTCGCCACCCACTGCCATTGAACAGCAAGCAGAGGCAATACGCGCCTTCCGGCCGAGCCGAGCCGCCAGTTCGACCATGCCGTCGGCAGGATGCGCGATCCCATTCAAACCGGCCATCAGCGCATAGGCATCGATCTCGGCCTTGACCTGACCTGCCGGTCGCGCACAACCGAGCAGCAACGGGATATCCGGCAAGGCCTGTCGCGCGTCGAGAAAAAAACGGCCGACTTCAAGGCTGTCAGGTACGCCGAAAGGCTGGTGGGCCGGTGCGTAGAACGGCATCACCACCACCAGCACAACGGCTGCCGGCTGGTGGCGGCGCAGCATTTCCAGCGCAACCCGTTCGCCCAGAAGGTGACCGTAATGAAGCCCCAACACGATGTGCGGCACCACCTTAAGGCGCGTCGCCACCAGATTCTCCAGTGAGCGCTCGAAGTCGTCCACGCTGCGCTTCAGATGATAGACCTGGGTGATGGTCTCCTGCGCGCCGATTACATCCATCATGGCGGCATCGATGCCGCTGTCCTCCATACGTAGCGCCATATCCCTGTCCACCAGTGCCGTATGCAGTGCGATCCTGAACTCCGGGAATACCTCTTTGATATGCCGGATAGTCGCGTAGTAAGGATCGTACTCGACTTCGTTGTGATGGTTGGAGCCTCCGGTCAGCAGCATGCCACGAGCGCCGTGTTCGATCTGCTGGTTGGCTACGCGCCACAATTCTTCCGGAGTACGGGCCGGAATCATGCTTGCGAGAACTCTGCCTTTGCAGTGATCACACTGCAATTTACAGTCCGGTCCGGTAATAGAAACTGCTGGCCAGGCGCTCTTGCTGCAGGAGGCGATTTCGGATGTGGCGTAGGATTTGAAGCTTGGCGTATAGAAATCGATGCTGTCGTCCATTGTATCAGCGGCACACTGCATTTCCCCTACTAGGGCGGCATCCAGTGAGAGGCCTTCCAGTGGCTCGATCTTTGCTGCAATGTTCAGCCAATCCATTTAAGCACCGCCGCAGTCATTAAACATGACGGGCTCCATAATGCAGTTCAACAAAACATTGAACCGCGAAGGCGCCAAGGACGCAAAAGAAACACAACAACATGGGTTACCTCGCGTTCCTTGGCGCCCTTTGCGGTAAAAAAATGCAGTCGGCAGGCAACAATTATGCGCAGCCCGGAAAACCTTCTGTCTGCATCTTGGCCTCGAACGCCTCGGCCGCAGCCAACCCACTCAGGAGCGAGCCGGACTCCCCTGTCCAGTCGGAAGGTTTTATCCTGATCAGCCAGCCAGCACCGTAAGGATCGACGTTGATCATGCTGGGCACGGCGACTGCCGCCTCGTTGACGGCAATAATTTCGCCACTGACGGGCGCCTTGACTGGGCCGACCCATTTGCCCGACTCAATGGTGCCGGTGGATTTGTTCTGGTCAACCACCCGACCCACTTTCTTTGCCGTCCAGGCCACGATCTCCCCCGACAGTGCGCAGCCGTAAGTGGTCATACCGACGACAATGGTCTCGTCCGACTCGTGTCGAGCCCACACGTTATCGTCCACGTTGTAATACAGGTCATCGGGGAAATTGCAGCCGCGTACTAAAGCCATTCTCATCTCACCCTTTAAAAGTAAAAAAGGGCAGGCGATATCGCCTGCCCTTTTTTGACTGCATCAGTTCAACCTGCTGCCATACATTAGATGTACAGGCAGATATCGGTCTCTCCAGCAAACTCGAAGAACGACGCTGCGCCAACAAACTCAACATTGTCGATAAATTGGTTATGCTCGAATCCGAACAGTTCCACCGTCATCTGACAGGCAAGGAATTTCACCTCCGCCTCGACGCAAAGATCACGCAATTCATCGATGGTGGCAACCCCACAGTTTTTGATGGTCATCTTCATCAATGTGGTCGCCAGTGATTCATAACCGGGAATGCTGGCCTGAACGATATTGGGAATGTTCCAGTTGATATCTTTGAACCACTTCGGTCCAAATGGCATCTTCATCGGCATGCCAGGGTTACCCAGCGGGCTGACTTTCAGTCCGCTGGTATCCTTGCGAAGAAGTTGCAATCCGTAGAAAGTACAAAACACCTGTACATCATAACCCAGGGCTGCGGCCGTGGATGCCAGAATGAGAGGTGGATAAGCCCAGTCAAGCGTACCCTTGGTCGCGATGATTGCAAGTTTCTTCGACATGATTTGTTGCCTCCAGGTTGTAGATAATTATTATTTTTTCAAACTATTTTTATTATTTCTTCTTCATGAAGAACTGATATTTGCCGCCTGCTTCAGCAGAAGACAGCAACTCGTTGCCGGTCTGCTTGGCAAAAGCTTGCATATCCTTGACGGAACCCGGGTCGGTAGCAATTACTTTCAGCACCTGACCGGCAGTCAATTCGGCGAGAGCTTTCTTGGTACGCAGGATGGGCAGGGGGCAGTTCAGGCCGCTAGCGTCCAATTCTTTATCGAAGTTCATTTTTCTTAGTCTCCTAAAGTGGTGGGTTTAGATGTAAAAAAGGATTTTATAATATAGATAAGGGCAAATTGCAACAGCCGCGACTATTCCCTGACAAAAATCAAGCCGCTTTGGCAACTGCCAGACCGGACTGCGCCCAGGCTATAATGCCACCCTGCAAGTTATACACGTTGTCGTGCCCCTTGGCAGCCATGAAGGCACAGGCCTGCGCCGAACGCGCGCCCGAACGGCAATAGAAGACGGTATGAACATCCTTGTCGAGCTCGTCCGCCTTGATCGGCAACAGGTGCAAGGGCAGATGTAGCGCACCTTCGATCACACCGTAAGCGACTTCGTTATCACTGCGCACATCCACCAGGGCAAGATTCTTTTTCTCGCTCAACAGGGAGTGCAACCCAGCTACATCAATTTCCTTGATGCCGAACATATTGGTTCCAAACATGACGATATTTTCCTTACATCAACAAAATCAGAGTTCGCTAATATACCAAAAAGCAGAGAATCTACAATTACTTTTATTTATGCGCACATAATTTTATTCTGTTCAACCTCATTACTCCAGTCTTTAATAAAAGACCACGCAACCGCACCACAAGTTCCGGAGCGCGAGCTCCGTCACCCATCCTCCCATATCCACTATTCAGCCGCCACCCAGTGGCCCGATTTGCCACCCTGTTTCTCCAGCAGACGTATGCCATCCATCCTCATACCACGATCCACCGCCTTGCACATATCGTATATGGTCAGCAAACCGACGCTCGCAGCAGTCAACGCCTCCATCTCGACGCCGGTGCGGCCCAAAGTTTCCGCCGTGACGATACATTCGATCGCCGCATTGGACTCGTCCACATTGAACTCCACGCCAACCTTGGTGAGCGCGAGCGGGTGGCACAAGGGAATCAATTCGGAGGTGCGCTTCGATGCCTGGATAGCAGCAATACGAGCAACGCCTAGCACATCGCCCTTTTTGGCCCCGCCCTCCAGAATCAGCTTCAGCGTTGCAGGCTGCATGATAATTTTGCCCACAGCGCGAGCAATGCGGCGAGTTTCCGACTTTTCTGCCACGCCCACCATATGCGCCTGTCCAGCCTCGTCAAAATGGGTGAATCCGCTCATTTTTGGCACCTGAATACTGAACTTATATTTTAAAGCGATTATCATAGCACCATGAATTTACGCCACCTAGTCCTGCTCATCCCCCTGCTGACCATGCCGGGCGTGTTGGCTGATGGCCTGCCCGACTTGGGCGAGGCATCACAAAGCGGTTTTTCCCCGCAAACCGAGCGCCGCATCGGGGAGGCCATCATGGTTGACGTCCGTCATGATCGTAGCCTGGTGGATGACACCGAACTGACCGACTACCTCAACAACCTGGGCTACCGACTGGTAGCCTCCAGTACGGAAAATCGCCAGGATTTTGAATTTTTCGTGCTGCGTGACAACACTTTGAACGCCTTTGCCCTGCCAGGCGGGTTTATCGGTGTGCATACCGGACTGATACTCGCGGCACAGAGCGAATCCGAGCTCGCCGCCGTACTCGGCCACGAGATCGCCCACGTCACGCAGCACCACCTGGCGCGTATCATCGCCAAGCAGGAGCAAAGCGCGGTTACCTCGCTAGCCGCGCTGGCGGTGGCGATCCTGGCTGCGCGCTCCAATCCGCAGGTTGCCAATGCCGCCATGGCGACGGCCCAAGCGACTTCCATCCAGACTCAGCTAGACTTCACCCGCGAACACGAGCGCGAGGCCGACCGCATTGGCATCCAGACACTGACCCAGGCCGGGTTCGACCCGCGTGCCGCGGTTTCTTTCTTCGAACGACTGCAAAAATCCAGCCGTCTGTACGAAAACAACGCGCCGGAATACCTTCGTACTCACCCGATCACCAGCGGTCGCATTGCCGACCTGCAGAACCGCCTGGAAGACAAGCCCTATCGCCAGGTTCCTGACAGCCTGGAATTCCAGCTAGTGCGCGCCAAGCTGCGCGCCGAGGAAGGAACGCCGCAGCAAGCAATCGCACACTTCGAAGAAGCGCTGCGCGAAAAGAAATACAGCAGCGAAGCTGCCAGTCGTTATGGCTTGGCAGCTGCCCTGCTGCGTGCCAAGGAGACCGCGCGCGCCGAGCAGGAGTTGGCACAATTACGCAAAATCACTGCGCCTAACGCAATTACCGAAAACCTGGACGCACTGATCAAGACTGCCTCCGGCCCGCCAGGTGCCGCCCTCGCCCAATACCAGACTGCACTGAAAAGCTTTCCCAATCACCGGGCACTGGTGTACGGTTACGCTGAAGCCTTGCTGCAGAACCGCCACATCAGCGATGCACTGAAGCTGGTCGGCGACCGGCTGCGCCGTTTTCCCAACGACGCCCGGCTCTACGAATTGCAGGCGCAAGGCTACGCCATGCAGGGCAAGATGCTGCTCTCTCACCAGGCGCAGGCCGAAGCCTACACCCGACAGGGCAATCTGGTCGCCGCCATCGAGCAGCTGCAGCTTGGCTTGAAAGCGGGTGACAGCGATTTTTACCAACTTTCCATTGCTGAGGCGCGACTCAAAGCATTGCGTGTCGAACATGCCGAACTTACCAAGAAACCCTAGCGTTCAGAGGGGTGTTATTTTTCCTCATTCCCTCCTGGTGGTACTTGAAAAATCCACAGGCAGCGTCAAAATAACTTTAGTATGCTTAAGGGAATCGAATGGGTAGCAAGCGTCAAGAAACTCCGGTACTGGAAACAGTAAAAAGCAAGCTGAAGACCCCGCCACTGTTCAATGTGGTATTGCTGAACGATGACTTCACTCCGATGGAGTTTGTGGTCGAGGTACTGCAGCAATATTTTTCCAAGACCTACGAACAAGCGACGGAAATTATGCTCAAAGTACATACTGAAGGCGTTGGCCTATGTGGGGTGTACCCCAAGGACATCGCCGCAACCAAGGTGGAACAGGTCGTGGCATTCGCCCGGCAGCATCAACATCCGCTGCAATGCGTGATGGAGGAAAAGTAAAATGATCGCACAGGAACTTGAAGTCTCATTGCATATGGCTTTCATGGAAGCGCGCCAGAAGCGCCATGAGTTCATTACCGTAGAGCATCTGCTGCTGGCCATGCTGGACAACCCCAGCGCGGCCAAGGTGTTGCGCGCCTGTGCCGCCAACATCGACGAGTTGCGCAAAACCCTTGCCGACTTCGTCACCACTCAGACTCCCACCATAGCCGGCTCGGGCGAAGTGGACACGCAACCCACCCTGGGCTTTCAGCGCGTGATCCAGCGCGCCATCCTGCACGTCCAATCTTCCGGCAAAAAAGAAGTGACCGGCGCCAACGTGCTGGTGGCAATTTTCGGCGAGAAAGATTCCCATGCGGTGTATTTCCTCAGCCAGCAAGGCATTTCCCGCTTCGACATCGTGAACTACATCTCGCACGGCATCAGCAAGGTACCTGAAGGCAATGCGCCTCGCCAGGATCCGGAGCAGGAGTCCGAGCAGGAGTCCGCTCCCGCCGGTGCGCTGGAAAATTTTACTCTAAACCTCAACGTTCATGCTCTGGCTGGCAAGATCGATCCGCTCATCGGGCGCGAGCTGGAACTGGAACGGACCATTCAAACCCTGTGCCGCCGCCGCAAGAACAACCCTCTACTGGTGGGCGAGGCTGGTGTTGGCAAGACCGCCATTGCCGAAGGACTGGCTCGCCGCATCGTCGAGGGCGAGGTTCCCGAAGTGCTGGCCGAGAGCACGGTCTACTCGCTCGACATGGGCGCGCTGCTGGCTGGCACCAAGTACCGTGGCGATTTCGAACAGCGCCTCAAGGCGGTACTCAAGCAACTCAATGATGACCCTCACGCCATCCTGTTCATTGACGAAATCCACACCCTGATCGGTGCTGGCGCCGCTTCCGGCGGCACGCTAGACGCTTCCAACCTGTTGAAGCCTGCCCTGAGTTCCGGGCAGCTGCGCTGTATCGGCGCCACCACTTACAACGAGTATCGCGGCATCTTCGAGAAAGATCACGCTCTGTCGCGGCGCTTCCAGAAGATCGACGTGCCCGAGCCCAGCGTGGAGGAAACCGTAGCCATCCTGCGCGGCCTGAAATCGCGCTTCGAGGCCCACCACGGCGTCAAGTACACGGCGACTGCGCTGACCACGGCGGCTGAACTGTCAGCACGTTACATCAACGATCGCCACCTTCCCGACAAGGCCATCGACGTGATCGACGAAGCCGGGGCTGCACAGCGCATCCTGCCGAAATCAAAGCAGAAGAAGACCATCACCAACAAGGAAATTGAGGAAATCATCGCCAAGATCGCGCGCATCCCGCCAAAGAATATCTCCAGCGATGATCGAAGTGCCCTCAAGACCCTCGACCGCGACCTCAAGTCCGTGGTGTTCGGCCAGGACAAGTCGATCGATATGCTCGCCTCTGCAATCAAGATGGCTCGTTCCGGCCTCGGCAATCCGCACAAGCCGATCGGCTCCTTCCTGTTTTCCGGTCCAACCGGCGTCGGCAAGACCGAAGTGGCACGGCAGCTGGCCTACACTCTGGGCATCGAGTTGATCCGCTTCGACATGTCCGAATACATGGAGCGGCACGCGGTATCACGCCTTATCGGCGCCCCGCCCGGCTATGTAGGCTTCGAACAGGGTGGACTGCTGACCGAGCAGATCACCAAACACCCTTATGCGGTGCTGCTGCTCGATGAAATCGAGAAAGCCCACCCCGACATCTTCAACATCCTGCTGCAGGTGATGGACCACGGCACGCTCACCGACAACAATGGCCGCAAGGCGGACTTCCGCAACGTGATCATCATCATGACCACCAACGCCGGCGCCGAATCGCTGACCAAGAGCAACATCGGCTTCACCACTGCACGGCAGCAAGGCGATGAAATGGCGGAAATCAAACGGCTATTCAGCCCGGAATTCAGAAACCGCCTGGACGGCACCATCTCCTTTGCGCCGCTCAGCCGCGAGGTCATCCTGCGTGTGGTGGACAAATTCCTGATGCAACTGGATGAACAGCTCCACGAGAAAAAAGTAGATGCCGTGTTTACTGACGCACTGAAGGATCATTTAGCCAAGCATGGCTTCGACCCGGCAATGGGTGCACGACCGATGGCGCGGTTGATTCAGGACACCATCCGCAAGGCGTTGGCGGACGAATTGCTGTTTGGCCGACTGGCCCATGGCGGCAAGGTCGTGGTGGATATCGACGAACAGGAGAAGGTCCGTCTCGAATTTGCCGAGAACAACGAAAAAGCCGTCAGTGTCTAACCGCAAAAAGACAAAAGGCGCAGGACGAATATCCTGCGCCTTTATAAATCAAAGCCGATAACTTTACTTCTTTTTTTCCGCTGAGCAAGTACTCGCACCGAACAGACTGTAGGCCGGGCACCAGTTCATCAGCCCGGTGGCCAGCGGCACGATGCCAATCAGGCCCCACAGCCACAGGTGGCCGTCTTCGCTCTTGAGGACGAACACCAAGGCCAGCAGCACTATCCCGGCCACAATGCGAAACACCCTGTCAATACCACCCACGTTTGCTTTCATATTCTCTCCCAGTTGATATTTCAAAGACATTACCGGCAAAACACCGTCCTGTAATAATAACCTACTTATCAATCTTTCGCGGGGTGCAACCCGTAACGGTTCAGTTTACGGTACAACGTACGCTCGCTGATACCGAGGATATCCGCCACCGTGCGCCGATGCCCGCCGTGATGTTCCAGCAATTCGCAAATATGACGAATTTCCATTTCCTCAATGGAGATAGCGGAAGGAGCGCTCACCATTGGAGGAAGCACCGGACTACTGCCCACTGAAACCCCCGTTCGCATTGCCGTTTGTGCTTTTACCTCATTCATGCTGTCGAATTGAATATGTTTGGCATGAATGATCCCTTTGCTGGACAAAGCAACCGCCTTCTGCAAAACATTACGCAGTTCGCGAACGTTACCGGGATAATCGTAGTTCATCAGCCGTGAAATGGCGTCTGCAGCAAGTTTGGGAATATTTTTCCCTGCCCCGCTGATGCGGGCAAGCAACGCGTCAGCCAGCGCAGGAATATCCATGCGCCGCTCACGCAGAGAGGGAAGCATCACGTCGATCCCGGCGACTCGGTAATACAAATCCTCGCGAAACAACCCTTGGTCCACCCTCTCCAGCAAATTCCGGTTGGTGGCGGAAATAATCCGCACATCCGCTGTCAGGGTAACCGTACCACCCACCCGGCGGAATTCTCCGGTTTCCAGCACACGCAGGAGCTTGGGTTGCATTGAAAGTGGGATTTCCCCGATTTCATCGAGAAACAGCGTTCCGCCACCCGCCAGTTCAAACAATCCTTGTTTGCGTCCGACACAGCCCGTGAAAGCACCTCGCTCGTGGCCAAAGAATTCACTCTCAAACATGGATTCAGCGATAGCAGCGCAATTGACTGAGACATAGGGACGGCCGCCCCGAGTTGAAAGCTTGTGCACGAATTCCGCCGCCAGTTCCTTACCGACGCCACTTTCCCCATACAACAGTATCGGAGCATCCGACTCGGCCACTCGGCTCAGCTTGTCTGCGCACTCCAGAAAAGCGGGCGAATGGCCAATCATGCGCATCTCGTCGCAATCCAGTTCTTCTGAAGATGACAACGGTACG
Organism: Sulfuricella denitrificans skB26; assembly: GCF_000297055.2. Lineage (NCBI taxonomy): Bacteria > Pseudomonadati > Pseudomonadota > Betaproteobacteria > Nitrosomonadales > Sulfuricellaceae > Sulfuricella > Sulfuricella denitrificans. Next base: position 794,612 of record NC_022357.1, on the reverse strand, counting down.
ATAGCCTCGCCCAAGTAAAGACAACCGTCCCGCCCGCGAATCGGGTATCCCTTGAGGCGCACCCGCTCAGCGCGATTATTATTGTCGTAATGAATATGCAGTACCTGGCAAGCCTCACCGGTTGCAAATACCTTCTGGTGTGGACAGACCTCGCCGTTCTCATGACAGGGAACGGAGGAATGATGGGAAATTTCGTGGCACAAACGGCCCACAATCTCATCCGGATTCAAACCATATACCTGACAATAAGCATTGTTTGCCGAAACCACACGGTAATCCTTATCGATCAGGACGAATGGATTTTCCTGGATATTGATCAGAGATTGCAGGTCGAGAGAAAGATCGTTCATTTGTTAGCATCACCTCATGACAGATTGTCATGACAAAGTATACCCATGACCAAGCTGCCATGTAAATCAAAAAGTTGTGGTCTCAACAGGGCTAGAAAGTTTTCCTCTATGAGTGACTATGACTGACATATTGGCATGACAGTCTGTCACAACAAAAATGGCATCGCATAAATACCCTTAATAATCAACAATGGTAATTATTGGCACGTTGATTGCTTAAAGGAATACCGTAACCCTTTTAACACGGAGAAAAAAGATGACCGCAAATTGGACACTTCACGAAGGTGTAAAAATGGACGACGCTACTGCCAGCGAAGTTGCCAAGATCGCCTGTGCGCTAAAATCCCTGTCAGCCTATACCAGCCTGGCGATGGAAAGCGAGGACGCGCCGGAAGACCTGCAAGCCATCGTAGACGAAGGGCTTGAGGCGATGACCCGGATTTTCGTCTGGTAGCTCGGGACTACTCCAAAAAAATCCCCCAAGAAAAATCTTAACTCATAAGGAACTGTATACATGGCACATATCATCATTCTAGGAGCAGGCATCGGCGGCATGGCGTGCGCGTACGAAATGCGGGAGAAAGTTCGCCCCGAAGACAAGGTCACCGTTATTTCGGACTCCCCACTATTCCAATTCACCCCTTCCAACCCTTGGGTTGCGGTCAATTGGCGCACCAAGGAAGACATCACCATTCCCATCGCGCCCTATTTCGAGCGCAAGGGCATCAATCTGATCGCGACACCGGCGAAGCGCGTTCACCCGGAAAAAAACCAGATCGAACTGACCGACGGCCAGATTATCGACTATGATTTCCTTGTCATCGCCACCGGACCGAAACTCGCATTCGACGAAGTAGAAGGCATGGGGCCAGGCAAGAATACGCATTCCATCTGCCACGTCGATCACGCAGTCGAAGCCGGCAATGCATGGAACCAATTCATTCGGGATCCGGGCCCGATCGTAGTGGGTGCCGCGCAGATGGCTTCCTGCTATGGGCCTGCCTATGAATTCGCCATGATCATGGACACCGACCTGCGCAGACGCAAGATCCGCGACAAGGTACCGATGACCTTTGTCACTGCCGAACCCTACATTGGCCACCTCGGCCTGGGCGGCGTAGGAGACTCCAAGGGACTGATGGAATCAGCCTTGCGCGACCGCCACATCAAGTGGATTTGCAATGCCAAGGTCACCAAAGTCGAACCCGGCAAGATGTTCGTCACCGAAATGGATGACATGGGCAACGTCAAGAAGGAACACGAACTGCCATTCAAACACTCGATGATGCTGCCGGCCTTCAAGGGTGTGGATGCCGTATTCGGGATCGAGGGATTGACCAACCCGCGCGGGTTCATCCTGATCGATCCATTCCAGCGCAACCCTAAATACAACAATATTTACTCAATCGGCGTGTGTGTCGCCATTCCGCCGGTAGAAGCCACCCCGGTGCCAACCGGCGCGCCCAAGACCGGCTACATGATCGAAACCATGGTCACCGCTACGGTACACAATATCCGCGCTGTACTTGACGGCAAGGAGCCGGATTTCAAGGCCACCTGGAACGCCATCTGCCTGGCCGACTTCGGCGACACTGGTGCCGCATTCGTAGCGTTGCCGCAGATTCCACCGCGCAACGTCAACTGGTTCAAAGAAGGGAAATGGGTGCATCTGGCCAAGATCGCCTTCGAGAAATATTTCATTCGCAAGATGAAAAAAGGCACCACCGAACCGATTTACGAGAAATACGTACTCGGCGTACTCGGTATCAAGAAGAAAAAATAAAGCATCATTTTTTGTTGTGCCTCCGTTTTGGGCGGCTTCGGCCGCCCATTTTTTTAAGGAAAACAGAATGTCTGTCCAATGGAATCTGCGGGAAGGTGTAAACCTGGATGATACGACCGCCTGCGATGTCGCCAAGATCGCCTGTGCGCTGAAGTCACTGTCAATTTACACCCGCCTGGCGATGGAAAGCGAGGACGCGCCGGAAGACCTGCAGGCCATCGTAGACGAGGGGCTGGAAGCAATGACCCGAGTCTTCGTCTGGTAATCCCTTGTCGAACTGAAATTGATCACCTTGAAAACAAGAGCATTAACTCCAGAGAACTCGTGCATATGGCACATATCGTAATTCTCGGCGCAGGCACCGGCGGTATGACGTGTGCGTATGAAATGCGGGAGAAGATTCGGCCCTGGGATAAAGTCACCGTAATTTCTGATTCACCCAATTTCCACTTCGTCCCCTCCAACCCCTGGGTCGCCGTTAACTGGCGCACCCGCGAAGACATCGAGATTCCGATCGCCCCCTATTTCGAGCGCAACGGCATCAACCTGATCGCTACACCAGCGAAACGAGTGCACCCAAAAAAAGACCAGATCGAACTCATGAACGGCCAAATCGTCGATTACGACTTTCTGGTCATCGCTACCGGCCCGAAGCTCGCTTTCGACGAAGTGGAAGGCATGGGTCCGGGCAAAAATACGTATTCCATCTGCCACGTCGATCACGCAGTCGAAGCTGGCAAGGCATGGAACCAGTTCATCAGGGATCCCGGGCCGATTGTCGTCGGCGCCGCGCAGGGCGCTTCCTGCTTCGGACCTGCCTACGAATTCGCCATGATCATGGAAACCGACCTGCGCAGACGCAAGATCCGCGACCAGGTGCCGATGACCTTCATCACCCCCGAACCCTACGTCGGCCATATTGGCCTGGGTGGAGTGGGCGACTCGAGGGGGATGATGGAATCAATCATGCGCGAGCGCCATATCAAATGGATATGCAACGCCATGATCAGCCGGGTCGCACCGGGCAAGATGTTCGTCACCGAACTGGACGACATGGGAAATGTCAAAAAGGAGCACGAATTGCCCTTTAAACATTCGATGATACTGCCGGCTTTCAAGGGCGTAGACGCGGTATCCGGTATTGATGGCCTGACCAATCAGAGCGGGTTTATCCTGATCGATCCCTACCAGCGCAATCCCGAGTACGACAATATCTACGCAGTGGGCGTATGTGTCGACATTCCGCCGGTTGAATCCACCCCTGTGCCAACCGGCGCACCCAAGACCGGCTACATGCTTGAGAGCATGGTCAGCGCCGCCGTTCACAACATATGCGCGATGCTCGACGGCAACGTACCCGATCATAAAGCCACCTGGAACGCCATCTGCCTGGCCGATTTCGGCGACACCGGCGCAGCCTTCGTGGCGCTGCCGCAAATCCCGCCGCGCAACGTCAACTGGTTCAAGGAGGGTAAATGGGTGCACTTGGCCAAGATCGCCTTCGAGAAGTACTTTTTGCGAAAAATGAAAAAAGGCACTACCGAACCGATTTATGAAAAATATGTCCTCAATGTACTGGGCATCAAAAAGCTGAAATAGCGACTTCTGAAGTTTTTTTGTTGTGTCTCCGTTTTGGGGCGGCTTCGGCCGCCCATTTTTTATAATACGGATAACCTGCTTTCCAAGAATGGTTAAGCGACCTGTCAATAACGGATATAATGGCGTATTGAAAAATACTTTCTTTATCGAGCGCATACCATGCTTAAAGCCTATCGTGACCATGCTGCCGAGCGCACCGCGCTTGGCCTGCCGCCTCTACCTCTTGATACAGAGCAAACTACGGCGCTAGTCGAACTGCTGAAGAATCCACCTGCGGGTGAAGAAGCTTTCCTCGTCGACCTTCTGGAAAACCGCACTCCTGCCGGCGTGGACGATGCTGCCAAAATCAAGGCGGCTTTCCTCGCCGATATCGCCAACAACAGAGCAAGTTCGCCGCTGGTAAATCCGCAACATGCAGTCAGATTGCTTGGCACCATGCTGGGTGGATATAACGTCACCGCCTTGATCGCGTTGCTGGATACCCATCTTGCCGCCGATGCTGCCGAAGCGCTGAAACGCACCATCCTGATTTTCGACGCTTTCCATCAAGTCGCCGACCGGATGAAGGCGGGCAACGCCCATGCCAAAGCCCTGATTCAGTCCTGGGCTGACGGCGAATGGTTTACCGCCAAGCCCGCGCTGGCAGAAGCAATCAAAACCGTGGTGTTCAAGGTGCCAGGGGAAACCAACACTGACGACCTGTCACCAGCCCAGGCAGCCTGGTCGCGCCCCGACATTCCGCTCCACGCCACAGAAATGCTGGTCGCCAAAATGCCTGACGGCCTTGCCACCATCGCCAAGCTCAAGGAAAAGAGCCTGCCTATCGCCTACGTCGGCGACGTAGTGGGCACGGGCTCCTCGCGCAAATCCGCGATCAATTCGGTGCAGTGGCATATGGGTACGGATATCCCCCACATCCCCAACAAACGCACTGGCGGTATCGTACTGGGCAGCAAGATCGCGCCAATCTTCTTCAATACCGCCGAAGACTCGGGCGCATTGCCGATTGAATTTGATGTTTCCACCCTGAATACCGGCGACGTGATCGTCATCCATCCCTACAAGGGCCAGGTCACTGACGAAGCCGGCAAGCTCATCGCCAGCTTTACCCTGACACCAGTCACCTTGGCGGACGAAGTGCGCGCAGGCGGTCGTATCCCACTGATTATCGGTCGCGGTCTCACTACCCTGGCACGCACCGCACTCGGCCTTCCACACTCTACGCTGTTTGCCCTGCCCACCCCGGTCAATGATTCCGGCAAGGGTTACACCCTGGCGCAAAAAATGGTAGGCCGTGCCTGCGGCGTGGCTGGCGTACGCCCCGGCACCTATTGCGAGCCCAGAATGACTACTGTTGGTTCTCAGGACACCACCGGCGGCATGACCCGCGACGAGTTGAAAGAAATCGCCTGCCTCGGCTTCTCTGCAGATCTGGTGATGCAAAGCTTTTGTCACACTGCCGCCTACCCCAAACCAATAGATATCAAGCTGCAACATGCCCTGCCGGATTTCATGGCCAGCCGCAGCGGCGTGAGCCTCAAGGCAGGCGACGGGATCATCCACTCCTGGCTGAATCGCATGCTGTTGCCTGATACTGTCGGCACCGGGGGTGACTCCCATACCCGCTTCCCGATCGGGATATCCTTCCCCGCCGGCTCCGGCCTGGTCGCCTTTGGCGCGGCCATGGGCATCATGCCGCTGGACATGCCGGAATCGGTGCTGGTGCGCTTCAAGGGCAAGATGCAGCCGGGCATTACCCTGCGCGATCTGGTCAATGCCATCCCCTACGCAGCGATACTGGAAGGCTCCATGACGGTCTCCAAACAGGGCAAGAAAAATGTGTTCTCTGGCCGTATTCTCGAAATCGAAGGTCTGCCTGACCTGAAAGTAGAGCAGGCGTTCGAGCTTTCCGATGCTTCGGCTGAAAGATCCGCTGCAGCCTGCACGGTGCGTCTCAACAAGGAACCCGTGATCGAGTATCTCAACTCGAACATCGCCCTGCTTGGCAATATGATCGAGAATGGCTACCAGGATGCTCGCACCCTGCAGCGCCGCATCGACGCCATGAAAGCCTGGCTGGCCAAGCCCGAACTGCTTGCGCCGGACGCAGACGCCGAATACGCACACATCATCGAGATCGACCTCGCTACTATCAAGGAACCTCTGGTCGCCTGCCCCAACGACCCTGACGACATCAAACCGCTGTCCGCCGTCGCTGGCGACAAGATCGACGAAGTATTCATCGGCAGCTGCATGACCAATATCGGACATTACCGCGCCGCTTCGAAAATGATCGAGGATGCCGGGCTGGTGACGCCGCGCCTGTGGGTGGTACCGCCTACCCGGATGGATGAATCAGAGCTACGCGAAGAAGGCGCCTACGGTGTTTTTGGCCGCGCCGGTGCACGCACCGAAATGCCCGGCTGTTCCCTGTGCATGGGCAATCAGGCGCGGGTGGCGGACAATGCCACGGTATTCTCCACCAGCACCCGCAACTTCGACAACCGGATGGGTAAAGGCGCCCGCGTCTACCTCGGTTCTGCCGAGCTGGCGGGAGCTTGCGCGCGTCTGGGCCGCATCCCGACGGTGCAGGAGTATCTTGATCTGGTGAATAGCAAGATCGCTCCAGAGGCCGAGAATATTTACCGTTACCTCAACTTTGACAGGATGGAGGAATACCATCCGCACAAGATCATCAAACTGACGCAGGTGTAGCAAGAAATGAAACTGATCATGACCCCTACCAGCCCGTTCGCGCGCAAAGTGCGCATTGTCCTGGCGGAAAAGCGCATCGAATACGAACAGGTGATCGACAGCCCATGGGAAGCGGACTCTCACGTGCCGGACTACAACCCGCTCGGCATGGTACCGGTGCTAGTGCTGGACGACAACCACACCCTGTTTGATTCGCGCGTGATCGCCGAATATCTCGACACGGTCAGCCCGGTGTCCCAGCTGATTCCCAAGGACAGCCGCCAGCGTCTGTCAGTACGCCGCTGGGAGGCGCTGGCCGACGGCGTATCCGACGCCGCTGCTGCGATCTATATCGAGAAGAAACGGCCGGAATCGCAGCAAAGCCCGGCATGGATTCTGCGCCAGGAACAGAAGGTATTCCGCGGCCTCGAAGCAATGGCGGAAGAACTGGGCGAAAAGAACTGGTGCACCGGCGAGTTTTTCAACCTGTCCGACATCGCCACCGGTTGCGCCATGGGTTACCTAGACCTGCGCTTTCCCGAGATCGAATGGCGCAAGGCTCACCCTGTACTGGCCCGTCTCGCCGACAAACTGTCGCAGCGACCGTCTTTCAAGGAAACCCTGCCACCTTCAGCCTGAGTGCTGAGTGCTGAGTGCTGAGTGCTGAGTGCTGAGTGCTGAGTGCTGAGTGCTGAGTGCTGAGTGCAAAACATCATCGCGCAGCGATACCATCCACTCAGCACTTTCTACTCAGGACTCAGGACTAAAGAATTACCCCTCCCCCCAGGCACACTTCGCTTTCATACACCACCACCGACTGACCTGGCGTCACTGCCCATTGTGGCTGGGCAAAATCAATCTCGCAGCTTTCCCTATCTACGCGATGGATACTGCACGGCGCATCCGCCTGGCGGTAACGAATCTTGGCAGCATAGACCCAATCCGTATGGGGCGCATGGCCTGACACCCAGGACAGGTCGGCGGCAACCAGACCTTCTCTGAACAAGACAGGATGGTCATGACCCTGTACCACGATCAGCACATTGCGCACCATATCCTTGCCGGCGACGAACCACGGCTCGCCTTGGCCCCCGATGCCCAGCCCCTGCCGCTGGCCGATGGTGTGATAGGCCAGCCCCTCGTGTTGCCCCACCACTTTACCTTCTGGCGTTTCCATATTGCCCGGTTGTTTCGGCAGATAGCGGGAAAGAAATTCTCGAAACGGGCGCTCGCCGATAAAACAAATGCCGGTGCTGTCCTTTTTGGCATGAACCGGCACACCGGCCTCGCGGGCAATCTCGCGCACCTCGCGTTTGTAGATCTCGCCCAGCGGGAACAACGTCCGGGACAACTGTATCTGATTGAGGCGATGCAGGAAATAGCTCTGGTCCTTGCTGCCGTCTTCCGCCTTGAGCAGTTCGAACAGCCCGGCCCGCTCCCGCACTCGCGCATAATGGCCGGTAGCGATCTTGTCGGCACCAAGCGCGATGGCATGATCGAGAAAGGCCTTGAACTTGATTTCAGAGTTGCACAGCACGTCCGGGTTGGGAGTACGGCCTGCCTGATACTCGCGCAGAAATAATGAGAACACCCGCTCCCGATACTCCTTGGCGAAGTTCACCGCCTCGACCTCAATGCCGATATTCTCGGCCACCGCCAGCACATCCATGAAGTCCTGCTTGGCCGGGCAATAGCCGTCTTCGGTGTCGTCATCTTCCCAGTTCTTCATGAACAAGCCAACCACGTCATAGCCCTGTCGCTTCAGCAGCAACGCCGCGACAGCGGAATCCACCCCGCCCGACATGCCCACCACCACACGCTTATTCCTCATCAGGTTCCGCTCCAGCAAGCCATTCATTCAACGGCACCACGAATGCCGGTTGTCCATTATCGAAAAACCAGGAATCCACCGCGAACTCCTGGCCAGTCTTTTGTTCCACGATGCGCGCCGCCCAGTGATCGTTCACCAAAAGCGGCGCCCTCTTCACCGGCTCCACAACACGGTGGTACTTAAGCCAACCCTGTCCTTCCAGCAAGCGCAGATAGGTAGTAGTATTGGCCGCCTCATCAATACAATCCATCCGCCCATCCACGCCATCATCATTCACATTGCGGCCTTTATCAGCCCGGGTCGGAGTCTGCCGTCCAGCGGCAACCTCGAACAGTCCGATCACCAGGGAAATTGCCTTTCTTTCCTCAGCCGCATCCGTTGCGCGCAGCAACAACCTTCTGGCTGCGCGCAGTTGGTACGCACGAAGATTAACCCTGGCGGTTACGGCGCAGTCATAGTTGTAACAAATACTGACTTCATCGGCTTGCGCGGCAAGGCCGAAACACAACATCACCAGGATCAACCACGCCCTCATCAGGAAAGGTGGGTAACCAGTTCCAGTGGATAACGTGTGCCGGCCAGATAATCCTCAATGCACTGAAGAACTAGTGGACTACGGTGACGCTCAGCCGTGGCTCGAATTTCTTCCTGACTCAACCATACGGCGCGCAGAATGCCGCTATCCAACTGTCGCTGTAGCTCGTGTCCGTGCACGCTCCCGACAAAGGCAAAGCGCAGGTAAGTGATATCCTTGCGGGGGTGACGCCAGCGATAAATGCCCAGCAACCACTCCGGAGTGAAATGATAAGCGGTTTCTTCCAGCGCTTCGCGAACAGCACCCTGCGCCAGCGTCTCGCCATCTTCCCAATGGCCGGCAGGCTGATTGAAGCGTATGCCCTCACCGGTTTCTTCCTCTACCAAGAGGAACCTTCCATCTTGCTCAATCACCGCCGCCACGGTGACATTGGGCTTCCAGATCATGGTATTTTCCCGCAAAAAAGGTCGATTTTATCGCTTTTCGAGTTTGATTCAAAACCGGAATGGCTAAGTGTAGAATTGAAAGCCATTTGAGGGGAATGCCATCTTGAACAAAGCAGTTGTGCTACTGTCGGGCGGACTGGATTCCGCCACCACTCTTGCCATCGCCCGCAGCGAAGGATTTGCCTGCCATTGCCTGAGCCTGGATTACGGTCAGCGCCACGGCTCAGAACTGGAAGCCGCACAACGTGTTGCTGCCGCGCTGGGAGCCAGCGAGCAACGCACGATTAAACTCGATTTGACGGCATTCGGCGGCTCAGCCCTGACCGACGAAAATATTGCCGTGCCTACTGCCCCATCGGCCGGCATCCCCGTTACCTATGTACCAGCACGCAACACCATCATGCTGTCGCTGTCGCTGGCATGGGCGGAGGTACTGGGCTGCCGCGACATCTTCATCGGTGCCAATGCGGTAGACTACTCGGGTTACCCGGACTGTCGCCCTGAATATCTGGAGGCCTTCGAGAAAATGGCCAACCTTGCCACCAAATCCGCTGTTGAAGGCAACGCCATACGCATTCGTGCACCGCTGGTCGCCCTTTCGAAAGCGGAAATCATCCGCCGCGGCATAGAACTGGGTGTGGATTACCGCCTCACCGTTTCCTGCTACCAGGCCGGAGAGGATGGATCGGCCTGCGGAACCTGCGATTCCTGCCGTTTGCGCCGGCAAGGTTTCATCAGCGCGAAAATTGCGGATCCCACCCGCTACCAGCCTGAAACGAATAGCTGAATTTAGTACGAACAGACTATGTATAAATTTTGCATTTAACTATAAAATCAAACAAGTACGATAAATAACTTGATAAGAGGACAAACAGATGGTTTTTGAGAACTTTGCGCAAGCCCAATCGTTTTTTCTTTGGGTCACCTTTGGCATCGCCCTGACCATGGGGGCGCTCGTAAACAAAACCAATTTCTGCACCATGGGTGCGGTTTCCGACTGGGTTAACATGGGCGACACAGGCCGTCTGCGTGCCTGGCTATTTGCAATTGCGGTGGCGATGCTGGGCGTGGCGATCCTCGAAGCCAGCGGCCTCGTCAAACTGGCCTCCACCTTCCCGCCCTACCGTGCAAATCAGCTGGTCTGGGCCGAAAACCTGCTGGGCGGACTGATGTTCGGCGTCGGCATGACCCTCGCCTCCGGTTGCGGCAACAAAACCCTGGTTCGCATCGGTGGTGGCAACCTCAAATCCATCATGGTCCTGGCCATCATCGCGGTCATCGCCTACTACATGGTCAATCCATTCCCGGGCTCGGACAAAACGCTGTTTACCGTATTTTTTTACGACTGGATACGTCCTCTCGCCGTCACCCTGCAAACCAACCAGGATCTGGGCGCTATCATCGCCGGCAGCGGCAACGCCGCAACACCACGACTGGCGATCGGCAGCATACTTGCACTGGGTCTCATCGGATTTGCATTCATATCCGCCGATTTCCGCAGCAATTTCGACAATATCCTGGGTGGCCTGGTAGTGGGCCTGGCCGTACTGGCAGCCTGGTACGTCACCAGCAACGTAATGATGAGTGCCGACGGACAGCCCTTCTCCCTGCAAAACTTCGTCGCCGAGCAATGGGACATGTACGCCAAACCGGAAGATCTGAAACCCGCAGACAGCCGCCCTCTCTCAGCGCAATCCTTTACCTTCATCAACCCCATGGGCCAGACTCTTGGCTACGCTATGGCCGGCTTCAAGCTCACAGCGCTGACTTTCGGCGTTATGTCGGTTGCCGGCGTGATCCTCGGGTCTTTGCTATGGTCCCTGATTAGCAGAAACTTCCGTATCGAATGGTTTGTCTCGGTGAAAGATTTCTTCAATCACTTCGTAGGCGCCATCCTGATGGGTTTCGGCGGCGTTCTGGCAATGGGTTGCACCATCGGCCAGGGGGTGACCGGGGTATCCACTCTAGCGGTCGGCTCCATCATTACTCTGCTGGCCATCATTGCAGGCTGCGCCTCCACAATGAAATATCAGTACTGGAGAATGATGCAAGAAGGCTGATTTAATCAAGGCATTAACATCACGAGGCCCCGCTGGACGGGGCCTCGCTCTTGACAGCAAACGCATGCCACGGCATAATCGCTGTTTTTCGGGGGTCGTTAGCTCAGCCGGTAGAGCAGCGGACTTTTAATCCGTTGGTCGCCAGTTCGAATCTGGCACGGCCTACCAAGAAATCCAAAGGGTTAGTCAGCAATGACTAGCCCTTTTCATTTGAGGCCGCCTATGCTTTCATCTTCTCTCTACACTAGGTAATTCGCCATGAAATGGGTCTTCAAAATTTTCTTCCGCACCCTGAGAGTCGTTATCGGTCCTTTCATTCTACTTTGGGAGATCGTGACCACACCGAAGGGCGTTGCGCGCCAGCCCGAAGAACAACGCCAGGTTGACCTGCAAAGCCGGGGACTGATCCTCTACCAATTCAAGACCTGCCCATTTTGCATCAAAGTCCGGAAAGAAATCAGTCGCTTGTCACTTAACATTGAATTACGTGATGCGCAAACAGATCAGCAGAATCGTGAAGCGTTATTGCAGGGTGGCGGCCAGATCAAGGTACCCTGCCTGAAAATCACAGATGAACTGGGCAATAGCCAGTGGATGTACGAGTCCGCCGATATCATCCAATATCTGCATGGGCGTTTCGCCTAGGAATCTGTTAACCGACTCTATGAGTCTGAATGTTTGATTCAGATTGGCCTGAATAAAATGCGGGGGGCGCCAACGGGCCATTTCTCATCAACAGCCCAGTAATTTCATTGCCTGGTAGCGGCTTGCTAAACAGGAATCCCTGTGCTTCGTTGCAATCGAGAGAGTGCAAAAATCTGAGCTGTTCGGGTTTCTCCACCCCTTCTGCGATCAAATTCATCTTGAGCCCATGCGCCATGGCGCAAATTGCAGTCACGATAGAAACATTATTCGGGTCGCTGGGGAGCCCACGCACAAAAGACTGGTCGATCTTGATAGTGTCGATGGGAAATTTCTGCAAGTAACTCAAGGATGAATAACCGGTACCGAAGTCATCCAGCGCGATTTTTATTCCCATGCTCGACAGCATTTTAAGTTTTGCAATCATCTGCTCGCCATCGCTCAGCAACGCGCCTTCAGTGACCTCCAGTTCAAGCATAGAACCGTCCAGATGGTATTCCTGCAATAACTGCGTAATGCAATCGCAAAATCCATCCTGTTCAATCTGCAGTGAGGAGATATTCACTGCCATTCTCATCGGCGGCAGGCCGGCATTTTTCCACAGCATGGCCTGCTTGCATGTAGACCTTAACACGAACTCCCCGATGGAGAGGATGAGGCCGGTTTCTTCTGCCAGCGGAATAAATTCCAGCGGAGACAGGCTACCATGGAGAGGCGATGACCATCTCACCAAAGCCTCCATACCGGAAATCATGCCCGTGCTGACACAAATCTGAGGTTGATAAAAAACCTGAAACTCCTTCCTGTCGATCGCTTTCCGCATCTGCATTTCAATGGAAAGCTTCTCTGCAAATGACACATTCATATTGCCGGAGTAGAGCTGGTAACGGTTCCTGCCTTTCGCCTTGCTGTCATACATGGCGATATCCGCATTCTTGATGAGGACGTCAATGAATTCCCCATCTGCAGGATAAAGCGCAACCCCAATGCTAATGGTTACGTAGAGCTCATGCCCTTCAATCTGGAATGGAACGTCAAACGACTTGATCATTTTCTCCGCCGTTCGCATGGCATCTTCCCGATCTTCGATCTGGGGAAGAAGCAGAGTAAACTCGTCCCCACCCTGACGGGCCAGCGTATCCCCCTCGCGCAAACAACCCTTGAGCCGCGATGCCACTTTTTTTAACAGATTGTCGCCAATTACATGGCCCAGCGTGTCGTTAACAACCTTGAAGCGGTCCACATCCAGAAACATCACGGCCAGCATTTTCTGGTTGCGTTTAGCCTGGGCAATCGCCAGGTCCAGGTGATCCTTGAACAAGATCCGGTTGGCAAGCCCGGTGAGCTGATCATGATAAGCCTGGTAGCTGATAATCTGCTCGGCCTTCTTTCTTTCAGTGACATCCTTCGCCACACCATAGGTACCCACGTGCCTGGCGGGCTGGTCTGTCACGCCTTCTTGGTACATTCCGAAAGAACTGAACTCCAGAGTTAGCAGTTTCGACTCGATATTGTGGCGAACCCTGAGTTCCATATTGCGGGACGCACGATCGCCAACCCTCTTTTCGTTCAGGATATAACGGGCAGATTCCAGATCTTCGAGATAGACGAGAGCTGAATAATGCTGACCGATCAGGCTTTCCTTGCGATAGCCCAGCAACGGTTCCACACGGTCATTAAGAAAGGTGAAGCGGCCATTGCCATCCAGCGTATAGATAATGTCCGGCGAGCTGTTAACCATGTAACGGTACCAGCGCTCTGACTCCCCCAACTGGAGGTTCATGGCTTTGTTTTCTTTTTCCAGACGGCGCTTGATAAGGGCATTCTCGATCTTCAGAAGCAGTTCATCCGGCTCGTAGGGTTTTCTCAGGAAGTCGTAGGCACCATGGCGCAGGGCGCTAATGGCAGAGTCTATGGAAACATCGCCACTGACGACAATGACGCAAGTATCGATCCGATGCTCGATAATGGCATCCATGACCTGAAGTCCATCCACATCCGCCATAAAAAGATCCAGCAGGACGAGATCGAATTGCTGGCTCTGGAGAAGCTCGATAGCTGCGCGCCCTCCATCCGCGGTTACAGTTGCAAAACCATGAAGACCAAGCAGGGCGCTCAGACTGTTGCGCAGATGCAACTCATCATCCACAACCAATATCAATGGTTGTTCAGCCAATACGACACTCATAGTTCAAGCTCCATCATTTTGCATCCTCGCCAGCGTCAGATCCCTGATCTACCGAAATACGGTGCGAGCCGAAAGGCGACGAATCACCGATCCATCAACACCACCTTTGCCGGTACGGGTAAAAGTATCTGAAAAGCAGTACCCGATATTTCATTGCTCTGGCAGAAAATCCTGCCTTTCAATTCGTCGACCAGGTTTTTCACAATCAAGAGACCCAGGCCTGCGTGTCCTTTCCCCTTGGTACTGGTGACCGGCTTGAACAGATCCGCCATAATATGCTTGGGGATTCCGGGGCCGTTGTCCACGAGTGAAATTTCAATATATTCGTTGCCGTCGCGGATGATTTTCCCACGCGTGGAGATGAGCAGCAACCCACCTTCCTGCATGCTCTCCGCCGCGTTCTTCATCAGGTTGATCAGCACCTGCTTCAACTTGTCCCGGTCAGCCACAATACTCGGCAGCGACGGATCAAGCTGGGTTTGCGCGGTTATTTGATGTTGCGCAAACAGAGACTCAAAAAAGATTTTATACAAGTCTTGAATCACGCTATTGACGTTCAATTCCTCCAGCGGGCTCGCATAGACTTCGGTCACCTCGGTAACCTGTCTGATGATCTTGGTGACGCGATCTATTTCTTCCCTGATGATCGCCAAGTCTCCTTGGACCGTGTCTTCCTGCGGCAGCTTCACGCTCAACAGCTTGATGTAGTTTTTTATGATGCTGAGCGGATTATTGGCTTCGTGCACAACCTGCCTGGCCTTGGCCCGCGAAGCGGTCATCACCTCGAACTCGGTGCGCTGCACCTGCTCGTTGTCCACATGCCATGCAGCCAAGGTCTGGGAGGCTTGCTGGGCGAACATCGAAATCAGCTTGCGCTGCTTCTCAACATGCGGCAACTGAACCTTGGCAAGCCCGAACAACATGGTACCAACAAGAGTATCCTGCGAAATCAGGGGCTGACAGTAAAACCCTTCTGCCTGCATCAACCGGGCTATCTGGTCGTCCAGCACGGTCAAGGTCCCGTTGTCCCCGGAAACGAATGAACTGTAGGCTGACCGGACGAATAGCACATCGGTAACGATGCTGTTCCCCCTCTTCGGAGGGATAACCATTTCATTGACCAGGTCGTGCTGCCAGGCCAGGCTCTTCCCATGAAGAGCTCCGGATTCCCGGTCACGGAGGAAAAAAATAATATTTTGAAAACCGAACAGGATATGCAGCGAGCGTTGAATGGCCAACAGAATGCCATCCAGTGAGGGCGGAGCGGCGGTAACACCCAGTACAATACCGTCAACCAGGGCAATGTCCCGCACCTCCAGAGCAAGCTGCATCTTTTTCTGATGGAATTTGTCCTGATCCGGCTTTTCGGGCGTGGCGCCATCTTCACCGGTGCCTATATCGATCTCGATCTCAAGTGACAGTGCAATCTTGGTGACCAGTTCCCTGGCCTTGGCGATCATCCTCCGGGAGTCTGCCGGTGTGATTCCCAACAACGCAGCCCCGTCCGCCAGCATCTCCTCGTCATCGGGGTTGACCAGGCTCATGCTGTTGGCCACATGCGCAATCCTGATCAACGGGTGCGCATCGGCGACTCTTGATGCCAGCACATGATGATAGAGCACCGCGTCCGCCATGAATGAATTCAGGTGCCAGCTACCTGCCAGCCATGCCCCCACTTCGCAATGATTGCTTCCGATTTCTTCCGTTTCCCGCTGCATGAGTTGGAGATCGTCCACGACACCGACTGAGAGCATGGCATACTGCTTGGGAAAGTTGCTCCACAACACCAACTGGCCCACATCGAGCAGAAGTCCGGTGAGATACGCCTCCTCCGGATGGGGATAATCGGTTTCCTGGGCGATGAGTTTGGCCAAGGTGGCGGAGGTCAATGAACGGCCCCAAAAGGACTTCATGTCAAATTCAGGACTACTGCTGCTGATATTGCTGAAGACCTGATAAACCGAAGAGCTGATGGCAATGGTTCTGACCATATCAAGGCCAAGCATGACCAGTTTTTGTTCGAATGCCGTTATTTTGTTTGGCTTGCCGTACAGAGCGGAACTGCTCGCGCCAATGACCTTGGAACTGAGCGCAGCATCCTTGTTGATGATTTCCGCAATTGCGCTAAACGAGGTCTCGTTACTATTGCACGCGTCCAGCACCCGCAATAACACGTGCGGCAAGGAAGGAAGACTTGAAGTCTCCAGACTCTGGATCAATGGTGAGGCGACAGGTGCCATAAGTATGATTTATAAACAAGACACTAAAAAGTTTATCTAAGTTTATACTACATGTATTTAACCTAATACCATAACTTTCTTGTATTTTTTAATAAAATAGATGTATGTGTTCCTAAAAACCAACAGTTAGGCACGGAATTTTCAGTATAACGGTGGTCATGAAAAGCGGGCTAACCTCATATTACTCCGTCGCCCGTATTAAATACTATTTCAAAGAGAGTCAAAATGGCAAATCTTCAAGCCCTTACCCAGCCGCAAATATTTGACCGCCAAGCGCTGAATGACTACCTGGAAGACTTGTCCGACCTCGCCCCCAAGGTCGAGCAGGATGTAGCCCGGCTCAAGCAATCGCCTGACGACAAGCAAATCATCGACAATCTGTTCCGCATTCTGCACAACATCAAGGGCGACGCCGCCTTGTGCAAGGTGGATATGGGCGTCATCATCAGCCATCCACTCGAAACCCTGATGGGGCACCTGCGCACAGGAAAACTGCGCTTCACCGAATTGCTAGGCGAAATCATCCTGCTGACGATAGATCGTCTGGAATTGGCTGTAGAAGCTTTGGCCGCAGGGAAACCCATCACCCAATTGCAGCTCGTCAAGCTGGTTCAGGGACTGGAAAACTTAAGCCAGACTCCGCAAAACCAACTCGACATCGCCATCAGCGGCGTCATCGAATCAGTCACCGGATTTCGCCCCACCATGGCGACGCTGCGCGGCACACTGCAAAAGTCGGCGATCTCGCGCAGCCAGGAAAGCATTGCCTTGGACCTGCGCTTCTTCCTTTCGATTGCGCAGCAATTCGAGAGCCGCTCAACCTACTTTCAGGGACGTAGCGCCCGGATTCTTCGCCTTGCCCTGGATACCAACAAGGCCGCAGGAAAACCGGTCGACCCGATTCAACTGGAAGCCGCGGCCTACATGCACGACGTCGGGATGATGTTTCTGCCCGAAGGGATGTGGCTGAACAAACTGGGGCGACTGAATGAGGATGACAAGAAAGCCATGCACGCACACCCCGGTTACGGGGCCGGAATACTGGAACGGATGGAAGGCTGGAAACCCGCCGCCGAGATAGTGGCACAGCACCATGAAATGCCGGATGGCGCGGGTTACCCAAAGGGCCTGAAATCAGATGCCATCTGCCCGGGCGCAAAGATCCTGGCGATCGTCGACGCTTTTGAAGCCGTGATGCTGAAGCATACTCATCGTGGCCATGGCCGTTCGATGCTGCGCGCTATCGCGGAAGTGAATGCCTGCGACAACCAGTTTGCGGCGGAGTGGATATCCCCGTTTAATGCCGTGGTTAGAAAATTGATTGAAGGCTAATCACTTTCAAAAACAGGCATTCTATTTTCAGAATTAATCTTGCTCTCCGTATGCGTTGTGCCAAAAGTAGTCGCATGAGAATTTGCTCCATTGCGGACACTCAAACGTAATTCAGGTAATTTGTCGGGAATATTTACACTTTTTTTCTTTGGCTTTGAATGCTATTTTCATATGACATTGTTTTTATGCGTATGAAATACAATGGCATGGTAATTGCTTTAAGCTCACCCAATGACTTCACTCTTAAATTTGTGTGGTCAATATGGGCTAGCCGGTGAATCTTAAGCAGGCATGTTCAGCATCAAAATCAACTAACCTATTTCCAAATTGGAGAAACAATTGAAAATCACGCAAAGCCTGCTTCTTGTTGCTGCCATCAGTGTTGGCCTATTCACTGCAACTGGCGCTAACGCTACACTGATCTCGGCCCTAGGTGGCCAAGTTGTCAACGACACCGATCTTAATGTCACCTGGTTAGCCAACATAAACTTGGCCGCGACCAATACCTTTGGCGTAAGCGGAATCGCTGACGGAATCCAGTACCCATTGCAAGCCGGCATCATGAACTTGAACACCGCACAGAACTGGATCGGCGCCATGAACGCCGCCAACTATCTGGGCTACCATAACTGGCGTTTGCCCACTAGCGATGCTGCTTGTTATGGCTATAACTGCGCCGGCAGCGAAATGGGCCATCTGTTTTACAATGGATTGGGTGGCGTAGCGCATCAAGACCTGACCACGACGCACAATGACAATTACAACCTGTTCCAGAACTTTCCGTCAGCCTATGGCAGCTACTGGTCCAGTACGGTGTACGCGCCGGCACCAAGTACTGAGCTTGGTTTCACTTTCACCGGCAATTATTACGTCGGCTTCCAAGACAATTTCTATAATGGCGCCAGTATGTACGCCTTGGCGGTTCGAGACGGACAAGTCGCTACCGTCCCGGTTCCTGCGGCAGCGTGGCTTCTCGGCTCGGGGTTGCTAAGCTTGGTAGGTGTGGCGCTACGCAAAGCCGCTTAAAGAGTCCCACCCTTACAATAACAGCGACCTTAGGGTCGCTGTGCATATGTCTGTAAATTGAAGCTGCATAGTGATTAACTGGAGCTACCACGTTCGAGAACGTGTGGCAGCAATTGCGTTTGCAAATATCTAAATACAACTCAATCCGGAAAAATAAAAATGAAAAAATTCACTGTTCTTTCTTATGCCTTTACTCTTAATCTTCTTATCTCAGGTGTTTCTGGAGCTGCATCACTCTCTCTTGATCAGCAGTCGGTACTGAACGATTTGGCAACCACGAATCTCAGTACAGCAACATTTCCGTGGAATGGACAGCCAAATGCGTCCTCTACGAATTGGGAAATTAAGCGTTGGGATATCTCACCAGGCAACTTGATCCCTGTAAAACTGAATGGTTCGACCAAAGCCGCTGAGGCTATTCAAACGATTGAGAGAGTGCTTGGCATGCAGCTATTTGATACCCAATCAATCGCATTAACGCCGGATGCTCAAATCAATCGTGGGGTGATAGTAAGTTTGGGTACATCGTACGTAATCTACACACCAGATGACAGGCGAAATGTGGCCAATGTTTCCGCTGGACCAAACATGCCTAACTATCCATGGAACTTCTATCAGGCGAATGGAACAATTTCTACCAAGCTATATGTGAATTTGGGTACATCAATGATTGCCGGTGACCAACTCGATAGCGATATTGTAATTCACGAGTTTTTTCATGCTATGGGATTTGGATCGCATTTTGATGGATTTGGAAACTGGTTAACGGACAATGATCCACTAGGTTTCGGTGGTGACGCCATGAGTTCGCATGCATTTGACGTAATGAAAACGCTCTATTCCAATCCAATTGGAACGACCGCGAGTAATCTAAATATCTATGCAAATACTGCGCCTGTGCCAGTTCCGACTGCTGCTTGGTTGCTAGGGTCTGGCCTTCTGAGCTTAGTCGGTGTGGCGCGGCGTAAAGCAGCTTAAAAAGCCTTTTGTTCACGATAACGGCGGCCTTGGGTCGCTGTTTTAATTTCTAGGTTCAGTTCTTGAATATCTGCTTTTGCAAAGCTCGAGCGTCTCTTCAGGGTCGAACGGAGACCCCCGCTTTCAGCAAATCCTAGGCAATTGCTCCCCCGTCAGCCAATCCACAATGCGCCGCCCGCCGAAGGCAGTTTCCATCTGCACGAAGTGGTGATCGTCCTCAATCACCTCGCCGATCAACGCTGCATCCTGGCCCAGCGGGTGGGTGCGCATCGCCTCTAACAACGCATCTGCATCCTCTTGCCGGCAAATAACCACCAGCTTGCCTTCATTGGCGGAATAAAGTGGGTCCAGACCCAGAAATTCACAGGCTGCCCTGACCTCGGTGCGGATAGGCAAATTGGTCTCACGCAGCATCATGCCGACCCCCGACTGGCGCGCGATTTCATTCAGCGTGGTGGCGAGCCCGCCGCGAGTGGGGTCGCGTAGCACGTGGATGCCGGGCACCGCTGCAACCATAGCCGCCACTAGCCCATGCAGGGCGGCGGTGTCCGACTGGATTGAAGTGCCGAAGCTCAAATTCTCCCTCACAGAAAGAATCGCCACGCCGTGGTCACCCACGGTACCGCTGACAATGATCGCATCTCCCGGGCGGGCAAGGTCGCCGGAAATATTGACCCCATGCGGCACGATTCCCACCCCGGTGGTCGTGATGAATACGCCATCGCCCTTGTTGCGCTCCACCACCTTGGTATCGCCGGTCACGATAGGCACGCCCGCTTGCCTGGATGCATTTGCCATGGATTCGACGATACGCGCGAGATCGGCGAGCGGGAAGCCTTCCTCCAGGATGAAACTGGCGGAAAGATAAAGCGGCACGGCGCCTGCCATGGCCACGTCGTTGATGGTGCCGTGCACCGACAGGCAGCCGATGTCGCCGCCGGGGAAGAACAGCGGTGAGACCACATGACTGTCGGTGGCCATCACCATACGCCCCGCCGGAATCTGAAAACTCGCCTGGTCATTCATCTGGCGCAGGTATTCATTGTCGAAAGCAGTCAGAAACAGCTCCTCGATCAACTGCGCCATGGCACGGCCGCCGCTGCCGTGGGTCATATCGACCTGGCCGTTTTTCAGATCAAGCGGGCGGATGTAACCAGTTCTGGGTTTGGTCATGTTTAATTCCTGTTTTTTTACCGCAGAGAAGGGGTTAACGACTTTCTTTATACCGCCCATACGTGTAATACGCCGCACACGCCCCTTCCGACGACACCATGCACGAGCCAATCGGATTGTCCGGCGTGCACACCGTACCGAACACCTTGCAGTCGAGCGGTTTCTTCACGCCGCGGATGATGGCACTGCATTCGCATGCAGGGTGATCGGCGACAGACTGATAAGGTAATTCGAAACGTTTTTCCGCATCGTACGCCACATATTTTTCCCGAATTTGCAGGCCGCTGTCGGGCACCCATCCGAGGCCGCGCCAC
Organism: Sulfuricella denitrificans skB26; assembly: GCF_000297055.2. NCBI lineage: Bacteria > Pseudomonadati > Pseudomonadota > Betaproteobacteria > Nitrosomonadales > Sulfuricellaceae > Sulfuricella > Sulfuricella denitrificans. The sequence goes on along the minus strand of NC_022357.1, from coordinate 773,421 downwards.
TCGAAGGTCTTGCGCAGTTCGAACACCTCCGCCACCATGGCCTGCGCCTTGAGGTTGCCATCGCGCGTCACTGCGCGGGAAAACTCATTTTCCACCTCGGCGCGGCCTTCATTGAGCTGCCGCACCAGCATCAGGATTGCCTGCATCACGTCGAGCGGCTCGAAGCCGGCAATCACCACCGGCATGTGGTACTGCTCCGCAAACAGCTCGTAGGGCCGACTGCCGATCACGGTGGAAACGTGCGCCGGACCGACCACGCCATCCACCCTGGCTTCTCCGCTCCCCATGATGGCGGAGATGGCAGCGGGGGTCAGCACGTGGTTGGAAAACACCGAGAAGTTGGCCAGGTCCATTGTCGCCGCCTGCAGGATCGCCACTGCCGTGGGTGGAGTGGTGGTTTCGAAACCGATGGCGAAAAACACCACCTGTTTGTCCGGATTTTCCTGTGCGATTTTCAGCGCATCTGCGCTGGAGTAGATCATGCGAACATCCGCCCCGCCCGCCTTGGCCTTGAGCAGGCTGACCCGGTTCGAACCGGGTACGCGCAACATGTCACCATAAGTACACAGAATAACGTTGGGTCTATACGCCAGTTCGATGGCGCTATCCACCCTGCCGATCGGCAGCACGCACACCGGGCAACCGGGGCCATGGATCATGTTGATATTGTCGGGCAACAGACCCTGAACGCCGTAACGGAAAATGGCGTGGGTGTGGCCCCCACAAAACTCCATCAGACCATAAGCCCGGTCAGACCGCGCCTCACGGCGGATGTCAGCAGCCAGTTTCTGGGCAAGCTGGCCGTCGCGGAACTCGTCGATGTATTTCATTCTGATGAGGCGGAAGGGGTAAGGAATTCAGGGGCAATCCCCTCGCCTATTTCCGCGAACAGAGCCAGCGTCTTGGCCGCCTCATCCGGATCGAGTCGGTTTAACGCATAGCCGACATGCACGATAACGTAATCCCCCACACTGACGCCATCGACAAGAGCGAGGGAAATTTGCTTGCGCACACCACCCAGTTCCACCATGGCGGTATCGTTTTCCTGAAGCTCAGCCACTCGCGCCGGGATTGCCAGGCACATAATAAACCCCTTCCAGCCTAGATATTTTTTGGTCCCTGTTTCAACAGGGAAACTCTTGCATTGCAACCCATGCCTGACCAAGGCTCAAACCCCCGTCGTTGGGAGGCACATCCTGTGCATGGTAAAGCGTTAACGGACTCAAGTTCAATAGCCGGGATAATTCGACTCGCAAGACGGCATTCAGGAAACACCCTCCGCCCAGCACCACCTCATTTAATTCCGTTCTTCCCCTTGCCGCCATCACCCATTCCGCCAAGCCATGCGCCAGCGTAGAGTGAAACAATGCGGCCCCGAACCCGGCATCATCGGTATCTGCCAAACGTTCGAGCAGCGGCAGGAAATTCAGCACACTGCCTTGCATGATATATCCCGCATTCATCGGCGCAACCGGGCCATGAGCCTGCGCCAGCCCTTCAAGCAGCATTGCCGCCTGGCCTTCGAATGCGGAGATTTCACGCACGCCGAGCAACCCGGCGGCGGCATCAAACAAGCGACCGCAACTGGAAGTAGTCGGGCAATTTAAGTTCTTCTCCAGCATCTCACGTACCGCCGTGGCAGCTGAATGCAAAAACCGGCGTTCGATTTCCTCATCCCTGCCCAGCGCATTCAGGGCGCTCGCTGCCATGCGCCAGGGTTCGCGCGCAGCGCGGTCACCGCCGGGCAGCGCCAGTTCCTTCAGATGGCCCAGACGTTCAAAACGCGCCCCGTCCACTCGCAGCAACTCGCCGCCCCAGGCAGTGCCATCTGTACCCAGGCCCACCCCATCCAGCGTCAGCCCTAATATCGGACCGGCCAGCCCATGCTCCGCCATGACCGAAGCGATATGCGCATGATGGTGCTGTACGCCGAACACAGGTAGACCGTGCTGCCGCGCAAAGCCCACCGCGAAGGAGGTGCTGAAAAAATCCGGGTGCAAATCATGGACGACGACCTCCGGCTCGATTTCCAGCACGCCCATCAAATGCTGAACCGTGTCCGCCAGCGACCGGCAGGTAGCGGCGTTGTCCAGATCGCCAATGTGCTGAGAAACGAACGCTTCATCGCCGCGAGTCAGGCAGATGGTGTTCTTGAACCAACCACCGCAGGCCAGCACCGAACGCCCCGCCCTCGGCAACTTGATGGCGCGTGGGGTGTAGCCGCGAGCACGACGAATGAAACCAACCCGCGCCAGCGCCGTTTGCCCCCTCTCCCCTTGCGGGAGAGGGTTAGGGAGAGGGGTTGCGGCGCGTTCACCCTCTCCCCAACCCTCCCCCATCAAGGGGGAGGGAGCTTTTTTGTGCACCCTCACCACAGAATCGTCGCACCCCACCACAATCTCGCGGTCATGCATCACGAATGCATCGGCAATGGCGGAGAGCCGCCGTAGCGCCTCGGCATTGTCGGTCACCAGCGGTTCGCCGCCGGGGTTGGCCGAAGTGCAGACCAGCGCCAGAGCATGAGGTGCCGCCAGCCATGCAGTACCGGTCGGTCGGCCGGCCGCCTCGTGAAACAGCAAATAATGCAGCGGCGCATAGGGCAGCAACACGCCCAGTTCCGCCATGCCGGGCGCCACACCCGGCATGGCGGCGTCGCATCCCGGCAGTTTTTGCAACAACACGATGGGCCGTTCGCGCGCTTCCAGCAATTGCCGCTCGCTTTCACCGCAAATGACCCATGGCGCAATCGAAGCGATGCCAGCCAGCATTACCGCGAACGGTTTTCCCTCGCGCTGCTTGCGTTGGCGCAGGCGTGCCACGGTTTCGGCATTGCGCGCATCGCACATCAGGTGGAAACCGCCGATACCCTTGATCGCCAGGATCTGCCCTGCGCGCAGGCGCCTCACCGTTTCGGCAATCGGGTCGTCACTTTCGATCAGCTGCCCGTCTTTTTCCAGTAAGGTCAGGCGCGGCCCACATACCGCACAGGCATTAGGCTGGGCGTGAAAGCGACGGTCCAGCGGATCGTCATATTCGCGCCGGCAGGCCGGACACAGGGCGAACTTCGCCATGCTGGTGTTGGGACGGTCGTAGGGAAGATGGCGAGTGATGGTGTAACGCGGACCGCAGTGAGTGCAATTGGTAAAGGGGTAACGGTAGCGCCGGTTTGCGGGATCAAAAATTTCAGAGAGGCAGGCCGGACAGATGGCGGCATCGGGCGTGATGCCAGTATGGGCGTGGCCGGAGCGGCTTTCCAGAATGGCGAAACCGAGTCGCGGCAAAACCTCGACCGATACCGCACTCACCTCATCCACTTGCGCCAGGTCGGGTGCATCATTTTTCAGCCGGCTCAGCAATGTCTCCAGTGCCGCCCCATCACCCTGCGCCTCGATTTCCACGCCGTCGGCGTCGTTCAGCACCCACCCGCTCAGTTCCAACTCCAGGGCCAGACGGTAGACGAAAGGACGAAACCCCACTCCCTGCACCTGACCACGAACACGGATACGCACTGCACAGGGCGAAAAATCTCGGCTATCGAGAAGGGGTTCCTTGCTCCCCACACCTCACCCCCTACCCTCACTCCACACTTTTTTCAGCTCAGCCTCCAGTGTGGCAACCCTGCGCTTCAAAGTATCCACCTCATTGGCTTTCTGTTCAGCCGCCTGCTCCATGCCCGCCGCTATCCATTCCCGCCATTCATCCATCCCCTCGCCGCTGACCGCCGAGGTGAGAATGACACGGATATAGGGGTTGACCCGACGCGCGTACTCGATACACAGCGGCACGTTGAAACTCAGGTAGGGCAGCAAGTCCACTTTATTAAGCAGCATCACCTCGGCTGCAGCAAACATGTCCGGGTATTTCAGTGGCTTGTCCTCGCCCTCCGTCACTGACAGGATCGCTACCTTGTGCGCCTCGCCCAGATCGAAGGCTGCCGGGCAAACCAGATTGCCGACGTTTTCGATCAACAGCAGACTGTCGTCGGCCAGTGCAAGTTTCTCCATTGCATGACCCACCATGTGGGCATCGAGATGACACCCCTTGCCGGTATTGATCTGAACCGCGGACACGCCGGTGGCGCGAATACGGTCGGCGTCGAGGCTGGTCTGCTGATCACCCTCGATCACCGCAATCCGGGCCTTATCCTTGAACCGTTCGATAGTACGGGTGAGCAGCGAGGTCTTGCCGGAGCCAGGACTCGACACCAGGTTGAGAGCGAAGATGCCGTGTTCGGCGAAACGACTACGGTTGGCTGACGCGTACTGATTATTTTTGGCAAGAATATCCTGCTCGACTTGAACCATGCGGCTGGTGTGCGCATGAGGGCGGCCTTGCAACAGACTGCCATGTTCATGGACATGAACGTAAGCATGGGCATGCTCTTCGCCATCGATTTTCGTTTCGCCTTGACCGCAGCCGCAAGTTGTACACATTTGAATTCTCCTTTATTCCACTTCGAGTTCCTTGACCTTCATCTCCAGCCCACCGGTCGGTTCAACGGGATAACAGCCACACAGAGGGCAAGGCTCATAGCGTAGCTGGATATGAACAGTTTGGCCACAAGTGAGACAACGCCCCTGTCCTTCGGTTGCGATAACCTCCAACTGGGCACCCTCCGCCAGCGTGCCCTTGACCACTGCATCGAAGCAAAACCGCATCGCCTCGACATCCGCCCCGGACAATTCGCCGATCTCCAGCCACACCGTCTTCACTCGGGTAAAGGCGTTGGACCGGGCACTGTCTTCGATCACCTGCAGCACCCCCTGGGCGAGGGACATTTCATGCATGCTCCACCTCAATCGTATAGGCGACACAGGGGTCCAGCGCCTGCACCAGCAGTTCGGCGCCGCGCCGCGCCTCATCGGCGCTGGTCGCGGGTTTTCCCGTCAACGCTTTGACGCAGGCGCCAGCCGGATGAAAATTCCATTCGGTGGGCGCAACGATGCGGTAATCCACCACGTCGCCCTGCCCGTCCAGTTCTGCACGATGCAACAGCAGGCCACGCGCGGTCTGCACCCAAGCCAGTCCGATACCCTGCCCCAGCGCAGCCCCCTGCACCCAGTGCGGCTTTGTCGCCGGCTCGCGCAGCCAGTCGAGCAACTCCACTATCTCGAACAGACGCGCCAGGAAACGGACCAGAATCGACACTCCCTCCTGCCGCAGGAGTTGCACCAGCACGGGATGCGTTTGTAGCCGCGCCGGGGATCCGGTTTCCATCACCCGCCCCTGCCAATGGGGACGCTGAGCAAAATTCTCATCGCTCTCCAAGCCGGGCAGCACCTCGTTCAGTATCCGTTCGCGGCTGGCGGCTGGCATCAAGACAGCCCCACCGTCACCCCAGCGGCCCGCACCGTTCCATAGTTCCAGCAGGTTGCTCGCAGTTTCGGTATCGGCCCGGTGCAGCCATTCCGATAACTGCTCAAGGTCGGTTAATTTTCGCCAGTCGGCGACAGGCATAGCGAGGATGGCTTGGCTCAGCGCCGTTTCAGCTTGCACCGCAAACGTTTGCCAGGTCGCCTCGTCCTGGCCTGCCGCAGCCTGCGCCAGGCTCTTGCGCAATGAGGCCAGCAGGGCAGCATTACCCTGGCCACCCATGGCTTTTGGCAAATCCAGCAGGAATCGCCACAGCAACTCCTGCAGCGCCTCGGCCAGCACCAGCCGTTCCCACTTCGCGGCATGGGCCGGCTCGCCCCCCTGAGCGAACGCCAATGCCACGGCAGCAGCCGCGCCCTGCGCCTTGCCGCAAATACTGAACAGCATGGGGATCACGACCGCCGCCTGCCCGGCCGGCTTGCCCCGCACCAGTTCGGTCGCCCTCACCAGCGGACGTGGCTGTAGTTCTGCCCGGCAGATGCGCCGTCCATCCCAGTGCAATTTGATGTGGATTTTAGCTTCGAGATTCACAAGGTCTGACAAAAAAGTTGGCCATGCCGGCCAACTCAATCATAACCGAAAAGACCCGACATTAAGCCTGTGGCAAACCCACCACCCGACCCAAAATTTGCAGCGCTTCCTGCGCGACCTGATGCTCGACGCGATCGTAGGCGAAGCCGCCGGCCTGCACCAGCACATAGTCACCGAGGGCAACCTCGTCGTTCATCAACATCAGGCTGATGCTGCGCAATTCTCCGAAGGCCTCGACCGTGGCCATTTCACCGACCAGTTCGACGATGCGTGAGGGGATCGCCATGCACATCAGGCCACCTCCTCCTCGACACGTTCAGCTGCCATGCCGTGTTGCCGCAACTCTTCAACCAGCTGCGCCACCACTTTCGGCAACAGCGCCTCGATCTGCGGTGTCAACGCCATACCGGTGGCCAGAGAGTTAGGTTCCACCCCGATCACGGTCACGCCACCCGGCTGCTCTCCGGTCAGAACGAGCGTGGCCAGCACGTCGGACAAGCCGATCTGGTGCGGCGACAGCTTGGTTTTGAAGAACACCGGCACCGCGTCGCCAGCGATTCTCACCATGGTGCCCGGTGGCTTGCCGCTGCGCACCGCGTCGACGATGATCAGATGATCGACACAGGCGATGTCGTCGAGCATCTCCATCGCCGAGGTGCCGCCGTCGATCACTTCCACTCCCTGCGGCAGGCGGTATTCGCGCTTGAGCGACTCGACCGCACGCACCCCGATACCTTCGTCGGAAAGCAGGATGTTGCCGACACCAAGAATGATTATGCGCATAATATTTCAACCCAGAGTGAGGAGCGAAGAGTGAGGCGTGAGGAGTAAAACCGGGAGTTCGGCGGCTTCTGACTTTCCTCCTCACTCCTAACCCCTTACTCCTCACCGCATTTAAAGCACCTTGACTTTCACCACCTCGCGCTGCTCGTCGTCGAGCACATGCACGGCACAGGCCAGACATGGGTCGAAGGAGTGCACGGTGCGCAGCACTTCGAGCGGGCGCTCCGGATCGGCCACAGGGGTGTTCAGGAGCGACGCTTCATACGGTCCGATAGCATCGTTCTCGTTGCGCGGCGCGGCATTCCAGGTAGTCGGCACGACCGCCTGGTAGTTGGTGATCTTGCCATCCTTGATCACTACCCAGTGCGACAGCACGCCGCGTGGCGCTTCGTGGAAACCGACGCCACTGATTTCGCCTTTCGGAAATACCGGCTTGTTGAAGGTTTTCACGTCGCCCTTGGCGATGTTGTCCACCAGCATCTGCCACTGGCTTCCCAGCACATCGACCTGTAACGCGCACGACACAGCGCGGGCAGCATGTCTGCCGATAGTGGAATGTAGTGCCGCCACCGGCACCTTGGTCTTTGCAATCGTACCGACCAGATCGAGGGTCTGGGTGACGTATTTGACGGCAGGCTCATAATTGGCCGCCACCATCGCCAGAACCCGTGCCAGCGGGCCAACCTGGGCCGGTTTGCTGTAGAAGGTGGGCGACTTGACCCAGGAGTATTTTCCGTTGTCCTGGAAGTCGGTGTATTCAGGTACGGTTTCACCCTTGTAGGGATGCAATGCGCCCTTGCCGCCTTTGTACCAGGCATGCTTGACGCTTTCCTCGACACCATCGCGGAAATACGGATCGCTGAAGCTCTTGATCGCGTGGAACTTGGACAGGTCGCCGCCGGGAATGTAGCCGCCGGGCAGGGCGAATTGCGTGCCCTTGGTGTCGAGCGGGATATCCGGCACCGAAAGATAATCGGTGATACCAGTACCGATCTGGGTCCAGTCTGCATAAAATGCACCGATTGCCGCCACGTCAACCAGATAAACATTCTTGACAAAATCCGCCAGTTCGTCGATCCAGGTTTTGATCGCCAGCAGGCGTTCCACCGTCAGGACAGATTGCGAATCCAGCGCGATCGGGTTAGCCACGCCGCCCACCGCCATGTTCTGGATGTGCGGCGTTTTCGAACCGAGAACGGCAACGATCTTGTTGGCCTTGCGCTGCACATCGAGTGCCTGCAGGTAGTGCGTCACCGCCAGCAGGTTCACCTCGGGCGACAATTTCATCGCCGGGTGCCCCCAGTAGCCGTTGGTAAAAATGCCCAGCTGGCCGGTGCCGACAAAACCGCTGAGCCGCTCCTTGACCTTGGTGAACTCCTGCTGGCTGTTGCCGCTCCAGGTGGACAAGCTCTCGGCCAACAGCGCGGTCTTGGCCGGGTCACCCTTGAGCGCGGAAGTCACGTCCACCCAATCCAGCGCGGAGAGGTGATAAAAGTGCACGATATGGTCATGAATAGCGTGGGCCGTGATGATCAGGTTGCGGATGTACTGGGCGTTGAGCGGCACTTCCAGGTTCAGGGCATTTTCCACCGCACGCACCGAGGCGATAGCATGCACCGTAGTACACACACCGCAGATGCGCTGGGTGATCGCCCAGGCATCGCGCGGATCACGCCCCAGCAGGATCTCCTCGACGCCACGCCACATCTGGCCGGAAGCCCAGGATTTGGTGACTTTTCCGCCGTCCACCTGGCAATCGATTCTGAGGTGGCCCTCAATCCGGGTGATCGGATCAATCGTGATTCTTGTTCCCATGCTCATCTCCTAGATTTTTTCTTCCCTGGGAAGAATCGGCAGGTAGCGCACCAGCACGATGTAACCCAGTATTTCCAGCGCAACCAAGCCTACGCTAACCATGATTTCCGGTACCGCCGGAAAATAGTGCCAGCCCGCCCCGGTTTCATAACCCACCAGGAAGGCATTGATGCGCAGGAAAAACCCGGCAAACAACAGGCAAAATGCAGAAACAAATAACCTGACCGGCTTTACCCTTGATGCGGGCTGCCACAATATGAACAGCGGAGCGATGAACAAGCCCATTTCTACCCAGAACATGACAGCCTCTAGGCTGGGTTCGAAGATATATCCGAGCACACCGCGCACCGCCAGATCAGTCAGTCGCACCACCAGATAAACCACCAGCATGCCGGTCATCAGGCGTGACAGCTTGGTCAGAAGATGCAATTCCAATGGCCGTTTGAAGCCACTCGACGACAGACAGGATTCAAAGATCACGATGGCAAAGCCGATCATCACCGCAGTCAACAGATACAACAGCGGCAGCATGACGGTCTGCCACAGCGGATGAATCTGGTTGCCGAACACGACAATCAGCGAGCCCAGCGATGATTGGTGCATGGAAGGCAGCAACACGCCCAGGGCAATAATAAAAAACAGCACTTTGTTGAGTTTTTTATGGATATCCTTGAGGCCGAATTTTTCCAGGAATGCCGGTGAAAATTCAATCATCATTACGACAATGTAAGCCGTAATACACACCGCCACTTCAAACATCACCGAGTTAACCTGGGCATAACCCGGCCAGAAAATATGCCAGGTGTTCCAGTAGCGACCCAGATCAAAAATCACCGAGGCACCGGCCAGGGTATAGCCGAACATCGAAGCCAGCAGAGCCGGCCGCACCATCGGGTGATATTCGCCCTTGTTGAAGATATAGACCAAAATTGCCATGGCATATCCGCCACAGGCAAAAGCCGAGCCGACCACGACATCGTAGGCGATCCAGATACCGAAAGGATAACCGTCGCTGACGTTGGTCACTGCGCCTATGCCCAGGACGAAACGGATGCCCAGAATGATGAAAGCGACAGCCACCAGAATGGCCAGCGTGATTGTCACCGGAGTAACCAGCGGACCGCCAAGCGGGGCGGGAGCAGGATGGTTGTGAGTTGCCGACATTGAAGTCTCCTTATTCTTTCTCGTCTTCACCGTCATTCTTGACGTTGCGCTTGGCGATGAATGTCAACCCGCCAAGAAACACCAGTGGTAACACCAATCCACCGTACAGCGTATGCTGCATGGTCTCGGAAGTAGCCGCATAAGAGCGCTCCGGTAACGTGGGCATACCCAGTTTCTCGAACGGTACGGCAGACAACTTGATCATCTGGGTACCTCCCAGTTCCTTATCTCCGTAGATCTGCGGTAAATACTTTGCCGCTTTGGCAGGGAAGGATGACTGGTCGTGGGTAGTCAGGTTTCCGCGCGGAAATTCTGTATCTTCCCCAGGCTTCAGTGCCAACCGGCGCTTGGCCTCGGCGTTCAGATCAGTCATTTTTCCGAACAGGGTAGCGCCAGTCGGACAGACGTAAGCACAAGCAGCGTACTGGCCTTCAGCCATACGATGTTTGCACAACTGGCACTTGGTAATCTGCGGAAATGGCCGGTCATACTGGAAGCGCGGCACGCCGAACGGACACGCCGCCACACAGTAGCGACACCCGATACAGGCACTCTTGTCATGACTGACAATACCGTTGACCGGATCTTTGGTCATTGCCGATACCGGACAAGCCGACACGCAGGACGGATCGACACAGTGCAGACAGGAAAACTTCATGAAAGCATGGCCGTTATGTTCACTGTCTTTAGTGGCCCCGCTACCCTCTTTGTACATCTTGATGACGTTGAGGGTTTTGCCCGATATATCCAGCGGGGTATCCCAGTATTGCTCTACTGTGGAGAACTCCGGCGGCATATCGTTGGCCTCCTTGCAGGCTGCTACACAAGCCTTGCAGCCGATGCACAAGGTGCTGTCGTAAAGCAGTCCGACTGCCTCAGGTGGCATGGTTTTGTTGGGGCGCGCCTCGGCAGGTGAACTTGTAGCAAGCAATGCTCCACCAGCCAGTGCGCCTTTCAGGAATTCTCGCCGTTTCATGGCTCGGCCCTTTCAGGTTCTTTCTTGGCCTCGGATTTGCCAGGGTTTTCTGGTGGCGGCACAGTCACTTTGCCAAGATTGTGCGCCATCGCAGCCGCCGCACCCACAGCTGCGCCAGCAGCACCAGCCACTACCGCGACAGAAGCGATGGTCGCACCCGAGCCTTGCTCTTCAACAATGCGAGGGAAGCCCAATGGTGGTGTGACGTTTTTCAGATCGGCCAAAGCATGGATCGGTTTGGTAAAGCCGATGCCCTTCTCGGTGCAGCCGATGCAGGGATGGCCGGTACCGACCGGCCAGCTGGCGTTGCCGACATCGCCGAACAGGATAGCCGGGCAGTTGGCATAGGTCTCCGGTCCTTTGCAGCCCAGTTTGTACAGGCAGTAACCTTTACGGTGGCCCACGTCGCCGAATTCCATGGCGAAGCGGCCAGCGTCAAAATGGGCGCGGCGTTCGCAGTTTTCGTGGATCAGGCGAGAATAGGCAAATTTCGGACGGCCCAGATGATCGACCTCGGGCAGCTTACCGAAAGTCAGGAAGTGCACCACCGTCGACAGGAAATTGTAGGGGTTGGGCGGGCAGCCCGGGATATTGGGGATCACCTTGCCCAGCACCTCGCCGGCGCTGGATGAGCCGGTCGGATTCGGCCCGGTAGAAGGCATGCCGCCCCACGAGGAGCAGCTGCCGATTGCCACCACCGCGCCGGCATCAGCGGCGCACTCCTTAAGCATGTCGATTGCAGTCTGGCCGCCGATTTTGCAGTAGATGCCTTTGTCCTTGGTCGGAATCGCCCCCTCGACCACCAGCAGGTACTTGCCTTTGTTCTCCTTCATCGCCAGTCGACGCGCCGCCTCGACCTGATGGCCGGCCGCCGCGAACAGGGTCTCGTGGTAATCCAGCGAGATCACGTCCAGGATCAGCTTTTCCAGAGTGGGATGCTCGGCGCGCAATAAGGATTCGGTACAGCCGGTGCATTCCTGAAAGTGCAGCCAGATGACGGAAGGACGTTTTTTGCTCGCCACCGCTGCGGCAATGGCCGCGTCGGCACCGGGCGGAAGGCCCATGGTGGCAGCCATGGCTGCACACAATTGCAGAAAGCTGCGGCGCGAAATGCCCAGCCTGTTTTCAAGCATCGCGATATTTTCGCTGCTTTTGACCTTGTTCTCGCTCATCGATAGCTCCCGATCTGTTTGAAGTTCGACACGAATTGATGACACCTATGTCTTATATATAACAGCATAGTAGAAAATTATAAAAAGACAATATGATCCTGTATGGTCATTTGAAAATTCAATCAGGCAGCCCATCGGAAAAAAGTTTCCCCAAGATCTGGATTGAAGATTTCCCTGCTATGACGGGAAACTTGCATCCACGGCACCATGTTGTATGATGTTTTTATATTTCTTCATATAACATTTCCTGATCCATAAGCGCCGGAGCCAGAATGTCCACATGGCAAATCAGAGTCTGAAAATCAGTCTGTTGGCAGTGGCGCTTCTCCTCTGCACCCTACCTGCGCTCGCCCATGATCTCTGGCTGGAAAGAGACAGCAACGGCTACCTCCTGTACCAGGGGCACCGGCATTCGGCCCACGCCGGCGCTGAGTTTGTGAACTACGACCCAGCCTTTGCCAAAAGCGCGGTCTGCGTCGATGACAGTGGCGCTGCCCGTTCCCCGGCCCTGGTCAAAAGCTTCCCGGTCCGCATCGCGGCGAACTGCACGGCGCTGTTCGTCAGCTTCTCCTCCGGTTATTGGAGCAAGACCGCATGGGAAACCAGGAACGTGCCGAAAAACCAGGCCAGCGGCGTGGTCGAAAGCTGGCTGTCGGAGGAATCGGTCAAGCGCATCGACCGCTGGACGCCCGCAGTGGCGCAACCACTGAGCAACGGGCTGGAACTCACGCCGCTGAGCGACCCTGCCCGCCTCAAACCAGGCGACAAGTTGACAGTGCTGGTAACCGAACGCAAGCAGCCCCGTGCCGGCGTACCGGTCGCCTACGGCGGCGATACGCGTGTCACCAGCGGCGAAGACGGCAAGGTGGCGATTCGCCTGCGCCAGGGCGGCATGCAGTTGATCGAGGCCAGCCTCGAAACCCAGCTCGCCGACGGCAAGGCCGACACCCTGATCCAAGCTACCACCCTGCAATTCGAGCTGCCACAATGAAAAACTGGCTGCTGATACTGCTCCTGCTCGCAGTCCCCTGCGCCGCCCACGAGGTCCATCACACCATCGAAACCACCGGCGCAGTCACCGTGCACCTCGCCTATGCTGACGGCAAACCCTACGCCTACGAAGCCTACGAACTCTACCCGGCCGGCAAGGACATCCCGACCCAGGTTGGCCGCACCGATGCACAAGGACGCGTTGTATTCATCCCTGGCGACAAGCGGGCATGGCGTCTGAAAGCCTTTTCCACGGACGGACACGGCACCGACCTGAGCTTCGAATCACCTGCCGTCGCCAGTCCTTCTTCCCCGGTCAGCCAAGGCCCGAACCGGCTCAGCCTGATCCTGTTCGGGCTGTCGCTGCTGTTGGCCGGCTTCGGCTTGGTCCAGCTCCGGATCAGGAAACGCAAAACCTCATGAAAACACCGAGCGCACTCAACGATCCCAACCAGCAGCTTGACGGCGAAAACACGGAAAAAGATCGCCCGATCTTCAGCTCCTCGATTCTGTTCTGAGCAAACATGCATATCCCCGACGGTTTCCTCTCGCCGCAAACCTACCTGCCCGCCTATGCACTTGCTGCTGGCGCTTGGTCGTGGGCGGCGCGCGGCCTCAGGCAGCAGCTGGACGAAACCACCGTACCGCGCCTGGCGATGTTGACGGCGCTGGCCTATGGCTTGGGCCTGGTGATGGTGCCGCTGCCCGGCGGCACCTCCGGCCACGCCTTGGGCATAGCGCTGCTGGCGATGGCCTTTGGCGTGCGCACAGCCTTCATTGCCTACAGCCTGGTACTGCTGCTGCAGGCGATGCTGTTCGGCGCGGGCGGCATCACCGCTCTTCCGGTGAATGCGCTGGCGATGGGACTGGTCGGCGCAGCAGCCGCAGTCGGCGGCAAGAGGTTACTCAGCGGAGCGGGGGAAACCATCTCAGTCGGCTTCGGCGCCTGGCTATCGGTGGTGCTGCCGGCCGGGTTGATCGCGCTGGTACTCGGCATCCAGCCGTTAATTGCGCAGCGCGCCGACGGCACGCCGCTGTTCTTCCCTTTCGGAATCGACATTACGCTACCGGCCGTGATGCTGCCGCACCTTTTCATCGGTACAGGTGAAGCGGTACTGACCGTGCTGGTATGGCGACTCGCCCGGGCCCGCAGGTGGGTGACATGAACCCACGCGCATGGCTACTGGCCTATGCCGCGACCGTGGTCGCGGCAACCTTCCTGCATAACACCGGCTGGCTGGCAGCGGGACTTCTGATTGCCATTATTACCAGCGGCAGGCTGCGCTGGCGCCTGCTTGGCAAGACTCTCCGAGCGCTACTGGCTTTCAACCTCACCGTCAGCCTTGGCTATCTGGCCGTCACCACGTGGCGCGGCGGCTTCTCACCCGACTACCTGCTACTGGTCAATCTGCGCGTGCTGCTGCTGGTCTACCTCGGCTTCTGGTTCACCGCTCGCGTAAACCTGCTGGCGGCACTGCGCGGCTGGCCCATGCTGACCCTGCTCGCCACCTTGGCGCTGGGGCAGATGCAGACCTTCGCCCGCATCGTTCGCGACTTCCGCCTCGCATTCGAAAGCCGCAATCCGATGCGGCCTCACCTGGCCGACCGCGCCCGCAATGCCGCGGCACAAGCCACCACCTTGTTCGACAAATCCCTCGCCTCAACCACCGAAGTCACCCAGGCAATGCGTTCGCGCGGGGCTTTCGATGATTGAACTCCATCATCTCGGCTTCATCTGGCCTGACGGCGCTGTGCTGTTCGACGACCTCAGCTTTTCTGTCTCAGCCGGCGAAAAAGTGGTATTGCTCGGGGCCAACGGCTGCGGAAAATCGACCCTGCTACAGTTGCTTGATGGCTTGATTTTCGCCGAATGCGGCAGTGTGGTCTGGCAGGGCGAAGAACTGAACCGGCCGCGCCTGCAGCAGCGCGATTTCGCGCGCCGCTTCCGCAGCCAGGTGGGGCTCCTGTTCCAGCATCCGGAGGCGATGCTGTTCAACCCGACCGTACGCGAGGAAATCGCCTATGGCCCGCGCCAGCTCGGCCTGCCGGATGCCGACATGCGCGTGGCGCGTTGGGCCGGCGCGCTCCGACTTGACCCCTTGCTCGACAAAGCACCCTTCAGTCTGAGTGGCGGCGAGAAGCAGAAAGTCGCCCTGGCCTGCCTGCTCGCGCTGGAACCACAGCTTCTGCTGCTGGACGAGCCGGCTGCCAGCCTCGACCCGGCCACGGCGGGCTGGCTGGTGGACACCCTGCTGGATTCGAATCAGACCGTCATCGTCAGCACCCATAACCTGAGCATGGCAGCCGAACTCGGCAGCCGCTGCCTGGTTCTCGGCGAGCGCGGCGAAATTTTGTTCGACGGACCGGTGGGGCATGCGCTGCGCGCCACAGAACTACTGGAAAAAGCCAATCTGGCGCACCGTCACAAACATCGCCACGACGGGGTCGAACATGACCACGCGCATACGCACGACTGGGATACTCCCGAATAAGCAGCTTCTAGGTTTTAGGTTTCAGATGCAGGTGCGGCGCGCCCTTGCCCGCCGGCACATAGCCGTGGGCATGGTGGCCATGCTCGACTTCGACTGCGACCAGATTAATCTGGCCATGGCGCACACCGCGTTCGGCCATCAGGGCCTCGGCGAAGCTGCGCACGGCAGCAGTCTGGCCGCGCAGGATCACACTCTCCAGGCAGTGTTCGTGGTCGAGATGAACATGCATGGTCGCCACTGTCAGGTCGTGATGACCGTGCTGCAAGGCGGTGAGGCGCTCGGCCAGTTCGCGTTCGTGGTGGTTGTAAACATAGGACAGGCTGGCGACGCTATGGGTGGATTCCTCGCGCTCCAGTCGTTCCCGCTCCAGGTAGCCGCGCATCAGGTCGCGCACTGCTTCGGATCGGTTGCGGTAGCCGCGCTGGGTGATCAAGTGGTCAAATTCGGCTGCAAGACCCTCGTCGATCGAGATGGTAAAGCGTTCCATTGCGACTCCTGGATTTGACCCGGAAAATGCCCGGTGAGGACTAATTTAACGTATTGCCGCAGTTTGCCGCAATGAAAAGTGGTTCATAATTACATTGCAGCATTTCCATAATCCATGGAGCAGCCATGTCCAAATTCGCCAAAAGATCAAAAAAAGCCGGTCTGCCGCCCGGCACGCTGGTTCACATCGGTAAAAAACGGAGCGAAAAGACCCGCATCAGGCTGATCAATTACGACGAATCCAGTTTTTTGGAAAAGGAAACGGAAGCTACCGAAGAGTACTGCGCTGCCAAGGCAGCCACAGGCATCACCTGGGTCAACATCGACGGCATCCACCAGATTGATCTGCTTCAGCGAATCGGCGACTGTTTCGGGCTGCACCCGCTGGTGCTGGAAGATATCATGAACACCGACCAGCGCCCGAAAATGGAGGATTTTGGCGATTACGTCTACATCGTGCTGAAAATGCTGACCCTCAACGATCGCGGGGAAATCACCGCCGAACAGGTGAGCCTGATTCTGGGAAAGAATTTCGTGCTGTCCTTCCGCGAACAGAATAGCGCCATTTTCGACCCTGTCGTGGAACGCATCAAAAGCGGCAAAGGGTTTGTCCGCAAGGCGGGGGCGGACTATCTCGCCTATGCCCTGCTGGATGCGGTGGTAGATCACTATTTCGTGGTGCTGGAAAAACGGGAAGAAGAAATCGACGATCTCGAGGAGGATGTCATTGCCAATGCCACGCCCAGTACCCTGCAACGTATCCACAAACTCCGTCGCGAACTGATCTTCCTGCGCAAGGCCATCTTCCCCTTTCGCAATGTCATCAGTGCGCTGGAACGCGGCGAATCCGCCTTCTTCGATCAATCTTCGCGGATTTACCTGCGCGATATTTACGACCACACCATCCATATCATCGACACGCTGGAAACCTTCCGCGACCTCGCCACCGGCCTGCTCGACATCTACCTGTCCAGCGTCAGCAACCGCATGAACGCGGTGATGCGCGTCCTCACCGTGATCGCTACCATCTTCATGCCGCTCACCTTTCTCGCTGGTGTCTACGGCATGAACTTCAAACACATGCCGGAACTCGAATGGACCTGGGGCTACCCGGCGATACTACTGCTGATGGCGGCCGTCGGTATTTCCATGCAGGTATATTTCCGCAAGAAAAAGTGGCTCTAAACCAGAACACGCCGAGCGACTCCCCGGCCATGCTAGAATTTAACCCTCTCACTCCTGCCCAAACCACTCCATGCCTCAGAATGTTCAAAACCTGCTGACAGATTTTCTTTCCGATCTGGAACAAACCGAGATACTTTGGCAACTGGCGGTACTGGGATTCAGCCTTGCCCTGGCCTGGGGCTTCAGCCACCTGTTGCGAAGTCACCTGCCCAAGTCGGAAGGTGCGGCCAAAGTGGGCCTTGGCGGGGTTTCCCGGGTGGCTTTTCCGCTGGTCGCCCTGCTGCTGGTAGTAATTGGGAAAGCCGTGCTCAAGAACTGGCACTCGGTCAATCTGCTGAATATCGCCACTTCCCTGCTTCTGGCCATGGCACTGGTCCGCCTTGCCGTCTATGCCCTGCGCAAGATTTTCGCCCCGAGCGGTTGGCTGCACAGCTCCGAACGCTTCATCGCCACGGCAATCTGGATCGGCCTCGCCCTGCACCTCACCGGATTTCTCCCCGAAATTCTGGACGCCATGGACGAGCTCAGCTTCCACGTCGGCAAGCAGAAAGTTTCGCTGCTCATCATCCTGAGCGGCATCCTGTCCGTCCTTGTCACCATGCTGGCGGCAATGTGGCTGGGGCGGGCACTCGAAAATCGGGTAATGACCGCAGAAAACCTGAACATGAATCTGCGCGTGGTACTGTCCAAGCTGATCCGCGCCGCATTGATCGTACTCGGCGTGCTGATAGCCCTACCTCTGGCGGGTATCGACATCACCGTACTTTCGGTGTTCGGTGGCGCCCTAGGCGTGGGCATCGGCTTCGGCCTGCAAAAAATTGCCAGCAACTACGTCAGCGGCTTCATCATCCTGCTCGACCGGTCCATCCATCCCGGCGACGCCCTGACCGTTGAAGGGCGCTTCGGCACGGTTTCAAAATTGACCGCGCGCTACATGGTGCTGAAGAGCCTGGACGGGACTGAAGCCATCATCCCGAACGAAACCCTGATCAGTTCCACCGTCATCAACCATTCCTATACCGACCGCCATTTTCGTGTCAGCATTCCGGTACAGGTCAGCTACCAGAGCGACCTGGAACGCGCCATGAAGATCATGAAGGACGCCGCAGCGAAGCAGCCAAGGGTGCTTGCCGAACCGGAGACCAAGGCCTATCTCAAATCCTTCGGCGACAACGGCATCGATCTGGAATTGAGCATCTGGATCGACGATCCGGAGGACGGCCAGTTCGGCCTGAAATCCGATATCAACCTGGAAATCTGGCGCCAGTTCCAGACGGCAAACATCGAAATCCCCTATCCGCAAAGAGATATCCGCATCATCGGTGGACAGCCCAGCTAATTCCAGCGATCGAGTACCAGAACATACAACAACAAAAAACCCGCCGAAGCGGGTTTTTTGTTGGGCAATACCTAGGCAAACCAGCTTATTTCAGCTTGGTTTCCTTGTAGTCCACGTGCTTGCGTGCCACCGGATCAAATTTCTTGATCAGCATCTTTTCCGGCATGGTACGTTTGTTCTTGTCGGTAGTATAAAAGTGACCGGTACCCGCAGTGGATTCCAGTTTGATTTTCTCGCGTCCGCCTTTTGCCATTTCTTAGCCCCTTAAATACTTTCGCCGCGAGCGCGTAGCTTCGCCAGCACGGCGTCGATGCCGTTCTTGTCAATGGTGCGCAATGCAGCGCAGGATAGGCGCATACTCACCCAGCGGTTTTCGCTTTCCACCCAAAACTTGCGATTTTGCAGGTTCGGCAGGAAACGACGTTTAGTCCTGTTGTTGGCGTGGGAGACATTATTCCCCGACATCGGCTTCTTGCCGGTGATCTTGCATACGCGGGCCATGGTATTGCTCCAGAAGAAATAGAAGAATGAATTACGAAAAACGCGATTTATACCATATTTTTGCCCAACAACTCAAGAAGAAATTACTCTCTCTAGAGCAGGCCTCGCTCTGCGAAGGACAAAAAACCGCTTCCGGCAACGATAAAATGATCCAGCACCCGGACGTCCACCAGAACCAGCGCATTTTTCAGCGCTTGGGTCAGGACCTGGTCAGCATTACTGGGTTCGGCCACGCCGGAAGGATGATTGTGGGCCAGGATAACGGCGGCGGCATTGTGATGCAGGGCGCGCTTCACCACTTCCCTTGGGTAAACCGAGGTCTGGGTCAAAGTACCGCGAAACAGTTCTTCGCTGACTATGACGCGATTTTGCGCATCCAGGAACAAGGCCATAAAGACTTCGTGGGGCAAGCCCTGCAACCGGAGCCGCAAATAATCGCGCACAGCCTGCGGCGAGGACAGGGCATCGCGTTGCGCGATATCCTCCTGCAACGCGCGCCGTGCCATCTCCAGGACCGCTTGCAGCTGGGCATATTTCGCCGCACCCATGCCCGGTGTCTGACAAAACTCTTTTTCACCGGCCGCGAACAACGCATTCAGGCCGCCGAAGCGCCCAAGCAGTTCGCGCGCCAGATCCACCGCACTTTTGCCCGGCAGGCCGGTGCGCAAAAAAATCGCCAGCAACTCGGCGTCAGACAGGCTCGCAGCGCCTTTCTGCAGCAGCTTCTCGCGGGGTCGATCGCCTTCCGGCCAATCCGTTATCGCCATGACAAATTCTTTTTGTTTCAAGTAGAATGAAGAGATTATGACCGATACAGCGAAAAAACGCCTGGTTCTCGGCGTCACCGGCGGCGTGGCCGCCTACAAGGCAGCAGAGCTTACCCGCCTGCTGGTTAAAAACGGCATCGATGTGCAGGTGATCATGACCGAAGCTGCCCGCCACTTCGTCGCTCCGGCCACCTTCCAGGCGCTCTCCGGCAAACCGGTTCTGAGCGATTTATGGGACGGCCAGACGGCTGGTGGCATGGCGCACATCGATGTAACACGCGGTGCCGACGCGGTGCTGATCGCCCCGGCCAGCGCCGATTTTATCGCCAAGCTCGCGCACGGCGCCGCGGACGACTTGCTCTCCGCCGCCTGCCTGGCACGCGCCTGCCCGCTCCTGGTCGCCCCGGCGATGAACCGCGAAATGTGGGACAACCCGGCCACCCATCGCAACATCACCCAGCTCAGGCGCGACGACATCACCATCCTCGGTCCGGCCAGCGGTTCTCAGGCCTGTGGTGAAACTGGCATGGGGCGAATGGTGGAACCGGAAACACTGATCGAGGATCTCGAATCGTTCTGGCATCCCAAACTACTAAAAGGCCAGCGCGTGCTGATCACCGCCGGGCCGACCTTCGAAGCGATCGATGCAGTACGCGCCATCACTAACATGAGTTCAGGCAAAATGGGTTACGCTGTCGCCCGCGCCGCCATCGAAGCTGGCGCGGAAGTCACCTTGATCTCCGGTCCGACCTGTTTGACCCCGCCCACGGCAGCGAAAACCATCGCTGTCACCAGCGCCCAGCAAATGCTCGAAGCGGTCAACAAGGAAATTGGCGAAACCGATATCTTCATCAGCGTCGCAGCGGTGGCTGACTATTACGTGCTCAACCCGAGCGGGCAGAAGATCAAGAAAGACGCCCACATCCTCACGCTGGAACTGGCACCCAACCCCGACATCGTCGCCAACGTGATGAACCTGCCTAACCCGCCGTTTTGCGTCGGCTTCGCGGCGGAAAGCGAGAATCTCTACGAATTCGCCGAAATGAAGCGGCGTCGCAAAAATCTGCCGCTGCTGGCCGCCAACATGGTGCAGGATGCCATCGGCCAGGAAGACAACGAGCTGATACTGTTCGACGACGAAGGCACCCATCCGCTGCCGCGCGCGCCGAAAATCGTGCTGGCGAGACAGCTGATTGCCCACGTCGCAAAGCTATACCATCATTCAGGAAATAAAAACGGGGCTTGAAATGAAAAAGAATCTGAAGAAAGTCGATGTCAAAATTCTCGACGAACGACTCAAGCAGCACCCGCCCAGCTACGCCACGCCGGGGTCGGCTGGGCTAGACCTGCGCGCCTGCGTCGAGCACGTCATGACCATCCATCCGGGGCAGACCGAACTGATCCCCACCGGCATCGCCATCCACCTCTGCGACCCCGGTATGGCGGCGATAATCCTGCCGCGCTCCGGACTCGGCCACAAGCACGGCATCGTACTTGGCAACCTGGTCGGCCTGATCGACTCAGACTACCAGGGACAGCTCTTCGTTTCCTGCTGGAACCGCGGCCATACGCCCTTCATCCTTAACCCGATGGAGCGCATCGCGCAGATGGTCATCGTCCCGGTGATCCATGCCGAATTCAATATGGTAGACGATTTCGAAGCAAGCGAACGCAGCTCCGGCGGGTTCGGCAGCACCGGTCGCCACTAAACTCGCCTCTTTTCAGGTTATTGGCGCATGGCAACCGCGCCCAGGAACCCGTATATTTTCTCATGACATTGGGACGATATTCCAACCCCTTCCCCCTCACCGGGAGAAGGGAAGTCGGAATGAATCACCTCAATAAATCATTAACGCCCCCTGCCGCCACCCATTCCACCGCCGGGCCCCATGCCGCCGCCAGGGCCCATCCCCCCGCCCATCGCGGGAGGCATATCCGGCAGAGTAACGCCTCGCTCCTTGGCACGCACCTTCATCTGCTCGTGGTGTTCAGCGCGGATTCTTTCCCGCTCTTCCTGAGTTTTTGCCGTGCGCATTCTGGCGCGGTAAGCCGTGCGCTCTTGCTGCGTCATCATCTGCGAGCCGTACACTTGATCCTGGTCCTGAGTACGAAGCTGATCCTGCTGGCGGGTTTGATCCTTCTGTTTCGTTTGATCTTCACCGACGACATACGGTGACAGAGCCATCATCCCCACAGCCATCGGCAACAACCATAATTTTTTAGCCATAGTGCTTCTCCTTCTTTGCATAATTAAGATTGAAAAAGTCCCCTCTGCTTTATTATAGAGAGTCTTATGGAATCTGCTCCCCGCTTCCTGTGTGACGTGATGCTGGCGCGCCTGGCCCGCTACCTGCGCGCCGCAGGGCTGGACACCACGCTGGCAGCCGAGACTGCAACCGACGCACAAATCCTGCGCGAGGCGATCGACGAAGGTCGCTGGCTGCTCACCGCCGACCGCAAAATCACCGAACACAAAGCCGCCAAGGGCCACGTCCTCCAGCTTCCATTCGGCTCGTTCGACCTCCAGGCGGCAGTCCTGAGCGGTCAATTCAACATCGACTGGCTCAGCCATGCCTTCACCCGCTGCCTGATGGACAACACCCCGCTGCAGCCCGCCACGGCGGAACACGCTTTGCAGGTGCCGGAAGATGCCCGGCAGCCGGTGGAAGAGTTATTGGTCTGCCCGAACTGCGGGCGGGTTTACTGGCGGGGATCGCATTACAAGCGGATGAGAAAAAAGCTGGAAAGCTGGCAGGAGAATCCAGCGGCAGTGGCAACTGTCGAGCCGCTTTAACTTCAAAGCCTCATGGATATTGACAACGCAGACGCATGTTGTCATCATCTCCAACATGAAGGCCATTCAGCTTGTCCGTACTCGCATAGCCTACTCTGCCTCTGCTTTTGCAGAGCTGGTGCTGTGGCAACTTCCGGAACCCCTTACAGGTTCGGTTCACTCATTCAAGTACAGGCTTGCGTATGTGGTAGACGGGGTGTGCGTCTTGCGTTATGACAACGAAGTCGGAAAAGGCGACCACCGGCATTTTGCTGGCAAGGAGCGCGCCTACATCTTCAAGACGCCGGACAAGCTGATTGCCGATTTCCAACGTGATATTGCGAGGTGGAACCGTGAAAACCGTGACTCTTGATGTACGCACTCCCGCTGATTCGATGGAGGACTTTGCGCGCGCCTGGAAAACAGGGAAACCCGAAAAATCAGCTCATATCAGTTTCGCCACCCCTGAGCTGCTTTGGCAGGTATTAACCGCCAAACGATGGGAATTGCTCAAGGCACTATGCGGCGCGGGGCCAGTATCGATCCGAGAAGCGGCCCGGCGCGTCGGGCGCGATGTAAAGGCAGTGCACGGAGACGTAACAGCACTACTAAATGCTGGCGTGCTTGACCGCGCGGAGGGTGGCGGTATCATTTTTCCGTTCGAAGCAGTGAAGGTTGAGTTCTTGCTGAAAGCAGCATAACCGGGCGGTGTAGCGGCATACCATTCATTATGCAGAACGAGAGACACGTACCAGGCCAGAGGGCCATTTTGACGCGCTCTGCGCAGTATTTTGGGTGCCAGGGCCATCCGGCGAGCGGGATTCTTTGTACGGACAAAGAATCCCGCCCAACCCAGCCCTCACCAGCGGGGAGGGCACCCAAAATCCGGGCTACGCCCACAAGACCCAAATCCCCTTCTGCGCCGCTTCGGTTTGGCGGCCAAATTGGGATGAAGGCGAGCACTGTTCGAGCTCCGCGGTGGGGTGCGGGGTGTGCATCCCGCTAGGGCGAGTTGCGCAGCCGCCCAATTTGACCGTCAAACCGAAGGTAGCCCGCAGGGCCGGCGCGGCAGGGTGTCTTTTTGTTTGGTTACTTGTATTTTGGACAAGCAAAATAAAGTAACCTGCTGCCGGGCAGCCCCCGGCATCTAAGCAATTGCGCGCAGCGCACTCAAATCCAGCACCGCTATACCTCAGCTATACGCCATTGGGCTGGCCACCAGCCTTTACCCTGCCAATAAATATAGGGGCAACCCCTATATACCCCAGAAGCCAGCTTCCCTATACTGAGTCAAACTTTCTTGCACAAGAAAATTCAGGATTAAAATCGACCTGGCCCCTTTTGCTCTTCAAGACTTGAATCCGCCCGCCTCTAATTAGGATGTGCACTTAACATTATGCCTCAGAGTACGGCTGCGATGACTGAGAAGCCCCTTTCTGTCCTCTATTCGATAGCAGAGCACTACTACCACGATGCGTTCGATTTCGCGGCTCGGTTTGACGTGCTATGGAAGATCGAGACCCACAAGACAGGACAAATCAAGGCGTTTGTAGATCTGCTTATGGCTTGCGAGTGCGCCCTCAAGTCCCATGCGATTCTCGGGAATTTTGATGCCGATCCAAAGCAAGTGTACTGTGATATACGAAAGGCAGGTCACAGCATCGAACGGCTTGCGGATTTAGCCTGCTTTCTTTCAGACCGGTCGAACTACGACTTCTTAAAAGAACGGCTTCAGCCATTCTCCGTTATTATCCGCTACTCACTCGAAGCCTACGATACGTTCTTTCCTGCCTTTGTGGAGTGGGACAACGCAGAAATTCACTATTCCGGAACAATCGGGAATACACAGTGGTGTTTTGCGGTACGCAAATGCTTGCAGTCTCTGCTCGAGAGCCTAACGGATAAATTTTCCGGCCTCGCGACTCCAGACATCGGCGCCATTTTCGAGCATGAGAGGCAAATGAAGGAATTCATAGAGGCGATCAAGAAATGACGCATAACCCCTTGCTCCAGCGAACCGGTCGCCTGCTGTGTCCGTCCACCAAGTTCGAACGTTGACTTCCTACAACCCACACACACGGAGAATTTATGCGCCAAATAGCAGCTTTATTATTTAGCATTGCAGCCCTGTCTGGATGTGCAAATCCAGGCATCGTTAAACTTTCTCCAGACACCTATATGTTATCAAGAGAAGCCCACGGCGGCATCTTTGCTAGTCCGAGCGCATTGAAAGCAGGGGTTATCAGTGACGCCCATGCCTTCGCTGAAGGCCAGGGTAAAGTCGCAATTCCAATTTCTGCGAAAGAAAGACCTATGGGGAATGGCCCAGCGCAGTGGGCGTCGTTCGAGTATCAGTTCAGGGTCGTTGATAAAAACGACCCTGAGGTACGCAGAACATCTCTTTTGCCGCCCGCGAATGTTTTAATACAAAAAATCGAAAATATTTCTCCCGACATTCGCACTAAAGATGAATCCATAAGACCTGTGGATGTGTATGCGGAATTGGTCAAGTTAGATGACCTACGAAAGAAGGGCATCATCAATGAAATCGAATTTGAAGCGCAGAAAAAAAAGATTCTTAGTACGAAATAAACATCGCCGAGAGTTTAAGGTCTTGCATTGACGCATGACTACAAGACCCCAATATTTCTGGTTTCATCCGGCCTTCTGCCTCCGGCGGCTGATTAGCTTCACGTTAAGCTAACTATATTTTCGTAAACAGGAATACGCATCATGAAAGACACATTGATAGCAATGTATAAATTCAACATTAAAATGGTATTGGTATTCCTATCCGGAACACTCTTGTTCTTGATTGCAAGCGGAGCCATGCCGAACAGCGACTCCACAAACACCATCGGAACCATCGCGGGCTTTTCAACCCTTATTTTTATATTATTTACCACAATCAGGAACATACAGATTCTCTGGAATGGCCGACGCAAAATGCTTACATCCATGGAGTCAGCGGCCATAGAAGCTACAGCAACAGCTATTGAATTCAAGGAGAAAGCAGATTCTCGCGTTCAAGAGCGCATCAAAGAACGTCAGCGCGAATCCAAGAACAGGAACGAATAAAAATCAACGATTCACTTTACTCGCGTGAAATTACAGAGGCCCCAAACTCGAGAGGCCAAACACTATGTTGAAACGCTCCCAGATTAAATTGCCAACGTCGGCAGAGGACGCGGCGATCACCGCTGCCGCGCTGCAAGACCCGGATGCGCAACCCTTGACCGATACCGAGCTGGCGCAATTCAAGCGCGCACCCGGTCGCCCGCGGGGAAGCCACAAAGTTTCCACCACGGTGCGCTTCGATGCCGACGTGCTCGAGGCTTTCCGCGCCAGCGGTCCTCGCTGGCAAACGCGTATGAACGAGGCATTACGCGACTGGCTCAAGTCACATTCACCGGGGTAATGCATCGGCCAAAACCCAACGCTGGTTCAACTTCACCTCCGCGCCCATTTTATGCAATAATATTTTTGTACAAAACCATTATTGCAAATCATCATGTAAACAGTACCACTGAATAATTCAATCCTGTTTATTAGGAGGCATATGAAACGGCAAGCCGTTATGAGCACCTGTATGTTTAGCATCTTGCTACCGATTTCACCATCAACATTCGCTGACGAGCAATCACGCAACCTGGCCAATACCCTGACGAAACTTGGCAACCGCGCACTTTCAGCGCAATACCGGCCAATTTGGTTAAAGCACACCACCATAAAATTTGGCATGGCTAACAATCAGCCGACATTGATGATAAAAACCCTGCGCCCTATCCGGCAAACCCATAATGAAACCGTATTCTTGCAAGGCAAACTGCGACAGGAAGACGGTGGCGTAACAACGAACATAGGCAGCGGTTACCGCTGGCTAACTGCTGACAACACGTGGGCGCTAGGTTTAAACGGATTTTACGATCAGGATACTGAGTCGAACGCAGAACACATCAGCATCGGGGGCGAAGCATTCAGTGAAAACGCCGTCGTGCGTGCGAATCTGTATAACGCCATCGGCAGCCAGCCACTTGCCCTTGATGGTTTCGATCTCAAAGTTGAAGTGCCCACCCCGTTCCCGAACCATGCACGCTTAAGTCTTAAAGCCTACCAATGGAACGCTTCGACAACGATCAAACCGGTACAGGGATGGAGAACGGCGTTGAAGGCGAACCCGAACAAAAAATTAAGCGTGGAACTTGGTGCAAGCCACAACACTTGGGATGAGGCAAAGCTTTTCCTGAACCTGACTTATTATTTTGGACATTACAGCAAACACAAACCGACAGTATTTGACCGCCTGGCTCCACGGCACACCCATATCGTACGTGAGTTCACGATGTAAGCAGGAACAGCTGATAACAAAGAGACTATTCCAGCTAATCGATTTCAAATAGCAAGCCATTCCCAAACACCAACACCGCCCTCACCCTCTTGGGCGCAAACACCCCCTCCATAGCAATCCGATATTCCCTCATCACCCCCAGATAAGGCGCGGCGCAAACCGCCAGATTACCTTCCTCCACCTTCTCGGCGGCCTTGAAATCCAGTATCCAGACACTGTCCTCGAATTCAACCAACCGGTCGAGCCGACGGCTCTCCCCTGACGCGGTGCGATAGGGCACTTCCTTCCAGGCGTTCACATAGCATGCGGGGTCGAAGAAGCGCTGCAAATGGGGGGCTTGGGTAAGATGCAGGGCCTCCTGCCAGAGCGAATCGAACTCCGCATCGTCCACTTCCAGCCGGTCTTTCAGCCACGCCCGGTCGAGCACCGGCGCGGGCGGCGCGATCCTTTCCAGCAGCGCGTGCAACCGGATGCCGTGGCGCTGCGCTTCAGTCTGGCGCTGGCTGATGCGCTTGCCGGTGGGGATGATTGCGCGGGGCAAGGCATCGACCGCCTTCTCCCCCTCTCCCCTGCCCCTCTCCCGCGAGGGGAGAGGGGTGCCATTGGCGAGCGATTGTCCAATGATGAAAAGCCCCTCCCCCCCAGTGGGGGAGGGGTTGGGGAGAGGGGGCGTTGCCTGAACCGTGCGCAGCAACTTGCCATACCAGCTTTCCTCGGACTTGCGTGTGCTTTCGCTGCCGCTGACGATCAACGCCTGACGGGCACGGGTCATCGCGACATACAGCAGGTTCAGGTCTTCGCGCCGCTCCAACTGGGTTTCCGCATCGAACACGGGCTGCCACTGTGCGGCGCGCTCGCGTTTGCCAGCGTAGAGGAAGAAATACTGCGGGCGGGGGTTTTCCGGCGGCCAGTCGATCACTGCCCGGTAGCCACGCTCATTGCGGGGCGAAGCATGGGCGTCGAGCAGCCAGACGATGGGGGATTCCAGCCCTTTGGAACCGTGGATGGTGAGAATGCGCACGGCGTTGCCGGCATCGCCGACGATGCCTTCGTCCGGGGCCTCTTGCGCCGCCGCACGGCGCAGCTGCTGCAGTTCGTTGATGAATTTGGGCAGGCTGGGATAGCGGCCGCTGTCCACGGTCAGCGCCAGTTCCATGAAGGCGTGCAGGTTGGCCTGTACCGCGCCGCGCATCGCTTCCGGCACGGCGGCGTAGCGCGGCAGCAAGTCGCCCTCGAAATAGATGCGGTCGAGCAGGTCGTGTACCGGCAGGGTATCGGTGAGTGCGAGCCAGCTCTGCAGCAGGTCCGCTGCCCGCTGTAGGGTCGGGCCTGCCTCACCGCGCACGGCCAATGCCTGCAGGCGCGCCCACCAGGAACCGTCAGGCAATTTTGCCAATCGCATCAGGTCGTCGTCACTACAGCCAAACAGGGGCGAGCGCAGCGCCTGAGCGAGGCACAGGTCGGCAAAGGGCGTAATGAGAAAAGTCAGCAAGGCCGTCAGATCACTGCATTCCAGCGTTTCGAGCAAACCGCCCTGACGCGAGCTGACGTAAGGGATACCCGCCGTGCGCAGGGCGCGCTCGTAAATTTCCAGCCGGGTGCGGCTGCGTTTCAGCAACAGGATGTCGCGGAACTCCGCCGTTCTGCCTTCGCCATTTTCTGTAACGATCTGCCATGACCCGACCATGCTGCCGATTTTTTCCGCAAGTTGTTGGGCCTCCCGCTCGACGCGCTGGTCTTCCTCTTCTTCCAGCGCTTCGATCAGGGGGTCGCGCAAGGTCAGGACTGACGGTTGGGCTTCGGCGTGTTCTACTTGATCGCCTTGGGCCAGGGGCAGCACTTCCACCCGACCCGGGATTTCAGTGTGATGCGCTTCATGCAGTTCGAACCCACTGAATTCAGCCTCCTGCCCGAACAATCGGTTCACCGCCTCCAACACCGGCGGCGCGCTGCGACGGGAGACGTTCTGCTGCAGTCGCGCCGCGCCGTAGCCTTGTTCCAGAAAATCGGCGGCGATGCCGAACAACCGCGCATCGGCGCGACGAAAACGGTAGATTGCCTGCTTCGGGTCGCCCACCAGAAACACTGTCGGCGCGCTGCCCGCCCCCGTCGATGCATCGAGCCAGGAACGCATGATTTGCCATTGCAGCGGGTTGGTGTCCTGGAATTCATCGAGCAGGATATGGCGGTAGCGGCAGTCGAGCTTGTACTGCATGTATTCGGCATGATCGGAACGGTTGAGCAGTTCATGGACACGCCATTCCACGTCGGTAAAATCCACCGCCCGCCGTTCCTCCTTGAGGCGTTGGTAGGCGGCGAGCAGCCCAGCGCCGCAGCGCAAGGCAGCGCGGTTGAAGCGGTAAGCGGCTTGCGCGGCGAGTTGGTCTTTCGCTCCCAGCAAGCGCGCAGAAATCGTCCGGTGCAGATCCAGGAAGCGCGCTGCACCAGCCTCGCCCAGCCGCCCTGCCAGAGCCTTGGTGTATTCCCGTTTTCGGGGCTCGCCTTCGCCAGTAAGGAACACCAAACAGAATGACTCGAAATCACCTCCCGCCAAAGCAACGCGCAGCTTTGTGACATTTTTGAGATCGGTGGCAGTGCCGCGCTCCAGCATGCCGGCGAACTCCTCGGCATCGGCAGCCAAACGGCTATCGGCAAACAACTCGGCCAGCACATCACGGTCCGGTTCCACCTCCAGATCATGGCGCAATGCTTCAGCCGCAAAGACCGCGCCATCTTCCTCTCCCTGGGTATAAGCCCACCACTCGGCGCGTTTGGCGACAAAGTCGAGGAGCAGGCTGCGGGTGTTATGCAGGCCATGCTCGGTGAACAGAAAATCCAGCGCCTGGGCAGCTTCAGAATCAGGTTCGGATTGCAGTTCCTCGGCGAACAACTGCCAGGCTTCTTCCAGCAGCGTAGAAGTCTGGTCTAACAGCCCCCAGTCGCCGCCCGCGCCGCTGTTGAGCGGTGCGCGCTGAAGCAGTTGCAGAAACCAGCCATGAAAAGTGTTAATGGTGATACCCGGTTGGGCAGTGAGGAAGATTTCAAACAAATTACGGGCGCGGGGCAGCAGGGACTCGATTTCATGTTCCGGCACAGCGCGCTCGAGCAGGAAAGCTCGCACTTCCTCGTCCGGTGCCAGCGCCAGCAGGCGCAGCCAGTCGCGCAGGCGCGCCGCCATTTCCTGCGCTGCCTTGCGGGTGAAGGTTATCGCCAGAATTTCGGACGGCGCTGCCCCGGCCAACAGCAGGCGCACGATGCGCGACACCAGCAGCCAGGTCTTGCCGCTGCCGGCGCAGGCTTCAACCACTGCTGAACCAGCAGGATTCAGCGCAGCATGGTTGATCTCATTGCCCGTCATGATAATCCTTGCGGCACAGGCCGCTCATTTCGCAGTAAGCACACGCCTGTTCGCTACCTTGGGCGGGCAGCGACGCACCTTGATACAGAGCATTAAACAGCTCGCTCAAGCGCTGCCCGGTGGCTTTGCTCAACGCATAAATATCTTCCTGCTCCACTGTTTTAACACCCTCATCGTCCACCGGCACGAATGCCGCTTCGACCACCGACTCTTCCAGGAGCAGCGCATACACCGGGAGCTGCACGTCCTCACCCGGCGTTTCCAGTTTCTTTTGCAGGCCGGGGCGGCTCTGAGTCTTGTAATCCAGCACGGCGTAGGCGGCTTCACCATCGTCAGTCCGGGTATCGACGCGGTCGATCCGGCCCTTCAGGGTCAGGCTGCGCCCCCCTTCCAGTTCCAGTTCTCGCGTGCGCCACAGCTCACCGTCGTGCCAGCGCCAGCCTTCCTGCTCGCGCCCTGCCTGCCATTCGAGATAGGCAGGAATGCGCATATCCCAGCGCAACGCCCAGGCGCGGGCGAGGTAGTCCGACTCCAGCGCCTGGCGGAATTCTTCCCGACTGATGTCACGCAGGGCCAGTTCCATCTCGGCCCGGTCGCAGCCGCTGATGGCGGGATAGTGCTGGTGGAAATGGTGCAGGATGGCGTGGACGTGCTCGCCGTAATCCTTCTTTTCCAGCGCCTGCTGCACTTCGTCCAGTTCGTTCAGGTGCAGGGCGTGGCGGGCATAAAACTGGTAGGGGCAGGCCATCAGGCTGTTGTAACCGCTGGCCGAGAGGGCAACAGGAACCAGCTCGGGCGGCAATGTCGGGCGGGCCGTGGCGGGCAACGGAGGAAGAATATCAGCGGCCTCCCCAAGAATCTCAGCCGCCCTGCGCGGCAGATCCTCTCCATAGGCCAGTTGGTGGAAGACCTCCAGCCGATCTACCCACGGGCTTGCCAGATTGGGCTCGGCGTTCTTCCGCCCCTGCCAGGTAATGAGCAGGGTGCCGCAGTCCGCCAGCAGCGAGGTGAAGTCCTGCTCCATCTGGCGCAGATCCTGTTCGAAAGTCGGCAGCCCGAGTTGCGCCCGCACCGATTGGTTGAAGAAGGCACTTTCCTTGCCTCTTCCCGGAAAATGGGCGGCATCGCCGCCGGCCACGATCACGCCGTCGAAGCGGCGCAGGCGCGCGGCGCCAAGGTGGGTGAACACCACCGGGCTGGTGATGCCGGTATCGCGGAAGGTGGCGGCTTCGAGCTGGCTGTCGAGCCAGCGCCGCCATTCGCTCAGTGTAAATAGCCCCTGGTCCTGGCCCAATTCTTTTTGCAGACGCTCGAGCAGGCGCAGCAACTGCTCACCTGCCAAGTCCTGCGCCAGACCCTGGCGCAAACCCAGCACCTCCAGGCTTTCCAGCAGGCTGGCCAGCCATGCCGCCAGCCCGCGCTTGCGCGCGCCGAAACGGGCCTGTGCCTGGTCCAGCCGGGCCAGCAGTGTGAGCACGTCTTCCGCGCCTTCACGCTGAGCCAGGCCGCGATAATGGTGCAAGCCGGAAATCACGCTATGGCGCCGCACCAGTTGTTCCAGTCCGTAGACCGCATGCTTGCGCGCCCCGCCCTCCCAGTCGGCGAAAATCAGCGGGGATTTGAGCAAGTCGAGCAAATCGAGATGGTGGAAGCGGCTGGCCATGGCGTCGAGCCAGCGCATCACCACGGCGCTGGCGGCCACGGTGGAAAGCGTCCAGCCGGTTTCGTCCGCGACCAGGATCTGGCCGCGCTCCAGCAGGGCGCGAGCTCGACGTGCCACCAGCCGGTCCTGGGCGATCACCGCGATGGCGCTTTTGCCTGCCAGGAGCCACTCACGAATCTGGCTATCCACTGCCTGCGCTTCCTGCTCAAGACTATGAGCCTCGAGCAATTCAAGGCGACCGGACAGCGGGCTTGCCGGGCAACGCTGGCGGAATTCGGTGGCGCGCTCGCGCAAGTCGTAACAAGCGCCCTTCGCGTTTGCCCCCTCTTCCCTTGCGGGGGAGGGAGCATTGGACTTGTTCAGCACCTCCATAGGAGCAAGGGCGGCTTGCACCAACTGGCTCAAATCATCGGCTGGATCTTCTCCGCCGCAACCGTACAGGTGTACCCGCTGCCTTTCCCCATAACGGCGGAAAAAGTCCTGCTCCATCGGAGTCAGGCCGGACAAGCCGACGGCATACAAGGGTGAGGAAGCATTATCAGCCAAGCCGGCCAGTCGCAGATGGTAGGCGGTGACGCTATCGACACGGCCATCGCCGCTGAGGTTCATGGCATACCACAGCTCGTGCACCAGACGCGCCTCGAACTGCAGCGGTTCGCCGGCGCGGGTGCGGTAGGCCTGCTCCAGCAACGCGACGAATTCGGGATAGGAGGCCGGCAGGCCGGTTCCCTGCCGGGCCATATCGTCGAACAGGCTGAGCAGTTCCCGGCTGACATGCCACAAGTCGGCGTCAGCAAACCACTTCCTCTCGCGCAGGGCTTGGTAAAGCAGGGCAGCACGGCAGCTGTCGGGGAGAATTTCACGTCCGAGCACCGCGCCCTCCGCCCATTCGGTCAGGGTGATCATGCGCGGCAGAAGCAGGGAAGACGCTCCCGCCGACTCGCACAGCGCCTCGCCCATCAAATCGACAGCATGAAAATTCGGCAGCAAAATCACCAGGCCGGTCAGCCTGGGCAGTTGCTCCTGTTCCAGCGCGACGATATCCCGTGCAGCGATGCGCACCAGATTCAGGGCAGAAACAGTGTCAGCCGGAAATTTCCGCATATAATGAGTTGATAGTGTCCGGGAATACCGGGAACAGTGGGGAACAACCTGATTTTATCCCGAAACCGGGTGGCATAATCAACGCATTCGCCCAACAATTCCCCTTGCCGGATTTTTTTGGTTAGGATAAAGTTCAAAAAACCATTTCATACCCAGCCCATAAACCGGCAACACGTCTGTCACAATACAAAAGCAAACACCATCGTCTAACTGTCAGCGTTTTCACCATCTTTTCCGTTGATTCTCTATTTGAATTGGAGCCAGCACCTCATGAGCGAACATATCCATTACGTCACCGACGACACCTTCGAACCAGAAGTTCTGCAATCCCCGTTACCTGTACTGGTTGATTACTGGGCAGACTGGTGCGGCCCGTGCAAGATGATCGCTCCGATTCTTGACGAGATCGCACAGGAATACGCCGGACGCATCAAAGTCGCCAAACTCAATATCGACGAAAACCAGGCTACGCCACCAAAATTCGGTATTCGCGGCATTCCTACCCTGATGATTTTCAAGAATGGCAACATCGAAGCCACCAAAGTCGGCGCCCTGTCCAAGTCTCAACTGACCGCATTCATTGACAGCAATATTTAAAGCCGTTAACCTAGCGCCTGACTGCCCGTTCCTCGGGCTCAGGCGCAAGCTTCTTCCCGCCGCACCCTAAGAAATTCCAGATCCACCTTGCTCTACCTTTGATCCACCTTTTCTACAGATTCATCCTACCCTACCGCCATGCGCTTATCTGATTTAAAACACCTCCCCGTCACCGAACTGGTGGAAATGGCCATCACCAACGAAATCGAGGGTGCAAGCCGCCTGCGCAAGCAGGATTTGATTTTTGCCTTATTGAAGAATCAGGCCAAGAAAGGCGAAAGCATTTACGGCGAAGGCACGCTGGAAGTCCTGCCGGACGGTTTCGGCTTTCTCCGTTCTCCTGACACTTCCTATCTGGCCGGGCCGGACGACATTTATGTCAGCCCCTCGCAGATTCGCCGCTTCAACCTGCACACCGGCGATTCGATAGAGGGCGAGATCCGCACCCCTAAAGAGGGCGAGCGCTATTTCGCACTGGTCAAGGTGGATCAGGTCAACGGCGAACCGCCCGAGAACTCCAAGCACAAGATCCTGTTCGAGAACCTGACACCGCTGTTCCCGAATCAGCCAATGATTCTGGAACGCGATATCAAGGCGGAAGAGAATATTACCGGTCGAGTCATCGACATGGTCGCACCAATCGGCAAGGGCCAGCGCGGCCTGCTGGTGGCCTCACCTAAATCAGGCAAGACCGTGATGCTGCAACATATCGCCCACTCCATCGCGGCCAACCACCCGGAATGCTATCTGATCGTACTGCTGATCGATGAGCGCCCGGAAGAAGTGACGGAAATGCAACGCTCGGTGCGCGGCGAAGTGGTTTCCTCCACCTTCGACGAACCCGCTACACGCCATGTTCAGGTCGCCGAAATGGTGATGGAAAAAGCCAAGCGCCTGGTGGAACACAAAAAGGACGTAGTCATTCTGCTCGACTCGATCACTCGTTTGGCGCGTGCCTACAACACCGTGGTGCCGTCTTCCGGCAAGGTGCTTACCGGCGGCGTGGATGCCAATGCACTGCAGCGCCCCAAGCGTTTCTTCGGCGCGGCGCGCAACATCGAAGAAGGCGGCTCGCTGACCATCATCGCCACGGCGCTGGTGGATACCGGTTCGCGCATGGACGACGTGATCTACGAGGAATTCAAGGGTACCGGCAACATGGAGATCCACATGGATCGCAAGATGGCGGAAAAACGCCTGTATCCAGCGATCAACGTCAACCGCTCCGGCACGCGTAAGGAAGAGTTGCTGATCAAACCCGACATCCTGCAAAAAATCTGGGTGCTGCGTAAACTGCTCTACCCGATGGATGATCTGGAGGCAACGGAATTTCTGATCGACAAGATCAAGGCAACCAAGAACAACGCGGACTTTTTCGATTCGATGCGCCGGTAATAGCCGGACTTGATAAAGCCCATTTTTTAGAGGATAATCCCTCTTTTTCAAGAATTCGGCCCTAAAAAAAGCCGCCAGATTCCAAGGATTTAAGCCATGAAACCGGAAATTCACCCAGAATATAAAGAACTTGAAGTGACTTGCAGCTGCGGCGAGAAGTTCAAGACCCGCTCCACCATGAGCAAGCCGCTGGGCATTGAAGTCTGCTCGATGTGCCACCCGTTCTACACCGGCAAGCAGAAGACCATCGATACCGCCGGCCGCGTCGAGAAATTCCGCCAGAAATACGGCATGAAGTAAGCTTCGACGCTACGCAGCAACATAAAGGCAGCTTGAGGCTGCCTTTTTTGTTTTACCCTGCATGGTCTAATATAACGCCATGATACTTCCACGCGCTTTCAGATTAGTCACCGGTCTGCTCTGCCTGGGACTGCTCGCCAACTGTGCCGTCAATCCGGTTACAGGACGGCAGAATTTCGTCATGATGTCCGAAAGCGAGGAAGTCCGCACCGGCCAGAAGGGCGACGAGGAAGTCCGCAAGGAATATGGCGTTTACGACAACCCCACCCTGCAGCGCTACGTCAACGATGTCGGCCAGCGCCTCGCGCAGAAAAGCCACCGCGGCAACCTGGAGTACCACTTCACCGTGGTCGACAGCCCGGAAATCAATGCCTTCGCCCTGCCCGGCGGCTATATCTACATTACCCGCGGCATCATGGCCTATCTCAACTCCGAAGCCGAGCTCGCCGCCGTGCTGGGGCATGAAATCGGCCACGTTACCGCGCGCCACAGCGTGCAACAGTACAGCGCCTCGATGGCTGCCAGCATCGGCGTGGCGCTGGGCTCCATCCTGGTGCCGGAATTGCGTGGCGGCGCTCAGGACCTGTTCAGCCTGCTCGGCAACGCATTGCTTTCAGGTTACGGGCGCGATCACGAACTGGAAGCGGACCGCCTCGGCGCTGAATACCTGGCGCTCACCGGTTACGATCCACAGGCGATGGTAAAGGTAGTCGGCATCCTGAAAGACCAGGAACTGTTCGATGCCGAAATCGCCCGCGGAGAAGGCCGCGAACCAAGGCGCTATCACGGCCTGTTCGCCACCCATCCCGACAACGATACCCGGCTCAAGGAAGTGGTCGGCGAAGCAGATCGCCTGGCCCAGCCCAAAGCAGACAGCCGCCAGGCCATCTATCTGACCCAGATCAACGGACTGGTTTTCGGCGACAGCCCCAGCCAGGGCATCGTCCGCGACAACCGGTTCCTGCATGACGGCCTGGGATTCGGGCTGAATTTTCCGCCTGACTGGAAAGTTAAAAACAGCCTCGACAGGGTCGTCGCCCTCAGCCCGGAAAACGACGGGCAGATTGAATTGCTTCTGGCCGGCCCCGCACGCGGCACACCGGCAGATTTCTTGCGCCGCAATATCCGGCTGGATACCGGCAACGAACTGGATACCGCCCTGATCAACGGTCTGCCCGCCGCCACCATGAGTGGAGTTCGTCAGAACAAGCCGGTCAAGATCGGGGTGATTTTTTTCCGGGATCAGACCTTTATCCTATTCGCCACTGCAAAAACTCCGGCTGCCTATAATCAACATCGAACAGCCATATCGTCCGCGATCGGCAGTTTCCACGCCCTGCAGGATTCCGAACGTAAACTGGCGAAACCCAACCTCATCCATACCCGCACGGCAAAAAGAGGGGAAACCTTCGCCAGCCTGGCGCGCCAGTCCCCCCTCGGCAAGAATGCCGAAGGCTACCTGCGCCTGATGAATCACGCCTACCCCAGCGGTGAACCGCAGGCAGGGCAGCACCTTAAAACGGTTGAATAGCCGCCGACACTATCCGACATTCCATGAGCCAACCCACAAACCTGACCAACTCCAGCAGCCGTTCAACCTTCTTCCTGCTTGCCGCCCTCTGTCTTGCCTGGATACTGCCCGGCCTGATCGGCCATCAGCCCTGGAAACCGGATGAAGCCTACAGCTTCGGGCTGATTTACCATATTCTCCAAAGCGGCGACTGGATCGTACCGACCCTGGGTGGCGAGCCCTTCATGGAAAAACCGCCACTGTATTACATCACTGCGGCGCTATTCGGAAAAATATTCTCCTTCGCACTCCCCCTGCACGACGCAACGCGCCTGACCACCGGCTTTTTCATGGCGCTCGCGCTGCTGTTCACCGGGCTGGCTGGCAGAGAACTGTGGGGCAAGAGCCATGGCCGCCTCACCGTGCTCATCCTGATCGGCTGCCTGGGACTGCTGATCCGTGGCCATGAAATGATCACCGACACCGCCTTGCTGGCCGGTTTTGCCATGGCCATTTACGGCCTGGCGCTGAGTCGCAGGAGATTCGCACTGGCAGGTATCTGGCTCGGTACGGGAACCGGTATCGGCTTCATGTCCAAGGGCCTGATCGCTCCCGGAATCATTGGGTTGACGGCCTTGCTGTTGCCGCTCGTATTTCGCCACTGGCGCAATCGGGATTACATGCGCTACCTTGCAATAGCCTTTCTCGCCTCTCTGCCATGGCTGACCATTTGGCCGATCCTGCTGTATCTGCGCTCACCCGAACTGTTCAGGGAATGGTTCTGGATCAACAATCTGGGGCGATTCCTGGGATTTGCCAAACTCGGACCCAGCAGCGATCACATGCATTATTTCAAAATCCTGCCCTGGTTCGCCTGGCCCGCCCTGCCGATTGCGCTATGGACGTTGTGGCAGGGACGTCGCACCATCTTCAGGCAACCCGAGGCTCAGCTTACACTCACCACCTTCCTGGTGATGATGGGGGTGTTCAGCATGGCTTCCGACGCGCGCGAACTCTATGCCCTGCCGATGCTGCTGCCACTCTCGCTGCTCGCCGCACCCGGCGTCAACACCCTGCGCCGCGGTGCGGCCAGTGCGCTGAACTGGTTCAGTATCATGACCTTCGGCTTTATCGCCGGCGTGTTCTGGTTCTACTGGTTCGCCATGATCTCCGGACATCCTGCCAACCAGGCAGAGCGCTTACTAAGATTGCAGCCGGGTTACATCCCGACG
Organism: Sulfuricella denitrificans skB26; assembly: GCF_000297055.2. Taxonomy (NCBI): domain Bacteria; kingdom Pseudomonadati; phylum Pseudomonadota; class Betaproteobacteria; order Nitrosomonadales; family Sulfuricellaceae; genus Sulfuricella; species Sulfuricella denitrificans. Next base: position 735,567 of record NC_022357.1, on the reverse strand, counting down.
ATCGAACCGCTGCATTTTGCCATTGCGCTCATGGCCACCCTTGCCTGGCTGTTCATCGCTTTCTGGGCAAGATCCCTGCCCCGCAATCCGCGCGCGGTGCTCAACTCGGCGACCGGCATCACGCTGGTATGGGTAATCATGATGACGCTGGCACTGCCCTGGCTGGATGCCGGCAAAAGCTACCGTTCCATGATCACCTCCATGCAACAGGCGCTGCCCGCTCGCCACGCCTGCATTTCCAGCAGCAAGTTGGGCGAGCCGCAGCGCGCCATGCTGGAATACTACGCCGGCATCCTTACCAAACGTACGGAAACTCACCAAGGAATAAGGTGTGACCTACTGCTGGTGCAGGGCAGCGCCAACAACCCGGATGCGCCGCCCGGCCCGGAATGGACTGAAATCTGGGAAGGCAACCGACCCGGAGACAGGTCTGAGCGCTATTGGCTGTTCCAGCGCCATCCATCCTGAAACTCAGCGCCTACTTGCGCATCTTCTTTCTGATCTGATCCAGGGTATTTTTGGCAGCGTCCTGCTCCGGACCGCCCAGGAGGACGGCCTGATTTGCCAAAGCCAGCGCTTCGGGATAACGCTTTTGCTCGGCTAGCGTTTGGGCAAGGTTATTGTAGGCAATGGCGGACTTCGGATGATCCAGCGTTGCCTGCAGGTAGGCTTTTTCGGCGCGTTTCCAGTTGCCTTGGGCGTAGGCCGCATTGCCCAGGCCGATGCGGGCGGAAAGATTGCGCGGCCAGCGTTTGAGGGCGGCGTCATAGGCGGCTTCAGCGCTTTTCGGCGGGATGAATTTTTCCGCAGCCACTGCCGCAGAAACGTAAGCAGCTTCACTCGCGGTGCGCGGCATCCTGCCCGGCGGTAGCGCAAGCATGGCCCAGTAGCCGGCGCGTTCCCAGGTATGTTCGAATGTTGTAAAAGGCAGCACCTGCCGCCGCTCCAGGCCGGAGCGCAGAATGATTTCCTCGCGCTTGAGGTCGTACCCCACCACCACCGCGTAATGCCACACCGGATACCAGCTCAGCGCAACATTCTGCAACACGAGCACCGGCGAACCGGCCGCCACTTCCGTCAGCAAATCGTCCAGCTTAGGCGCAAGCTCATAGGCCAAAAAACCGTTGCGCCGCGTGGCAGCCAGCATTTCCACTTGCAGGCTGCCCGCGAGTCCCGGCAGATACACTTGCGGGGTCAGGTCCTGTGGGGTCATTTTTGCGCCACCGGCGTTAAGCGTCATGGCGAGTGACGCCGGACCGCACTGGTGGGTCTCCTGGGGATAGAAAGGCACCTTGCTGAGCTCCACCTGCTGCGGTAGTTGCCTGGAGTACGTCTTAAGCAAGGACTGCGTCTGCGGCGTAGCGCAGCCACCCAGCCAGATCAAAAAGAAAACGCCCGCAATCAGGCGGGCGCAGACTCGAAACAACATGGCTCGAATTTACTTGATCGAGCGCGTAAACGAAAACACTTTGGTATAGCCCAGAATGTCCGTCACCAGCAGGATCACGAAAATAGTGAACAATATCCCGATAATATCGCCACCGGCGGGCATCTGGTCCAGCTTGCCCGCAACCTTCTGCACCTCTGCGTCGGTCAGTGCATCCACACGCGCTTTAGCGGTGTTGACATCAACTCCCTGAGTCTGCAATTCCTTACGCACATCGTCACGATCAAGGAAGGAATGAATACGCTCGCGCTCGGATTGTGACTGGGCGGACACGGCCACCTTGTCCGTTCCCACCAGCCCGGCGTGGGACGATTGAAGCGGCAAGCCAAGACCCAAAACGCTGGCGATCAGCAAGCGGCTGGTTACGCGCTTGAAACGTGAATTCATAATTTTTTCTCCAGTTAAATTTTGGGTGAAACTAACCAGCATATGTTACACAAAACCATTTTTCCCTATGGTTACCCTTTGTTAATCTTCAGCAAAGTCCATATATTTAACATTTTCATGGCCATTTCTTTAAGTGGTTGGCGACAAATCAATCTCAGTTGGTCGACTTTATAAAAGGTGTAGTCCTCTACTGCGGCTCAAGGCGCTCATCCCATCCGGTGAGCACCGAACATCGCTGGGGCACCGCGATGATGATTGAAAAGCCTGCCATACTAGCGCTTCCCTGATGCCTCTTGGGAACGCGCCGCCAAACCTCTTCCGGCAGACAAAATAACTCACCCACACAACGACAAGCATCACCAAGCAACGGAAAAGAATCTGCTCGATAAGTGCGCTAGCGTACAGAGTAATTTTTCAAATCAGGAGATCATTGTTAAACAATCTATGACGCTCGTAGATACAAAGACAATATCTGCCCGTCTTACTGAGGAGTAACGAAAATGCTCGGAACTATTGCGTTTATCCTGATCATCCTGTGGCTGCTGGGTTTGGTCTCCTCCTACACCATGGGCGGATTCATACACATTCTCCTGGTCATCGCGATCGTGGTGATATTGCTGCGTGTAATTCAAGGTCGACGCCTGTGACGACCCTGTAAATTTTCCATGCAGCGAGGGGCCGGATAAAGCGATCCGGTTATTCACAGTTTCTGTTTTACCCGGCCTCCCCGCCGCCCATACAAATGTATCTCTTCAGGAGCAAATCAAGATGGACTCAATCAAGATGTTGGCAATCGTGCTGCTCGTAGCCGGCGGATTAGCGTTAGCTTATGGTGGCTTCACTTATACCAAGGAAACGCATCAGGCCAAGTTGGGTCCGATAGAGCTGTCTGTCAAGGACACGGAGACAGTAAACATCCCAATCTGGGCTGGCGTGGGAGCGATGGTTGCAGGGGTGTTCCTGCTCATTACTGCGCGCAAGTAGAATCAGCGCCCCCTGAGTGGCGAGATGGTTTTTTCCTCAGGAATTCAAGAATAATTCACCAACTTCAGGAAGCCGCAGAACTGATTTATACATTTAGCGGTTAATCCATAATTTAAAACGATAGGAGTCTATTATGAAAACGATAAAACCAGCCCCTGGGGACAGCATGGAAAAATTATCTAATGATGTCATCGCCGATTTAAAGGTGGTGGTGACAGATACGGAAGCCCTGCTGAAAGCGACAGCCAACCAAGGTGGTGAAAAGCTGGCCGAAGTGCGCGCCAAGGCGGAAGAATCCCTCGGGGTTGTGAAAGCCAGGATGGCGGAGGCGCATACGGCTTTGGTCATCAAAACCAAAGAGGCCGCCAAGGCCACCGACGTTTATGTTCACGAAAATCCATGGCAAGCCGCTGGCATCGCCGCCGGCGTCGGCTTGGTAATCGGCTTGCTCATCGGCCGCCGCTAGTCGCTTCATCATGGCCGAAAAAACACCCGGCGAAAGCAAGGGTCTGCTCGAGTCGCTTGCGACTCTTGCTGCTCCACCGAATGGTGTCGATTGCAGACTGCGATCTGGGATATATGGGTAATTAATGCCTGGGTGTAACGCAGCAACAAATGTTGCAAAGCGCAGGAACGGCGCCCCCCGCCACGATTGAAGCCTCCTACAGCAATTGAGATCTTAGCCGACAGGATAGCCCGCGCACCGCACCATGGCCAGATTGAGCATGGTTTCACCGCCCGTGCTGAGGGCGACACCGATCACGCCCTCGTTGCCGACCCCGGCGAATTCGGCTGATGCGCCATCCTCCATAATGACGACGATTTGGGACTGGTTGCCAAAATACAGCATGGGACATACTCTGAATTATGTGCGCTACCGCACGGAAGGTATTTTATTTTAAGACTAACCTGCCATCATCAATCCAGGAGGTCTTATTATGAAAACGCCCAAAATAGTTATCGCAACTTTTCTCACTGTAGCGGCCCTGATGAGCGGTTGCGCGAGTACCGATACTCGTCCCATGTCTTCTTCGTCATCCTCGTCATCCTATTCCCGCGCTTCTTATGGCGTGATTGACGCGATTGAAATCACTCGCGAGAGCGACGGCGGAATAGGCGGTAGCGGGATAGGTGCTGGCGCTGTCATTGGCGGCGTCGTAGGCGGCGTACTCGGACATCAAGTCGGTGGCGGCACAGGCAAGGACCTCGCGACCGTGGCCGGTGTGGTGGGTGGGGCCATGGCAGGCCACCAGATCGAAAAGAGTAATAAACCGCAAGATGCCTACCTTATACGGGTACGGCTTGACAACGGTGGGGTTCAAACCGTGGCACAGCCAAGCATTAGCGACTTGCGTGTTGGGGATCGTGTCCGTATCGAGAACGACCACGTATCTCGTTACTGATTTATTAATGGCATTGCCGGCGGCCTGCTGTGCGCCGGATTTATAGCTGCAAACTACTCATAATTAATAAAAGGGAAAACATGAAAACTTCACGACTCGTACTAAATCTGCTTGTATTGGCTTCTTTAACCTCAGTGGGCATCGCTTCAGCACACGAAGTCGCCAAGGAAGGTTATCTGCTCGATACCCGCGGCAATGTGGTCAAGAACAACTACAACGAATGCTGGAGAACCGGCTACTGGACACCGGCCATGGCGATTGAGGAATGCGATCCGGACCTGGTGAAGAAGGCTAAGCCAAAAATGGCAGAAGCCAAGGCACCCGCTGCCGTTCCTGTCGCCGGCCCGGAAAAAGCGGCTTTCACCCCCATCACCCTGCAAGCAGAAACGCTGTTTGACTTTGATAAATCAGTTATTCACGCTAGTGGCAAGAAACAGCTGGATGATCAAGTTGTCAGCAAGATGAAGGAATATCCGCAAGTGGAAGTGATACTGGTGACTGGCCACACTGACCGGATCGGCACCGATGCCTACAATCAGAAACTATCCCAACGGCGTGCAGATGCTGTGAAGGCTTACCTGGTTGCCCAAGGCGTTGAAGCCAATCGCATTGAAACCGCTGCCAAAGGCGAATCCGAGCCGGTTGTTTCCTGCGATGACGTGAAAGGCAAAGTCAGCGGCAAGAACAAGAAGTTGGTTGAATGCCTGCAGCCCAATCGCCGTGTGATGGTAGAAGTAACGGTTCAGAAGCCGACTCAAAAGTAAGCATCGGTTTCCCAACCTGTTCACCCACAAATAAGGGCCAACCATTAATCTTTGGTTGGCCTTTTGTTTTAAGGAAGCTCTGGTTAAGCCAATAAGCGCAGAAAACCTACTTGGAGACTGCCTGACTTATGTGCGACACCGCACAGACGGCTCCCGGCTTCAGGAGCATCATTAAACTGCTTGAATGAGATTGATAGGCCCACAGGCAGCTGCAGATAGCCCTTCGATCACAAGTAACTTTTGAGTTTTATTTTCGTATTTTTTTGGGAGAATTTAATCATGAAACAACTTAGCAAATTTCTTTCCGCATTTTTCCTGGCCATTGCGTTGGTGTCCGTCGTGGGTTGCGCATCCACATCGCAGAAGGAAGGGACTGGCGAGTACATCGACGACAGCGTCATCACCACCAAGGTGAAGGCTGCCATATTCAATGAGCCATCTTTGAAATCCGCTGAAATCAATGTTGAGACTTTCAAAGGCGTGGTTCAATTGAGCGGCTTCGTGAGTTCGCAGACCGCAGCGAGCAAGGCAGTCGAGGTGGCACGCAGCATCAAGGGCGTAACGTCGGTCAAAAACGACATGCGGGTCAAGTAAGTAAAGACTTCCCACGGGCCACTCCGGGCCTCACATCCGGGAGTAGCACGCGGGGACTTGTTTTCCCATTTCTTCAGTAATCCCCTTGTAGATACGGATTCAGCCGTACATGTCAGGCTAAAGCCTGAACAACTACGAATGCACATTCCTTCAATTCAAACTAATTGGCATATATGGACGCATCGGAAGATCTGGCAGGCAATCAAGAGCCCGCAGCGCAGGTCTCTGTGACTGCCCATCCCTTAACCGTTTACGTTCCTGTGGATGCGCGCGGTGTGGCGCTGGGCATACTGGCGACAGTCGCGCTGGTGTTCGCGCTGGACTGGATGCAGAAGTTTTTTGTTTCCCTGTTGCTCGGAATTTTCCTGGCTTATACCCTGAATCCCCTCGTTGTATGGTTGGAACGGATCAAGATCCAGCGCGTTCTGGGTACAACCATGGTGATGGTAGCCGTTGTGTGCGCGCTCGTGCTTGGCACCTACTCGTTGCGTGGGCAGATGCAGTCGATAGTCGCACAACTGCCCGAAGCCGCTAGCAAGCTGTCTGCAGGGTTCACCAGCATGCGGGACGACCCGAGCGGGAACATGAAAAAAATGCAAACCGCCGTGGGCGCAGTGGAAAAGGCGACCAGCCAGATTGCCGGCATTCCTCCAGGCCCCAAGCAGCGTACGACTCACGTCGTCATCGAAACACCCGGATTCAAGCTTGGCAATTTCATGTGGGCTGGCTCCATGGGTGCCCTGGGTTTCATTGCCCAGGCGATCATGGTGATCTTTTTGGCCTTCTTTCTCCTGGCGGGCGGCGACACCTTCAAGCGCAAGCTGGTACGACTCGCGGGGCCGACGTTATCGAGGAAGAAAATCACGATTAACATCCTTAACGACATCAACGATTCCATCCAGAAATATCTGTTCATGCTGCTGATGACTAATCTGCTTTTAGGATTGCTAACCTGGATCGCGTTCCGCTGGATCGGCCTGGAAAACGCGGGGGCGTGGGCCGTCGCTGCGGGCTTGCTGCATGTCATCCCTTATGTCGGTCCGATATTCACTGCAGCCGCTACCGGGATGGCCGCTTTCATGCAGTTTGACTCGCTTTCGATGGCGCTGTTGGTCTCGGGGGCATCATTAGCGATTGCCACGATCATCGGCACCTTGGTTACCACCTGGATGACCGGGAAAATCGCCAAAATGAATGCAGCGGCTGTATTTATCTCGCTGCTGTTCTGGGCATGGCTGTGGGGGGTGTGGGGCATGCTGCTCGGCATTCCAATCATTGTCATCCTGAAAGTGGTGTCCCAGCATGTGGAACAATTGCAGCCTGTGGCAGAGTTGCTGGGAGAATAGCAACTGTATGAAAAGTTTACGCAGAAATAGAAGTTGAGAATAATGGCACTACCCTCAAGCAAGGAGATAAACATGAACATGACTTTAAACCTCGCCCCACTGGTTTCGCTGATTGCCGGCGTACTCATTCTGATGGCGCCGCGTCTGCTGAACTACATCGTCGCAATCTATCTGATTATTATCGGATTGATCGGGCTGTTTGGCGGGAGCGGTTTTCATATCCGGTGAGTGGGCGCCGATCCTGGGCACGGGAGAATCCTTTGGTTATGCACCATGAGCGGTAATCCGCCGAAGGTGCAAAGCGTGTATGCTGTTCGCGTGTTGCTCATGCCGATTGGGCGATTACTCGGAAACCGCGTATGGAAACCTCGCAGAACCCCAATCTAAATCATCTTCTCGCCGCCTTGCCCACGGCTGAATTCGAGCACATCGCTCCCCAGCTGGAACTGGTCGCGATGCCACTGGGCGATGTTCTTTGTGAATCCGGCGGCCAGTTGCAGCACGTCTATTTCCCGACGACCGCAATCGTGTCCCTGCACTACGTCATGGAAAACGGCGCATCGTCCGAAATCGCGGGGGTGGGCAATGAGGGCGTCCTCGGAATTTCACTCTTCATGGGTGGCAATACCACGCCCAGCCGGGCCATCGTTCAGACCGGTGGTTATGGCTACCGTCTCAAGGCGCGCGTGCTGATGGAGGAATTCAATCGCGCTGGGCCGATGATGCATCTGATGCTGCGTTACACCCAGGCATTGATTACCCAGATATCCCAGACTGCGGTCTGCAATCGGCATCATTCGGTGGAGCAGCAACTGTGTCGCTGGCTGCTGCTGACCCTTGATCGATTGCCCTCGAACGAATTGACCATGACGCAGGAACTGATTGCCAGCATGCTCGGCGTGCGCCGCGAAGGCATCACGGAAACCGCCGGGAATTTGCAGCGCACGGGTTTGATTAGTTACCGCCGGGGTCACATCACCGTGCTTGATCGGTCGGGGCTGGAGTCCCACACTTGTGAATGCTACAACGTAGTCAAGAAAGAATTCCATCGCCTGCTGTGCGATGGTCGTAATCGCCAAGATCCCTCAGCTAGTCACGATTAATCCTCAGGTCCTGCTGCAAGCTTTGCTTTAAATCTTCGTGTTATGTGTGCTAACGCACGGAGACCAACTGGATTAATCGTTATGCTGGAATGAAGCTGCTAAAAGTCCATTTCAGGGACCCATGGCCACAGGCAAAAACAGATTATTTTTTAGCGGTATTGTGGATATAAGCAGATGAGGCGCTGATCGCAGCTTCAACCGCACGAGCCAGTAGTTTATTTTGCGATTTAATAAAGGTCATTCATGTTCAAAAAAATCCGCGATCTTGCCATTTTCAGTCTGCCTGCAGAGGCGGAGAAGGGCATCACCGAGGTTCGACGCCAGGAGGCCTTGCTTAAAACTGGGGCCTTGCAGAACGCGATTCTCAACAGCGCCAACTTCTCGAGTATCGCCACCGACGAGAAAGGCGTGATCCAGATCTTCAATGTCGGCGCCGAGCGCATGCTGGGCTATACGGCCGCTGACGTGATGAACAAAATCACCCCGGCCGACATTTCCGATCCGCAGGAAGTGATCGCGCGCGCCAAGGCGTTGAGCGCCGAACTTGAAACTCCGATTGAGCCAGGCTTTGAGGCTTTGGTGTTCAAGGCCTCGCGCGGCATCGAAGACATCTATGAGCTGACCTACATCCGCAAGGACGGCAGCCGCTTCCCGGCGGTGGTGTCGGTGACGGCACTGCGCGACGCTCAAGGCACCATCATCGGCTACCTGCTGATCGGCACTGACAACACCGCACGCAAGCGGGCGGAAGAAGCGTTGCTCAAGGCAGGAGCCTTGCAGAGAGCGATTTTCAACAGCGCCAACTTTTCGAGCATCGCCACCGATGCCAAGGGCGTGATTCAGATCTTCAACGTCGGGGCCGAGCGCATGCTGGGCTACACGGCAGCCGACGTGATGAACAAGATCACCCCGGCCGATATTTCCGATCCGCAGGAAGTGATCGCGCGCGCCAAGGAGTTGAGCGCCGAACTTGAAACCCAGATCGAACCGGGCTTTGAGGCCCTGGTGTTCAAGGCCTCGCGCGGCATCGAGGACATCTACGAGCTGACCTATATCCGCAAGGACGGCAGCCGCTTTCCGGCAGTGGTGTCGGTCACGGCCCTGCGCGATGCGCAGGACGCCATCATCGGCTACCTGTTGATCGGCACCGACAACACCGCGCGCAAGCAGATCGAAGTTGAGCAGAAGCTGCTCGATCAGCGCCTGCGCGATCAGCAGTTCTACACGCGCTCGCTGATCGAATCCAACATCGATGCGATCATGACCACCGATCCGTCCGGCATTATCACCGACGTCAACAAGCAAACGGAGTCGCTCACCGGTTGCACGCGCGACGAGCTGATAGGCGCGCCGTTCAAGAATTACTTTACCGATCCGGAGCGGGCCGAAGCGGGCATCAAGCGGGTGCTGAGCGAGAAGAAAGTCTCCGACTACGAGCTCACCGTACGAGACCGGGACGGGAAAGAAACGGTGGTGTCCTACAATGCGACCACTTTCTACGATCGGGACAGGAAGCTGCAGGGCGTGTTCGCTGCTGCGCGCGACGTCACCGAACGTAAACGCCTGGATCAGGTGCTCCAGGAAAATAACATCGAATTGGAGAGCGCCAAATTCGTGGCGGAAAAAGCCAACCTCGCCAAATCAGCTTTCCTTTCCAGCATGAGCCATGAACTGCGCACCCCACTCAATGCCATCCTCGGCTTCGCCCAGTTGCTGGAGGTCGGTTCACCGCCACCAACGGCCGCCCAGATTGTACGACTAAACCAGATTATCAAGGCAGGATGGTATCTGCTTGAACTGATTAACCAAATCCTTGACCTCGCAGTGATCGAGTCTGGCAACCTGTCGTTGTCGCGAGAGCCGGTGTCGCTGATCGAGGTGATGCGCGAATGCCAGGCCTTGATTGAACCGCAGGCGCAGCAACGCGGCATCCAGTTAAATTTTCTCCCCTTCGACCACACCTGGTTTGCCCATGCCGACCGAACCCGAGTCAAGCAGGCTCTGATCAATCTGCTTTCGAATGCGATCAAATACAACCGCGAGCAGGGGACGATAACGGTGGAGTTCACGGCAAGCACCCCGGAACGCATCCGCATCAGCATCAAAGACAGCGGAGAGGGATTGCCTCCGCAAAAGCTGATGCAGCTATTCCAGCCGTTCAATCGTCTCGGGCAAGAGAACGGCGCCGAGGAAGGAACAGGCATCGGACTGGTGGTCACCAAGCAACTGGTCGAGTTGATGGGCGGCACTATCGGCGTGGAAAGCACCGTCGGTGTAGGCAGCAAATTCTGGATCGAACTGATCCGGGACGTGATGCCACAACTTCCTACCGGAGATCCCTTGTCCTCAGAACTTACGCAACCCGCTCGGCCCAACGCGGCGCCTCGCACCCTGCTCTATGTGGAAGACAATCCGGCCAATCTGATGCTGGTCGAGCAAATCATCCAGGAGCACCCCCATATACGCATGCTGAGCGCTCACGATGGCAATCTCGGCATCGCGGTTGCGCGTACCCATCTCCCGGACGTAATCCTGTTGGACATCAATCTGCCTGGTATAAGCGGTTTTCAAGTGCTGAAAATCCTGCGTGAAGATCCGCTAACGGCGCATATACCGGTACTTGCCATCAGTGCCAATGCCATGCCACGCGATGTCGAAACAGGCCTGGAGGCAGGATTCTTCCGCTATCTCACCAAGCCGATCAAAGTGCATGAGTTCATTGAGGCACTGAACATGGCCCTGGAACTTGCGGAAACGGGGCTGAACGGTAGCATTCGCCCGAGTGGGCAATAATCCTAGGAACCTAAGTTGACCGCTTAACTGGATATTTAATATTATGATTTCAATAAATATTTTCACTGTTTACCGTTTCACCCGGCGGGTGAATGCGCTACGGGGTAGATTGCACGGTTATGTCGGCGCATGGCGGCAGCCCTCTCTCCAACTCTCCCCCAGAGGGGGAGAGGGCGATCGTCCCCTCTCCCTCTGGGAGAGGGTTAGGGTGAGGGTTGGCAACGCCTTGGAATGGAACGACCATTCCGCGTTGTTGTGCCTTGCCCTGCACCCCCATAACCGCACACTCAACCCCGTCCAACTAAGGTTTCTAGGATAATGGTCAATCCCGCCGATTTTCTGAATGCCAGCATTCTGATCGTAGACGATCAGGAAGCCAACGTGCTTCTTCTTGAGGAAATACTGCGTGATGCCGGCTATGCTTGCATTACGTCGACAACGGATCCCTATGCAGCCTGCGAGCTGCATCGCAAAAACCTTTATGACCTGATCCTGCTTGATCTGCAGATGCCCGGCATGGATGGGTTTCAGGTAATGGAAGGCCTGAAGGAGATCGAAACCGATGGCTATCTTCCGGTACTCGTAATCACCGCTCAACCCGATCACAAGTTGCGTGCGCTCGCCACTGGCGCGAAAGATTTCATCGGAAAACCATTTGATCTGATCGAAGTGCAGACGCGTATCCGTAACATGCTGGAAGTCAGGCTGTTGTACAAAAAACTAGAGAATTCCAACAAAGTTCTGGAACAGACGGTACTGGAACGGACCGCCAAGCTACGTGAAAGTGAAGCGCGTTTTCGCCGTCTGACCGAGCTATCGTCCGACTGGTATTGGGAGCAGGACGTAAACGGGCATTTCACCAAGATTTTCGGCCCGGTGTTTGAAATGCTCGGAATCAGGGTCGACGACGAGTTGGGCCGGATACAGGATGACCAGGGAGCGCGCTGGGATGAGATCGAACGAAAGGAACTTGAGGCGAACCTGGCCGCCCGACGGCCGTTCCTGGATTTCGTCTACAGCCGGACCAATCCCAATGGTTCTCGGCAATATTTAATGGTCAGCGGGGAACCGATGTTTGACACCTCTGGCCGTTATACCGGCTATCGCGGGATTGGCAAGGACGTGACTGAAACGATGAGTCCTGGCGATGAATTGGCTCTGCATCACTAGCAGCCAGCAGAAACTTCCAAAGTTCTTGGTAGCATCACGCACCACACGGTGGCTAGCCGACATATAAACACAACCTGCCAACGGAGTAGATGGATAGGCGTAGCGGGGATGCTGTCGACTAAAGCCGTTGGTTTTTACCAAAGAGATTGAAATAGATGACCAACCCACAATGGTTCATGCTCGTAGGCGGCCTGTTGCTTGTCATGGGCCTTACCCCCTCCCTCCTCAAGCGCCTGCCTGCAACATCAGCCATTATCTATCTGGCGGTTGGACTGCTGGTAGGGCCGACGGTCCTCAATTGGTTTCATTTCAATCCGCTCAAGGAATCAGCGCTGCTGGAAGTATTGACCGAAGTGGCTGTACTGATTTCGTTGTTTTCGGCTGGCATCAAAATGCCTGTGCCGTTCAGTTTTGCACGTTGGCGCACGCCAGTTTTGCTGGCAACGGTATCGATGACTGTTACTGTCGGGATGGTCGCGGCTTTCGCCTACTATGTACTTGGCCTGCCGCTGGGTGCGGGAGTGTTATTGGGCGCCATCGTTGCCCCGACCGATCCTGTGCTGGCAACTGACGTCCAGATCCGCCATCCCGGTGACCGCGACCATCTGCGCTTCACATTAACCTGCGAAGCGGGCATGAATGACGGTACTGCCTTTCCATTTGTGATGCTGGGAATGGGCTTGCTGGGACTGCATGAGATCGGTGATTCTGGCCTGCAATGGGTCGTGGTCGACGTACTGTGGGCCACGCTGGGCGGAATTGCCATCGGCGTGGTTGCCGGGGTCACGCTGGCACATTTGGGATGGAAGCTGCGTGGCGAGCTACACAAGCACGAACTGATGGATGATTTTCTCGGGCTTGGCTTGATAGGCGTGGTGTACGGTTTATGTGTGCTGCTTAATGCGTGGGGATTTCTGGCCGTATTTTTCGCCGCTGTCGCACTGCGTCAGACTGAGCTGAAGCTCGCCAACAACCCCAAAGATTACCCTGACTCGCGGTCTCTCCGAGAAATCAGGATGGCAGATTCGACAAGCCCTGATCCCGAAGTAACGCCAACCATCAGCCAAGGGTCTCTGATGTTCAAGGAGCATCTGGAGCGACTGTCGGAGCTAATACTGATCCTGCTGCTAGGCGGGACACTGTTTCTCGACTCGTGGAGCTGGCAGGCGGTAGGGTTGGCGCTATTTCTGTTCATGGTCGCGCGCCCGTTCAGTGTCCTCATCGCCCTGCTGGGCTCCAGCACATCGTGGAAAATGCGCGGCCTGACAGGCTGGTTCGGGGTGCGCGGCATCGGCTCGCTTTACTATCTTATGTTCGCCATACAACACGGACTGCCTGAACCGTTGGCGCTGGAGTTTATTCAACTGACGCTGATCGTGGTTGCGATGTCGATACTCATGCATGGCATCAGTGTCAAACCGCTGATGAGTCATTTCTGGCGGCGCAACAAATAAGCCTTGGCATACAAGAAGTTTTCAAAAGATTCTGCAGGGCGGCAGGATTACAGTGATGATCCTGGCCCGCCGTCGTTTTGCATCACTCCAAAACGACTCAATGCCTGTCCCGGTATGAAAAATCAGATTCAACGGAGCCCTGAGCTTGCTGCAAATACAATTGCTCTACCTTTTTGCGGGCCCACGGTGTTCTCCGTAAAAATTTCAAGCTGGATTTGATGCTGGGATCGTGAGTAAAGCAACGCACAGGCACAACGGCAGCCATCGCCTCCCAGCCCATGCTCTCGGATAGCCGTGTGACGATGACTTCGAGGGTAATGCCTTCCAGACTGGGAAGGCTTGCTGTTTTTTTGATGTCGCCCATGCCCACATTTTACAGACGATTGCCCTGCTTGCGTATTGATAATGGGGTCCTTTGTTTTCAGGAAATGCTGGCCCTGAGACGGATTCAGATCGGATGCATATCGACAGCCGAATTGCAGCCAGGGCAATTTAATTGCCCTGGCTGCCTTGCCCGCAAACCGACCTTCAGGATGTAAGCCGATATTGGCTTACGCCTTGTCTCACAGACGTGGACAGCGGTATGTGCGACAGCGCACAGACCCGCCTTTCAAATAGGGCTATCTTGTCTCCTTAAGATGCACAATAAATGCAGGCAAGGCAGAGGTCGTAATCGTCGCCATCCCTGAACAACGAAGCAAAGAAGCACTACGGCGAATAAGCCGCCAGGCAAGAATTAACCTGGTCCTGGATTTTCAAAATGGAGGTATTCAAAATGAGCACGATACAAAAATCAGCTGTTAATGCAGTAGCAGCAATCTTGGTTTTCGGTCTGGCGGGTTGTGCCGGAATGTCGCAACAAGATAAAAATACCGCAATCGGCGCTGGTGTCGGCGCTATTGGCGGCTCGGTCCTGACCGGCGGCAGCACTGTCGGCACGGTGGGCGGCGCGGCGGTCGGCGGTATCATTGGCCACGAGATCAACAAATAACATCACAGTCATTTACGCACAGCCGTGCCAGCACCCATTGGAGCTGGCACGGCTGTATGCGTCCCTTGGAAATATAGGGTAACGCTGAACAAGTCCAACGCCCCCTCCCCCTTGACGGGGGAGGGCTGGGGAGAGGGTGATAAATCAATGCATTACCCCTCTCCCCAGCCCTCTCCCGCAGGGGGAGAGGGGGTTAATCAGCGCTTCCATAACTTTCCGAAAGCCTAACAAGACTATCTGATCGCCTTATGTGCGATACCGCACGGAAGTATCTGGATAAACAAAGGTAGTATGTAAAAGCTTAGAGCTGGTGTCGTATTCCGTTGGCAACCATGACACCGATTTTGCTTATCGAACAGGAGGTCACAACATGCTGAAAATTCGCCACGTATTTATTGTGCTGGGACTGCTGTTGTCCTCAGCGGCTTCTGCTGAGGTTCAGGTGAGCATCGGTATCGGGTTCCCCAACGCAAGTATCGGGATCAACCTGCCGGCATACCCGCAACTAGTCCGCGTGCCAGGTTACCCTGTTTACTACGCGCCACGACTGAATGCGAACTTCTTCTTTTACGACAGTCTTTACTGGGTTTACCAGGATGATAACTGGTACGCCAGCTCCTGGTACAACGGTCCCTGGGGGCTGGTGGGTCCAGAAGCAGTGCCGGTATACGTCCTGCGTATCCCGGTGCGCTACTACCGCCAGCCACCCCCGTACTTCCGTGGGTGGCGACCAGATGCGCCGCCACGCTGGGGTAATCACTGGGGTCATGATTGGGAACAGCGTAGAAGCGGTTGGGACAAATGGAACCGTCGCGCTGCCCCGGCGCCAGCCCCGCTGCCTGTCTACCAGAAGCAGTATTCAGGGGATCGCTATCCCCATCAAGTGGAGCGGCAGCGGGAGCTTCAACAGCAGCGCTACCGTTATCAGCCGCGTGATCCCATAGTGCGGCAACACTATCAGGAACGGGCAGAGCAACGAGTACCTGTTCAGCAGGAAAGACAGAGAGGACCTGAGGATAGAGGTGGCTCCAGGCAGCAGGATGTCCAGCGTTCTATGCCACACCAGCAGGATGATCGAGCCACCCCGCGTTCGCAGTCGCCGCAAAGAGGAGGTGAAGACGTTCAGAGATCAGCCCCTGCCTCTCCACGACAGGGCCGTCAGGAAGTTCAAGACCGCAGGCAGTCATCACAGCCAGGCGCAGATCAGCGCGAGCAGCAGATGCCAAGATCACAGGGCCGGGAAGAAAGGCAGCAAGGCAAGGACGCCACGCGCGAGCCCAAACGGGGACAAGGACAGGAGCGTGAGAGGGGCCGGGATCGCAACGAGTAATACCAGCTGAGCCGATGTCTTTGAACTTGCATAGCGTGACAATTAGAAAAGTCATCGGCTTATGCCTTCCTGAATTAATCAAAAACCACTAACAACAGGTGATCCAACATGAAACTTTTTTTGATCGCAGCGGCAGTAGCCGTTGCCACCCTCACCACCCCGGCACTCGCTGCCGATGTTGGCGTCTCGGTCAGCATCGGCCAACCCGGCTTCTATGGCCGACTCGACATCGGCGACTATCCGCAGCCACAAGTCATCTATCGTCAGCCGATGGTCATCGAACGGGTACCGATGGACCGCCCGCCGATCTACCTGCGCGTACCTCCGGGCCACGCCAAACACTGGAGCAAGAACTGCCACAAATATAATGCCTGCGGCGAGCGGGTCTACTTTGTGAAAGATGGCTGGTACAACCGCGAGTATGTTCCGCGTTATCAGGAACAACATCGTGATCGCAGGGATGACCGCCGCGACGAGCGCGGGGATGATCATCGTGGAAAGCAAAAGAACGACCACCAAGGCAACGGCAAAGGTCGTGATCGCTAGTCGGCAGTCAACTTGGAGAATGGATATCAACCTTCTCCATTCCGGCGTGCGCTGGAATGGCTGGATTATCCGCCTGTTTCAACACAACCCACTACCAGGTGACAGATGAGAGGCTTGCTAACATCCGTTCACTTCGGTTGATGAATTGAATACACAGTAACCCTGTCAGAGTCAGGTCCCGATGCCATTACCTTGGCACCATCATTCTTGAAGGCCGCGCTCAGTTGGTCGACTTTAATACCAACCGTATTTACGTCAGCTGCCGCACCCGCCAAGACTTCGGCCCTATCGCTATTCGGCAGCGCTGTTCCAAATCAGCAGGCGTAAATATTAATAACGGTCTATAAATTAAAGGCAGCGTCCACTTTCGACGCTAACGATTCGGGATTTACTGGCAAAAAACAGCTTGGCCGGTATAAAAACAAGAAAGGGGGACACTGAGATGGGCAATAACCATAGCCGCCCGATGCCAGCCGATGCGCTGGTGATTTTCGGCGTAACCGGCGACCTCGCCTACAAGATGATCTTTCCGGCGCTCTATGCGATGGCTAGGCGCGGTGCTCTCAACGTGCCGGTGATTGGCGTCGCAGCCTCGCAGTGGAGCCTGGCGCAACTGCGCAAACAGGCGACGGACAGCATCAGGCAAGCGGGCAGGGTCGCTGACCGGAGCGCCCTCGACCACCTTCTTTCCCTGCTCCAGTATGTAGGCGGAGATTATAACGACCCGGGCACGTTCAAAGCACTCAAACTGGCGCTGGGCGATGGCCGGCGCCCGGCGCACTACCTTGCCATTCCTCCCGCGTTGTTCGCGACGGTTATCAAAGGGCTCAATGCTGCGGGCTTGGCCGATCGGGCGCGCGTCATCGTCGAAAAACCGTTCGGCCGCGACCTGGCTTCGGCGCGAGAACTCAACCGCATCGCGCTGTCGGTGTTTCCGGATGATTCGATCTTCCGCATCGACCACTATCTCGGGAAGGAGGCGATCATGAATATCCTCTATTTCCGTTTTGCCAATTCGTTCCTTGAACCGATCTGGAACCGCAACAGCGTGGCCAGTGTGCAGATCACGCTGGCCGAGGATTTCGGCGTGAAGGGTCGCGGCGCATTTTACGAAAGCGCGGGTTGCCTGCGCGACGTCATCCAGAACCATTTATTCCAGATTGTCGCGCTGCTAGCCATGGAACCCCCTGCTTATCAGGACTATGCCGCTGTCCACTGCGAGAAAGCCAAAGTGTTCCAGGCCATGCGCCCGCTAAAGCCGGACGACGTGGTGCGCGGCCAGTACACCGGCTACCGGAAAGAGCCGGGTGTGGCGAAAGACTCGGACGTCGAGACGTTCTGTGCCCTGCGGCTGTTTATCGACTCTTGGCGCTGGGAAGGCGTGCCGTGGTATCTACGTTCCGGGAAATGTCTGGCAACCACAGCGGCCGAAGTTCTGGTGGAGTTAAAACCACCGCCGCAAAGACTGTTCGACGATTCGGCACCGACGGACGGGCGGGCCAATTATCTGCGCTTCCGGCTCTCCCCCAACTCCGCCGTCGCCCTGGCTGCGCGCGTCAAGCGCGCCGGCAAGGAGTTCGTCGGCGAACAGCACGAGCTCTACCTGCTGAATGAACATATGGGCAAAGAAACACCTTACGAAAGACTGCTGGGTGACGCCATGGCCGGTAACGGCGCACTTTTCACCCGCGAGGACGCGATTGAGGCTGCCTGGGCGGTGGTTGATCCAGTTCTTGTCACGCACCCGCGGGCTTACCCCTACAAGCCCGGCAGTTGGGGACCAAAACAAGCTGACGCGCTGATTGCAGCAGATGGAAGCTGGCACAACCCAACACTAGTAAAGGAGAAAAAATGAAATCGACACAACAACTGCACGATCTCGGTCAGAGCCTGTGGCTCGACAATATCACGCGCGGACTGCTGACGAGCGGCACACTTGAGCGCTATATCAGAGACCTTTCCATAACCGGGCTGACATCGAATCCCACGATCTTCGATCAGGCCATCAGGAATACCGACTTCTACGACGCAGCCATCCGCCAAAAAGCGCTGGCCGGCAAGTCAGGCGAAGCACTCTTTTTTGAACTGGCGCTGGAGGACCTGACCCAGGCTGCCGATCTATTTCGCCCCGTCCACAATGCGACCGGCGGCGTGGACGGCTGGGTATCGCTGGAGGTGTCGCCCTTGCTGGCGGACGACACGGAAGGCACCATTCAGGCGGCAGTACAACTTCATGCGCAGGCGCAACGACCGAATCTTTTCATCAAGATACCCGGCACCGATGCAGGCATTGCTGCAATCGAGGAAACCATTTTCGCAGGCGTGCCGGTGAATGTGACTTTGCTGTTCTCCCGCGAACACTACATCGCCGCTGCCGAGGCGTATATGCGCGGCATCGAACGGCGCATCGCTGCCGGCCTCGATGCCGAGGTTGCTTCAGTGGCATCGGTTTTCGTCAGCCGCTGGGACGTCGCCATCAAGGACAAGGTTCCAGACGCACTGCGCAACCGCCTCGGCATTGCTATCGGCATGCGCACCTACAAAGCCTATCGCGATCTTCTGGCCGCACCGCGCTGGCAAAAATTGGCCGGCGCAGGCGCCCTGCCGCAACGCCTGCTGTGGGCCAGCACCGGCAGCAAGGATCCGGCTGCCCCGGACACGCTTTATCTTGGGGCACTCGCAGCGCCGGATACCATCAACACCATCCCCGAGAAGACGCTGCTCGCCTTTGTCGAGCACGGTGAAGTAAAGGGCGCCTTGCCGCCAGATGGCGGCGATGCCGAAGCACTGCTCGCCGAGTTTGCACGGGCAGGCGTGGACAATGCGGCGCTCGCAGCCATACTCCAGCGCGAAGGCGCGCAATCTTTCGCAAAATCCTGGAATGATCTGATGGACTGTATTACGTCAAAAAGCGCCGCACTTGCGCAAGCCCGCCCGGGTGGAGGCAAGCCATGACAGTCGCATCGAAGGTGATTGAAAGCCTGTGAGCGTTTGTTTATGGGCTGTGCGCAGTGGCCCAAGTAGATACTGAATCATTTATTCGAGGAGAACTAAATGTTAGTGACATTTACGACCGATGCCCATGCCGACATCACCCTGTTTGGTGATATCGCACTTGCCATGCTGAAAATGATGGGGCACAGCGCCACCGTGCCAGGCGCGATTCTGGCGGCAGATGTTCCTGCGGCCTTGAGCCAGTTGACAGCCGCTATCGATGCAGAAAAAGCCTCGCCGCCAGTTGAGGACAAGGACGACGATGAGCCCGTGGTGAGTATGAGAAATCGAGCGCTGCCTCTCATTGATCTTCTTGCTGCCGCAGCCAAGGAAGAATCTAACGTCATGTGGAAATAAATTGGCGCGCGGAGTTGCCTCAAGCTGAAGCCAGGCAGGCTGTTCCGATGAGTTTAATGAAGGATCCCGCACCATGAAACAAGCGAAACATCTCTCGATGATCCGCAGCTTCCATCTCGCGGACTGGTTTACGTTAGGGAATGCAGCCTGTGGCGTCGGTGCGCTGTTCGCCATAATGAGCTATTTACAGAGCCAGGGCGTGATGCACCTGTTTTTTGCCTGTGCCCTGATTCCGCTGGCGTTGATGTTCGATGTTTTCGATGGCCGCATTGCGCGTTGGCGTCAGCAAAGCTCGTTGCTGGGGCGAGAGTTGGATTCCCTGGCCGATGTGATCTCCTTCGGCGTTGCGCCGGCGGCCATCGCCTATGGAGTCGGCATGGATGGCCTCTGGGATCGGGTGATTCTGATCTACTTCGTTGCGTGCGGCGTGAGCCGCCTTGCCCGTTACAACGTCACCGCCGAAACCCTGGCGCAAGGCAGCGACAAGGTAAAGTATTTCGAGGGTACGCCGATCCCCAGCTCACTGTTGCTCGTCATCGTCATCGCCATCGCTGCCGGGTACGGTGCGATTGGCAACCAGCTCTGGTTCGGGATGATACACATTGGTCCATGGCAGCTCCACCCTCTCGTGCTGATGTTCGCGGTTTCCGGCTCGTTGATGATCAGCCGGACACTGCACATTCCTAAATTCTGAAAAGCCGTCTCGATTCATCCCACGACAACAGCCTGGCCATGACTCGACGAAACGGGATGCACCCAAATAACTATGCGGGCTACCGCACAGACCGCGTCGGATTTTATGCTTATTCTTAAACCTGTCTGGCTGCCGATTTTAATCCTGATGAAAGTAGATCATGAAAAACATATTGCTGATCTTAAGTTTGATGGTGACTGGTTTGAGTGGCTGCTATGTTGCTCCTTACGGACCCCAAGAGGATGGCTATCGTAGAGACCGAGATTCTCGTGAACATGGTGATTACAGAAAAGATCACGATGACCATGAACGTGATCGCGGTGGAGAACGTGGCGACCGTGATGGCTACCATTGAGTAGCTCCAGAAAAGCGGGTGCGTGGGTTTCTTGATTAACTATAGCGGTTCCCTAAAAAACACTATGCATAGCGCTAGTTGGTACTCACAGTTCGCGAAGAGGACAGCACACTTCTGCGGTCGTCCCAGAGTATTCACATTGGCGGTCGGGGTCATCGTCGCCTGGATCGTCACAGGGCCTCTGTTTCACTTCAGCGACACGTGGCAGTTGGTCATAAACACTGGCACTACGATCATCACCTTCTTGATGGTGTTTCTGATTCAGAACACCCAGAACCGAGACACCGAAGCAATCCAGGTGAAGCTCGATGAACTCATACGAGCAACGAAAGGCGCTCATAACGCGCTTCTCGATCTAGAAGAACTGGAGGAGGAGAGCCTCGATGCCTTCCGAACCAAATATGAGACCCTGGCAGCAGAAGCAAGAGCCGAGTTGAGCCGTGGAACTATAGACACCGGAACGCCAGAACCTTGATTTATAATCGGTTCTATTTTTTCGCATCGACCGTTGCCACGGCCCATACTGAAAATTGTGCGAACTGCTTTTGTCCGACGCCCATCGCGCCTTTTTCCAGGTACAGAGCCCAAGCCCAATCGGGCTCGAACAGGCTGGTGGTAGACGACCAGTAGATGTCCTGTATGTCAAAGAAAGGATGCCCTGACGGCAAAGCCGGACTGTGGGCGGCGCAATCCACCAGCGCTTCCAGTTCGTTGATCGTGGGCAGCCGCCAGGTACTTCCAGCGTCTTTCTGATTAAGTTCGACCACCGCTGCCAATGCCTCGCGCCAGACCACCGGTTGCGGCGTGAGGTTCGCGCTGCGGCGCCAGAGCAGGCGGGTGAGACGGTCCAGTACGCCGGCGTGAAGAATTTCGAAGCGTGGTTCAGGCCAAGGGGCGCCGTAACGAAATTCACCGTCCTGACCGGAGCCGGTGCACGCAATAATTTTGCCGGCGGTGTCGTAGCACAGACATTGGCCCGTGCGCGGGACAACGCCCAGACCTTCGCCGCGCACCGGCCAGAGCATGAAGGATTGATCTTTGCCGCCGTAAAACATGCGCGCGCCATTGAGCGCCACGTACCAGGCGTGCGCCGGACTGATGGCCGCCGTCGTCGCGGTCCAGTACCAACCGTTGAACACATTAACGAACGGGTGATGCTCAGGCAGGGCAGGTAACTTGGTTTGCAGACTGAGCAAACTGCGCAATTCGCGGCGATTTGGCATGCGCCAATCATGCTGGCCGAAACGCCCTTCACGGTTCATGATCGCGACGAAATCCAGTGCTTCCTGCCAGGCAAGTGGAAATTCCGCGAGATTGGCATTACGACACCAGATCAGGCCGGTCAGACTATCCATGACCTCGTCCTCGCGCAGGTCAAATCGCGGTTCCGGCCAAAGCGTGCCGACTGCAAACGACGCATCCTGGCCGGAACCTTTGCACGGAATCTCGTGTCCATCGTCGGCATGGCAAGTGCGTTGGCCGGTATTCAGGTAGTGGAGTGAGGTCATGGTTACTCAATGTGATCAACTGCCATTTTCAGGATGAATATTCGAATTGACCCGACTAATAAGGGTATCCGGATTGTGCGCCCCGCTTCGAAGAAGTGCTACCAGCACTGCGAAGATGTGGACACAATGCATCCAACCACCAGGCGGTTGCTTTGGTTTGTTGGTCTATAGTTAGCTAGCAATGCCCATATTTTCGCTGTATGTACGCTAGCGTACATACAACATCCTGTGCGCAATGGACAATTTTCTCAGCGATCGAAAGCGCTGGACAACGACCAACCCATCGGCGGTTTGAAGGTTACCGGGAGAGGATTATTTGCGCCACCTCCTGGAGGAAGCGCAGACCAGCGGCGGTTCTGCGCTGACAGCACCCATACCGAAGCCAGGGATTGCGTCCGTAACGAATACAAAGGAGTCGACATGAGCGAACAAACACGGGGCAGTCACCCGATAGACGGCCTTCTCCCTGCGGACGTCGAGGGATTCGATTCCCTGGTCGAACTGGCCCTGGATATGCGCTGGTCGTGGAGCCATGTCACCGACGAGGTGTGGCGGCAGCTGGACCCGGTGCTGTGGGAGCTGACGCATCACCCGTGCGATGTCCTGCAGACGGTCTCACGGGAGAAGATCCAGAACGTACTCGCCGATCCGGCCTTCCGCAACAAGATCGATGCCATGGTGCAGTCCAAGAAGCAGGCGGCGGAGGCACAAGCGTGGTTTCAGCAACATTATCCCGATGCGCCCCTGACCTGCGTAGCCTATTTCAGCATGGAATTCATGTTGAGCGAAGCCCTCCCGATCTATTCGGGAGGGCTGGGCAATGTGGCCGGCGACCAGCTCAAGGCCGCCAGCGATCTGGGCATTCCGGTGGTCGGCGTGGGGCTGCTCTACCAGCAGGGCTATTTCCGCCAGGTCATCGATCAGGACGGTGCGCAACAGGCCCTTTATCCGTACAACGATCCAGGGCAATTGCCGATCACCCCACTGCGCAAGCCGGATGGAGAGTGGTTGCGTTTAGAGGTTGCGTTACCCGGTTACTCGGTATGGCTGCGCGCCTGGCAGGTGCAGGTCGGTCGCGTCAAGCTGTACCTGCTGGACAGCAATGACGCCGCAAATTACCCGGCACATCGCGGGATCACCAGCGAGTTGTACGGGGGCGGACCGGAGCTGCGGCTGCAACAAGAGATGGTACTCGGCATCGGCGGATGGCGATTGCTCCGTGCGCTCGATCTTGATCCGGAAGTCTGTCACCTCAACGAAGGTCATGCGGCCTTTGCCGTACTGGAACGCGCCCGGAATTTCATGGAGGAAACCGGTCAGTCTTTTGAGGTTGCGCTGGCCGTAACCAGAGCGGGCAACCTGTTCACCACGCACACGGCAGTAGACGCCGGATTTGATCGTTTTGCCCCGGCCCTGATCGAACAATACCTCAGTGGTTATGCCAGAAAATTGGGTATCACGCTCCACGACCTGATGGCACTTGGCCGACAGAACCCGGATGACCCGTCGGAGAGCTTCAACATGGCCTATCTGGCAATCCGCGGGAGTGGCGCGGTGAATGGCGTAAGCCGCTTACATGGGCAGGTGAGCCGCCACCTGTTCGCCCCTCTTTTTCCGCACTGGCCGGCGGAGGAGGTGCCCATCGGCCACGTCACCAACGGCGTCCATATGCCGACCTGGGATTCGGAAGAAGCAGATAATCTTTGGACGGAGGCCTGTGGCAAGGACCGCTGGCTGGGGACGTTGGAAACCCTGGAGCAGGACATGCGCCGCGTTTCCGACACCCGACTCTGGCAATTTCGCATCGCCGCCAGCCAGTCTTTTGTGACCTACGTGCGCGAGCGCTTGTCCAGACAGTTGGCCTCCTCCGGCGCGTCGGCCGAAGCAGTGGCGGAGGCGGGCCATCTTTTCGATCCCAATGTGTTGACCCTGGGCTTTGCGCGGCGCTTCGCCGCCTACAAACGCCCTAATCTGCTGCTGCACGATCCGGAGCGGTTGCTGCGCCTGCTGGCTAATCCGCAACGCCCGGTACAGCTCATCATGGCGGGCAAGGCTCATCCCTCCGACTTGGCCGGGCAGGCTTTGATTCGGCAGTGGACACAATTTATCCGGCGGCCCGAGGTTCGCCGCCATGTAATCTTCCTCAGCGACTACAACATGCTCTTGAGCGAGTCCCTTGTGCAGGGGGTCGATGTCTGGATCAACACGCCCCGGCGGCCTTGGGAGGCGTGTGGTACCAGCGGCATGAAGGTACTGGTCAATGGCGGCCTCAATCTTTCGGAACTGGACGGCTGGTGGGCCGAGGCCTACTCACCGGAGGTGGGATGGGCGCTGGGGGATGGTCAGGAACATGATCATGATCCCGCCTGGGACGCTATTGAAGCCGAAGCCCTCTATGACCTGCTCGAGAACGAGGTGATCCCTGAATTCTATGCTCGTGACGAACAAGGCATTCCCAGCGCCTGGGTGAACCGGATGCGAGAAAGCATGGCGCGATTGACGCCGCGTTTCTGTGCCAACCACTCGGTGTGCGAATACACCGATCAGCATTATATTCCTGCGGCCTCAGCCTACCTTGCACGGGCTGCCGATAAGGGCGCCATTGGCGTGGATATGGTCAATTGGCAGCACGCGCTGGACCAAAAATGGACCGCACTGCGCTTCGGTGAAGTGAAGCTTGAAACCGATGGCGAGCAGCATGTATTCGAGATTCAAATGTATCTCGATGACCTGGACCCGGATGCTGTTCGGGTCGAGCTTTATGCCAATGGCGCTAATGGTGCTGCGCCGGAGCGAGTGGAGATGAAGCGCGTGCGGCAACTGGTGGGCGCAATAAACGGCTACGCCTATCGCGCAGGGGTTTCTGCCTCCCGGCCGGCTTCGGACTATACGGCGCGACTCATCCCGTACCGCGATGATGTGGCGGTTCCCCTGGAAGATGCGCATATCCTGTGGCAGCGGTGATTTCATCACACGTATAGCGCATTGCGCTACGAATAACTGGCTGCGGACGAATTGAAACATGCAAAATAACAAAGGGATAGAGCGTGAGGCTGGCTAAGGAAAACGTGCTAACGATCAACGGCGGTTCGTCTAGCATCAAGTTCGCGCTATATCAGACCAGCGAGCCGCTACCACGAGGGTTGACAGGAAAAATCGACCGCATCGGTTTACCCGGGACGAATCTGACTTTCAGCGATACGTCCCGAGGACAGCAAGGCAATCTGGCCATAGAAGTTGCCGATCATGGTTCGGCGGCGAACTTTTTAATCGACTGGCTCGAACAGCAGGTTGGTTTTACGCACGTCATGGCAGTTGGGCACCGCGTGGTCCATGGCATGAAACACATCCAGCCCGAGCGTGTTTCTCAGGCATTGCTGGATGAATTGCACCGGATCAGTCCGTATGACCCGGAGCATCTTCCGCGCGAGATCGAACTGATCGAGGCATTTCGCCGGCGTTACCCACAGCTGCCTCAGGTTGCCTGCTTTGATACGGCGTTTCACCACACCTTGCCGCGCGTGGCCCGGCTTTTGCCTATCCCGCGTCGTTTCGATGCAATGGGGATCCAGCGCTACGGATTCCATGGATTGTCCTATGCTTATCTTATGCAACAGCTCGCGCATGTTGCCGGCACGCAAGCAGCCCAAGGCCGTGTGATCCTGGCGCACCTGGGTAACGGGGCGAGCCTGGCGGCCGTTCGCGACGGTCAGAGCATCGATACCAGCATGGGGTTTACTCCGACTGGCGGTTTGATTATGGGTACCCGGACAGGCGACCTGGATCCCGGCGTGGCATGGTACTTGATGCAGAGCGAGAACCTGACCCCCCAGCAGTTCAAAAGGCTCATCAATCATGAATCCGGACTGCTCGGCATCTCCGAGACCAGTTCCGACATGCGCGATCTGATTGCATTAGAGGCAACCGACGAGCGCGCTACAGAGGCGGTAGCCCTGTTTTGTTACCAGGTAAAAAAGTGGATCGGTTCATACGCTGCGGCGCTGAGCGGGCTGGATACGCTGGTGTTCGCAGGCGGCATCGGGGAAAGCGCGTCCATTGTACGCACCCGGATCTGCGCCGGGCTGAAATTTCTGGGTGTCGAAATCGATGAAGAGCTCAACGTGGCGAATGCGGCCGTGATCTCCTCTGAAACCAGCAGGGTTACGGTTCGAGTCATGCACACGGATGAGGAAGTGATGATCGCGAAATCGGTCTGCCACGTTTTGGGTCTGCCGATTAAAAAGGAAGGAACATGGCCATAAAGATGAAAAAAACCAAGCTCAAGAGCAATCCTTTGCCACCTGATCTTCTGCGCAAGATGAATGCCTACTGGCGGGCCGCCAACTATCTGTCGGTTGGCCAGATCTATCTGTACGACAATCCGCTGCTCAAAAAGCCGTTGGCCCTGGAACATGTAAAGCCGAGGCTGCTGGGACACTGGGGCACCACGCCGGGCCTGAATTTTGTTTATGTCCACCTCAACCGGATCATCAAGCAATACGACCTGAGCGTGATCGATGTCACCGGCCCCGGACACGGCGGGCCGGGCCTGGTGGCCAACACTTATCTGGAGGGGACTTACAGCGAGGTGTATCCGAACATTTCCCAGGACGAACAGGGCATGAAGAAGCTGTTCACCCAGTTTTCTTTTCCTGGCGGCATCCCCAGTCACGTCGCGCCGGAAACTCCGGGCTCGATTAACGAAGGCGGCGAACTCGGCTATGCCCTGTCACACGCCTATGGCGCCGCGTTCGACAATCCCGACTTGATGGTGGCCTGCGTGGTGGGCGATGGCGAGGCGGAAACCGGCCCGATGGCCACCAGTTGGCACTCGAACAAATTCCTCAACCCGGTTCACGACGGTGCCGTGCTGCCGATTCTGCATTTGAATGGCTACAAGATCGCCGGCCCCACCGTGCTGGCGCGTATTTCTCACGACGAACTGGAAGCGCTTTTTCGCGGCTACGGTTACACGCCGTATTTCGTCGAGGGCGACGACCCCGATGAGATGCACCAGCTGATGGCCGCCACTCTGGATGCGGTGGTCACCGAGATCAAGCGCATCCAGCGCGACGCGCGCGCCAAAGGGTTCAGCGAGCGCCCGCGCTGGCCGATGATCATCCTGCGCTCGCCGAAGGGCTGGACAGGGCCTGAGACAGTCGACGGCAAACCGGTCGAAGGGACCTTTCGCGCACACCAGGTGCCGGTTACAGATTTTGCCACCGAGCCGAAACACCTGAAGATACTCGAACAGTGGATGAAGAGTTACCGGCCCGAAGAGTTATTCGACGACAACGGCAGGCTGAAATCGGAACTGGCCGAGCTGGCGCCGAAAGGCGAGCGGCGCATGGGGGCGAACCCGCATGCCAATGGTGGAATGCTGCTGCGCGAATTGCGCATGCCGGACTTCCGCGACTATGCGGTCGAGGTGCCTGAGCCCGGCGGCGTAAAGGCCGAGGCAACGCGCATCCAGGGTCAGTTCATTCGCGACGTGCTCAAACTCAACGCCGATGCACGCAACTTCCGCATTTTCAGCCCGGACGAAACCGCGTCGAACCGCTGGGGGGCCGTGTTCGAAGTGACGAACCGCTGCTCGACGGCGGATATCCTTCCTGGCGACGAACACGTCGCACCGGATGGCCGGGTGATGGAGATGTTGAGCGAGCACCAGTGCGAGGGTTGGCTGGAAGGCTACCTGCTGACTGGCCGGCACGGTTTTTTCTCCTGCTACGAGGCGTTTATTCACATCGTGGATTCGATGTTCAATCAGCACGCCAAGTGGCTCAAGGTGTCGAGAAAAATTCCATGGCGGCGCCCTATTGCCTCGTTGAACTACCTGCTTTCATCGCACGTCTGGCGGCAGGACCACAACGGACTCAGTCATCAGGATCCCGGTTTCATCGACCACGTGGTGAACAAGAAGGCGGACATCATCCGCGTCTATCTGCCGCCCGATGCCAACACCCTGCTGTCGGTGACAGACCATTGCTTGCGCAGCCGCAATTACGTCAATGTGATTGTTGCTGGCAAACAGCCGGAAGCGCAATGGCTGGACATGGCAGCGGCCATCAAGCACTGTACGGCCGGGATCGGCATCTGGGAATGGGCCAGCAATGACAAGGGCGGCGATCCCGACGTAGTGATGGCCTGCTGCGGGGAAGTGCCGACGCTGGAGACGCTGGCTGCGGTCAAGATTTTACGGCAGCACTTTCCGGAACTGAAGATCCGTGTCATTAACGTGGTGGACCTGATGACGCTGCAGCCGCGAAGCGAGCACCCTCATGGTCTGACAGACAAGGATTTCGACATCCTGTTCACCAAGGACAAGCCCATCATATTTGCCTTCCACGGCTACCCCTGGCTGATACACCGACTGGCCTACCGCCGCACCAACCACCCGCAATTGCACGTGCGCGGGTACAAGGAAAACGGCACGACCACCACCCCCTTTGATATGGTCGTATTGAACGATCTCGACCGCTTCCACCTGGTCGGCGACGTCATAGACCGTGTGGCTAGCCTGGGTTCACGCGCCGCCTACGCCAAACAGTTCCTGCGTGACAAGCTGCTCGATCACAAGGCCTACATCGAAAAACACGGGGAAGACATGCCGGAGATCCGCGATTGGAAATGGGAAGGGTGAGACGCTCATGACGTTGCGCTTGATCGAGATGGAGTTGCTACCGAGGCGCGGAAGTGGTTGGAAGAGGCGTAGCGGACTCGGTCGCGAACGACATGGCTTATTTATTTACATGAGCATGACTGTAGTGCAGAACAAATAGATAAACCGGAGGGAAAAATCATCCATGTTCGACGTCGCCGTTTCATGCCTTGTATTGACCGCACTGCTGTCCTATCTGAACCACCGGTTTATCGGCCTGCCAACCACGATCGGCGTCATGGGTATTGCCTTGCTGCTTTCGTTTGCGCTGTTCGGGTTGGACAAGCTCGGCTTTGGTGCCTTACGCGAATATGAAGTGTCGTTGCTTTCATCGGTCGATTTTTCGGAATTGCTGATGCAGGGGATGCTGTCGCTCCTGCTGTTTGCCGGCGCGCTGCATGTCGATTTAAGCGAGTTGAAGTCGTACAGATGGCAGGTCGGCATACTGGCGATTTTCGGCACACTGACTTCGACGCTGCTGGTCGGGTTCGGTCTGTGGGTGATCCTGCCGTACACCGGTATCGCACTGCCGCTAACGTACTGCCTGATTTTTGGTGCATTGATTTCGCCCACCGATCCGATTGCTGTCATGGGCATACTGAAATCGGTCGGCGCGCCCAAGAGCCTGGAAATCGTCATCTCTGGCGAGTCGCTGTTTAATGACGGAGTCGGTGTGGTGCTGTTTTCGCTACTGCTGGCGATGCTGGCCAGCGGCGAAGCCCCGACTGCGGCGCATGGCGCCATGCTGCTGCTGGAAGAAGGCGGCGGCGGCATCGCGTTCGGCTTGGTACTCGGATATGTGACCTACCGCATGCTGAAGAGCATCGACAGCTACCAGGAAGAGGTATTGATCACGCTGGCCGCCGTGCTTGGCGGATATGCTCTGGCGGATCGACTGCATGTATCTGGCCCGCTGGCGATGGTGGTGGCCGGTCTGATCATCGGCAATCACGGTCGTGCGCAGGCGATGTCGCATAAGACACGCGAGCATCTGGACATGTTCTGGGAACTGCTGGATTCGATACTCAACGCGGTGTTGTTCGTGCTGATCGGCCTCGAAGTAATCCTGATCGAATTCTCGACAAGCCTGGCGCTGGCGGCGCTGGCCGTTATTGCCATCACCCTGACGGCGCGGTTGTTGTCGGTCGGCACGCCCATCATTCTGTTGGGCCGGGTGTTCAGGTTGCCGCGGGGCGCGTTGCAAGTACTCACCTGGGGCGGATTGCGCGGCGGCATTTCGGTCGCACTGGCGCTTTCCTTGCCCAGTGGGCCGCAGCGCGATGTGGTGCTGGCACTGACATACGCGGTCGTAGTGTTCTCGATCCTGGTCCAGGGTCTCAGCATCGGCAAGGTGGTTCGCAGCGTAGGGGATAC
The DNA here is from genome assembly GCF_000297055.2 of Sulfuricella denitrificans skB26. NCBI lineage: Bacteria > Pseudomonadati > Pseudomonadota > Betaproteobacteria > Nitrosomonadales > Sulfuricellaceae > Sulfuricella > Sulfuricella denitrificans. The sequence goes on along the minus strand of NC_022357.1, from coordinate 705,312 downwards.
CGACTGAAGAGCGATTCCAGACAACAGACGAAAGGATGATGATGGAAATAAAGTCCAAGGACTTCCGGGTGAAGGAAGGCAAAAAAGTCAGCCTCAAGAAGTGGCCGACGCTGGTGAAACCTGCTTACAAATCGAAGAAGAAATACAAAAAACTACTCAAAAAACAGGTGGCGGAGCTAAGTGAGCTGCAACAATTGCACTATGCATCCAACCGCTATGCAGTGCTGCTGATTTTTCAGGCCATGGACGCGGCTGGGAAGGATGGCGCCATCAAGCACGTGATGTCCGGCATCAATCCCCAGGGTTGCCAGGTGTTCAGTTTCAAACATCCGAGTGCGACTGAACTGGAACACGATTTTCTTTGGCGCACCACGCAGTCCCTGCCGGAACGCGGCCGGATCGGAATTTTCAACCGATCCTATTACGAGGAGGTGTTGATCGTTCGTGTGCATCCGGAGATTCTCCGCGGTCAGGGGCTTCCGGATGGGCTGCTCGACGAGAAAACCATCTGGCGGGAGCGATATCGTTCCATCGTGGACCAGGAGAAGCATCTTTGTCGTAACGGCACACGGATCATCAAGTTCTTCCTTCACCTTTCGGAGGAAGAACAACGCAAACGTTTTCTCGATCGTATCGACGAGCCCGAAAAAAACTGGAAATTCTGTCTTGCCGACATTGAGGAGCGGAAATTCTGGAAACAGTACATGCAGGCCTATGAGGCGTGCCTGAGCGCAACGAGTACCAAAAATGCACCCTGGTATATAGTGCCCGCCGACGACAAGGAGAACGCCCGGCTGATTGTTTCCAGAATCATTCTGGATACATTCAAGGCGCTCAAAATGAGCTATCCCGAAACCGATGCAAAGCGCCAACAGGAATTGCTATCGATTCGTCACCAGCTGATGAAGGAAGCTTCGAGTGACAACTGAACTCGATAAATCGGCATATGCTGGCAACAGCCTGTCAGGCTTAGTGGGCGTCAGTATCTCCAGGCCGGGCCGCAAGAAAGTCACAGGCGCGCCACGAGCATAACAACGCCTAAATGCTTTTGCTTAATTTCGCGCTTGTTGGTGCGATACCGAACAGAAGTAGCACGCAATGACGCATATTCTCGAAAGCTGCAAAGCGTCAACACGCGTTGAAGGTGTGCTTAAGAACGCGAGCACAAGCAGATACTAAATTATTCATTCGAAGAGAGTTGTATGCTAGTGACCTTTACAACCGATGCCTATACCGACATCACCCTATTTGGGGATATCGCGCTGACTATGCTGAAAATGATGGGGCACAGCGCAACCGTTTATTGTTCAAAGAGGAAACACCCATGAGCAAAATGGAACAACTGGAACTGAATGCGCACCGCAGTAAAATCGTTGCGGATATGCGCAGCCTGGTTGAAAAATATCGCACGATATTCGATTGGGATATTCCGGAGATTGACCAGCGTGCCGCAGATGCGCTTATTTTGGCGGCGATGCACACAGCCTTGGACGATATTGCAGCGCAATTGGCAGGTTAAAGCCGGAGAGTGGATATAGATAAAGGGGTGGATATTGAATAGCAAATCCAGTTCTCCAAACTTCGGCACGGTTGTCTCGGTCCGCGGCAGTGTCGTGGACATCAGGTTTGAGAAGCGGTTGCCGTCCATCTACTCCTTATTGCACGCGATGGAGGGGACAATTGCCATCGAGGTTCTAGCGCAGCTCGACGCACATCGCGTACGCGGGATTGCGCTGACCCCCACCCAGGGACTCGCCCGCGGCATGGCAGTGGAGGACACGGGCGGACCGTTGAAGGCGCCGGTCGGCAAGGAAATTCTCTCACGCATGTTCGACGTTTTCGGCAACGCCATCGACCGCCAGCCGGCTCCGTCGGATGTCCAGTGGCGCTCGGTCCATCGTGCGCCACCGTCCCTGGCGCGGCGTTCCACAAAATCCGAGCTGTTCGAGACGGGGATCAAGGTCATCGATGTGCTGATGCCGCTGGAACGCGGCGGCAAAGCGGGCTTGTTTGGCGGTGCGGGCGTGGGCAAGACGGTGTTGCTCACCGAGATGATCCACAACATGGTCGGGCAACAGGAAGGCGTGAGTATTTTTTGCGGCATCGGCGAACGCTGCCGTGAAGGGGAGGAACTCTATCGCGATATGCAAGCGGCAGGTGTGCTGCCGAACATGGTGATGGTGTTCGGGCAGATGAACGAACCCCCTGGCGCCCGTTTCCGCGTCGGCCATGCTGCGCTGACGATGGCCGAGTATTTCCGCGACGACGAGCATCGCGACGTGCTGCTGCTGATCGATAATATTTTTCGCTTTATCCAGGCTGGCATGGAGGTGTCCGGCTTGATGGGGCAGATGCCGGCACGTCTGGGTTATCAGCCGACCATGGGCACCGAGCTGGCGCAACTGGAAGAGCGCATCGCCAATACCGATACCGGTGCGATTACCTCGATTCAGGCGGTATATGTACCGGCGGACGATTTTACCGATCCGGCGGCAGTGCACACCTTCTCGCACCTTTCCGCATCCATCGTGCTGTCGCGCAAGCGGGCGAGCGAGGGGCTTTACCCGGCCATCGACCCGTTGCAGTCCAGTTCCAAAATGGCCACGCCCGGCATTATCGGCGAACGGCATTATGCCCTCGCCCAGGAAATCCGGCGCACCCTGGCGCAATACGCGGATCTGAAAGACATCATCGCGATGCTGGGCATGGAACAACTGTCGCCGGAGGATCACAACGTGGTTTCTCGCGCGAGGCGGCTGGAGCGTTTCCTAACCCAGCCTTTTTTTACCACCGAGCAGTTTACTGGCCTTAATGGCAAGCTCGTCAGCCTCAAGGATGCGCTGGATGGTTGCGAGCGCATCTTGCGCGACGAGTTCAAGGACGTTCCCGAAAGTGCGCTGTACATGATCGGCACCATTGACGAAGCGAAGGCAAAAATCAAATCCGAACCTGAACCCGAGCAGGAACCTAAAGCGGAGAGGGAACATGCAACCAGCGCGCATGAATCTTAAGATACTCCTGCCCTTTAAAATCTTCGCCGAGAAAACCGGCGTGTCGCGCATCGTCGCGGAGTCACGTGATGGTTCGTTCGGACTCCTGCCCCGCCGGCTTGATTGCGTGGCTGCGCTAGCGCCGGGAATACTGGTTTTCGAGACAGAATCTGAAGGAGAGGTTTGCATTGCCGTCGATGAAGGCGTCCTGGTAAAAACCGGCGCCGACGTGCTGGTTTCAGTGCGCAATGCGATCGGCGGAACCGATCTCGGCAAGCTGCGCGCGGCTGTCGAGCAAGAGTTTCTGAATCTGGACGAGCAGGAGAAAAGCGTGCGCTCGGTGCTGGCAAAACTGGAGAGCGGATTTGTTCGCCGCTTTGCGGCGTTCCATCATGACTGAAAATCCGAAAAATAAATCCGCTTCTGGCGAAACGGAATTCAGCCTTCAAGTGGGCGAAAAGGCGGCGCGCAAGATTGAGGCGCAACGCCATGTCACGCAGACCGTCTGGTCAGGCCTGGGCATGATGGGTCTGGTGGGCTGGTCGGTGGCATTGCCCACACTGCTCGGCGCAGCACTTGGCATCTGGCTGGACCAGCACTATCCCGGGGGACGCTCCTGGACACTGATGCTGCTGGCCCTCGGCTTGGGGTTGGGCTGCTTCAACGCATGGCATTGGGTGGCCAAGGAAGACAGGGAAATTCACGAGCCAGAGGAGAAAGATAATGAATGAGCCATTGAATCTGATGTTCGCATTGGGGGCGGGGATTTTTCTCGGAGCGTTTTTTTTCGGCGGCCTGTGGTGGACAGTTCAACATGGCGTTTCATCCAGACGGCCAGCGCTTTGGTTCATCGGCAGCATGCTGTTGCGGACGTTTGTGGTTCTATTGGGATTCTATTTTATCTCGGGGGAAAATTGGCAGCGCTTGCTGGCAGCCCTGCTCGGATTTGTCATCGCGCGCCTGATCGTGACTCGGCTCACCCGGGTAGCGACGCAGAGCTGCCAATTGGCACAGGAGGCCAGTCATGCACCTTAGTCCCGACGACATCATCTTTTGGCAACAGGGGGTTTTCAAGCTCAATGCCACCATCGCTTTCACGTGGGGGCTGATGTTGGTGCTGTCGGTGGGCTCAAAACTCGTTACCAGCAGACTGTCCACGGGCCTGCAACGTTCCCGCTGGCAGAATCTGCTTGAAATTGTCGTCACCGGGATAACGAAACAAATTGCAGAAGTTGGCCTGAGCCAACCGCAGAAATATATTGGATTTCTAGGTACCTTGTTCCTGTTTGTGGCGATGGCGAGTCTCTTTACCATCGTTCCCGGCTATGAGCCGCCGACCGGTTCGCTCTCAACCACTACGGCACTGGCGATCTGTGTGTTTGTAGCTGTGCCATTATTCGGCATCGAGAAGAGCGGGTTGGGTGAATACCTCAGAGCCTATCTAAAACCGACGTTCATCATGTTGCCGTTCAACATCATCAGTGAGCTCTCGCGCACTCTGGCCCTGGCCGCTCGTCTGTTTGGCAACATGATGAGCGGGACGATGATACTGGCCATTTTGCTAACCATCACGCCTTTCGTTTTTCCGATTGCGATGAGTGTGCTCGGACTGCTGACCGGCATGGTACAGGCCTACATCTTCAGCATCCTGGCCGCGGTTTACATCGCGGCGGCGACGCGCTCCCGCAATACCAGGCCTGAACCCAATGAAAAATGAACTTCGACAAAGAAAGGAAAGACCATGGATAGCATGACGATTATCGCGGTTGCATCGATTATTACCGCCGGACTGACAATCGCAGTAGGGAGTATTGGTCCGGCACTCGGTGAAGGTCGTGCGGTCGCCACGGCATTGACTTCTCTGGCGCAACAGCCCGATGCAGCGGCAACGATTACACGCACCTTGTTTGTGGGCCTGGCAATGGTCGAGTCCGTTGCCATCTACTGCTTCGTGGTCTCGATGATACTCATCTTCGCCAATCCGTTCTGGAATCACGTCATCGCCCAAGCCGCCGGGAAGTAAGCCATGCTGATCGACTGGTTTACTGTGATTGCGCAAGTCGTCAACTTCCTGATTCTGGTGTGGTTGATGAAGCGCTTTCTTTACCAGCCTATCCTCAACGCCATCGACGCGCGGGAGAAGCGAATCGCCAAGGAACTGGCTGACGCCGACGCGAAAAAAGCTGAAGCCAAGAAGGAGCGCGACGAGTTCCAGCACAAGAATGACGCGTTCGACCAGCAGCGCGCGGCACTTTTGAGTCAGGCGACGGACGAGGCGAAAGCCGAGCGTCAGCGGATTCTTGACGAAGCGCGGCAGGCGGCCGACGTTTTGAGCGCCAAGCGACAGGAGGCGCTGATAAGCGAACAGCAGCATTTGAGCGAAGCACTTACCCGTCGTGCACGGGAGGAGGTATTTGCCATTGCTCGCAAGGCGCTGGCAGATCTGGCCGGGGCAAGCCTGGAAGAACGCATGGCCGACGTATTCATGCGCCGTTTGCGGGAAATGGACAGCCAGGCTAAGGAAGACTTCGCCGCAGCCCTCGGGGCAGCGTCTAGCCCCGCGCTGGTACGTAGCGCGTTTGACCTGCCCGAAGAGCAACGCGCGGCAATTCGGAATGCGCTCAACGAAACCTTCTCGGCTGACATCGACGTCCGTTTCGAGGCCGCGGTGGATCTGGTCAGCGGCATCGAGATCAGCACGGATGGGCAAAAAATAGCGTGGAGCATCGCGGATTATCTCGCGTCGCTGGGCAAGGCTGCCGACTCACTGCTAAAAACACAACCCAGATCCGAAACCAGGACCGAGCAAAAAACCAATGAACACGGAACCTGAGAGCCTCCAGAACGTTTTCGACAGCGCGTTTTCGGGAATGAGCCAAGCGCGGGAAGCCTACACGCCGCAACTGACGCTACGTGAAGTGGGTACGATCACCAGCATTGCCACCGGCATCGCAAAAGTTTCCGGCCTCCCCTGCGTGGGTTTCGAGGAGGTGCTGAAGTTTCCCGGCGAAGTGTATGGCATTGCTTTCAACGTCGATGAAGATGAAATCGGCGTCGTTCTGTTGGGCGACTACTGGCAGTTACATGCGGGCGATGAAGTCGAACGCAGGGGGCACGTGATGGACGTGCCGGTGGGAGACGGATTGATCGGACGCATTATCAATCCACTGGGCCGGCCTCTGGACGGCAAGGGTCCGCTGGCTTCCAGCCTGCGCCGGCCCGTCGAACGCCCTGCTGCGCACATCATGGATCGAGCTCCCGTCACCGTGCCCTTGCAAACCGGCATCAAGGTTATCGATGCGCTCATCCCCATCGGGCGCGGCCAGCGCGAACTGATACTCGGCGACCGGCAGACCGGCAAGACCGCAATCGCGCTCGATGCGATACTCAATCAACGCGATCAGAATGTGCTGTGCGTTTATTGCGCTATCGGCCAGCGCGCATCCGGCGTGGCTAAAGTCATCGCCTCTCTGCGCGAAAAAGGCGCGATGGATTACACCATCGTGGTCGTTACCGAAGGCAACGATCCACCCGGCCTCGCCTACGTTGCACCCTATGCCGCAACCAGCATCGCGGAGCATTTCATGGAACAAGGCCGTGACGTGCTGGTTGTTTACGATGACCTCACGCACCATGCGCGCGCCTATCGCGAGTTGTCTCTGCTGCTGCGTCGCCCTCCCGGCCGGGAGGCTTTTCCCGGCGACATCTTCTACATCCACTCGCGGCTGCTGGAGCGCGCAACGCACTTGCGCCCGGAACTCGGCGGCGGATCGCTGACGGCGCTGCCCATCATCGAAACTGAAGCGCAGGATATTTCCGCCTACATTCCGACCAACCTGATTTCCATTACGGATGGGCAGATTTACCTCTCACCATCGTTATTCGAATTGGGTGTGCTGCCCGCAGTCGATGTCGGCAAATCCGTCTCACGCGTCGGCGGCAAGGCGCAACGCGCAGCCTACCGCGCCGTGGCGGGCGATCTCAAGCTGGCCTACGCCCAGTTCGAGGAATTGGAAACCTTTTCCCGCTTCGGCGCCCGGCTGGATGAAGATACCCGCAAGATCATCGAGCATGGACGACGGATCCGTGCCTGCCTCAAGCAGCCCGAATTCGCTCCGGTTTCCGTGCCCGCGCAAATTGCCGTGCTGCTGGCGTTGACTGCAGGACTCTTCGATGATGTGCCGCTAGCCCAGATGACCGACGCCGAGAATGCCGTGCGCGAGGCCGCGGTGGATATTCCAGCCGAGGTGTGCACGAGATTTGACAGTGCCGAAAAGTTGAGCAACGAAGATCGCAAAACAATCATAGCAATCGCTCGCCAAGCGCTCGAAGAGTTCACGCCCAGACCGGAATCCAAGCCTGATTTGGATCATGGGACCGAAGAAGATACACAACCTGTGCCCCAGGCTGAGCCGAAGTTGAAGGCTGGAGCAAAACCGGATGATACCAAGTCTGAGCCCAAGGCAGCACTCCGGGAGAAGTCATGAGCGACACCGCGGCCAGCCTGCGTCACAAGATCGCCAGTGCCGGAGAGCTCGAATCCGTGGTGCGCACGATGAAGGCCATGGCCGCGTCGAGTATCGGGCAATACGAGAATGCGGTGCGCTCCCTGGATGATTATTATCGGACCGTGCAACTGGGCTTGGTCGCGTGTTTCCGGCAGGGTGATTCCGCTGGTGCAACGAAGCGACCGGAGCAGAAGGAAGCAGGAACGATAGGCGCAGTCGTGTTCGGTTCCGACCAGGGACTGGTAGGTCAATTCAATGATGTGATGGTGGAATTTGTCGTGCAGACGCTGGGAAGCTTGCCTGGCAAAAAGATGGTCTGGGCGGTCGGCGAGCGCATTCAGTCTCGCCTCGCGGATACCGACCTGATGCCGGGGAAAAGCTTCACTCTGCCGAATTCCATTAACGCGATTACACCGCTCATAGGACAAATACTGATAGAAATGGAAGCCCAGCGCGACAATGGCGAAATCGCGCAGGTTTACCTTTTTCATCAGCGTCCCAGGTCTGGGGCGATTTACACCCCGGTGAGTCAACGTCTGCTTCCCCTGGACAGCGTGTGGCGGAATGATTTGACGGCAATCCACTGGCCGACCAAAAGTTTGCCCGAGGTCATGAATAACCGAGAACAGACGCTTCTGGCGTTGGTCCGAGAATATCTATTCGTCTCGCTTTTCAGGGCATGCGCCGAATCCCTGGCAAGCGAAAACGCCAGCCGTCTGGCTGCGATGCAACGCGCTGAAAAAAATATCGACGAACTGCTGGAGGACCTGAACCGAACGTTTCACCGCCTTCGTCAGAGCGGAATAGACGAGGAGTTATTCGACGTTGTCTCCGGCTTCGAGGCGCTGGCAACGTCTTAGCAACGACCGAAAGGATAGGGATGCTGACTTGCTCCCCGTCAACTAGGCGGCAAACGAAAGACTTGCTAACATCTGCTCATTCCGGTTAACCATTTGATAAACAGTTCCGCAATGACTAAAGAACAATCAAAGATTACCGCCGTCATTCTGGCCGGAGGCCAAGCCAAGCGTATGGGTGGCGTCGACAAAGGGTTGGCTCTCATGAACGGTCGCCCCCTGGCTACCTGGGTACTGGAACGCATAGCGCCACAGGTCGATGAACTGTTGATCAGTGCCAACCGCAACCTTGACCAATACCGCCTCTTCGGTCACCCGGTGCTGCCTGACCCATCCCCAGACTTTCAGGGTCCGCTTGCCGGGCTGCTCCGCGCCATGACCGAAGCCGCTCACCCGCTGATTCTAAGCGTACCATGCGACACCCCTTTTCTGCCTGACGATCTGGTTGGGCGACTGACTGTCGCGCTCGAAGAAAGCGGCGCAGACATTGCCATCCCGGTTTGCGGTGGGCAGGTTCACCGGGCAGTTTGCCTGTGCCGGCACAACCTTTTACCCGGCCTGGAAAATTTCCTCGCACGGGGTGGTCGGCGGGTCGGGGAATGGCAATCCATGCTTAGGCGCGTCGAAGTGCCATTCGACGACGAACAGGCTTTTCTCAACCTCAACACCGCGGATGAACTAACCCGACTCGGCACCCGATAAGGTAGCCCGCCCTCAACAAGCATAGATTCGCCATCGCACTCAGCAAGCAGATTTCACCCCGCTGAAAACAAAAAGGCCCGGCAGAATCTGCCGGGCCTTTTAATATTTTAAATAATTCAACTAGCCGAAGCGGTGCCTGGCACCCTTGCTTCTTTTATCCATTTCTTGATGCGCTGAGCATCGCCGACACGCGACAACTTGCCCCAGGAATCGAGCAGCACAATCACCATCGGCCGATTCGCGATATTCGCCTGCATCACCAGGCAATGGCCGGCCTCGTTAATAAAGCCGGTTTTGGAAAGACCTATCTCCCAGGTCTTGTTTCGCACCAGCATGTTGGTGTTCTTGAACTGAACCCGGCGCGGCCCACCGCGCATCTCCACATCATAGAAGCCCGTGGTGGTCATTTCACTAATCAATGGGTAAGCGTAAGCAGCGTTGACCATCTTGACCAGATCCAGCGCGGTCGAAACATTATTGCTGTTGAGGCCGGTAGAATCGACAAACTGGGTGTGCGACATGCCAAGACTCGCGGCCTTGCGGTTCATCGCAACGACAAAAGCCGGTAAACCGCCGGGATAATCACGACCTAAAGCCGCCGCTGCACGATTCTCTGAGGACATCAGCGCCAGTTGCAGGGCAAGCTGACGGCTCATCTTCGTACCGACCTTGATCCGGGAGTGCGTCCCTTTCAACGAGTCCCTGTCTTCATTGCTGATGACGATTTTCTCATCGAGGGGCAGTTGCGCGTCCAGCACCACCATCGCTGTCATCAACTTGGTGATGGAGGCAATCGGCATGCGCGCATCGGTATTTTTTCCGAACAGCGTACGACCGGTCTTCTGATCCACAACTATCGCTGAGGACGAAAGCAGGTTAAGCCCGGAATGGCGGTAGGCGGCCCGCGTATCTTCGTTCGTTAGGCTAGCCTCGGCCTGAAGCGCAATGCCTCCAGCCTGGTCCGTCTGGCTCTGAGCCTGACCGATCTCGCCAGCTATTGTTGCGGATGCAATGAAGCACGCGCATCCCACCACCCAGTTTAACCGCATACAACCTCCTTGAAACCAGGACTTAAGAACTTACAATTAAAGTGTAAACCAATTCAGAAAAAAATGTAAACCCAATTTCTACAAAAATTAGCCCATCCCCATAATTTATCTGGAGAAACAATAATTCAGAGTGCAGCCCGCTTTCCGTTTATCCAATTATATTTTCTGGTATTTTCAAAACAACGTGCTAATAATTAAATCTGAGAGTTTATCCATCACCCAAGAGGAGGAAATATTAATGGGACCCGGCAACCATGGGGTTCACATCGACCTGGAATCCAGTCAAGCGACTTTACTGCTCGAACGACTGGAAGCATTGCGTGGTGAATTGGGTATGGTGGCCGAAGATCTAATCAGCTTACTGCGAGGAGCAGGCGTTGCCCCGTTTGCTGAACCCGACACATCCTCCGACACCGATCCGGAAACAGCAAAAGACCCTATAGCAGCAGGCTAAAGATCTACATCCGCTCTATCATCGCCTGACCGAAAGCCGAACAGGACACCTGGGTCGCACCGGGCATCAACCGCGCAAAATCGTAGGTTACCGTTTTGGCGTTGATTGCCTGCTCCATCGACTTGACGATTAAATCAGCCGCCTCGATCCATCCCATATGGCGCAGCATCATCTCGGCAGACAGGATGATAGAACCGGGATTGACATAATCTTTGCCGGCATACTTTGGCGCCGTACCGTGAGTTGCTTCGAACATCGCCACGCTATCGGAAAGATTTGCGCCCGGTGCAATGCCGATGCCACCTACCTGAGCTGCCAGTGCGTCGGAAATGTAATCCCCGTTCAGGTTCAGGGTAGCAACCACGTCGTATTCGTCCGGCCGCAACAGAATCTGCTGCAGGAAAGCATCGGCAATCACGTCCTTGATCACGATGCCATTGGGCAATTTCATCCATGGCCCGCCGTCCAGTAGTTCGGCGCCGAACTCGCGCTGGGCCAGCTCATAGCCCCACTTCTTGAAGCCGCCCTCGGTGAACTTCATGATGTTGCCCTTGTGCACCAGGGTCACCGAGCTGCGCTTATTATCGATGGCGTACTGGATCGCCCTGCGCACTAGCCTCTCGCTACCCTCGATCGACACCGGCTTGACGCCGATCGCCGAGGATTCCGGAAAGCGGATTTTGCTCACACCCATTTCCTTCTGCAGAAACTCGATGACTTTTTTTACTTCCGGTGAACCGGCTTCCCATTCAACACCTGCGTAGATATCCTCGGTATTCTCACGGAAAATCACCATGTCGGTCTTTTCCGGCTCCTTGACCGGGCTCGGCACGCCCTTGAAATAGCGCACTGGCCGCAGGCAGACATAGAGATCGAGCATCTGGCGCAGCGCTACGTTGAGCGAGCGGATACCGCCCGACACCGGCGTGGTCAAGGGTCCCTTGATCGACACCACATATTCCCTGATCGCCTGCACGGTTTCATCGGGCAACCAGGTATCGGGATCATAAACCTTGGTGGCTTTCTCGCCGGCATAGATTTCCATCCAGGCGATCTTGCGCTTGCCACCATAGGACTTATCTACCGCCGCATCCACCACCTTGCGCATCACCGGCGTAATGTCCACGCCGGTGCCGTCGCCCTCAACGAAGGGAATAATCGGATTGTCCGGCACATTCAGGGAAAAATCGGCATTCACCGTAATTTTGCTGCCCTGCTGCGGCACTTGAAATTTTTGCGTCATGATTGCGTCCTATATAATGTTGTCCATGAGCCGACTTATCCTGTTCAACAAGCCCTACGGCGTCATCACCCAATTCAGCAGCGACGGCAAACATGCCACGCTGAAAGAATTCATTCCCCTTCCCGGTGTTTATCCGGCGGGACGCCTGGACACCGATAGCGAAGGACTGCTCATTTTAACCGATGACGGGCCTTTGCAACACCGCATCAGCGACCCTCGCCATAAATTACCTAAAACCTATTGGGCTCAGGTAGAAGGCATTCCTGACGAAGCCGCGCTGGAAGGCCTGCGCCGTGGGGTTGATCTGGGCGACTTCATCACCCGCCCTGCCGAGGCCCGCCTCATTGATGAACCCTCGGACTTATGGCCACGCACGCCACCGGTTCGCTTCCGCAAACAGATTCCCACCAGCTGGATCGAACTCGTCATCCGGGAAGGCAAAAACCGGCAGGTACGGCGCATGACTGCAAAGGTCGGATTTCCCACGTTGCGCCTGATACGGCACCAGATCGGCGACTGGACCCTCGCCGGCCTGGCTCTGGGCGAATGGCGTGAAATAACGCTTTAACCTCGTAATACTCGAAATAATTTATCTATGGCTGTCAACCACGCCACAAACCGGTCGTTATTGGATAGGACGCGCCATCGTGTCACTTGAATTCAAAACTTAACTAGTTAAATCAAAGGAACCAAAAATGAGCAAAATTCTGTCCGCACTGATCGCTGCTGCTTTCGCCGCTGTTACCTTCTCCGCTGTTGCTGCTGATGCTGCTGCTCCTGCTGCCGCTGCTGCCGAAGCTCCTGCTGCTGAAATGGCCAAGCCTGCCAAAAAAGTTAAAAAAGCCCACAAAAAAGCCAAGAAAGCTAAAGCTGCTAAAGCTGGCGCTGCTATGGAAGCCGCACCTGCTGCCAACTAATACCGGCGCAAGAAACGAAAAAGGCGGGGATTTCCCCGCCTTTTTTTTTGGCGCCACGCTTCACCCATGACTAATATTTACACAAATACAATCAGTTTGTTGCAAACAATATCCAGCCGCCCGGTGGGCATAAACGATCGCTCACGCCTTTGCGATTAATGAAGTCGGGCATTCAGGTTCATGAACTGCTCGAAATCGGCCAGCGGCAGCGGTCGACTGAACAGGAAACCCTGGAAGGCATGACAGCCATTACGGTCAAGAAAATCCCGCTGCGCCACGGTTTCCACTCCTTCGGCAATCACGTTCAGCCCCAGCGTTTTACCCATGATAATGATGGTCTGCACTATCGCTGCACCATTGGCGTCGGAGCCGAAGTCGCGGATGAACGACCGGTCGATCTTGAGCTGGTCGAGCGGCAACCGCGTCAGGTAGGACAAGGACGAATAACCGGTGCCGAAATCATCCATCGAAAAACCGACGCCAATGGCCTTGAGTGCCTGCATTTTGATGATAGTGTCGCTCACATTATCGAGCACCAGGCTCTCGGTCAATTCGATCTTGAGGCGCGTCGGGTCGGCACCGGATTGCGCTAGTACCTGCTGTACCTGCACGGCAAAATCCGGCTGGCGGAACTGGCGTGCGCTGACATTGACAGCAAGCTGCAGTTCATGTGTACGAGGGTTGCCCTCCCAAGCCTTGAGCTGGGCGCAAGCCGTTTCCAGCACCCAGTAGCCGATGGGCAGGATGAACCCGGTTTCTTCAGCGATCGAAATGAAGTCGCCCGGCTCAACCAGCCCGCGCTCCGGGTGCACCCAGCGCAACAACGCCTCGGCGCCGACGAGGCCACGCGTGCTCTCCATCTGCGGCTGGTAGTAGAGCCGCAACTGCTGGCGCTTCAGGGCTAGTCGCAGATCAGTCTCCAGCGCGCTGTGTTCGTCCAGCGCAGCCTGCATGGCGGGGTCGAAGAAACGCTGGGTATTGCGCCCGGCGTTCTTGGACTGGTACATGGCAAGATCGGCATGCTTGAGCAGCTCATCGACGGTCACATTGTTATCGCGGAACAGGCTGATCCCTATGCTGGTGGTGCAATAGTACTCGCAGCCCTTAAGATGGTAGGATCGGGCGATAACCTCTTGCACCTTGTCGCCCACCAGCTTGGCCTGTGCGGCCGCCTCTTCGAATTCTCCGCTCAGGTCTTCCAACAACACCACGAACTCGTCGCCACCCAGGCGCGCCACCGTATCGACCCCGCGCACGCAGGTTTTCAGACGCTGCGCCACCTCAACCAGCAGCAAGTCACCAATATCGTGGCCGCGCGTATCGTTAAGCGTTTTGAAATTATCCATATCCAGAAACAGGATCGCGCCGCAATGGCCGTTGCGGACCGTGGCCGCCAGCACTTGGCCCAGCCGGTCCTGAAGCAGGCGGCGGTTGGGCAACAGCGTAAGCGGGTCATAATAGGCCAGGCGGTGGATCTCGGCCTCCGCCTCACGGTTCTGCGTGATATCGGAAAAGGTGCCGACGTAATGGGTAATGCGCCCATCGGGCGCGGTGACGGCGGTGATAGTCAGCCACTCGGCATAGATCTTACCGTTCTTGCGCCGATTCCACATTTGGCCCTGCCAGTATCCCTTCTGCTTCAGGGTTTCCCACATGCCCTGGTAGAACGCCTGATCGTGGCGCCCTGACTTGAGCAGCGCCGACGTTTGCCCCACCGCTTCTTCTGCGCTGTAACCGGTAAGGTGGGTGAAGGCCTGATTGACCCGTACGATGATACCGTTGGCATCGGTCACCATCACCCCCGCCTGCGACTCGAAGGCGATGGCGGCGATGCGCAGATCTTCTTCGACCTGCTTGCTCTTGGTGATGTCGCGCAAAAATGCGCAGAAATACCCGCCGTCCTCGCCCGGCTGGTGGACGGTGCTGATCTCGATCTCCAGCACTTGTCCATCCTTGCGCCGATGGCGTGTTTCGAAGCGGTCATGGCCTTTTGTCAGAACCTCCTGAATATGACGTGCCGTCTCCTCCGGGCTTTCCATTGCTTCCAGATCCGGGATGCGCATGTTCAGAAGTTCTTCGCGCTCATAGCTGATCATCTGGCAATAAGCGTCATTCACATCCAGAATACGTCCATCGCTACTAGCGATCCAGAAGCCGTCTATCGAAGTTTGGAGGGTCTGGCGATAACGCTCCTCACTTTCCCGCAACTTGATTTCCGCCTGCTTGCGCTCGGTAATGTCATTAACAATGCCGATGAAACCAGCAATGCGCCCCTGCGCGTCCAATTCCGTTGCAGCCTCACCAAAGGCCCAGCGCACAGTGCCATCATGCCGCTGCATCCGCCACTCCATCGGCTTTGGCTGCATGGTGGACATAGCCTCTCGCCACAGGGCCAATGTACGCTCGCGATCCTCCTTATGCAGGGCGAGCATCCAGCCGTCGCCCAGCGATTCCTCGATGGAAAGTCCGGTAATCTCACTCCAGCGTTCATTGACATAGTCGCATGCTCCTTGGGTGTCGGCGTGAAATATACCCGCAGGCGATATCTGCGCCAGGCGCCGGAACATCTCCTCGCTGCGGTGTAGCGCCATCGCAGCGCTCCTGCTTTCGGTAGTGTCAACGAGGGTAATGAACACCAGCGGGGCATCGCCCTTTATATTCCTGCCCAAGGTGTCCAGACGGGCATAAAAGAGAGAGCCGTCGTCGCGCTTGAGGGCCAGTTCGCAGCGTTGCTCCTCGCCGTGCTGTAGTGAGCTCATAAAATGCCGGTGCCAGCGGCCCGTGTCTTCGGGCATGACGAAGCTGGCGAAGCGGCGGCGAAGCAGTTTTTCGCGCTCCACTCCCAGTAATGAGGCGCCGGTCAGGTTCGCCTCGGAGATTATGCCCTCACGGGTGAGAGTGAAGTAGCTGATGGGCGCGAATTCGTAGAGATCCACATAGCGGTCACGGGACTCCTCCAGGGCGCGATGCGCCTGCCTCAACTCCTCGTTCTGCATCTCCAGTTCGACCTGGTACACCTGGAGTTCGTGCAGAAGTCCCTCGGCGGGCAGGGACGACCGGCTGGTGCAAGAAGAAGGCGTGAGGGCGAGCTGGGTTTCCGCGTCCGCACGCAACTGCCGCGAGTCCCCTCCGGTCTTCTTCGTTACCATGAGTCCCCTCTCAAGCTGCGTATGCTGCACCCTGCAAAACCGATTGCGACATTCCGCAAGCAGTGCCGACTCAGATTATTGACATAAATAATCCTAACCTATTGCCGTGGAACGCGCTACAGGAACCGGTCCAGCAGTTTTCTGCTACCCTGATCCAGCGTCTGGATATCCCGGATCAGAAAATGGATCCCGTTGCTGTCGGCGATAAGCAGGGTTGAGGCGGCGAGGCGGCGAATATCATCCTCCCCCTTGAGGATGAAGGTGGTGAGGCCACGATCTGTTTCCACCTGCCATGCGCTGGGCGTGGCGAAGCTGGAGACGCGGCGGATGGCGCGAATTTCAGGCATGAATTCCCGGCTCGCCAGTTCCTCTTCCAGAAGAATACGCAACTCGTCCGGCAAATCTATCAGGCGATCGATCCAGGCCAGTTCGTGTCCGTCGACAGTAACCAGCGAAATCCCTTCCGCAGGGGCAGTGATGGGAAAAGCGTGTACGGGTACTACACCTTCATGAACTTCACCCTTCGCGCCGGTAAAAACCAGCCTGCCGAAAGCATTACGAGTCAGTTTAAAATCAGTGGTCCTGTTCATGCGGCGCCCTCCTTGGTTTCGGGCTCGGCATTCCATATCTTGTCGTCCATATCGGTATCCACGTTGCGCGCTTGCGCCTGATAGAGGCGGAAGTAGGCGCCCTCACTAGCCATCAGTTCGTCATGGCTTCCCACCTCGACCACCTGACCGCGATCCAGCACCACCAGCCGGTCGGCGCGACGCAGGGTGGAGAGCCGATGCGCAATGGCAATAGTGGTTCGTCCCTGAACCAGGTTGTCCAGGGCTTTCTGGATTTCTTTCTCGGTCGTAGAATCGACCGACGAGGTGGCTTCATCGAGGATCAGAATACGCGGATCGATGAGCAGCGCCCGGGCAATGGAAATGCGCTGGCGCTCGCCGCCAGACAGGGCTTGGCCGCGCTCGCCGGCCAGGGAATCATAGCCCTGCGGCAAACGCAGGATGAACTCGTGGGCGTGCGCTGCGCGGGCTGCGGCAACGATTTCCGCCCGGGTGGCATCGGGCTTGCCATAGGCGATATTGTCGGCAATGGTGCCGAAGAACAGGAAAGGTTCCTGCAGTACCAGGCCGATGTTGCGCCGATATTCGGATACAGGGAGGGAGCGGATATCCACCCCGTCGACCTTGATCGATCCCTCGGACACGTCGTAAAAGCGGCAAATCAGGTTGGCCAGGGTGCTCTTGCCCGACCCGCTGTGCCCCACCAGACCGATCATCTCACCGGGAGCGATCGTCAGGTCGACTCCATGGATAACCGTCCGGTTGCCGTAACGAAAGCCCGCGTTGCGAATCTCGATTCCCCCTTGCACCTGATCGAGGTGAACCGGGTTGGCCGATTCGGGAACACTGGAGACGTGGTCGAGAATATCGAAAATGCGTTTTGCGCCGGCGGCCGCCTTCTGCGTCACCGAAACAATGCGGCTCATCGAATCGAGCCGGGTATAGAAACGGCTGATGTAGGCCAGGAAAGCGACCAGCACACCCACCGTGATCTCGTTGCGCGAGACCAGCCAGATGCCGAATGCCCACACGACAAGCAATCCGATTTCGGTCAGCAGGGTGACGGTCGGTGTGAACAATGACCAGATCTTGTTCAGCCGGTCGTTAACCGCGAGGTTGTGCTGGTTGGCCTCGCGGAAGCGCGCCGCTTCGCGCTTTTCCTGGGCGAAGGCCTTGACTACGCGGATACCGGGTATGGTATCGGCCAGCACGTTGGTCACTTCCGACCAGACCCGGTCGATCTTCTCGAAACCGGTGCGCAACTTGTCGCGCACCACGTGGATCATCCAGGCAATGAATGGCAGCGGGAGCAAGGTCACCAGCGCCAGCCAGGGATTGATCGAGAACAGGATCGCCGCCGTCATGAGGATCATCAGCACGTCGGTGGCGAAGTCCAGCAAGTGCAGCGAAAGGAACACGCAGATGCGGTCGGTCTCGGAGCCGATACGGGCCATCAGGTCGCCGGTGCGCTTGCCGCCGAAATATTCCAGGGAGAGCCGCATCAAGTGCTCGTAGGTGGTGGTGCGCAGGTCGGCCCCGATGCGCTCGCTCACCAGGGCGAGGATGTAGGTGCGCGCCCAGCCCAGGCTCCATGCCACCAGCGCGGACCCCAGCAACCCCGCAAGCAGGAGAGCCACCACGCCATAATCGATGGGAGCGCCGTTCTGGTAAGGGATCAGCACCTTGTCCATCAGCGGCATGGTCAGGTAAGGCGGCACCAGGGTGGCCGCAGTAGACGCCAGCGTCAGCAGAAAGCCGGCGAGCAGCTGTCCGTTATAAGGTTTGGCAAAGCGCCACAGACGGAACAGCGTCCACGTCGAGGGCGGGACATGGATTTCCCGGGTGCAAATGGGGCACTCTTCCTGACCCGGCAGGAGTGGCGCCTTGCAGCTGGGGCAGACCGCCTCTGCCGGGCGGCTGACGGGGTGCCCGGCGAGAACGCCGGCAAGTTGCTGCTCGAAGTGTTCGACCAGGCGCAGTGTCGCAACATTATGCCCAAGAGTGTAACGCCAGCTGGCGAGGCGCTCCATGTCGTCGTACAGTTCAAGGCTCCCCACCCCGGCATGATCATGGCGCTTGAGGGTCAGCCCTTTCCGGTAAGCCCACTCTCGCCATGCGGCCTCTTCGAGCCCCTTGGCAAGCAACCGGCGGTTGGTCACGACCACCAGGCCCTGGGTAAAATGCAGGCGCACATCGAGATCGATCTCCAGCCACGCCAGGATCTCCTCTTCGTTGGCCAGCTGAGATTCCACCTCGGCGCGCCAGGTGTCGGGCAAAATTTTTCCGGTTGGCGCCGAAAGAGAATTGATGTGTTTCACAAATAACCCTTGGATTTTTGTCTGGAAGAACCATGGCCTCTAACCGGGGCCATGCTGGGACGAAGTTTACTTGCCTTGAAACCAAGAGTACAGCATCAGACTGGACCGAGGCAGCTTAACCGGGATAGCATGTTATCGAGAAACAAATAGAGTATTTTCCTCCGGAAAAAATTCATGCTCTCTGTCCTTGAAATGGATCAACATAGAAATGACCGCTTTGAATAAAATTGAAAGACATGCTTTTCATACCTATCCGTTATTGCAGAAGGCCAAACGCCTGGCGGTGCTATTAGCGCTCACTGCCTACATCCCGGCGTATGCGGCGGAAGAATGGCTGACCATTCCAACCTCCTCCGACAACATCACCTTTTCCATCGACAAGGTTAATCTTGAACGTAGCGGCAAGGTGGTCAAATTTTGGGAAAAAATCGTTTACCTCCAGCCAACGGTCAAAGATGAAACTTCCGGCAGGATGATCAAGGAAAAGAAAATGCGCCGCATCATGAATTGCGCGGAACGGACCCAGGGCCTGCTCCACGGCGTAACTTACAGCGACCAAGGCAAATTCATCACCTCCCTCTCACTGGATGAAGACAAAACATCGATGACTGCAATACCACACAACACGGTGGCAGAAACAGAGTTTGAAATAGTCTGCGCAAACATCCCCCGGCAAGCCGGATTAGTCGCCTATCCGAAATAATGGGGATGCCTCAGTAAAAAAATCTTCCTCTCCCTGTGGTAAACGGATTGCTGCGCGCAGCGTTAATTTTCTAGCTGTTTTAAAATTTTCTGTGACACACCTGACCTTAAGAGCACTCAACGGATTCGCACACCCTATGCCACTGAGCGACTTAAGCACGACGCCCGATATATATGGCGCATTTTGTTTATCCCATAGCAGTTGCGAGCAGCAACGCAATATGCTCAAATCACCTTATCCTTACTGGGTTATCCCAAAAAATATGTCGGACCTGCCGCTCGGCCCGCCAATGGCTGAATCCGCTGAGAGGCTCAAGTATTTTTTATGAATAAGAAAATCGAATTTCTCAAAATCGTGCCCCTGCGCGGGCCGAATATATGGACATACCGTCCGGTACTCGAAGCATGGGTTGATATCGGAGACCTGGAGGACTCGCCTTCCAATACCATCCCCGGTTTCTACGAGCGCCTGTCATCATGGCTGCCCTCGCTGATCGAACACCGGTGTGGCGTTGGCGAGCGGGGAGGCTTCCTGCTGCGGGTGCGCGAGGGGACTTGGCCGGGGCACATTCTCGAACATGTCACCCTGGAGTTGCAGAACCTGGCGGGCATGCAAAGCGGTTTCGGGAAAGCGCGCAGCACCTCGGTGCGGGGTGTTTATAAAGTCGTGGTACGCTCGCGCCACGAAGAAGTGAGCCGCGACTGCCTGCACGCTGCTCGCGATCTGGTGATGGCGGCGATCGAGGACCGTCCGTTCGACATTCCCGCCACGGTTGCCCGCCTGCGCGATCTGGCCGATTCGCTTTGCCTCGGCCCGAGCACGGCATGCATCGTCGATGCAGCCTCGGATCGACGCATTCCGTCCATCCGACTGACTGAAGGCAACCTGGTACAACTCGGCTACGGCGCCCGAAGCCGTCGCATCTGGACCGCCGAGACCGACCAGACCAGCGCCATTGCCGAAAGCATTTCCAGCGACAAGGATCTGACCAAGGACCTGCTTCAAGCTTGCGGCGTGCCAGTTCCCGAAGGCCGTATCGTGGAAAGCCCGGAAGACGCCTGGGAAGCCGCCGAGGAAATCGGTGTCCCGGTCGTGGTCAAACCTCGCGATGGCAACCATGGCCGGGGTGTTTCCACCGAACTGATGACGCGCGAAGAGATCGCGGCCGCCTACAAATTGGCGCTCGACGAGGGCAGCGATGTCCTCGTCGAGCGCTTCGTACGCGGCAATGAACACCGGTTGCTGGTCGTGGGCGGACGCCTGGCGGCGGCGGCTCGCGGGGAATCGGCCTCCGTAACGGGCGACAGCCGTTCAACCATCATCGAACTCATCGACACCCAGATCAATACCGACCCACGGCGCGGCACGACCGAAGATTACCCGCTCAACCTGGTTCGGGTAGATGAAGACCCGGCTGTCCGGCTCGAAATCACGCGCCAGGGTTTTACCCCTGACGCCATACCGCCACTGGGCGTTGAAGTAATGATCCAGCGCAACGGTAACGTCGCCTTCGACGTGACCGATCTGGTCCATCCGGATGTGGCTGCAACCGTTTGTCTCGCAGCCCGTATCGTCGGACTGGATATTGCAGGGGTCGACCTGGTCGCCGAAGATATCTCGCGTCCCCTCGACGAGCAGCGCGGCGCGATCGTCGAAGTCAACGCAGGCCCTGGCCTGCTGATGCACCTCAAGCCGGCAAGCGGCGAACCCCGCCCCATAGGCAGGGCCATCGTCGACAGTCTGTTTCCCGAAGGCGAGAACGGTCGCATCCCCGTTGTCGGCATCACCGGTACGAACGGGACCAATCTGGTCGCACGACTGGTAGCGCATCTGCTTCACCTCAGCGGCAAGCGCGTGAGCCTGGCGTGTAGCGACGGTCTATATCATGATCAACGACTGGTTGAAAATGGGAATCGTGCGACCTGGGCAGCCGCACGCAAGATACTGCTGAACCGAGTGGCCGAGGCAGCCGTCTTCGAGAATGGCAGCGATATGATACTGAGCGAGGGGCTGGCCTACGATCGATGCCAGGTCGGCGTCGTCACGAATATCGACCCGACCCTGCACTTCGGAAAATATTACATCGAGACACCCGATCAGGTATTCAACGTGCTGCGCACCCAGGTAGACGTAGTTCTTCCGGACGGGGTGGCGGTGCTCAACGGCAACGACACTATGGTGGCAGAAATGGCGCCGCTATGTGATGGCGAAGTCATTTTCTTCGGCGCCAATCCGGATGTTCCGGCCATCACTGAGCACCTGACTCAGGGGAAGCGCGCGGTGCTGGTGCGCGACGGCTTCGTGACACTCGCTACAGGCAATGAAGAAGTACAACTTGTCGAAACATCCGGCATCATGCTGGCAGAAGCTGGAGCTGCCGGGCTGCAAATCGAGCATGTGCTGGCGGCGGCCGGATCGGCATGGGCACTCGGCCTGCCGCTGGAACTGATCCGCGCAGGAATAGAAACCTTTAGTGCCGACTAATTAACATCCTGCCACGGCAAAGATCGCCGGGTAATTTAGGGAAACAAAATGGAAGTATCACGCATCAGGGCGTTGCGCGGCCCCAATCTTTGGAGCAGACGCACCGTAATCGAAGCCATTGTGAAGTGCCGTGAATGCCTGATCGGGGATATGCCCGACTTCGAAGCCAGACTACGCGCACGGTTCCCGGAAATCGGTTCCTTGAGACCCGCTGGCCACGAAGAATCCATTCCCATGGCGCACGCTCTGGAATTCGCCGCCCTTGGGCTGCAAGTGCAAGCCGGGTGTCCGGTGACCTTCAGTCGCACTGCAGCAACAACTGAGGCTGATGTATTCCAGATCGTGGTCGAATACAGCGAGGAGCAGGTTGGCCGGCTCGCGTTCGAGCTCGCGCAAACGCTTTGCCACGCGGCCGCGAACGATATGCCCTTCGACCTTGCCGACGCACTGGCACGCCTGCGCGAACTGGATGAGGACGAGCGCCTCGGACCCAGCACCGGGGCCATCGTTCAGGCCGCAGTGACGCGTGGAATCCCTTATCGGCGCATGACTTCGGGCAGCATGGTACAACTAGGATGGGGTAGCCGGCAGCGCCGCATCCAGGCCGCCGAGACAGACCATACCAGCGCCATTTCCGAGGCCATCGCCCAGGACAAGGAACTGACCAAAATATTGCTTGATGCAGCCGGAGTTCCGATACCTCAAGGGCGGCCTGTGTCGGATGCCGAGGACGCCTGGGTGGCAGCCTGCGAAATCGGCGGCCCGGTGGTGATCAAACCCCAGGATGGCAATCAGGGCAAAGGTGTCGCCGTCAATATCGAGACCCATGAACGCGTGCTGGCGGCCTATGCCGCCTCCGCCGAAGTCAGCTCGGAAATCATGGTTGAACGCTACATTCCCGGCTATGACTTCCGCCTGCTGGTGGTAGGAAATCATCTTGTCGCAGCGGCACGGCGCGACCCTCCCCAGGTGATCGGCGACGACGTTCATACCGTTCGTGAACTCGTCGAGCAAGTCAACAGCGATCCCCTGCGAGGCGAAGGACATTCAACCTCTCTCACCAAAATCCACTTCGACGACATCGCCCTGGCGACACTCGCCACTCAGGGGCACGCCGCAGATTCCGTACCCGCCAAGGGTGCGCGCGTGCTGTTGCGGAACAATGCAAACCTGAGCACGGGCGGATCGGCGACCGATGTGACCGACGACGTTCACCCGGAATTGGCGGCACGTGCAGTAGCAGCAGCCCAGATGATCGGACTCGACATCTGCGGAGTAGACGTGGTGTGTGACAGCGTACACAGGTCGCTTGAGGAACAAGGCGGCGCCGTGATTGAAGTCAACGCTGCTCCGGGCCTGCGCATGCACCTTGCGCCTTCGTTTGGCAAGGGGCGTGCAGTCGGCGAGGCAATCATCGCCAGCATGTTCGCCGAAGGCGAAGATGGCCGCATACCGATAGTGGCGGTGGCAGGCACCAATGGAAAAACCACAACCGTGCGCCTGATCTCTCACCTGCTTGGCGAGAAGGGTTTGCGCGTGGGCATGACCAACTCGGACGGCGTCTATATCCAGGGGCGGCGCATCGACACCGGAGACTGCAGCGGCCCCAAGAGTGCCCGCACTGTACTACGCCATCCCGATGTCGATGCCGTAGTTCTCGAAACCGCGCGTGGCGGCGTATTGCGCGAAGGACTGGCCTTTGATCGCTGCAACGTGGCGGTCGTCACCAACATCGGCATGGGGGATCACCTCGGCCTGAGTTATATCAGCACGGTCGAGGATCTGGCCGTGGTAAAACGGGTTATCGTCGAGAACGTTGCGCCTGGCGGCGTTGCAGTTCTCAACGCAGCGGACCCGATCGTGGTGAAGATGGCCGATGCCTGTCCAGGTTCGGTCACCTTCTTCACCAGCGACCTGCATCATCCGGTCATGGCCACTCACCATGCGCGCGGCCTGCGTGTGGTGTACGTAAACGAAGGCGGCATCGTGGCCGCAGAAGGCAGCTTCGAACATCGCATCGCCTTGGCGCAGATTCCTCTCACCCGGAATGGCACTATCGGCTTCCAGGTCGAGAACGCGATGGCAGCGATCGCCGCCGGATGGGCGTTGGGTCTGGACTGGGAAATCATCCGCGCCGGCCTGACCTCGTTCGTAAGCGATGCGGCAACCGTACCAGGGCGATTCAACCTGTTCGACTACCGTGGCGCCACCCTGATCGCGGACTACGGACACAACCCGGATGCCATCCAGGCGCTGGTGAAGGCCATCGAGCACATGCCCGCGAAGCGGCGCATTGTCGTGATTAGCGGCGCGGGTGACCGGCGAAATGAAGATATCAGCCAGCAAACCCAGATCCTGGGTGAGGCTTTCGACACGGTGATTTTATATCAGGATCAATGCCAGCGCGGGCGGGCCGACGGTGAAGTGCTGGCGCTCCTGCAGCAGGGCCTGGAGCAAGCCAGCCGTGCCACGGCGATTGAGGAAATCCGGGGTGAATTTCTGGCCATCGACACCGCCCTGGCACGCCTGGAACCCGGCGACCTGTGTCTGATCCTCATCGATGAAGTGGATGCCGCGCTAGCCCACATAGCGAAGCGAATTGCTGAGTGCTGAGTGCTGAGTGCTGAGTGCTGAGTGCAAGGATTTTACTCAGGACTCAGCACGTTCAACTCAGGACCTTATTTTATTTCCCTCGCCCCTCACCCCACAAGAATTTATGCAGTTGAATTTGCAGTCTAACCGGCAGATTGTCGCGCAGTATCCAGTCGGCCAGCCTGGCTGGCTCAAGCTGGCCTTGAGAAGCTGAAAACAGCACCGGGCAACGGTCGGCGATACGTTTCTCGCTCAGCACTTGTTTCGCCCACTGATAATCCTCTTCGCCGCATAGCACGAATTTGACTTCGTCCTGCGGGGTCAGCAGCTCCAGGTTTTTCCAGCGATTTTTTTCAGCCTCGCCCGAACCTGGTGTTTTGATGTCCAGTATTCGGGAAACACGGGTATCCACTTTGGAAATATCCATCGCCCCCCCGGTTTCCAGCGACACCGAATAGCCCGCATCGCAAAGCTGCTGCAACAGCGGCAGGCAATTCTTCTGGGCCAGCGGTTCGCCACCGGTCACGGTGACATAACGAGCGTGAAATTGCGTAACCTTGTCGAAAATTTCTGCCAGCGTCAGGGTTTCCCCTTCATTAAAGGCGTAAGAGGTATCGCAGTAGGTACAGCGAAGTGGGCACCCGGTCAGCCGGATAAATACCGTAGGTAATCCGACACGACTGGTTTCGCCTTGAAGAGAATGGAATATCTCATTGATCCGCAGGCTGAGCTGCGGCGCTACATTATTTGGAACCGGCAAGACGCTTCTTTGCCAATTCAGCGGCGTTACTGAGCGGGTATTTCGACACGATATTTTTGAGTGTCTTTTTCGCTTCAGATGCATCGCCCAAGCCTTGCTGACAGCTGGCGATATTCAGTAGCGCATCCGGCACCTTGGTGCTGCCTGGATACTGGCTGACCAGTTTCTGTTGATTGGCGATGGCACTCTTGTATTCGCGCAAATTAAAGTAGGAGTTGCCGATCCAGTAGTAGGCACTGGGGGCAAGCTGACTGTTGGGATGCGCACCGACAAAGCTTTGAAAACTGTCGATGGCCCCTTGATAATTACCCGACTTGAATAAACCCAAGGCGGCATCATACGCACTGGATTCATCGGCACTGACCGGATCAACCGGGGTCGGGTCGGAAGAGGCTGGCTTGCCAGAATCCGCCTGTGGAGCGGGTACCCCGCCGACAGTCTCAAGCTTGCGCAGGCGGCTGTCGAGATCGACATAAAGATCGCGCTGCCGCTTTTGCGTGGTTTCAATGTCGTGGGTATGCACCTCGATCTGTCCGCGCAATGCGGCCAGGTCGGACTTAAGCGCGTCCAGTTGCGACAGTAAACCCACACCCTGAGAACGTGCCGTGTTTTCCATTTGCACGACGCGCTCCTCCATTCCCTGAATTTGCTTCTGGAGCAACGCAATTTTCTGGTGGGCTTCGTCGTCCGAAAACAGACCAGCGGTACTCAATGAAGCCCACCCCAAAAACAAGGACAGGAAAAGCGCAAGTCGAAGCATTATTACTCGCCCTGGTAAACGATATCGGAGCGACGATTCTCTTTCCAGCAGGATTCGTCATGGCAGGCAGCGCGGGGTTTCTCCTCGCCAAAGCTGACGACCTCGATCTGGCTGTCGGACGCGCCGAACACATTCATCATTTTCCTGACGCTGTCGGCACGCTGATTGCCCAGGGCAATGTTGTACTCGCGGCTACCGCGCTCGTCGCAGTTGCCCTGAACTGCAACCTTGGCACTCTTGTTGCTAGTCAAATACTTGGCATGCGCCTCGACCATCGGCTTGTACTCGGCCTTCACGTCAGATTTGTCGAAGTCGTAATACACGCTGCGCTTGGAGAGGATGTTGCTGGGATCTGTCAGGGGGTTGGCTGTCACTGACTGCTGACCGGCAGACTTGGTATCCGCACCCGCTTGTGTCGTCGTTCTGTCCTCGACCGCTGCTTTGGGCTGATCCTTCACGTCCTGGCTTGCACAACCTACCAATAAACTAACCAACAAAGTACTGAACAATATCTTTTTCATCTTTTCTACTCTCCGATTTAGTGAACTTAACTTGAGAAAGTTACCGATTCTTCAACAATGGACCCCACTCGGGCTCACGCACGTCGCCGGCCTGGGTGGACAACCGCTGCTTGACCCGACCATCGCTCGAAACCGCGGCCAGTATCCCGCGCCCTCCAATTTCAGTGGCATATAGTAGCATTTTGCCATTCGGCGCGAAACTGGGGGATTCGTCCATGCGCGTATCCGTCAGCAATTGCATCTGTCCAGACGCTACGTCCTGCAGGGCCACATGAAAAGAAGAACCGCTGACGCGCTGGATAAAGGTAAAACTCTTGCCGTCCGGGCTGAAATGGGGGGAAACGTTGTAATTGCCCTCGAAAGTCAGGCGCTGCGCACCGCTGCCGCTAACCGACATGCGGTAAATCTGCGGGCTGCCACCCCGGTCCGAAGTGAATATGATAAAGGCGCCGTCCGGTGAAAATGACGGCTCGGTATCGATGCCTGAGCTGTAGCTCACGCGTTTAACCCCGCTACCATCGGCATTGATCAGATAAATCTGCGAACCGCCATCCTTGGTCAGCACAAGTGCAAGCTGCTTGCCGTCCGGCGACCATGCCGGCGCGCTGTTGTTGCCCTTGAACTGGGCCAGCACCTGACGCTGGCCGCTGACCAGCGATTGAACGTAAATGATCGGTTTTTTCCGCTCGAACGAAACATATGCCAGCCTGGTGCCATCCGGCGACCATGAGGGGGAAATAATCGGCTCCTTGGAAGCTAGTACCGTCTGCGCGCCATAGCCGTCCGCATCCGCCACCTGCAGCTCGTAACGCGAGCCACTCTTGACGATATAGGCAATACGGGTACTGAACACACCGACATCGCCGGTGAGTTTCTCGTAAATCAGATCGGCAATCTTGTGCGCCGTGGCGCGCACCAGGGTACGATCAATCACATAGCTGTAAGCGTCGAGCTGCGTCTGCTTCACCGCATCGAGCAAGCGGAAACG
Organism: Sulfuricella denitrificans skB26; assembly: GCF_000297055.2. Taxonomy (NCBI): domain Bacteria; kingdom Pseudomonadati; phylum Pseudomonadota; class Betaproteobacteria; order Nitrosomonadales; family Sulfuricellaceae; genus Sulfuricella; species Sulfuricella denitrificans. The sequence continues at coordinate 677,748 of NC_022357.1, read as the reverse complement.
CACCTCCAGTTTGCCGTCGGGTCTCGACAACACGCTGCCGATCGCCAGTGCGTCAGCACCGCGCGTACGCCAGTCCAGGTAGTTCACCTCAGCCAGTTCGTGCGGCTCGGGCCGCACTCCGGCGGGGTCGATAATCTTGAACAGTCCGCTACGCTGTAAATCCGCCGCAACCACGGCGGTAACCCCCTGCGGCAGAGCACTTTCGCCGGCAAAGGGCACGACCGAAATCGGAATCTGGTTGGCGCCACTGCCGACGATTTCGATGGTAAGAGCCGCATGCGCGAATGGCGCAAACAACAGCCACGCAGCGCCAATAAGTAAATTTCTGAATATCATTCCAGTTCCCTTAAATTCAAATTCGGTGAGGGGTGAGGGGTGATGCGGAAGGTCAAAACCCCCACCGCACCGCTTTTGACTTTTCCCCTCACCCCTCACCTGCTAACCCCTCACCATTCATTATTCGTTCGGTCGAAATTTCAACTTCAACTCCCTGAACCGTCCGATCAGCGAAGGGTCGGTGGGCAGAGGCAAAGGCGAAGCCTTGCGTATAGCCCGTTCCACTGCGGTATCGTAGGCCGGGTTGCCGCTGCTACGCGACAATTTCACGTTCAGCACCTCGCCCGTCGGTATCAAGAAGACATCGAACTCGGCCTGCGGGTTCCCCACCACATCCGGCGGCATCACCACGAAACGCCTGATATGGCTGCTGATCCGGCTAATCGCATCGTTCATCAGACGCTGGGATGCGGCCTGGGTAGCCGCCTGCTGACGCGCCGCCTCCGCAGCCTCCCGCTGCTTGTCCAATGCCACCTGTTCAGCTTCCAGCATGGCATGCTGTACCTTCAGCGCCTGCTCTTTGAGCTTTTTCTCTGCTTCGGCCTTTTTCTTCTCTTTCTCTTCTTCCTTACGCTTTTTTTCTTTCTCTTTTTCTTTCTCTTTTTCTTTGTCTTTAAGCTCGATGTCGGCCTTGACCGGCTTGGGCTGCTCCAGCTTGGGTTCTGGTTTTGGTTTTGGCTCCGGCTTGGGAACAGGTTTGGGTTGAGGCTTGGGCTCCAGACGAGGCGCAGGCTCGGGTTTTGGCACCGGCTTTGTAGCGGGAGCAGAAACGCTGCTCCACAGCTCGGCCATCACCGGCGAAGCCTCCTTGGTCTGCCAGTCGATGCCGAATATCAGCACGACGGCAAATATCAGATGCACCAGGACAGCCAGTGCAATCGCCCATTTCCGGCTCGGCTTCTTCCGTTCGGCTGGCGGCATTATCCCGCCCTGGGCTTGGCCAGAAGCCCGACTTTTTTCACCTGATTGCTCTGCAGCACGTCCATCACCTTCAGCACTTCCTCATAACGCACACTTTTATCCGCCGAGATGACCACCGACTGCTCGGGATTGCGTTTTTGCTGCTCTCGAACCGCATCAACCAGATCCTCCCGGCTGACTTTGTGCGCTGTATTCGATTTTTCCAGGTCGCGCAAGTACAGGCTGTTGTCTTTACGAATCTCCACCTCCAGCGGCGCCACCGGGGGCTTGAGCGACTGTCCGACCGAAGGCAGTTCGATCTGCCCAGGATTAATCAGGGGCGCCGTCACCATGAAAATGATCAGCAGCACCAGCATCACGTCGATGTAAGGCACGACGTTGATCTGGTTCATGAAGCGGCGGGGGCGGCGGTTCATCAAGGGTTGGGCTGCCTTTGCAGAATATTGGAGAACTCCTCCATGAAACTGTCGTAGCGAGTCGCCAGTCGATCCACATCATGGGAATAGCTATTGTAGGCGAGCACAGCCGGAATCGCAGCGAACAGGCCCATCGCAGTGGCGACCAGCGCTTCGGCGATGCCTGGCGCAACGTGCGCCAAGGTCGCCTGCACCACGTTGGAGAGGCCACGGAAGGCATTCATGATGCCCCACACTGTGCCGAACAGCCCGATATAGGGACTGACAGAGCCGACCGAGGCAAGGAAGGCGAGGTGCCGTTCCAGCGCATCCAGTTCACGCTGGCAGGCCGCGCGCATAGCGCGACGCGTGCCCTCCATGACGACGCCGACATCCATACGCCCCTGGCGCTTGAGCTTGAGAAATTCCCGGTAGCCCGCCTCGAAAATTTTCTCCATGCCCACCACCGGCGTCCTGCCGGAATTGCTGCGCTGGTACAGGTTGTTGATGTCCGATCCGCTCCAGAAATCGTTCTCGAAACTATCCGCCTCGCGGATTGCGGCTCGAATGGCGAACATCTTGTCGAAAATAAAATACCAGGATAAGCCCGAAGCCAGCAGCAGGATCAACAGAACCAGTTGCACCACGACACTGGCGTTGGTGATCAGACTCAAAAAAGACAGGTCTTGCGTAACGTTCACGATATCCTTTCAATTCTCTCTCTGACCGGGGCGGGAATTTGCACCGGCTTGAATGTTTGCCCATTGACGCAGACCACCTTGACGCGCGCCCTTACCAGCACGCCGTTTTCCGGATGCTCAGCCGTCTGATCAAGCTCGATCCAGCTGCGGCCTGCCTGATGAAAATTCACTGTCACCGTCAGCAGATCGTTAAACATCGCGGGGCGCAGGTATTCTATATGCACTTCGCGCACCACAAAAATGATTGAATGGTCACGCAACAACTCCGTCTGCTCGAAACCCTGGTCCCGCAACCATTCGGTACGGGCACGCTCCATGAACTTGAGGTAATTGGCGTAATACACCACGCCGCCGGAATCGGTGTCCTCGTAATAGACGCGCACCGGCCAAGCAAAACAGTCCTGAGTGCCGAGTCCTGAGTCCTGAGTAGCCTTGTCGCTCATTTTACCATCCATTACTCAGCACTCAGGACTCAGCACTCGATACTGCATCATTGCTCCCACAGCTCGCCGTTCGGGTTCTTCGACGGCACCGCCAGCCCGAAATGCAGATAGGCTATCTGCGTTGCCACCCGACCGCGCGGCGTGCGCATCAAATAGCCCTGCTGAATCAGATAGGGTTCGAGCACATCCTCGATGGTGTCGCGCTCCTCGCCGATGGCTGCCGCCAGGTTTTCCACCCCGACCGGGCCGCCGCCGAACTTCTCCAGCACGGCCTGCAGCAACTTGCGATCCATCATGTCGAGTCCGGCTTTGTCCACATCCAGCATAAAAAGCGCGGCATCAGCCACATCCCGCGTCACCTTGCCATCCGCCTTGACCTCGGCAAAATCACGCACCCGGCGCAACAGGCGGTTGGCGATGCGCGGCGTGCCGCGCGAACGCTTCGCAACTTCTACCGCACCATCGTCGGAAAGCTCAACATTCATCAACCGCGCAGAACGCGCCACGATCTGCTTCAGTTCGCCGTGAGTATAAAATTCCAGCCGCGCCACGATGCCGAAACGGTCTCGCAACGGGTTGGTCAGCATGCCGGCCCGAGTCGTGGCACCGACCAGCGTAAAGGGCGGCAGATCCAGCTTGACCGACCTCGCCGCCGGACCTTCGCCGATCATGATATCGAGCTGGAAGTCCTCCAGCGCCGGGTAGAGGATTTCTTCCACCACCGGGGAAAGCCGGTGAATTTCATCGATGAACAAAACATCGTGGGGCTCAAGATTGGTCAGCAGCGCGGCCAGATCGCCTGGCCGCTCCAGCACCGGCCCGCTGGTCTGGCGCAGGTTGACACCCATTTCACGGGCGATGATGTGCGCCAGGGTGGTCTTGCCCAAACCAGGCGGTCCGAACAGCAGCACGTGGTCGAGCGATTCGCTGCGACCGCGCGCCGCCTGGATAAAAATTTCCAGTTGCTCGCGCGCCTTCTCCTGACCGACATATTCTTCCAGCAGCTTGGGGCGCAAAGCGCGCTCGGCCGCTTCTTCATGGGAAGAAATCGGCGCCGCGGAAATAATGCGGTTGCCAGCCTTGAGGTTGTCGGTTTCGATCATGCCTTGGATAGGAATTTAAGAGCCTGACGGATACTATCGGACACGTCCAGGTTGGCGGGCAGTTGCTTCACTGCCCAGTTCGCTTCGCGCTCATTATAACCCAGCGCCAGCAACGCATCCAAAACGTCGTTGCGAATGGCTGGACCAGGTTCAGTTCCGGAAGTCAGCAAAACGGCTGCCGCGCCCGGCAGTTTGTCGCGCAGTTCCAGCAACAAGCGCTCGGCGGTCTTCTTGCCGATACCCGGAATCTTGGTCAGCCGACCCACTTCCTGGGCGGCAACGACATGTGACAATTCAGCGACTGACATACCGCTCAGAATAGTCAGCGCCAACTTCGGTCCAACACCACTAATTTTAAGCAGCTGCCTGAAAGCGGCGCGCTCGTCGTGGGTGGAGAATCCGTAGAGCTGATGGGCATCCTCGCGCACGATCAACTGGGTATGTAGCGCGATTTTTTCACCGAGGGCAGGGAGATTGTAGAAGGTGCTCATCGGCACGTCGATTTCATAACCGACCCCGCCCACATCCACCAGAACCAGAGGGGGATGCTTTTCGAGCAGGATGCCTGCGATTCTGCCTATCATTAGACTAGCCTTCCATTCTTCATCCGGAAACCGGCGGTTGCCAGCTTGCCCAGCCCCTGTCCGCCATGGGCGTGGCAGATGGCACAAGCCAATGCGTCCGCCGCATCGGCCTGGGGGTCACCCTCGAGTTTCAACAAGCGTCTGACCATGTCCTGCACCTGCTCCTTGGCCGCATGGCCGTTGCCGACCACAGCCTGTTTCACCTGCAGGGCGGTGTATTCCGCCACCGGCAAATCCTTGAGAATTGCGGCGCAGATCGCGGCACCGCGCGCCTGACCCAGCAGCAGGGTGGACTGGGGATTGACGTTGACGAAGACTTTTTCCACCACCACCTGCTCAGGATTGTAAGAAGCGATCACTTCGCCCAGACCATCAATAATCGATTTCAACCGTTGCGGCAACTCCCCAACCGGTGTGCGGATGCAGCCGCTGGCAACGTAAATCAGCTGCTGACCAAGCTTGTCGATCACCCCAAAACCCGTCACGCGCAAACCGGGATCGATACCGAGAATGCGGATGACTTATTCCTCGTCCATGACGGCAGTGGTATACACCTCCTGGACGTCATCGAGGCTCTCCAAGGCGTCGAGCAGTTTCTGCATTTTTACCGCATCGTCGCCGGTGAGCTCGTTTTCGTTAGCCGGTTTCATAGTAACCTCGCCCACTTCGGGCTGCAGGCCGGCCTTGACCAGTGCTTCCTTGATGGCGGCAAACTCGTAGGGATCGGTAACCACCTCGATACTGCCATCTTCATTCGTAACCACGTCCTCGGCGCCCGCTTCTAGCGCCGCTTCCATCAGCTTGTCCTCATCTGTACCGGGAGCGAAAAGCATCTGTCCGCAATGCTTGAACAAAAAGGCTACCGAGCCGTCGGTACCGAGATTGCCGCCGTGCTTGGTAAAGGCATGGCGCACGTCGGCCACGGTGCGGGTCTTGTTGTCGGTCAGGCATTCCACCATCACCGCCACGCCAGCCGGGCCATAACCCTCGTAGCGTAGCTCCTCGTAGTTCACGCCCTCGAGGTCGCCGGTGCCGCGCTTGATAGCGCGCTCGACGTTGTCCTTGGGCATGTTGTTCTCATACGCCTTATCCACCGCCAGGCGCAGGCGCGGATTGCAGCTGATGTCGCCGCCGCCCATCTTGGCGGCAACGGTAATTTCCTTGATCAGGCGCGTAAAAATCTTGCCGCGCTTGGCGTCCGTCGCGGCTTTTTTGTGCTTGATGTTCGCCCACTTACTGTGACCGGCCATAAATCCCTCGGCATTCTTTGAAAAACATGAATATTAGCATTTCCAGCCCGCTTTTATAAAGGCGATCAGGCTTCTTCGTAACGGCGCGCATAGCCGACCATGCCCATCAGAAAGCGCACCACGCCGTAACTTACCCACGCCAGGAAGCGCTGGTAATACGGCTGTTGCTTCCAATTGTCGGCCATGATTTGCTGCGCTCCCTCGCTAATCGCCTGCAGCAAACTGCTCCGCAGCTTTCCAGCGAAGTCGGCGTCGAGCGCTACAATATTGGCTTCCCGCGCCAGCATCAGGCTAAAAGGGTCGATATTCGACGAACCCACCGTGGCCCAGCGACCGTCGATCACCGCCACCTTGGCATGAAGAAAGCTCTTGTGGTAGCTGTAGATTTCTATGCCTGCGCCGAGCAGCATGCCGTACAGGGCACGCGAAGCGTAATGAAGTAGAACGTATTCCACCCGCCCCTGCAGCAACAACACCACCCGCACGCCCCGCGCAGAGGCTTGGACCAGCGCCTGCCTGAAGCGGCGGCCGGGCAGGAAGTAGGCATTGGCGATGATGATCTCATCTTTGGCCGAATCGATGGCATCGAGATATGCGTTTTCGATGTCATTCCGATGGCGGATGTTGTCACGCCGAACGAAGGCAGCCTCGACTCCACCACGCGGCGCAATATGCAGCGGCGCCCTGTGCCTCCGACTACGGCTGCGGTGGCGACGCAACTGCAGCCAGCCAATCAACGCCCAGAGACGCCTGGCCGATTGATGTATTTCAGCCAGCAACGGCCCCTCCACCGAGACCGCATAATCGAAACGCGGTGGAATCTGGTCAGGCGCGTTGATGTCGTCGATGATATTGATGCCGCCGACGAAGGCAATGCGCGTGTCGATCACCGCTATCTTGCGGTGCAGGCGGCGCAACCGGTGGCGCTTGAAACGAAGCGTAACATCGGGCCGGTAGAACATGACCTGCACCCCTGCCGCGCGCATCTCATCGACCACCGCTCCCGGCAGCGTTCTCGCCCCGAAGCCATCGAGCAGCAGGTGTACGGTCACGCCCCGCCTCGCCGCCCGCATCAGTGCTTCGCTGACCTGCCGCCCGCTTGCATCGTATTCGTAGATGTAAGATTCGAGGAATATTTCGCGGCGCGCATGGTCGATGGCGATTTCAAGGGCCGGAAAATATTCCGCGCCGTTCTTGAGGAGAGTCAGTCGATTGCCCGGTATCAGATCCATTGGACTAGAGTTATGCCCTGTGAACGATGGCGGACAGCGCGGCGTGATCGGAAATTTTCGACCACGGCCTGCCGCTATGCACCTCGGCAGAACTCACACGCAGCCCCCGCACGTAAATCCGGTCTAGCCGGAACATAGGCAGCGCCGCTGGATAACTGCAAGCGGGCCGACCCCTGGTCACCCCGAATACCTCTTTCAGATGCATCTTGTGTGCCAGGGTGTCGCAAGCCTCACCGCGCCAGTCGTTAAAATCACCGGCGATAATCAATGGCGCATGCGGCGGAACCAGGCTCTCGATCCTTTTACGCAATGCCGACAACTGTACACGGCGCCCCTTGGTAAACAGGCCGAAGTGAACACACACACAATGCAGGGTTTCATCCCAGCCAGGCATGCTTACTTCAACGTGGAGCAAGCCGCGCTGTTCGAAGCGGTGGGCCGAGATATCGACATTTTCCGAACTGACAATCGGGAAGCGACTCAGGATCGCGTTGCCGTGATGCCCTGCAGGATAGACCGCATTCTTGCCGTAAGCGTAATCCTTCCAGATGGAGTCGGCGAGAAACTCGTATTGGGAAGAATCAGGCCAGTTCACGTGTTTCTCCGCATGAAGATCGTGAGCGCCCACAACTTCCTGCAAGAAAACCAGGTCGGCATGGATGCCGCGCAACTGGTCGCGCAGCTCGTGCAGCACCATGCGCTGGTTGAACTGGGAAAATCCCTTGTGGATATTGTAGGTGACGACCCGAATCGCCTGTGTCATTTTGAATCGGCAAGGGGTGAGGAGTGAGAGGTGAGGAGTGACGTCAAAAACAACACCGCCTCCTGCTTCTCCTCACTCTTCACTCCTGACTCCTCACTCTGTTCAAGAAGCATCCAGCATGCGCTGTAACGCCACCCGGGCCAGTACGGCCTCATCGGGCGGCACCTTGATGTGGTTCACAACTTGGCCGGCAACCAGGTTCTCCAGACACCAGGCCAGGTGTTGCGGATCGATTCGTGCCATGGTCGAGCACATGCAAACAGTGGAGGCCATGAACTGGACGGTTTTCCCCTCAGTCTTGAACTGCTCCGCCAGACGGTTGACCAGGTTCAGCTCTGTACCCACCAGCCAGTGCGTGCCGGACTTGGCCTCGGCAACGGTCTTGATGATGTATTCGGTCGAACCAACGTAATCCGACAGCTCGCACACCTCGAAGCTGCATTCCGGATGGGAAATCACCTGGCCATCGGGGTGCTCCTGACGGAAGCGCTGGATATTGGCCGGCGTGAACATCTGGTGCACCGAGCACAGCCCTTTCCACAGGATGATTTTAGCCTTCCTGACCTGCTCGGGTGTGAGCCCGCCGAGCGGCTGATCCCAGTCCCACAGCACCATGTCTTCCAGCGGAATACCCATCTTGTGGCCGCTCCAGCGCCCCAGGTGCTGATCAGGGAAGAAAAGCACTTTTTCGCGCCGGGCAAACGACCATTCCAGAATCTTGGTGGCATTGCTGGAAGTGCAAACGATGCCGCCATGCTCGCCGCAAAAGGCTTTCAGATCGGCCGCCGAGTTGATGTAGGTGACGGGGGTGAAGGTCGCATCAGGGTCGAGCACCGTTTTCAACTCACGCCAGGCGCGCTCGACCCGGGCCAGCGTCGCCATATCCGCCATCGAACAGCCCGCCGCCAGATCCGGCAAGATGGAAATCTGCTCGGGACGCGACAGGATATCCGCCACCTCGGCCATGAAATGCACGCCGCAGAACACGATGTAGTCCGCTTCAGAATTTGCCGCCAGACGCGACAGTTTCAGCGAGTCACCGGTAAAATCAGCGTGCTGGAACACGTCCGAGCGCTGGTAGTGATGACCCAGGATCACCAACCGCTTACCCAGGCTGGCCTTGGCCGCCAGGATGCGCGTCTGACAGGCTGCATCGGGCAGGTTTTGATATTCGGAAAAAGGTATCGCGGAATCGTTCATGGGTGTTAGTTTATCCCAAACAAAACTTGGTCACAGAGATCACAGAGATAAAAAACCAATCTTCTCTCTGCGCCGCCTGGAGGGCCTACTTTTGGTCTCTGTAGCAAATGATTTTTAAACTACTTTCACTATTCCCGGCAGTTTTTCCAGCGCCGCGGCATTGGTCCAGGAAAACACCTTCTTCTCAGCCTCGCCGCAAGGCAGCCATTGGAAATTCAAATGCTCCCTGGGTTCCAGAGTGACCGGAAAAGGCTGCGGCAACTCCAGCCCGAACACGTGTTCGGTGTTGCGCGTGACTCCCGGCGCATAGCGGTGGCGCCATTCTTCGAAAATTTCGAATTCAAACTGCAGGTTCCAGTCGGTAAGCGTGTACTTCTCGGCATCCAGACCGGTCTCCTCACGCACTTCGCGCACCGCGGTCTGGCGCAGGTTCTCGCCAGGATCACAACTCCCCGTCACCGACTGCCAGTATCCAGGATGATCGGCCCGCTCCAGCAACAGCACCTGCTGATCTGAAGCGTAGATCACCACCAGCACCGAGACCGGAATTTTATGCGTTTTAACCAACCGCTTTCACCACAGAGGACGCAGAAGTTTAATCGACCTTCTCCACTTCCACCTGGGTCTGCACTTGCTGGCGCAAACGAATGTGCAATTCACGCAACTGCTTCTCGTCCACTGCGTTCGGTGCCTGGGTAAGCAGGCAGGAAGCACGCTGGGTTTTAGGGAAAGCGATTACATCGCGGATCGATTCCGCACCCGCCATCAGCGTGACCAGGCGGTCAAGCCCGAGCGCCAGACCGCCGTGGGGCGGTGCGCCGTATTGCAGAGCTTCGAGCAGGAAGCCGAATTTCTCCTGGGCTTCCTCGGCGCTGATATTGAGCGCCTGGAATACCTTGGACTGAATTTCCTGGCGGTGGATACGGATCGAGCCGCCGCCCAGTTCCCAGCCGTTAAGCACGAAATCGTAGGCCTTGGACAACGCCTTGCCGGGATCACTCGACAGCAATTCCTCATGGCCGTCTGCCGGTGCGGTAAAGGGATGATGCAACGCTTGCCAGCGATTGCCTTCCTCGTCGCGTTCGAACATCGGGAAATCCACCACCCACAGCGGCTTCCAGGCGCCTTCGGCAAAGCCGCGCTCGTGGCCGATCTTGGCGCGCAGTGCACCGAGCGCTTCGTTCACCACTTTCGCCGTGTCGGCACCAAAGAAAATCAGGTCGCCATCGGTTGCACCGGTGCGTTCGATCACCGCCTTGAGCGCAGCGTCCGACAGGTTTTTGACGATCGGCGACTGCAAGCCTTCGCGGCCCTTGGCGACATCGTTGACCTTGATGTAAGCCAGGCCACGAGCGCCGTAGATGGCGACGAACTGAGTATAGGCATCGATCTCACCGCGGGTGATTTCACTGCCCTTGGGCACGCGCAGAGCCACTACTCGACCGGTGGGCGAGTTGGCGGGAGTGCTGAAGACCTTGAAATCCACATCCTTCATCACGTCGGTAAGGTCGGTCAGTTCCAGGGTCACGCGCAGGTCGGGCTTGTCCGAGCCATAGCGCCGCATCGCCTCGGCCCAGGTCATGCGCGGAAAATCGGGCAGGTCAACGTCGAGCACGGTCTTGAACAAACGGCGCATCATGGTCTCGACCAGATCGGTTATCTGCTGCTCGTTCAGAAACGAGGTTTCGATATCCACCTGGGTGAATTCTGGCTGGCGGTCGGCGCGCAGATCCTCGTCGCGAAAGCATTTGACGATCTGGTAGTAGCGGTCAAAGCCGGACACCATCAACAGCTGCTTGAACAACTGCGGCGACTGCGGCAATGCATAGAAATGACCGGGGTGGACGCGGGACGGTACCAGATAGTCGCGCGCGCCTTCCGGGGTGGAGCGGGTCAGCATCGGCGTTTCCAGCTCGATAAAACCCTGCTCGTCGAGGGCGTGACGCAGGTTCTTGGACACTTGGTAGCGCAGCATCATGTTCTTCTGCATCGCCGGGCGGCGCAGGTCGAGGTAACGGTGCGTCAGGCGCACGGTTTCGCTCAGGTTCTCGTCGTCAAGCTGGAAAGGGATAGGCGCCGATGCATTGAGGATTTCGATTTCCTGCGCCAGCACCTCGATCTCGCCGGTGGAGAGATTCGGGTTGACCGTGCCTTCCGGGCGATTGCGCACCAGGCCGGTAATTTTCAGCACGAACTCATTGCGGATAGCCTCTGCCGTGGCGAAAGTCGCGGCACGGTCGGGGTCGCACACCACCTGCACCAAGCCCTCGCGGTCGCGCAGGTCGATGAAAATCACCCCGCCATGGTCGCGGCGGCGATGCGCCCAGCCGCACAGGGTAACGGTTTGATCTAAGTGGCTACGGTTAACGTCGCCGCAATAATGAGTTCGCATGCTCAATCCAATTTTGACTTAAGGAAAATAAAACGGGGAAACGCGGTTTTCAATTGCCCGGATAGACCCGGGCGGGAGATTCCTTGTCGGCAGATGTCACCACCCCCATCGAGATGATGTACTTCAAGGCATCATCCACGCTGATTCCGACTTCGATGGTCTCGCTTTTTTTGACGAAGAAATAAAACCCGTTGACCGGGCTGGGCGTGGTCGGAACGAACACACCCACATATTCGCCGTCCAGACTGGAACCGACATCCCGGGGCAGATTGGTCTGGAATGCCAGCGACCACGCCTCGGGGTGGGGGTAACGCACCAGCAACACCTTGCGGAAAGCCTCACCGCTGCCTGAAAACAGCGTATCGCTGACCTGCTTGACGCTGTAATAGATCGACTTCACCACCGGAATGCGTGCCAGCACGCTTTCCCAGAACTGGATCAGGCGCTGTCCGACGATGTTCGTGGTCAGCATGCCGGTGAGCAGGATCACACCTATCGTCAGGATCGTGCCCAGGCCCGGCAGGGACATGCCCAGCCAGCTTTCCGGCCGAAACGAAAAAGGCAGCAGCAGCAGGCTCTGATCCATGCTGCCGATCAGCAGCTTCAATACCCAAACGGTGATGCCAAGCGGCACCCAGATCAGCAGCCCGGTGAGGAAATAACGCTTGGTCATCTAGCTGGCGCAGCTTCCGCCAGCGCAACAGGAGGGCGCGGCAGCCTTGGTCTCTTCCTTGGGCTTGGAACCGCCTTTGAAATCGGTCTGATACCAGCCGCTACCCTTGAGCTGGAAGCCGGCGGCGGACAACATCTTGGCGAAAGACTCCTGCTTGCACTCGGGGCAAGCGGTGAGCGGCGCATCGCTCATTTTCTGTATGTATTCCTTCTGGAAACCGCAAGAAGAACAACGATATTCGTAAATTGGCATGGTACCCTCCAAAAAACAGGATTATATCTCAAATGCTTCTGAAACGACGCTGCTTAATATGGGGTGATTTCCCCATTTTGCAAGGCATAGCACCGCGAACCCGTGCGACTTATGCCATTTAAGGCGATAATGGCCGATCATCAGCCCTGTCCAAACATGCACAATCAATGACCCTCACCCATCGCCAAGCCTCATGGCTGCTAACTGCCCTTGCCCTGCTTCTGATACTCAAGCTCAAGCTGCTACCTGCGCTGCTGGTCGGCCTGCTGGTTTACCACCTGATCCACCTTATTGCCGCCCGGCTCGCAATCGCCAAGCTGTCCGGAAGAAACGCCAAAATCCTGTCCGTCATCCTGGTTTCCGGACTGGTGATCACTCTGCTCGTGGCTGGCGTCATCGGCATTCTTACCATCCTGCGCGCCGAAAGTGGCGGCCCCGCCGCCTTCATGAAAAAGCTGGCAGAAATTCTGGAATCATCCCGATCATCCCTTCCCGAATGGATTTATAGCGCTCTGCCCCATGATGGTGATGCGCTGAAAGTCTATCTTGCAGAATGGCTGCGCGGGCACTCCGGCGAACTGAAAATCATGGGCAAGGAAGCTGGCCATACTCTAGCCCATGTGCTGATCGGAATGGTCATCGGCGCCATGCTTTCACTCTATGAAATGGTTGCCATCGAAGTTCGAAAGCCCTTTGTTACCGCCCTGACAGAACGCGCCGTTAAATTCAGCGATGCATTCCGCAACATCGTCTTCGCCCAAATGAAAATCGCAGCTTTGAACTCCTTCCTCACCTGGATTTACCTGGGTGTCGTGCTGCCGCAGGCTGGCGTCAACCTCCCTTTCGCCAGCACCCTGGTCGTCGTCACCTTCGTCGCCGGCCTGATCCCCATCCTCGGCAACATCCTGTCGAATACCGCCATCGTCATCGTCAGCCTCGGCCACTCCTTCCAGATGGCGATGACCTCGCTGCTCTTCCTGGTGAGCATTCACAAGTTGGAATACTTCCTCAACGCCAAAATCGTCGGTTCTCAAATCAAAGCCAACGCCTGGGAACTGCTGACCGCCATGCTCGTCATGGAAGCGGCATTCGGCCTGCCAGGGCTGGTCGCTGCGCCGGTTTATTATGCCTACGTCAAGAGCGAGTTGAAGGAAGGCGGGGCAATTTGAAACTGTTTGCAGAAAGCAATACCAACGATGCAGGCGATAGCCCAGTCATATCGTGCACCTCGTGTAAAGCCTGCTGCTGCCGGCTAGAGGTGATGCTGATGGGTGACGACGACATTCCGCCTGAATTGACGGAACGCGACCAGTGGGACGGATGGGTCATGGCGCGCCTTGACGATGGCTGGTGTGCAGCCTTGGACAGGAACACCATGCTGTGCACGATTTACGAACACCGCCCGATGATCTGCCATGACTATCAGGTAGGCGACAGCGACTGTATCGAGGAGCGACGGCTACACGCCAATGCGAGTCTCTGATTACAGGGGGCATTCCACGAATTCCAGCCTACGGATTGACGCGCTCTGCGCGATGGTTAAGGCGGTTGTGATGTTAGAACCGACCCGGAGGGCGTCCGGAATTTTGTATGAACGAATGCCAGAATCAGGCTGCCAGCGAACTCAAGACGAGCGGCTTTCCGATGACATATCCTTGCGCATAATCTACGCCGATTTCGCGTAGCATATTAAGTATGCTTTCATTTTCCACGTATTCGGCAATAATCCCTTTCCCCATGAAGTGTCCAATTTCAGTAATGGATTTCACTACCGCATAGTCATAGGGATTTGAGTCCATATTCTTGACGAATGCACCGTCAATTTTCAAAAAGTCTACCGGCAGATTCTTCAAGTAGGCATACGATGACAAGCCACTGCCAAAATCATCCAATGCAAATGTACAGCCAGTTTTCTTAACCTCCAGAATAAACTCCGAGGCATTGGAAAGATTCGCAATTCCTGCGGTTTCAGTCACTTCGAAGCAGACCTTTTCCATTGGCACCTTTAAAATCTTTGCTTGCTCAAGGACGAAATCAATAAATCCTTCTTCATTCAAGGATGCCCCGGACAAATTAATCGCAAATCCACCCACTTTTTCCAACTCTCGACCATGGGTTCCCATCCAGCGGAATACGTTTTGAACCACCCAGCGATCAACAGCGACCATTCGCCGGAAACTCTCCGCAGCAAAGATGAAATCCACAGGAGAGATAAGGTTTCCTTGCTCATCCGGTACGCCTAACAATATTTCAGCATGATGTAACAGAGGATTTTTTCTGGATATTCGTGCAATCGGTTGATAGCGAAGCACCAGGGAATCATTATCCAGGGCTTCATCAATTTTTGTTACCCACTCGACGGCATGCTTGTGACGGGACATTCCCTCGTCATCCGGGTTGTACACTTGGACGTAGTTGGTTCCTTTGCCACGTGCACTGCGACAACTCGCTTCTGCCGCCTGCAAAAGCGTAGCCACACTGTCACTCTCCGGCTCTATTGCGACGAGCCCTGCACTGAAAGATATCGCAAGACTTTTTTCATCGCTGATAAATCGATAATTTGTAATAGCCGCCTTCTGCCGAGCGGTAATTTCCAGCACCTCTTCAACTGTACAGTTTTCAAGCAGCATGCCAAATTCATCGCCCCCTATACGGGCAACCATGCCACGATCGCCCAACTCATCCTTCAGTAGCTTTGTCACCTCTACCAGCAATCGATCTCCACCGCCGTAACCAAACGTGTTGTTGACCACGCTAAATTGGTCCAGATCGATGTAACAGATTGCGTGATGTTGATTCAATTGCTGTGAACTTACCAGTGCCTGAGCCAGGAACCTTTCAAATTCACGCCGGTTAATCAAGCCAGTTAATTGATCATGCGTCGATTCATGCAAAAGCTGACGGTGCATCTTTTGCAGCATGGCTGTTTGAGCGCGATCAATCAACGGTTCTCCGCCGTCATCCAGGACAACTGACGTGCCACTCCGTAATTGCTTCGCAAGCTCAGTCTGGCTCAGGGTCAACTCTTTCAAACCCTTCACATTCACGAAGACAAATCTTTCAGAACTCTTGGAAATCCACGCCAAGCGCCGACGCTGAGGAGCAATAGGATCATCAAACAAAATCCAGTCGCCAACCTTAAGTCGACGAACCTGTTTTTTCCATTCTAACAATCCATCATCTTCAGACGCCGGTGCTCCCGGCGATTTTTCCTGTTTACTATCAGATGAACCCGCAGCAACGTTGTTTGCACCATTGGTTGCACTGATCCGCTGCTCCTCTTCACAAGCAACATACACATCCTCCAGGTTTTCCTTGTAAGCCTTGTCCTGAAGCCGAATCAGCAACCTAAAACTATTCAACATCTTCTCAAATAGCTGAGGCGTAACTTCTTCTGCATCTGTAACCTCAGCAATAAGCTGATTGATCCTTTTTCTTACGGCATTATTGCCCATATCGCCGCCATCCTCACCATACAATTCCAGTTGCGCAAGGCTGTTGATCACCTGGCGTGCAAGATGAGACTTATCAGAAAAAAGCGAATCATCCTGAAGCGCCATCTTGACTATAGGAATGGAGAATTGTTGCAGCCAAGGCCTTACATTATTCGCAACCAACTTATCTTCCAGAACAGAATCGAACAGGTTTCCCGCAATATCCAGAATTCGTCCTTCTCGCTCTGGCAGTTGCTTATTTTCACCATCCTCGTTCCCATGTGACAGTACTGACATCAGCTGTGATTTAACGTCCTGCTGGAAACCCCCGGCAAAAGGCTGCAGCTTTTCTGAAAAATGAACGCGAGACAATGCTGAAAGCAGCTCATTCGGCGTGTAAAACAGCTGATTCTGGGTCACGTTTGCCACAGAGCCACCTCCGACAAGCTGCGGTTGCCCCATTCCAGCTGGTTGATACCCTCCCTGTTGCGCTACGTTTTGCTGCAGATTTCCCAAGTACTTCACCAGGCTATACCAGTCCTGCGGAGCTGACTTACCCCCGGGGGTAATATCGCTTTGGCTACGGCCAGTCGAGACGCCGCCATCATCCTTCTGATTGTCGGGGACAGGCTCGCCCTTCTCGGTAGACAAAGGGGATTGCAGAAAAGACTTCTCTGCCGGTTGCTGAATTTCTGTGGTTGGTCGTGGAGCACCCTCACCGGAGGCTTTGATTTTATATTGATTTTTTAAATCCAGCTTTACACCGTTCTCATTCAGATATTTATTGATATTGTCGTACATCTCACCTAATGAGGCAGACAGCACTTCCTTGAATGTCGCATAGCTGACTTGAAGTACTTTGCTATCCACAGCAACAGTCTTCAGCGTATCCTGAAACCCCTTGCCGAATGAGCCAGGAGCAAATGGATTGGTTTCCTTATCAACAGATTCATTTACCAGAATATTTAAGCGATGGTTAAGCTCATGCAATTGGCCTTGAAACTCCGCTTCGAGTTTTCTTGCCATTTCCGAATAAGCCAACCATTCCTCAAACTCATCCTCTTCGACAAGTGCAAGTGTAAACTCCGAAAACTCCCGCTCTGGCTGGCTTGAAGACTTTTTGGCGTGGTCAACAAATGGATCAAGTTGCTTTTTCATCTGTACTGCAAATTCGCGCTTGAACGTATTTTCCTGCTCATTGAAAATACTCAATGCCTCGTAATAAGCATTTTTATCAATAAAGTTCTGAACCTCTTCAGCCACGGCAACCAGGCGATTGGTTACTTTCTCAAAAAAAGAATTGATTATTGGCTGAACACACTTTTCAGCCAACTGCTGGCATACAAGCAGCAAAGCGTGCCCATTTACCTTGGGCGCCTCGGCGGGGGATGTACTCTTGGCTGGCTGAAAGGGCTGGCTTGGCCGGAACTGTTTTGCAAAATCATGCAAGAGATGCAGTGAACCAAGGTCGGGTTCAACAAAAGCGATGCCCGCACCGGTTCGGTCCGCACGAACCACACGCCCTTGAAACAATAGCGTCTTCTCGTCAGGTAGTGCGGGAACCGTGCAGCGAATCTCTATGAAATTTCCATTAACAAGCTGAAATTTTTGAGCTTGCTTTGTATCAAAAGAAGGATCGTAGGATACAAATACACCACCGAGGCTAAAGTCCCGAATTTCAACTGTGCAGTGCCCCATACCGGGTGCACTGCACACAGCATCCAGGCTCACAGCAAAACGAGTTAAGGAACGTTTTTCCATAATTTATTTACAGGAATTGAATTTTCATCCAGAGCGTCTTTAAATTTATCCGACAGGTTAAAACCCGTGCGTCATTAAGCGCAGTATAGCTTATTGGCATGCTGAATCTATAGGTCAGGCTCGGTTAATTCTTGCTGCACTTGTTGCGTGCATTACGTGCAGACAACAGAATTTCAGGGGCTTTCAGTCATACAATGTATGCTATTTGGGAGTATTTGAAAAGCGCGCAATTGATTGCAAGACTTCGTGGCTGCTGGTGACCCCGTGACCAGCTGGAACCGGTAATTTAGCCTGACAACGGGGCCTGCCCGGCAAGCGAGCCCATTCCGCGTTACAGCAATTCCAGCACCCTCTCCGGCGGCCGCGCCACGATGGCTTTGTCGCCGCAGACTACGATGGGCCGCTCGATCAGGATCGGGTGCGCCACCATGGCATCCAGCCATTCCTCGTCAGTGAGTGTCCGGCCCGCATAAAATTCCTTGAATTCCGCTTCACCCTGGCGCACGAGTTCGTCCGGCTTCATGCCCAGCTTTTTCAACAAGGCACGAAGCTCTTTCTTGGAGGGCGGTGTCTGGAGGTATTCCACCACTTCGGCGGCAATGCCATTTTCGGCGATCAGCGCGCAGGCCGAGCGGCTCTTGGAGCAGCGGGGATTATGGTAGATTCGGATGGGTGAAGTGCTCATGACTGGGGAGCAGATGCCGACAGGTCGGATTCCGGCTCTTCCACTTTCACAGGGGCATGCGCCTTGATCATGGCAGCGCGGGTTTCCGGCGATTCAAGGCTGATGCGGCCCAACGCGCCGGTACGATAGTCTTTCAACAGAATAAGCGCGGCCTTTTCCAGGTCCGGCTCGCCACCCTTGAGACGGAAACCGCGCTTTTTGGCGACAGCTTCGATGACGGCAACGCCATCCATCCCTTCCACCGTGCAGCCGTAACGGGCACCTAGCAGGGTGGGATAGCGATCGATCAGGAGGTCACCCAGGAAGGCGGCCACTTCTTCGTCGATGACGGCATTGCGGCCTATCGCATGGCTGGCGGCCAGCATGTAGCCATCGCTGTCGTGCTCGATGCGCGGCCACATCAGGCCCGGCGTATCAACCAGCGACATACGCGAATTCAGCTCCAGCCGCTGCTGGTTCTTGGTTACAGCCGGTTCGTCGCCTACTGCCGCCACCCGGCGATTCAACAGCGCATTCATCAGGGTGGACTTGCCGACGTTGGGGATGCCCATGATCATCATGCGCAGGGGCTTGAGGTTGGTGCCACGATGGGGGGCGAGGGCTTCGCACAGGCCGGGCACTTTGGCGACGTCACCCGGCTTCTTGCAGGACAGCGCCACGGCCTTGACGTCCTTCTGCCGGTTGTAGAAGTTGAGCCAGGCCTGGGTGACTGCGGGGTCTGCCAGATCGGCTTTGTTGAGGATTTTCAGGCAGGGGCGCTGGCGATGCACGCGCAGCTCTTTGATCATCGGATTGCAACTTGCCTCGGGCAGACGGGCATCCAGCACCTCGATGACAAGATCAATTTTCTCCATGGTTTCAGCCGCTTTTTTACGGGCGGAGACCATGTGACCGGGGAACCACTTAATAGACATACGTAATCAACTATTTATCAAAAGCTTATTATACCCTTCGCCGACGGCTACTTCATGTTTGCCGTAGCGACGCTCCCGGGCCAGCACTTTCCAGAGCCCTCGTAGGAAAAATCAGGGTCGGGTAGAATGACATCCCATCAGCCCGTTCCCCAGCAGAATTTTCCGGAATACCCAGCATGTTGCGATTGACTGAAGTTAAACTCCCCCTCGACCATCCCGAAGGCGCGATCAAAGCCGCCATACTCAAGCGGCTGGGCATTACAGCAGAGGATCTGGTCAGCTATTCGATCGCCCGCCGCGGCCAAGACGCCCGCAAGCCGGAAGCAATTTTGTTTGTCTACACGCTGGATATCGAGGTGAAAAACGAGCCGGGGATACTCAAGCGCCAGAAAAAGGACCGGCATCTCTCCCTCACCCCAGATACCAGCTACCACTTCGTTGCGCAGGCGCCGGCCAATCTGTCTTCGCGTCCGGTGGTGATCGGCACGGGTCCGGCGGGGTTGTTTGCCGGGCTGATACTGGCGCAGATGGGGTTCCGCCCGATCATTCTGGAGCGCGGGAAGGCGGTGCGCGAGCGCACCAAGGACACATTCAGCCTGTGGCGTGAAGGCAAGCTCAACCCGGAATCCAATGTGCAGTTCGGCGAAGGCGGTGCGGGTACCTTTTCCGACGGCAAGCTCCACAGCCAGATCAAGGACCCGATGCACCATGGCAAGAAAGTGCTGACGGAATTCATCAAGGCCGGCGCACCGCCGGAAATCCTGTATGTGAGCAAGCCGCACATCGGCACCTTCAGGCTGGTGTCGATGGTGGAAATAATGCGCGCAACCATCGAATCGCTCGGCGGGGAAATTCGTTTCCAGAGCCGGGTGGACGATCTCGAAATCGAAAACGGCCAGGTGCGCGGCGTGGTGCTCACCAATGGCGAGCACATCAAAGCCGATCATGTCGTACTGGCGGTCGGCCACAGCGCGCGCGACACGTTCCAGATGCTCTATGACCGGGGCGTTTATATCGAGGCCAAACCCTTTTCCATCGGCTTTCGCATCGAGCATCCGCAGTCACTGATCGACACCTGCCGTTTCGGCAAGAACGCCGGCAACCCACTGCTGGGCGCAGCCGATTACAAGCTGGTCCATCACTGCAGCAACGGTCGTTCGGTCTACAGTTTCTGCATGTGTCCGGGCGGCCAGGTGGTGGCGGCCGCATCGGAGCCGGGCCGGGTCGTGACCAACGGCATGAGCCAATATTCGCGCAGCGAACGCAACGCCAACAGCGGCATCGTAGTCGACATTACTCCAGCCGATTACCCGGGCGACCCTCTGGCGGGCATAGCCTTCCAGCGTCACTGGGAGGAGCGGGCGTTCGAGCTGGGAGGCCGGAATTACCAGGCACCGGGGCAATTGGTAGGTGACTTTCTCGCGGGCAAACCTTCCACGGCGTTCGGCTCGGTACAGCCTTCCTATACGCCCGGTGTGCATTTGTGCGATCTCAGCACTGCTCTGCCGGATTACGCCATAGAGGCGATACGCGAGGCCATCCCCGCCTTCGAGAAACAGATCAAGGGGTTTTCCATGCACGACGCCGTACTGACCGGCGTGGAAACGCGCACCTCATCCCCCATCCGCATCAAGCGCAACGACGATTACCAGAGCCTGAATACGCGGGGACTCTTTCCTGCGGGAGAGGGTGCGGGCTACGCCGGAGGCATTCTTTCAGCAGCAGTAGATGGCATCAAGGTGGCCGAGGCCGTGGCCTTAAGCATGATCCGCGAGACTGAGTAATAATGACCGCAGCGGTATCGCCGCATGAAAAAAGGCCAGCAAATGCTGGCCTTATGTTTACATAATCAGACTAGGTATATTCTAAAACGGAATATCGTCCTCGAAATTATCGAAGTCGCCGCCGCTTTTTGCTGCCGATTTCGCACTGCTAGCGCTGGCAGCAGGCTTTTCCACCACTTCGAAGCTGTTGCCACCACCACCGCTGCGGCCACCCAGCATCTGCATCTTGTCGGCAACGATCTCCGTGGTGTACTGGTCTTGCCCTTCCTTGTTAGTCCACTTGCGGGTTTGAATGCGGCCTTCGACATAAACCTGGCTGCCTTTCTTCAGGTATTCCCCAGCGATTTCCGCCAGCTTTCCGAACATCGAGATCCGGTGCCATTCTGTTTTTTCCTGCTTTTCGCCGTTCTTGTCTTTCCATGAGTCGGTGGTTGCAAGGCTGAAGTTACAGATTGCATCCCCCGATGGCATGTAGCGCATTTCAGGGTCTTTCCCCAGGTTACCGATAATAATTGCCTTGTTCACTGATGCCATTTCACGCTCCCCCCTCAATTAATTTAGTAACGCCCTCTTCATCCCAACCCGCCATTTCCACCTTGAGGTAGGCGGCGCCTTCCTCGGGGTCGACGATCGCTTCCATCACCCCGTCCAGACCTATCAACCGGCGAGACAGTTCGCGCGCGGCCTCGGCGGACATTGGCTCGACATGGAACATCCGCGTGCGCACTGCGGGCGGCGTTTTCATGCTGACGGCCAACACCAGCCAAAGCGCGCTGATTGCGCCGCCAAACGCAAACACCGACCACTGACCGGCATAATGGGAAAGCAATCCGCCTGCCACGCCACCGGCAAACAAGCCGAGCGACTGGGACGTATTATACACGCCCATGGCCGTCCCCTTGGAACGCGCCGGAGCAAGCCTGGAAATCAGCGAGGGCAGGCTCGCTTCGAGAATATTGAAGGCGATGAAGAACAGCAGCAGCATCGCCACGATGCACCAGAAGCTCTGAATCAGCATCGTCATCAACAGTTGCGACAGCAGCAGCAGGGCCACGGCGAAAACAAAAACCGGCTTGTGCTTGGCTTTCTTCTCGCTGTATATGATCGCCGGCACCATGAAAGCGAATGCCCCCAGCATCACCGGCAGGTAGATTTTCCAGTGCTGGGCTTCCGGCATGCCGCCGGTTTCCCTGAGAGCAAACGGAATCACCACGAACATCGCCATTTGCGCAGCGTGCAGGGCAAAGATACCAAAATCAAGGCGCAACAACTGGCCATCATGCAGCACATCACTCA
Source organism: Sulfuricella denitrificans skB26 (assembly GCF_000297055.2). Lineage (NCBI taxonomy): Bacteria > Pseudomonadati > Pseudomonadota > Betaproteobacteria > Nitrosomonadales > Sulfuricellaceae > Sulfuricella > Sulfuricella denitrificans. Next base: position 655,629 of record NC_022357.1, on the reverse strand, counting down.
GACGCGCAGGAGCAACACCGGCATCGGAATGGAAATGACTGTCCCTGGGGTCGGGAATGACCGCGTAAACCACCCCCATCGCCGCCAGCGCCAGTACGCCGGTAAGCTCGAATATGCCGGGCACGCCTATCGCCTGGTACAGCAACGGCCCAAGCGCCATCGATGCGGCAAACGCCAGACCGATCGTGGCGCCGATCATCGACATGGCCTTGGTGCGATGCTCTTCCCGCGTCAGGTCGGCGAGCAGCGCGGTGATGGCGGCGGAAATTGCGCCCGCGCCCTGGATGGAACGCCCCACGATCACCATGTAAATATCAGTGGCGGAAGCGGCGACAAAGCTGCCGATAACGAACAGCAGCAGGCCAAAATAGATTACCCGCTTTCGCCCCCAGCGATCGGATGCCATGCCGAAAGGCAATTGCAGTATGGCCTGAGTCAGGCCGTAGGCGCCAAGCGCCAGGCCAATCAGGGTCTGGCTGTTGCCGCCAGGCAGTCCATGGGCATAAATGGCAAACACCGGCAGGATCAGGAACATGCCCAGCATCCGAAGACCGAATATCCCGGCCAGCCCCACGCTGGCGCGGAGTTCAGTTGGGTTCATCTTGTCGGGAACGTGCATATAAAGTTGAGGTCGAACGTTGAAGTTGCGTATAGTAGCAGGTTGCCTTTTGCTCTGCACAAACTCATGGACCTGATCAAAATCCGCGGTGCCCGCACCCACAACCTGAAAAACATCAGTCTCGACATTCCACGCGACAAACTGGTGGTCATCACCGGCCTGTCCGGTTCAGGAAAATCCTCGCTGGCTTTCGACACGCTTTACGCCGAAGGGCAGCGCCGCTACGTCGAGTCGCTTTCAGCCTACGCGCGCCAGTTTCTGCAGCGTATGGAAAAGCCCGACGTGGATTTGATCGAAGGCTTGTCGCCGGCGATTTCGATCGAGCAAAAGGCCACCAGCCACAACCCGCGCTCAACCGTCGGCACCGTCACTGAAATCCATGACTACCTGCGCCTTCTCTATGCCCGCGTCGGCGACCCTTATTGCCCCGAGCACCATATCCTGCTTTCCGCCCAGAGCATTTCCCAGATGGTGGACACGGTCATGGCGCTGCCCGAAGACACCAAACTGATGATCCTCTCGCCCACCGTCGTGGGCCGCAAGGGAGAGCAGGTCGACCTGTTCGACGAGTTGCGCGCACAGGGTTTCGTGCGCCTGCGAATCGACGGCAAAGTACATGAAATCGATGCGCTGCCCAAACTGGACAAGAACAGGAAGCACACCGTCGACATCGTGGTGGACCGTCTCAAGGTTCGCGCCGACGCCAAGCAGCGTCTGGCAGAATCTTTCGAAACTGCGCTGCGCCATTCGGACGGAAAGGCGCTAGCCTTGGAAATGGACTCGGGCAAGGAACACCTGTTCTCGGCTAAATTTTCCTGTCCGGTATGCAGCTATTCCCTGCCGGAGCTTGAACCGCGACTGTTTTCCTTCAACAATCCAATGGGTGCCTGCCCCAAGTGCGACGGACTGGGCCAGGTCAGCTTCTTCGACCCCAAGCGTATCGCCGCCTTTCCCCATCTGAGCCTGGCCTCGGGCGCGGTCAAAGGCTGGGACAAACGCAACCAGTTCTTCTTCCAGATGCTGCAAAGCCTGGCAATGCACTACGGCTTCGACCTCGAGACCCCTTTCGAGGAACTTCCTGAGACCATCCAGCACATCCTTCTCTACGGCAGCGGAAAAGAGTCGGTCAGTTTCAAGTACCTGGGTGAGAAAGGCGGCATGCAGCCGCGCAGCCATCCGTTTGAAGGCATCATCACTAATTTCGAACGGCGCCACCACGAAACCGACTCGGCAACTGTACGCGAGGAACTGGCAAAATATATCAATTACTGCCTTTGCCCCGATTGCGAGGGCACCCGGCTGCGCGCCGAAGCGCGCCACGTACTGGTGGGTGGAAAGGCGCTATTCGAAGTCGGTCGCCTGCCGCTGAAACAGACTTATGACTTTTTTGCGACTCTGGAATTCGACGGGCAGAAACAAGCTATTGCCGAACGCATCATCAAGGAAATCGCAGCGCGGATCCGCTTCCTCAACAATGTCGGGCTGGATTACCTGTCGCTCGACCGTTCGGCCAATACCTTGTCCGGTGGCGAGGCGCAGCGCATCCGTCTGGCGAGCCAGATCGGCTCCGGACTGACAGGCGTGATGTACGTACTGGATGAACCTTCTATCGGTCTGCACCAGCGCGACAATGACCGTCTGCTCACCACCCTCAAGCACCTGCGCGACATGGGTAATACCGTCATCGTGGTTGAGCATGATACCGACGCCATTCTGACCGCCGACCACGTGGTAGACATCGGCCCCGGCGCTGGCGTACACGGCGGCGAAGTCGTAGCGGAAGGCACCCCGGACGAGATCAAGGCCAACCCCGCCTCGCTCACCGGCCTGTACCTTAGCGGCAAGCGTTGCATCGAGGTCCCGAAAAATCGACACAAGCCCGACCCCAAGCGCATGCTGCTTCTGTCAGGCGCCACTGGCAACAATCTTAAAAGCACCACACTTGAACTGCCGGTTGGGCTGTTCGTGTGTGTCACGGGCGTTTCCGGCTCAGGCAAATCCACGTTGGTCAATGACACCCTGTACCGCGCAGTGTCTCGCCACCTCTACGGATCGGCTACAGAGCCGGCACCTTACGGTGATCTGCAAGGACTGGAGTTCTATGACAAGGTTATCGACGTTGACCAAAGCCCGATCGGGCGTACCCCGCGCTCCAATCCGGCCACCTACACCGGACTGTTCACGCCGATTCGTGACCTGTTCGCCGGCGTACCGCAGGCACGTGAACGTGGCTACGGCCCGGGACGCTTTTCCTTCAACGTCAAGGGAGGTCGCTGCGAGGCTTGTGAAGGCGATGGCGTAATCAAGGTGGAAATGCACTTTCTACCCGATATCTACGTTCCCTGCGACGTTTGCCACGGCAAGCGCTACAACCGCGAGACCCTGGAAATCCAGTATAAGGGAAAGAATATCCACGAAATCCTGGCGATGACGGTAGAGCAGGCGCACGAATTCTTCAGCCCGGTGCCGGTGGTGGCAAGAAAGCTCTCCACGCTGCTTGACGTCGGACTGGGCTATATTACACTGGGACAAAGCGCGACCACCCTGTCAGGCGGGGAGGCGCAACGGGTGAAGCTATCTCTGGAGCTAAGCAAGCGCGACACGGGCCGTACCCTATATATTCTGGACGAGCCTACAACCGGCTTGCATTACCACGATATCGAGTTACTTCTGAAAGTACTGCATAAGCTGCGTGACAACGGCAACACCGTGGTGGTGATCGAGCATAATCTGGACGTGATCAAGACTGCGGACTGGGTCGTCGACCTCGGGCCGGAAGGCGGCGTAGGCGGCGGGCAGATTATTGCCGCAGGCACCCCAGAGCAAGTCGCAGAAACTCCGGAAAGTTTTACCGGGCGATATCTAGCCGGACTGCTCGCATAGGAAAATAAAAAAAGCCAGGTAAACACCTGGCTTTTTTCATTTAAGGCTGAGTACGCGGTTAGGCGACTACGCCTTCAGTATCAGCAGCAGGACGATCCATCAGTTCAACGATCGCCATCGGGGCATTGTCGCCCTGACGGAAGCCGCACTTAAGAATACGCAGGTAGCCGCCATTACGGTTCTGGTAGCGCGGGCCGAGTGTGTCGAACAGCTTACCGACCATCTCACGGTCACGCAGACGGTCAAAAGCCATGCGACGGTTGGCTAGTGACGGCTTCTTGCCCAAAGTGATCATAGGCTCGGCAACACGGCGCAGTTCTTTCGCCTTCGGCAGCGTAGTGGTAATGGCTTCATGGCGCAACAGCGAGTTGGTCATATTGCGCAACATCGCCAGACGGTGGCTGCTGGTGCGATTGAGTTTTCTAAGTCCTAAACGGTGACGCATGATCTATCCTTCCCTTGTTTCGTATTCCACGAACTAACTTTATGCACGCTCACCCAGACCGACGGGCGGCCAGTTTTCCAGCTTCATGCCCAAAGTCAGCCCCTTGGAGGCGAGTACATCCTTGATTTCGTTCAGCGACTTCCGTCCCAGATTAGGGGTCTTCAGCAACTCGTTCTCGGTGCGCTGAATCAGATCACCGATGTAATAAATGTTTTCCGCCTTCAGACAATTGGCAGAACGCACAGTGAGTTCCAGATCATCGACTGGACGCAGCAAAATCGGGTCGACCTGCGGTGCGCGGGGGGCCTCGATCTCGGCCGGTGTGCCTTTCAGTTCGGCAAACACGGACAACTGATCAACCAAAATACGCGCGGCATAACGAATCGCTTCTTCAGGATCGACTACGCCATTGGTCTCGATGTCGACAACCAGCTTGTCCAAGTCGGTACGCTGCTCAACGCGAGCACTTTCAACTGCATAACTGACACGGCGAACCGGGCTGAACGAAGCATCCAGCAGAATCGTACCGATACTGCGTTCCTCTTCGGCAACACGCCGTGCAGTGACAGGCTGATAACCTCGGCCCTGCTCGATTTTGATTTCCATGTCGAGCTTGCCACCCTTGGTAATGTGAGCAATCACATGATCCGGGTTGACAATCTCAGCATCGTGACCAGTTTCGATGTCAGCAGCAGTCACCACGCCTTCACCCTTTTTCGACAGAACCAGGGTAGCTTCAGAGCGGTTATGCAGCTTCAGTGCAATGCCTTTAAGGTTGAGCAGGATGTCGACCACGTCTTCCTGCACGCCATCTATGGTCGAATACTCATGCACCACACCCTCGATCTTGACTTGGGTGATGGCATAGCCAGGCATTGAAGACAGCAAAATACGGCGCAGGGCGTTACCCAGCGTATGGCCGTAGCCACGCTCAAACGGCTCCATGGAAATACGGGCACGAACGGGCGACGCCGCTTCAACATCTACAACACGTGGCTTCAGAAGTTCGGTAGCACTGCTTTGCATGCTGGATCCTCTATTTAAAATGGTTCAGTGATTACTTCGAGTACAACTCAACCACGAGATGCTCGTTGATGGTTGAGGGCAACTCGGTACGCTGTGGCTTGGCTTTATACACGCCCTTCAGCGCCTTCACATCCACTTCGATCCATTCGGGGAAACCGCGCTGCTCGGCGGCTTCAACCGCTGCTTTGATACGCAGTTGAGCCTTCGACTTTTCGGCAACTTCTACAACGTCGCCAGCCTTGACCTGATAAGACGGGATATTCACGCGGCGACCATTTACCAAAATGCCATTATGACGCACGATCTGGCGCGACTCGCGGCGGGACACGCCGAAGCCCATACGATGAACCACGTTGTCCAGACGGCATTCCAGAAGCTGTAGCAGGCTCTCGCCGGTCACACCCTTGCTACGGTCCGCAATCGCGTAGTAACCGCGAAACTGACGCTCAAGCACACCATAGATACGACGAACTTTCTGCTTCTCGCGCAATTGCACGCCGTAGTCCGACAAGCGCACCTGCTTCTGACCATGCTGGCCTGGCGCGTAGCTGCGGCGTTCAATGCCACACTTATCAGTAAAGCACTTCTCGCCTTTCAGAAACAGCTTTTCGCCTTCACGGCGGCACTGGCGGCATTTGGGATCAAGATTGACAGCCAAGGTTTATCTCCTGCTAAATATTAACGGCGCTGCTGTTAGATGCGGCGCTTCTTGGACGGACGGCAACCGTTATGGGGAACGGGGGTTACGTCAGCAATGGATGTAATCTTGAAACCGACCCCATTCAGTGCGCGTACTGCAGACTCGCGCCCTGGTCCGGGTCCTTTAATTCTGACTTCAAGATTCTTCACACCGTATTCCTGAGCTGCTTTACCTGCAGCTTCTGCCGCAACCTGGGCAGCAAACGGCGTGCTCTTGCGCGAACCGCGGAAACCAGCACCTCCCGATGTTGCCCAGCTCAAGGCGTTACCCTGACGATCGGTAATGGTAATGATAGTGTTATTAAAGGACGCGTGAACGTGGGCAATTCCTTCAGCCACATTCTTTTTAACTTTTTTGCGTACTCGGACGTTTGTCTTAGCCATAATTTATTCCTCGTGTGGCAACCAATTATTTGGTTGCACGAACAGCTTTGCGTGGACCTTTGCGAGTGCGAGCATTGGTACGAGTGCGCTGACCGCGAACCGGCAAACCGCGACGATGACGCACACCACGATAGCAACCAAGATCCATCAATCGCTTGATGTTCATGGAAACCTCACGGCGCAAGTCACCTTCTACCGTAACCTTACCCACCTCGTCGCGCAGCTTTTCCATCTCGCTGTCGCTAAGATCTTTAATCTTGGTCGAGGTAATGATGCCTGCCGTCGCACAAATTTTCTGTGCGCGGGTACGGCCAATGCCGTAAATCGCAGTTAAAGCGATAACGGTGTGTTGATGGTTAGGGATATTTACCCCAGCGATGCGGGCCATGCACTTACTCCCAGCAAATGACTGATTTAGAAAAAGTCGGAAATTTTAACAGTTCCGAGCGACACAATCAACCTTGACGTTGTTTATGGCGTGGATCTGTACAAATGACGCGCAGCACGCCATGGCGTTTAACCATTTTGCAGTGGCGGCACAGCCGTTTAATTGAGGCTCGGACTCTCATTGTTTTCTCCTGATAAAACTTTGTTACTTGGCGCGGAAAGTGATCCGTGCCCGGGATAAATCATAAGGGGTGAGTTCTACCGTCACCTTATCACCAGGTAAAATGCGAATATAGTGCATACGCATTTTTCCAGAGATGTGGCCAAGTACCACATGGCCATTTTCCAATTTCACTCGGAAGGTTGCATTGGGAAGGGTTTCAAGAATCTCCCCCTGCATTTCAATCGTTTCTTCCTTCGACATTTCTATCCTGTTATCAACATGCTTAGCGGCCGGCCATTCCGCCCTTGAAGCTCGCCTTTTTCAGCAAACTCTCGTATTGGTGCGACATCAGATAGGACTGAACCTGAGCCATAAAATCCATTGTCACCACCACGATAATCAACAGTGAGGTGCCACCAAAGTAAAACGGCACATTCCACTTCACAATCAAGAACTCTGGTAGCAAACATACCGTTGTGATGTACACCGCGCCCGACAAGGTCAGCCTGGACATAATCCTGTCGATATAACGTGCCGTCTGATCACCCGGTCGGATGCCCGGCACAAATGCGCCACTTTTTTTCAGGTTATCTGCAGTCTCTTTAGGGTTGAACACCAACGCCGTATAGAAGAAGCAGAAGAACACAATCGCTAGCGAATAAAGCATCACATACAAAGGCTGCCCGGGCGAGAGTGATGAACCGATATCCTTGAGCCAACTCATCCCATCGCTGCTACCAAACCAGCCCGCCAGTGTAGCAGGGAACAGAATTATGCTAGAGGCAAAAATCGGCGGAATCACACCCGACATATTAAGCTTCAACGGCAAATGCGAACTCTGGCCACCATAAATTTTATTTCCCACCTGGCGCTTGGCATAATTCACCAAAATCTTACGCTGCCCGCGTTCAACGAATACGACGAATGCCGTTACTCCTATCGCGACAACAAACAGCATCAGAACCAGCGGTATAGAGAAGGCTCCAGTCCGCGTCAACTCAAGTGTACCGCCAATCGCATGCGGCAAACCAGCCGCAATACCTGCGAAAATAATCAGTGAAATACCGTTGCCAATGCCGCGCTCGGTAATCTGCTCACCCAACCACATAATAAACATCGTTCCGGTTACCAGTGTCGCCACTGCAGTGAGACGGAACAACAATCCGGGCTCGATCACCAAACCAGGCTGGGATTCCAGCGCGATGGAAATACCCAAACCCTGAAACAAAGCCAGAAACACCGTGCCATACCGGGTGTACTGGGTAATTTTCTTGCGCCCGCTTTCGCCTTCCTTCTTCAGCTGTTCAAGCTGAGGCGACACGACCGTCATCAACTGCATGATAATCGAGGCCGAAATATACGGCATGATTCCCAACGCAAAAACGCTGAAGCGAGACAAAGCACCACCCGAGAACATGTTGAACATGCCGAGAATGCCGCCCGACTGAGTCTTGAAGAGCGACTCAAGCGCCATCGGGTCAATCCCGGGTACGGGAATAAAGGTACCGATGCGATAAACAACCAAGGCAGCAAGCACAAAAAGCAAGCGCTTCTTCAGATCGCCAAACTTGCCTGCGCCAGCCGCACTCAGCAACGAATTACCTGCAATAGCCAAAATCTGTCCTATTCCGTGATCTTGCCGCCAGCAGCTTCAATCGCTGCACGTGCACCCTTGGTGACAAGCAGACCCTGCAGTGTCACTGCACGAGTAACTTCACCGGACAGAAAGACTTTTACGCTCAACGCAGAACCCGAAATAATATTGGCTTGCTTCAGCACCAACAGATCAATCGTGTCTACCGGTAGATTGTTGATTTCCGACAAACGCACCTCGGCGGTTTCGCCACGTATCTTGGCCAGGGAAACGAAGCCACGCTTGGGAAGGCGGCGCTGCAAAGGCATTTGACCGCCCTCAAAACCCACCTTGTGGAAGCCACCAGAGCGAGATTTCTGCCCCTTATGACCACGACCGCAAGTTTTTCCACTGCCAGAGCCAATGCCGCGACCAACACGCTTCGCTGCTTTTTTGCTGCCATCAGCAGGTTTGATAGTATTCAGTTGCATTTAGCCCTCGCACTTCACCAGATAGTTAACGGTGTTGATCATGCCACGAACTGATGGCGTATCTTCAACTTCAACCGTATGACCAATGCGCTTCAACCCCAATCCGCGCACACATGCACGGTGAGACTCGATGGTGCCGATTACACTCTTAACCTGAGTAACCTTTACCGTGGTAGATTCTTTTGCCTTTACCATCACTTACCCCATGATCTCTTCGACAGTCTTGCCGCGCTTGGCAGCAATCTCGGACGGCGTATTCATTTGCTTCAAGCCGTTGAGTGTGGCGCGAACAATATTGTACGAGTTGGTCGAGCCGATGCACTTGGCGAGAACGTTATGCACGCCCATCACCTCGAAAATCGCACGCATAGGACCACCGGCGATAATACCAGTACCTTCGGAAGCCGGTTGCATGTAAACCTTGGCAGCGCCATGACGTCCGATTACGGCGTGGTGCAAAGTGCCCTTCTTCAGGTTAACCTTGACCATGTTGCGCCGTGCATCTTCCATTGCTTTTGTAACAGCGACCGGAACTTCACGTGATTTACCCTTGCCCATGCCGACACTGCCATTACCATCGCCAACCACGGTCAACGCTGCGAAGGACATAATCCGGCCGCCCTTGACCACTTTGGTCACACGATTGACGCCAATCATTTTTTCCTGCAGGCCGTCACCGCGATCTTCTTGCTGGTTTTTCTCAAATTTAGCCATCATCAACCCCGCTTAGAATTTAAGACCGTTTTCGCGCGCAGCTTCTGCCAGCGCTTTTACACGACCATGATAGTGGAAGCCTGAGCGGTCAAAAGCTACGGTTTCTACGCCAGCAACTTTTGCTTTTTCAGCGATTCGTTTACCTACCAGAGCGGCCGCATCTTTGTTGCCGCCTTTCGGCAGATCCTTGCGCACTTCAGGTTCGACGGTAGACGCACTAGCCAAAACCACACCGCCACTCGCATCAATGATCTGGGCATAAATATGGCAATTGGTTCTATGTACCAACAAACGCACCACCTTCAGCTCTGCAATTTTGGCACGGGTTTTGCGTGACCGACGCAGACGTGACTGTTTCTTATCCATGACTATTGCCCCTATTTCTTCTTGGTCTCTTTCAGGATCACCACCTCATCGGAGTAACGCACACCCTTGCCCTTGTAAGGCTCTGGACTGCGATACGCACGAATTTCAGCGGCAACCTGACCAACGCGCTGCTTGTCAGCGCCCTTCAAAACGATTTCAGTCTGGGTAGGCGTTGTGACCACGACACCCTCAGGCATTTTGTGGTCAACCGGATGGGAGAACCCCAACGAAAGACCCAGCACATCACCCTTGGCAACCGCGCGGTAACCCACGCCGACCAGGTTCAGCTTACGCTCGAAACCTTTCGACACACCCATAACCATATTCGCAAGCAACGCACGCATGGTGCCTGACATTGCATTCGACTGCATCGAATCGTTAGCCGCTTTGCACTGCAACTGGTCTCCCTCTTTTACTACCGTAACGTCGCCACTTTGGCGCTGCTTCAGTGTGCCGAGCGGACCCTTGACTGTAATTTCATCAGCGTTTAGTGTCACCTCAACGCCGGCCGGCACGATCACCGGATTTTTAGCTATTCTGGACATCGCTTACCTCACTATGCCACTACACACAGCACTTCGCCGCCGATACCGGCTGCACGCGCACTGCGGTCAGTCATCACACCCCTGGAGGTGGAAACAATCGCCACACCCAGACCGTTCATGACTTTAGGAATTTCGCCATTGCCTTTATAAATACGCAGTCCTGGGCGGCTTACGCGATCGATTTTTTCGATCACCGGACGGCCTGCGTAATATTTCAGACGTACTTCCAGCGAAGGCTTGCCGGATTCGTCGCGAACCGCGAAATCATCAACGTAACCTTCTTCCTTCAGCACTTTGGCAATTGCTATCTTGAGCTTGGAGGAAGGCATACTGACGCTAACTTTTGTGGCACTTTGACCATTGCGGATACGCGTCAGCATATCGGCGATCGGATCACTCATACTCATACTATTCTCCCGCTACCAACTGGCTTTAACTACGCCGGGAATTTCACCGCGCATTGCATACTCACGCACTTTGGTACGCGCCATGCCGAACTTTCTGAACACACCACGTGGCCGACCAGTCAGAGCGCAACGGTTACGCAAGCGCACCGGACTGGAGTCGCGAGGCAACTGCTGAAATTTCAGGCGAGCCGCATAGCGATCTTCATCGCTGAGCTTTACATTATTCATCGCCTCAGCCAGTTCTGCACGTTTAGCGGCGTATTTTTTCACCATCTCGCGGCGCTTCAAATCACGATTAATCAAGGATAACTTAGCCATGCCAACCTCAGTTCTTGAAGGGGAATTTAAACGCGGCGAGGAGCGCACGCGCCTCTTCGTCGGTCTTGGCGGTTGTCGTGATAGAGATATTCATGCCACGCAACGCGTCAATTTTGTCGTAATCAATTTCCGGGAAAATGATCTGCTCTTTGATACCCATGTTGTAATTACCACGACCATCAAATGCCTTGCCGGAAATTCCACGGAAGTCGCGAATACGCGGTATCGCTATTGAAACCAAGCGATCCAGGAATTCGTACATCTGAGTGCGACGTAAAGTCACCATGCAGCCAACCGGATAATTATCGCGAATTTTGAAGCCCGCAATCGACTTGCGTGACATCGTTACCACCGGCTTTTGACCAGCGATTTTCTTCATGTCACCGACGGCGTGTTCCATCACTTTTTTGTCTGCAACCGCTTCGCCCACACCCATATTGAGTGTGATCTTTTCGATTTGCGGCACTTCCATTACCGACTTATAGCCAAACTGATCCATCATCTGTTTGACCACTGTATCTTTGTAGTACTGCTGTAAACGAGCCATGTTCATTCCTTACGCGTCCAGCACTTCGCCGTTGGATTTGAAATAGCGGACTTTACGTCCATCCTCCAGCACCTTGATGCCAACCCGGTCAGCTTTTTGAGTAGCAGGGTTAAACAACGCGATATTGGAGATATCAAGCGGCATCTCCTTTTCGACGATGCCACCGGCCACGCCCTTAACTGGGTTCGGCTTCATGTGCTTCTTAACTTTGTTGACACCCTCAACGAGAAGGTGACCTTCGTCCAGCATGCGCAGGACCAGGCCACGCCTGCCCTTGTCTTTGCCGGTGATCACAACGACATCGTCGCCTTTGCGAATTTTACGCATCTCGAATCTCCTTACAGAACTTCTGGAGCCAGCGACACGATCTTCATGAAGCGCTCGGTACGAAGTTCGCGAGTAACCGGTCCGAAGATACGGGTACCGATGGGTTCCAATTTATTATTCAGCAGAACGGCGGCATTGCCGTCGAATTTGATAAGGGAACCATCAGGACGGCGCACACCTTTGGCGGTGCGGACTACAACTGCGTTGTAGACATCACCCTTCTTGACGCGACCGCGTGGTGCGGCATCCTTGATGCTGACCTTGATGACATCGCCGATGGCGGCGTAACGACGCTTGGAGCCGCCCAAAACCTTGATGCACATAACGCGGCGTGCACCAGTGTTATCTGCGACATCCAGCACAGATTGCATTTGTATCATTTATTTCTCCAACTTAATCCGTCCGGGAGCTGCTTACATGCAGCGAACTTCGACGGTCAGTTTTGGCTTCGGCCCGATTATTCGGACCGCTCGCCCAAAAAGAGCGAGATATTAGCGCTTCCCGGAAGGAAACGCAAGCACTTTATACCAAACGGCTCTTCTCAATCAAGGCGGTCACACGAAATGCCTTGGTTTTTGCGATTGGACGGCATTCCTCGATAGTCACCATATCACCTTCATGGTACTCATTCTTCTCATCATGGGCATGGTACTTCTTGGAACGACTAATCACCTTGCCATACAAAGGGTGCTTGACCTTGCGCTCAACCTGCACGGTCACAGTCTTGTCCATCTTGTCGCTGACCACGCGTCCGGTCAGAGTGCGTGAAACTTTATCTTCGCTCATGCTTGTCTCGCCTTTTCACCGATCAGTGTGCGTACACGCGCGATATCCTTGCGTACCTTGCCCAGTTGATCTACTTTGGTACTCTGCTGTGTAGAAATCTGCATACGCAGGCCAAACTGGGCGCGCAACAGTTCCACCATCTCCTTGCTCAACTCTTCAGTTGACTTGGCTCTTAATTCGCTGGCTTTCATTATTAACCACCTAACTGTCTGGTTACGAAAGTAGTCTGGATCGGCAACTTGGCAGCAGCCAGGCGAAACGCCTCGCGCGCCAGTGTTTCTTCCACACCATCCATTTCATAGAGCACTTTACCTGGCTGAATCTCGGCCACATAGTACTCCGGGTTGCCCTTACCGTTACCCATCCGCACTTCAGCAGGTTTCTGGGAAATCGGCTTGTCAGGGAATATCCTGATCCAGATCCGGCCACCACGTTTGATATGACGTGTCATGGCACGACGAGCCGCTTCGATCTGGCGTGCCGTCAGGCGGCCGCGGCCAATTGCCTTCAGGCCGAACTCACCGAAGCTGACCTTGTTACCGCGGGTCGCAATGCCGGTATTGCGGCCTTTATGCTCCTTGCGGAATTTCCTTCTAGCTGGCTGTAGCATGTTTTGCTCCCGACTTTCTTGGTTTGCGTTCCGGCTCGACCGCTGCAACTACGGGTGTTTCACCCTTGCCCGGTGTCTCGCCTTTGTAGACCCAGACTTTGATCCCGATAATACCGTATGTCGTTTGCGCTTCGGCTGTGCCGTAGTCGATATCGGCGCGCAGAGTGTGCAGCGGCACACGGCCTTCGCGATACCATTCGGTACGCGCGATCTCAGCACCATTAAGGCGGCCGGCACTTTGAATTTTGATTCCTTGAGCACCCAAACGCATGGCATTCTGCATCGCACGCTTCATTGCACGACGAAACATGATGCGTTTCTCAAGCTGCTGCGCAATATTTTCAGCGATCAATTGTGAATCGATCTCAGGCTTGCGGATTTCCTCAATATTGAGGTGCACCGGCACACCCATCAATTTCTGCAGTTGTGATTTCAATGCTTCAATATCTTCGCCCTTCTTGCCAATCACAACCCCCGGACGGGCACTGAAGATCGAGATTCTGGCATTACGCGCCGGCCGTTCAATCACGATTTTGCCCACCGAGGCATGCGCCAGCTTCTTCTTCAGGAAATCGCGCACCTTGATGTCATCAGCCAGCATGCCTGCAAAATTCTTGCTGTTTGCGTACCACTTCGACGTCCAGTTCTTGAGCACACCAAGCCGAAAACCGATTGGATTAATCTTCTGTCCCATGTTCTTTCCTCTTAGTTTCCGACAGTGACTGTGATATGACAGGTAGGCTTGAGAATTCTCGCCCCTCGACCTTTCGCACGTGCACGGAAACGCTTCATCGTCGAACCCTCGTCCACTAGTATGGTCGCGACCTTGAGTTCATCAATGTCAGCACCCTCATTATGCTCGGCGTTAGCAATAGCAGACTCCAGCACTTTCTTGATAATCACTGCACCCTTCTTCGGACTAAAGGTCAGGATGTTCAATGCGCGGTCAACGGGCAGTCCGCGAATCTGATCGGCAACCAGTCGGCCTTTTTGCGCCGACAGCCTGGTACCGCGTAATACAGCACTAACTCTCATCATAGCCTCTCTTATCTCTTGGCTTTCTTATCCGCCGCATGCCCTTTGAAGGTACGTGTCAGCGAGAATTCGCCCAGCTTGTGGCCGACCATGTTCTCCGAAATGTACACAGGGAGGTGAATCTTGCCGTTGTGTACAGCGATCGTCAAACCAACAAAATCCGGCATCACCGTGGAGCGGCGTGACCATGTCTTGATCGGGCGCTTGTCATGGGTTGCGCGTGCAGCATCCACCTTGGTGATCAGGTGCGCATCAACAAATGGACCTTTTTTAATAGAACGTGCCATATCTGTTACCTCTTATTCGACGGACGGCGATTCACAATCATGCCGGTTGTACGCTTGTTGCTCCGCGTACGGTAGCCCTTGGTTGGCGTGCCCCACGGACTGACCGGATGACGACCTGCAGCAGTCTTACCTTCGCCGCCACCGTGAGGGTGATCAACGGGGTTCATCGCAACGCCGCGCACTGTCGGGCGAACACCGCGCCAGCGCATCGCGCCGGCTTTACCGATGGAGCGCAGGTTATGCTCGGAATTGCCTACCTCACCAATGGTCGCTTTGCAATCCACATGCACCTTGCGGACTTCGCCAGAGCGCAAACGCACCTGGGCATAAGCACCTTCACGTGCCATCAACTGCACAGCGGCGCCGGCAGAGCGGGCCATCTGAGCGCCCTTGCCGGGCTGCATTTCGATGCAGTGAATGATGGTGCCCACCGGAATGTTACGCAGGGGCAGTGTGTTGCCAGGCTTGATCGGAGAATCAGAACCGCTCACCACTTGCGTACCGACACTCACGCCTTTGGCAGCAATAATATAGCGACGCTCACCGTCGGCGTAACACAACAATGCCAGATGTGCGCTACGGTTTGGATCATATTCCAGACGTTCGACTTTAGCCGGAACACCGTCCTTGTCGCGCTTAAAATCAACTACACGATAGTGCTGCTTGTGTCCACCGCCCTGATGCCGAACGGTAATCCGGCCATGATGGTTACGGCCGGCATTGCGCGACTGACTTTCCAGTAATGGTGCGTGGGGTTTACCCTTGTGCAGCTCCGGCGTGACGATTTTTACTACAGCGCGCCGGCCCGCAGATGTCGGTTTTACTTTGATAATTGCCATCGTTGCTCTCCTACTCGCCAGCTGCGAAATTGATTTCTTGGCCAGGCTTCAGGGCGACGTATGCCTTCTTCCAGTCCTTGCGACGACCTGAAATTTTACCAAACCGCTTAACCTTGCCCTTGACGTTCACCACTTGGACACTGTCCACTTCAACCTTGAACAGTAACTCCACTGCAGCCTTGATTTCCGGCTTGGTGGCGTTCGTCACCACACGGAAAGCCACTTGCTCATACTTGTCCGCAATCATGGTGCTCTTCTCGGAGATCTGGGGAGCCAGAATAACCTGCATCAGGCGTTCCTGATTAAATGTGGGCGCGTTCATGCGTACATCTCCTCAAATTTCTTCACCGCACTGCGGGTCATCAGCACGTTCGGGTAGTGCACCATGCTCACCGGGTCAGCGCGATGCGCCTCCAGCACCAGCACATGCGGCAAATTCCGGGCCGACAGGTAGAGATTCTCATCCATCTCATCGGTAATGATCAGCACCTTGTCCATCCCCATGCTCTTGATCTTTTGTGCCAAGGCCTTGGTCTTCGGCGTTTCGACGGAGAAGCTCTCAATCACCGAGAGCCGACCCAGTCTCGCCAACTCGGAGAGAATCGAACTAATGCCGGCTCGAAACATCTTCTTGTTGACCTTCTGGCTGAAGTTTTCATCAGGACGATTTGGGAAAATCTGACCGCCGCCACGCCACAGAGGACTGGATGCCATACCGGCACGAGCACGACCGGTACCCTTTTGACGCCATGGTTTTTTGGTACTGTGGGCGACTTCACTGCGGTCTTTTTGTGCACGGTTACCGCTACGGGCATTAGCCATGTAGGCGGTTACAACCTGGTGCACCAGCGCTTCATTGAATTCTCGGCCGAACAAATTATCCGAAGCAGTTACGCTGGCGGTAGATTGTCCTTGGTCATTGATTAGTTTCAATTCCATTATGCACCTGCCTTTACGCTCGGGCGCACAATCAGATCGCCACCCTTGGAGCCGGGAATAGCACCTTTGATCAGGAGCAATTGGCGATCGGCATCGATACGGACGATTTCGAGGTTTTGCGTAGTACGCTTCACAGCGCCGTAGTGGCCTGCCATCCTCTTGCCGGGGAACACACGACCGGGATCCTGATTCTGGCCAATCGAGCCTGCACTATTATGGGAACGTGAGTTACCGTGAGTGGCGCGGTTTGAGCTGAAGTGGTGACGCTTGATCGCGCCAGTAAAACCTTTACCTTGTGTGGTACCGGTTACGTCCACCATTTGTCCGACCTGGAACAGGTCAATACTAACGGCGCCGCCCAAATTCATTTTGGCAGCATCTTCGCCAGATACCGTGAACTCTCTGAGAACACGGCCAGCATCAACACCAGCTTTGGCAAAATGTCCAGCCAGTGGCTGAGTAACACGACTCTTACGGCGCGTACCAAAAGCCACTTGAACAGCAGTATAGCCGTCTGTTGCGGGGGTTTTAATCTGGGTCACACGATTGTTGGACACGTCCACAACGGTCACCGGCACGGAAGTTCCGTCCTCAGTAAACACGCGGGTCATGCCAATCTTGCGACCGACAAGTCCTAAGCTCATCACAATTATCCTTCTTACAAGGCCGGTTACGATTGACCGGCGGTTTTAACAGCTAGCGATCCCTCATGCGCTCTAGCGCATTGAAAGTCAGTTTACCATTTGGTGCAAAAGGCACGCTTGAAAAAACGGTAAAGTATACACAGTTTTCCCCAACGTATCAATTCTGCCTGCTCTACTACTAATTAAACAAATTACAGCTTGATTTCCACATCCACGCCAGCAGGCAAATCCAGCTTCATCAATGCATCTACAGTCTTATCAGTAGGATCGATGATGTCCATCAGTCGCAGGTGAGTACGAATCTCCAGCTGGTCACGCGAGGTCTTGTTGACGTGTGGTGAACGCAGAATATCGAAACGCTCAATACGGGTAGGTAAAGGAACCGGGCCCTTAACGACAGCACCCGTGCGTTTTGCCGTTTCCACGATCTCCAGCGCGGACTGATCGATCAAACGATAATCAAACGCCTTGAGGCGGATACGAATTTTTTGACTTTGCATTATTTATCCAAAAGAGCGATGTAGCGGACCAAGGTCCGCCACGTGTTTAATTACTCGATAACCTTAGCTACGACACCAGCACCCACGGTACGGCCACCTTCGCGAATCGCGAAACGCAGACCTTCTTCCATCGCGATCGGCTGTATCAGTGCGACTGTGATCGAGATGTTGTCGCCAGGCATCACCATTTCCGTGCCGGCCGGCAGTTCAATCGCACCGGTGACGTCGGTGGTGCGGAAGTAGAACTGGGGACGGTAGCCCTGGAAGAACGGGGTGTGACGACCCCCCTCGTCTTTGCTCAGGACGTAGATCTCGGCAGTAAACTTGGTGTGCGGGGTGATCGAGCCGGGCTTGGCCAGCACTTGGCCACGCTCGACGTCTTCACGCTTGGTGCCGCGCAGCAGTACGCCGACGTTGTCACCGGCCTGACCTTGATCCAGCAGTTTGCGGAACATTTCTACGCCGGTGCAGGTGGTCTTGATGGTGGGCTTGATGCCGATAATTTCAACCTCTTCGCCAACCTTAACGATGCCGCGCTCGATACGTCCGGTGACGACGGTGCCGCGTCCGGAGATGGAGAATACGTCTTCCACCGGCATCAGGAAGGCGCCGTCGATGGCGCGCTCTGGCTGGGGAATGTAGGTGTCGAGGGCTTCGGCCAGCTTGAAGATGCTGGGCTCGCCGATGTCGCTCTGGTCGCCTTCGAGGGCTTTCAGGGCGGAACCGATGATGATCGGGGTGTCGTCGCCGGGGAAGTCGTATTTGGAGAGCAGTTCGCGCACTTCCATTTCGACCAGTTCCAGCAACTCAGGATCATCCACCATGTCGGCTTTGTTCATGTAGACGATGATGTAGGGTACGCCGACCTGACGAGCCAGCAGGATGTGCTCGCGAGTCTGGGGCATCGGACCGTCTGCGGCGGACACGACGAGGACGGCGCCATCCATCTGGGCGGCTCCGGTAATCATGTTCTTGACGTAGTCGGCGTGACCCGGGCAGTCAACGTGGGCGTAGTGACGATTCGCGGTTTCGTATTCGACGTGCGCGGTGTTGATGGTGATACCCCGTGCCTTCTCTTCCGGCGCGCTGTCAATCTGGTCATAGCCTTTGGCTTCGCCGCCAAACTTCTTCGACAGGATCGTGGTGATCGCCGCGGTCAGCGTTGTCTTGCCGTGGTCAACGTGACCAATCGTACCTACGTTTACGTGCGGTTTCGTCCGCTCAAATTTGCCTTTTGCCATGATGACTTCCCTTTATCTCAAAGAACGATTATTTCTTGTTAATAATTGCTTCGGCGACATTTTTCGGCGCCTCCGCATAATGCTTGAATTCCATGGTGTACGTTGCACGACCCTGGGTCAGTGAGCGCAGTGTAGTGGAGTAGCCGAACATTTCAGCTAAAGGCACTTCGGCCTTGATTGATTTTCCGCCACCCACCATGTCATCCATACCCTGGATCATGCCGCGACGGGAAGACAAATCGCCCATCACGTCGCCCATTTTCTCTTCCGGCATCTCGACTTCCACCGCCATCATCGGCTCAAGCAGTACCGGGCTGGCTTTGCGCATGCCGTCCTTGAAAGCCATCGAAGCCGCCATCTTGAACGCGTTTTCGTTGGAATCGACATCATGGTAGGAACCGTCGAACAAGGTCACTTTTACGTCCACCACCGGGAATCCGGCGAGCACGCCGTTCGGCAGGGTTTCGCGTAAACCCTTTTCTACTGCGGGAATATATTCGCGCGGCACAGTACCACCCTTGACGGCATCGATGAATTCAAAGCCTTTACCGGCTTCGTTCGGGCCCATCTTGATCCAGACGTGGCCATACTGACCACGGCCACCGGACTGCTTGACGAACTTGCCTTCGACTTCGACTTCTTTCCTGATCGCCTCGCGGTAAGCCACTTGCGGCGCACCCACGTTGGCCTCGACACCGAATTCACGGCGCATACGGTCAACCAGAATTTCCAGATGCAACTCACCCATGCCGGAAATAATGGTTTGATTGGTTTCCTCGTCAGTGCGCACACGGAACGAAGGATCCTCCTGCGCCAGACGATTCAGGGCCAGGCCCATTTTTTCCTGGTCTACCTTGGTCTTGGGCTCTACGGCAACGTGAATCACCGGCTCGGGGAATATCATACGCTCAAGTATGATCGTTTTATTCAGGTCGCACAGCGTATCGCCCGTGGTCGCTTCCTTCAGACCCACTGCAGCGGCGATATCTCCCGCGTACACTTCCTTCAGTTCTTCGCGCTGGTTAGCGTGCATTTGCAGAATCCGGCCGATGCGCTCTTTCTTCCCCTTGATCGGGTTATAAATGGTGTCGCCGGTCTTTACCATGCCGGAATAGACGCGGAAGAAAATCAGCTGACCGACAAAAGGATCGGTCATGATCTTGAACGCCAGACCAGCAAATGGCTCATCGTCGCTCGCCTTGCGGCTACCGATCTCGCCATTTTCCAGTTCGCCTTGCACCGGTTTGATATCAGTCGGTGCCGGCATGTAGTCGATCACGGCATCCAGCATCGCCTGCACGCCCTTGTTCTTGAATGCAGAACCGCACAACATCGGAACGATTTCACCACCAATAGTACGTTGACGCAGGCCGCGCTTGATTTCGGCTTCCGACAAATCACCCTCTTCGAGGTATTTGTTCATCAACTCTTCAGACGCCTCGGCAGCGCTCTCCACCATCTTCTCACGCCATTCTGTGGCAACTGCCAGCAGGTCGGCCGGAATATCGCGCAGGTCGAATTTCATGCCCTGGGAAGCTTCGTCCCAGTAAATCGCCTTCATGCGAACCAAGTCGACTACGCCCTCGAATTTGTCTTCAGCCCCGATTGGCACCTGTAATGGCACCGGATTAGCCTTAAGACGGCTCTTCATCTGGTCGTAAACTTTGAAAAAGTTAGCGCCGGAACGGTCCATCTTGTTAACGAAGGCCAGACGCGGCACGCCGTACTTGTTGGCCTGACGCCACACAGTCTCAGACTGAGGCTGCACACCACCCACCGCGCAATACACCATGCAGGCGCCGTCAAGCACACGCATCGAACGCTCAACTTCAATAGTGAAGTCGACGTGGCCCGGAGTGTCGATAATATTGATGCGATGCTCGGGGTAATTGTTGTCCATCCCCTTCCAGAAACAGGTCGTCGCTGCAGAAGTAATCGTAATCCCGCGCTCCTGCTCCTGCTCCATCCAGTCCATGGTGGCGGCGCCATCATGGACTTCACCGATCTTGTGCGATACTCCGGTGTAAAACAGCACACGCTCGGTTGCGGTGGTCTTGCCGGCGTCAATATGCGCGCTAATGCCGATGTTGCGATATCGTTCAATGGGTGTTTTGCGTGCCACAGTTAAAACCTTTACTAAAACCTTCAACCACAAAGTTCACAAAGAACAAAAAAGAAAGCGGTCAGCCTAAGCCCCGCCGTCTCCTTACTCTCTGTAGCTAAATTAGAATCTGTAATGTGCGAATGCCTTGTTGGCTTCGGCCATACGGTGAATTTCATCCCGCTTTTTCATTGCGGAACCGCGGCCTTCGGCTGCGTCCAGCAACTCGCCAGCCAGCCTGAAGCCCATCGACTTCTCACCACGCTTGCGCGCCGCATCTTTGATCCAGCGCATCGCCAGCGCAGTGCGGCGGACCGGGCGAACTTCAACTGGAACCTGGTAGTTGGCACCACCGACCCGGCGGCTCTTTACTTCGACGGAAGGACGCACATTTCCCAGGGCTTGAGTAAATACCTCAAGCGGGTTCTTGCCGCTTTTCTTCTCAATCTGTTCCAAAGCGCCGTAAATAATCCGCTCGGCAACAGCCTTTTTACCAGCCGTCATCAGCACATTTACGAACTTGGAAATTTCTGCACTACCGAATTTCGGATCAGGCAGGACTTCACGCTTGGGAACTTCTCTACGTCTTGGCATAATTACCTCGGGTCAATCTTTAAATTAATTTTAAGCCGCCTTCGGGCGCTTGGTGCCGTACTTGGAGCGACTCTGTTTACGATCTTTAACGCCAGCAGTATCCAAGCTGCCGCGCACGGTATGGTAACGAACACCAGGCAAGTCTTTGACACGACCGCCGCGGATCAGCACCACCGAGTGCTCCTGCAGGTTATGGCCTTCACCGCCAATGTAGCTGGACACCTCGAAGCCGTTGGTGAGGCGCACACGAGCCACTTTACGCAACGCCGAGTTCGGCTTTTTTGGCGTCGTGGTATAGACGCGGGTACACACGCCGCGCTTTTGCGGGCTGCTTTCCAGCGCAGGCACTTTGCTCTTGGCAGGCTTGGGCTCGCGCGGTTTACGCACTAACTGGTTAATCGTTGGCATTGATAATCCATTCCTAAAAAAATAACGGGGACGACAAACGTTGCCGTCCCGAATATATGCACAGCGCTCTTAAGGAATCCGGCGCAGGAATTTAGCCACTGCTAAAAAGACTGTGGATTCTATTTTCTCCCTGACCAAATGTCAAGCTCCCCATGCGGTTATTTCATCGCATGGGGGATACCTCAGGCCGAAAGCTCGCTGCCTTCCGGGGCTGCTGGCGACTCTTCTATTACCTCCGTAGCCATCACCAAACCTTCACCCGACTTCTGTCTGCGGCGAGCAGTGTGGAATGCAAGACCCGTACCCGCTGGGATCAGGCGGCCAACGATGACATTCTCCTTCAGGCCACGCAGTTCGTCCCGTTTGCCCATGATCGCCGCCTCAGTCAGCACTCGCGTCGTTTCCTGGAAGGAAGCTGCGGAGATGAACGAATCAGTGGACAGCGACGCCTTGGTGATACCCAGCAACATGTAATCGTAAACAGCCGGCTCTTTCCCCTCGACCACCATTTTCTCGTTTTCACCCAACACGTCGGCACGTTCCACCTGCTCGCCCTGGATGAAGCGGGTCTCACCTGGGTCCACCACGGTCACACGGCGCAACATCTGGCGCACGATCACCTCGATGTGCTTGTCGTTGATCTTCACACCCTGGAGGCGGTACACGTCCTGCACTTCATCGGTAATGTAGCGTGCCAGCGCCTCGACCCCCCTCAAGCGCAGAATGTCATGCGGATCAGCCGGGCCGTCGACGATGCTCTCTCCCTTGTTGACCACCTGACCGTCGTGAGCGGTGACGTGCTTGTCCTTCGTAATCAGGTATTCATGGGCAACGCCGTCCAGGTCGGTAATCACCAGACGCTGCTTGCCCTTGGTGTCCTTGCCGAACGACACGATACCGGTGACTTCGGCCAGCAAGCCGGCATCCTTCGGCGAACGCGCCTCGAACAGTTCAGCCACGCGCGGTAGACCCCCGGTAATGTCACGGGTCTTGGAGGTTTCCTGCGGGATCCGCGCCAGCACATCGCCGACGTTGACCTGCTGACCGTCCTTCACCGTAATGATCGAACCGAGCTGGAAGGTAATGTTAACCGGCAGTTCGGTGCCGGCGATCTTGATTTCCTGACCACTGCCATCAAGCAACTTAACCTGTGGACGCAACCCCTTGAACTGGGTCGTGCCACGGCGCTTTGGATCGATAACCACCAAAGAGGACAAGCCAGTCACATCGTCGAGCTGCTTGGCTACGGTGACGCCTTCTTCAACGTTGTCGAAGCGTGCCGTACCCGCGTATTCGGTAATGATCGGACGAGTATGCGGATCCCAGGTCGCCAGCACCTGGCCGGCTTTGGCAACAGAGCCATCCGAGGCCAGCAAGGTAGAGCCATAAGGAATCTTCTGACGCTCGCGCTCGCGGCCATTGTCGTCGGTAATGATCACTTCGCCACTGCGTGAAATCACGATCTGTTCGTTCTTGGCGTTGGTCACGTAGCGCATGCCGGAGGCAAAGCGCGCTACACCGTTGGATTTGATTTCGACCGAGCTTGCTGCCGCCGCACGGGATGCCGCACCGCCGATGTGGAAGGTACGCATGGTGAGCTGTGTACCCGGCTCACCAATGGACTGCGCCGCAATCACGCCGACCGCCTCGCCCACGTTCACCTCGTAGCCGCGCCCGAGATCGCGGCCGTAGCACTTGGCACACAAACCGTAGCGCGTTTCGCAGGTCAGTGGAGTGCGCACTTTGACTTCGTCGATACCCAGTTGCTCGATCGCCTCCACTGCATCTTCGTCCAGCAAAGTCCCGGCCTCGTAAACGGTCTCGCTGGTCTCCGGGTTAACCACATCAACTGCAGTGGTGCGACCGAGGATGCGCTCGCGCAATGGCTCGACCACTTCACCGCCTTCGACCAGCGCCTTCAGCGCCATACCTTCGGCAGTGCCGCAATCGTTCTCGGTGACCACCAGATCCTGGGTCACATCCACCAGACGGCGGGTGAGGTAACCGGAGTTCGCAGTCTTCAGCGCGGTGTCAGCCAAACCTTTACGTGCACCGTGAGTAGAGATGAAGTACTGCAGAACATTCAAACCTTCGCGGAAATTTGCAGTAATCGGGGTCTCGATGATCGAGCCGTCAGGCTTGGCCATCAGGCCCCGCATGCCGGCCAACTGACGAATCTGCGCTGCGGAGCCGCGGGCGCCGGAATCGGCCATCATATAAATCGAGTTGAATGACTCCTGGGAGACCGTCTTGCCATCCCGGTCGACGACCGGCTCGGTGCCGAGCTGGTTCATCATGGCCTTGGCCACCTGGTCACCGCAACGGCCCCAGATATCCACAACCTTGTTGTAGCGCTCACCTTGAGTCACCAGACCGGAGGTGTACTGCGCCTCGATTTCCTTGACCTCTTTCTCGGAAGCGCCGATCAGTTGTTCCTTCTCTGTCGGGACCAGCATGTCGTCGACACAGATCGAGATGCCGGCACGAGCCGCGTAAGCGAAACCCGTATACATCAGCTTGTCGGCGAAAATCACGGTTTCGCGCAATCCGCAACGGCGGAAGCTGGCGTTGATCAGCTTGGAAATTTCTTTCTTCTTCAGCGCTTTGTTGATCAGCGGGAACGGCAATCCGACAGGCAGTATCTCGGACAGCAAAGCCCGGCCGACCGTAGTCTCGTAACGCGTAATTTTTTCGCGCTTGTTGCCTTCCTCGTCCAGCTCGTATTCCTTGATGCGCGCGGTGACCTTGGCATGCAATTCGACCTGACGCGACTCATAGGCACGCGAGATCTCGCTGATCGTGCCGAACAGCGTACCTTCGCCCTTGGCATTGATCTTTTCGCGGGTCATGTAATACAGACCCAGCACGATATCCTGCGACGGCACGATGATCGGCTCGCCGTTGGCGGGAGACAACACGTTATTGGAAGCCAGCATCAAGGTGCGCGCCTCGATTTGCGCTTCCAGCGACAGCGGCACGTGAACGGCCATCTGGTCACCGTCGAAGTCGGCGTTGAACGCCGCACAAACCAGCGGATGCAACTGGATTGCCTTGCCCTCGATCAGCACCGGCTCGAACGCCTGGATACCGAGGCGATGCAGAGTCGGAGCACGATTCAGCATCACCGGATGCTCGCGGATTACGTCTTCCAGAATGTCCCAGACTTCCGGAATTTCGTCTTCCACCATGCGCTTGGCAGCCTTGATGGTCGTAGCCAGACCCAGCACTTCCAGCTTGTGGAAAATGAAGGGCTTGAACAATTCCAGAGCCATTTTCTTGGGCAGGCCGCACTGATGCAATTTCAGCTGCGGGCCCACCACGATCACGGAACGGCCGGAGTAGTCGACGCGCTTGCCCAGCAAGTTTTGACGGAAGCGGCCACCCTTGCCCTTGATCATGTCGGCAAGCGATTTCAATGGGCGCTTGTTGGCGCCGGTCATGGCTTTGCCACGACGACCGTTGTCGAGCAGGGAATCCACGGACTCCTGCAGCATCCGCTTTTCGTTGCGAACGATAATTTCCGGTGCTTTCAGCTCCAGCAAACGCTTCAGACGGTTGTTGCGGTTGATCACGCGACGGTACAAATCGTTCAGGTCGGAGGTCGCAAAACGGCCGCCATCCAGCGGCACCAGCGGACGCAGTTCCGGCGGCAGCACCGGCAATACTTCCAGGATCATCCACTCCGGCTTGATGCCGGATTTCTGGAACGCCTCCAGCACCTTGAGGCGCTTGGCGAGTTTCTTGATCTTGGTTTCGGAACCGGTTTCCGACAAATCCTTGCGGAGTTTTTCGACCTCAACTTCGATGTTGAGGGTGCGCAACAGCTCGCGTACACCTTCTGCACCCATACAGGCGTGGAATTCGTCGCCGAATTCTTCAACCTTGGTCAGGTAGTCGTCCTCGGTCAGCAATTGGGCGCGATTAAGCGGCGTCATGCCCGGATTGGTCACTACGTAAGCTTCAAAGTACAGCACCCGCTCGATATCGCGCAACGGTACGTCCAGCACCATGCCGAGCCGTGATGGCAGCGACTTGAGAAACCAGATGTGTGCAACCGGGGAGGCCAGCTCGATGTGGGCCATACGCTCACGGCGAACTTTGGACTGGGTGACTTCAACGCCGCATTTCTCGCAGATTACACCACGATGCTTGAGACGCTTGTACTTGCCGCAAAGACATTCATAGTCCTTGATCGGTCCGAAAATCTTGGCGCAGAATAGGCCATCGCGCTCAGGTTTGAAGGTGCGATAGTTGATGGTCTCCGGCTTCTTTACTTCACCGTAGGACCAGGAACGGATTTTCTCCGGAGAAGCCAGTGCGATCTTGATCGCTTCGAACTCTTCTTCCTGAGTAACCTGTTTAAATAAATCGAGCAGTGCTTTCATGTAACCTCCGTGAGGCGTGAGGGGTGAGGCGTGAGGAGTAATGGCGTGGTATTACGCTTACCCCTCACCTCTCACCAAATCAATAACGTTCCAAATCGATATCAATGGCCAGCGAGCGAATTTCCTTGACCAGCACGTTGAAGGATTCCGGCATGCCGGCATCGATCTTGTGTTCGCCCTTGACGATATTCTCGTAAATCTTGGTACGTCCGCTGACATCGTCCGACTTCACAGTCAGCATCTCTTGCAGGATGTACGCGGCGCCATAAGCCTCAAGCGCCCACACTTCCATCTCGCCGAAACGCTGGCCACCAAACTGCGCTTTACCGCCCAGAGGCTGTTGCGTGACCAGACTGTAAGGTCCGGTGGAACGTGCGTGCATCTTGTCATCCACCAGATGGTGCAGTTTCAGCACGTGCATGTAACCCACCGTGGTTGGACGTTCAAAGGTTTCACCGGTGCGTCCGTCGCTCAGGAATATCTGGCCGGATCGGGGCAAGCCCGCCAGTTCCAGCATGTCCTTGATTTCTTCTTCGGTTGCGCCGTCGAACACTGGCGTTGCGAACGGCACGCCGCCCTGCAGGTTGTGCGCCAGAGTCAGCACTTCCTCGTCAGTCAGTGAAGCGATGTCCTCGGTCTTGCCACTGGTGTTGTAGATTTTTCCGAGGAACTTGCGCATATCCTGAATCTTGGCCTGCGCCTTGAGCATATCGCCAATCTTGATCCCCAGGCCTTTAGCAGCCCAGCCCAGGTGAACTTCCAGGATCTGCCCCACGTTCATACGCGAAGGTACGCCCAGTGGGTTGAGCACGATATCCATCGGGGTGCCGTCGGCGGTATAGGGCATGTCCTCGATCGGAACAATCTTGGAAATAACACCCTTGTTGCCGTGACGACCAGCCATCTTGTCGCCAGGTTGCAGGCGGCGCTTCACCGCGACGTAAACCTTGACCATCTTCTGCACGCCTGGCGGCAGTTCGTCACCACTGGTCAACTTCTTCTTTTTCTCTTCGTACATCGCATCGAAATCGACACGTTTCTGCGCCAGACTTTCCTTCAGCTGCTCCAGTTGGCGTGCTTCATCTTCACCGGCAAGGCGAACATCGAACCACGAATGGCGCTCGACCTCAGTCAAATAAGCCTTGGTGATCTTGGTGCCCTTGGCCAGTTTCTTTGGTCCACCGTTGGCGGTCTTGCCGACTAGAAGGCGTTCAATCCGGCCGAAGGCATCGTTTTCGACGATGCGCATCTGGTCAGCCAAATCCTTCTTGAAACCTTTGAGTTCATCATCGATGATCTGCTGGGCACGCACATCACGCTCGATTCCCTCGCGAGTGAACACTTGCACGTCGATCACCGTGCCGGACATGCCGGACGGTACGCGCAGCGAAGTGTCCTTAACATCGGATGCCTTCTCGCCAAAAATAGCGCGCAGCAGTTTCTCTTCCGGCGTGAGCTGGGTTTCACCTTTGGGAGTAACCTTACCCACCAGCACGTCACCCGCCTCTACCTCGGCGCCGATATAGCAAATACCGGACTCGTCGAGACGACCGAGCATGCGCTCGGACAGGTTGGAAATATCACGGGTGATCTCTTCCGGACCGAGCTTGGTGTCGCGTGCGACAACGGAAAGCTCTTCGATGTGGATCGAGGTATAGCGGTCATCCGCTACCACGCGCTCGGAGATCAGGATCGAATCCTCGAAGTTGTAGCCGTTCCACGGCATGAACGCCACCAGCATGTTCTGGCCCAACGCTAACTCGCCCATGTCGGTAGATGCGCCGTCAGCGATTACGTCGCCCGCAGCGATGATGTCGCCGACCTTGACCAGCGGACGCTGGTTGATATTGGTGTTCTGGTTGGAACGCATGTACTTGATCAGATTGTAGATATCCACACCCACTTCGCCAGCGAGCGCCTCAACATCGTGCACCCGCACCACGATACGACCGGCGTCGACATGGTCAACAACACCGCCGCGACGAGCCTGCACAGTGGTGCCGGAATCCACCGCCACGGTACGCTCAATGCCAGTTCCCACCAGCGACTTCTCGGCACGCAGACAGGGAACCGCCTGGCGCTGCATGTTGGAGCCCATCAACGCACGGTTTGCATCGTCGTGCTCAAGGAACGGAATCAGCGAGGCCGCCACAGACACGATCTGCGATGGTGCCACGTCCATGTATTGCACTTTGTCCGGAGTGGACAGAGCAAATTCATTATGATGGCGGCAGGACACCAGGTCCTGCATGAACTTGCCATTCTTGTCGAGGTCGGCATTGGCCTGCGCAATCACATACTTGCCTTCTTCGATCGCCGACAGATAATCAATCTTGTCGCTAACCTTGCCGTCCACCACCTTGCGGTAGGGTGTTTCCAGAAAGCCGTATTCATTGGTGCGAGCGAACAGCGCCAAGGAGTTGATCAGACCAATGTTCGGACCTTCCGGCGTTTCAATCGGGCATACCCGGCCATAATGGGTAGGATGCACGTCACGCACTTCAAAACCAGCACGCTCACGAGTCAAGCCGCCTGGTCCCAAAGCAGAAACGCGGCGCTTGTGGGTAATCTCGGACAGCGGGTTGGTCTGGTCCATAAACTGCGACAACTGGGACGAACCGAAAAACTCCTTGATCGCGCCGGATACCGGCTTGGCGTTGATCAGGTCATGCGGCATCAGGTTCTCTGACTCAGCCTGAGACAAACGCTCTTTGACGGCACGCTCAACACGGACCAGGCCGGCACGGAACTGGTTCTCAGCCAGCTCACCAACAGAACGCACGCGGCGGTTACCGAGGTGGTCGATATCGTCAATCTCACCTCGACCGTTCTTGAGTTCAACCAGAATCTTGATCACCGAAACAATGTCATCATTATCCAGGATCATGTTGCCGGTCAACTCTTCGCGGCCGACACGACGATTGAACTTCATACGACCGACGGCAGACAGGTCGTAGCGCTCCTCGCTGAAGAACAAGCCATTGAACAAGGCTTCCACCGAATCTTCTGTGGGAGGCTCGCCAGGACGCATCATGCGATAGATGGCGACGCGCGCAGCAATTTGATCCAGTGTCTCATCAATGCGCAGGGTTTGCGAAATGTAGGGGCCCTGATCCAGGTCGTTAGTATAGAGCGTGTTAATTTTGACAATGCTTGCAGCTTGCAATTTCTCCAAAAGCTCTTCGGTAATCTCGTCGTTGGCGTTAGCAACGATCTCGCCGCTTTCCTTGTCCACAATGGCGTGAGCCAGCACACGGCCCATCAGGAAATCATCCGGCACGGTCACTTTCTTGATGCCGGCTTTCTCCATTTCACGGATATGTTTGACGGTGATCCGCTTGTCCTTGGGCACAATAATAGTGCCATCCTTTCCAGCAACATCGAACTTGGCGACTTCTCCACGCAAACGCTCCGGGACCAATTCGAACTGCACACCTTTTTTGGCCAGATGGAAAGTGTCGTTTACAAAAAATTGAGCGAGAATCTGCTCCGGCTGGTAACCCAAGGCCTTCAGCAGAATCGTCACCGGCATCTTGCGACGACGGTCAATACGGAAGTAGAGGTAATCCTTCGGATCGAATTCGAAGTCCAGCCAGGAACCGCGGTAGGGGATCACCCGTGCGGAGAACAGCAACTTGCCGGAAGAGTGGGTCTTGCCACGGTCGTGCTCGAAGAACACACCAGGAGAACGGTGCAACTGGGACACAATCACACGCTCAGTGCCGTTGATCACGAATGAACCAGAGCGGGTCATGAGCGGAATCTCGCCCATGTACACTTCCTGTTCCTTGACTTCCTTCACCGTCGGCTTGGAGGCTTCCCGATCCATGATGGTCAGGCGCACCTTGACACGCAGTGGCGCCGCGAAGGTCAATCCACGCTGCTGGCATTCCACCACGTCAAACGGCGGCTCACCTAGTTTATAGCTAACGAAATCCAGACGGGCATTTTTGGAATGGCTCTCGATCGGGAAAATCGAGCTGAATGCAGCCTGCAGGCCTTCGCTCTTGCGAACCTCGGGCTTGACTTCTGCCTGCAGAAAAGCTGCGTAGGAATTCAACTGGGTGGCCAGCAAAAAAGGCACTTCAAGCACACTGGCGCGCTTGGCAAAGCTTTTGCGGATACGTCTTTTCTCAGTAAAAGAGTAGCTCATAGTATCTCCATGAATGTTTCCGCATCAGAGGACGGAAGGTAGAAGACTGCGATCGGCGGTCTGCTATCTGCCGGCTTCTAAAAGCGGGAAAAGGCTGGCGGTTTCCCGCCAGCCTGATCTCGGTACAGCAGTGCTTACTTGACTTCGCAGGTCGCGCCAGCTTCGATCAGCTGCTTGGCAACAGCATCGGCATCAGCCTTGGAAACGCCTTCCTTGACAGCCTTGGGAGCGCCGTCGACCAAGTCTTTGGCTTCTTTCAAGCCCAGACCGGTGATGGTGCGAACAACTTTAATGGTGTTCACTTTATTCTCGCCAGCGCCGGTCAGAATGACGTCAAACTCGGTTTTTTCTTCAACAGCAGCGGCAGCACCAGCCGGAGCAGCAACGGCAACAGCGGCAGCCGCTGCGGAAACGCCAAACTTCTCTTCCATGTCCTTGATCATTTCGGACAGTTCGAGAACGGTCATGCCAGCGATTGCATCGAGAATTTCAGCTTTGGAAATAGCCATGATTTAACAACTCCTGAATAAATAATTTGAAACTGGATTTAAGATAATGTTGTAGCTGTTTATGCAGCCTGCTTTTGGTCGCGCACAGCAGCAAGTCCGCGTACGAACTTGGTCGGCACTTCGTTAAGCGTGCGTACGAACGTTGCGACTGGCGCCTGCATCGTACCCATGAGCTTGGACAGCAATTCGTCGCGACTCGGCATGGTGGCCAGGTTTGCGACATCCTTGGAGGACATCACAAAATTAGCCATGGCACCGGCCTTGATCACGAACTTATCATTGCCTTTGGCAAACTCATGTAGCACTTTAGCCGCCGCAACAGGGTCGCTGGAAATACCATAAGCAAGTGGCCCGACCAGATGGTCGGACAATCCCGCAAACGGTGTTTCCGCAACAGCACGACGCACCAGGGTGTTTTTCAACACGCGCAGGAAAACGCCGGCTTCGCGAGCCTTGGCACGCAGCTTGGTCATGTCTTTCACTTCCATGCCGCGATACTCAGCCACTACGATGGTCTGAGCACTTGCCAGTTGCGCGCTCACTTCCGCTACAACCGCTTTTTTCTCTTCAAGATTCAGACTCAATGTCTTCCCTCCTTCCGTTAAAATTAGCCCCGGAACCGGGTTGGTTTCCCGCCCGATAACCTGGACTTACCCACGGCGACCTTCATTCAGGAGAAACTGACGCCAGCCAATCACAATGCTGACGCTATATTTCAAAACCTGTCTGGGCACGCCATCTGCGTAGACGGCCTTGACCTCGCGGCCAGACCATTAAATCCTGCGGATATCTACGGTCTTTGACGGCCTGCCGGAGTTTCCCCCGGCAGACCCAAAGTTCTTTATGCAGCCAGAGTGCTTTGATCCACCCTGACGCCAACACCCATGGTGCTGGAAACAGCCATTTTCTTCAGGTACACGCCTTTGGAGGCAGCCGGCTTGGCCTTGTTCAAGGCATCAATCAGGGCCAGAAGGTTTTCTTTGAGAGCGTCTTCGCCAAAAGAAGCACGGCCGATGGTGCACTGTACGATACCACCCTTGTCGGTACGGTACTGAACCTGGCCTGCCTTTGCGTTCTTCACCGCTTCAGCCACATTCGGGCTTACTGTACCCACTTTCGGGTTAGGCATCAGCCCACGCGGGCCAAGGATCTGGCCAAGCTGGCCGACGATGCGCATCGCATCGGGGGTGGCAATAACCACGTCGAAGTCCATCTTGCCGGCTTTGATTTCAGCAGCCAGATCTTCGAAACCGACGATGTCGGCACCCGCTTCCTTAGCCTTGGTCGCATTGTCGCCCTGGGCAAAAACTGCGATACGCACGGTTTTGCCGGTACCACGTGGCAATACAACGGAGCCGCGCACCAGCTGGTCAGATTTACGCGCATCGATACCGAGATTCACAGCCACGTCGATGGACTCGTCAAATTTGGCGGTAGCGGTTTGCTTGACCAGCGTCAGCGCTTCAGCCAGCGGATAAGCCTTGGTGGGATCGACTTTGGCCGTGATCGCCTTGGTACGTTTGGAAATATGTGCCATGTTATACGCCCTCCACTTCAATGCCCATGCTACGGGCGCTACCGGCGATCGTACGTACTGCTGCATCCATATCAGAAGCGGTCAGATCTGGCATCTTCGCTTTGGCGATGTCTTCTGCTTGAGCACGCGTCAGCTTACCCACCTTGTCGGTGTGCGGACGCGGACTGCCTTTTTGCACGCCGGAGGCCTTTTTGATCAGCACGGTGGCGGGCGGCGTCTTCATGATGAAGGTGAAGCTCTTGTCCGCGTAGGCAGTAATCACTACCGGAATCGGCAGGCCAACTTCCAGACCCTGGGTCTGGGCATTAAACGCTTTGCAGAACTCCATGATATTCAGGCCACGCTGACCCAGTGCCGGACCGATGGGTGGGCTTGGGTTGGCTTTGCCTGCAGGCACCTGCAGCTTGATGTAACCTATGATTTTCTTTGCCACTTTTACAACTCCTCTAATATGGGTGCAAACGCTCTATACAAACCACCGTACCGAGCTCCCCAGTTAAAAAACCTTTAGATCAGGCCTTCTCAACCTGACTGAATTCCAGCTCCACCGGAGTGGAACGACCGAAAATCAGTACCGACACGCGCAACTTGCTCTTGTCGTAATTAACCTCTTCCACCATACCATTGAAATCGGTGAACGGGCCTTCCTTGACTCGCACCGCTTCACCCACCTCGAACAGCACCTTAGGCCTGGGTTTTTCCACGCCATCCTGGATCTGCTGCATTAGCGCGGCAACTTCCTTTTCACTGATTGGTGTGGGTTTCTGCGCGGAACCCCCGACAAAACCGGTCACCTTGGCAGTATTTTTTACCAGGTGCCAACTCTCATCGTCCATTTCCATCTGCACCAGCACATAGCCAGGAAAGAATTTGCGCTCGCTGATACTCTTCTGGCCGCTTTTCATCTCGACCACTTCTTCGACCGGCACGAGAATCTGACCGAACTTGTCCTGCATGCCTGCGCGCTCAATACGTTCCTGCAGAGCTCGTTGCACACTCTTCTCATAGCCCGAATAGGCGTGCACCACGTACCATCGCATTGCCATCAATCCCCCTGGCCCATCAGTAATTTGACCGCCCACATCAGGCTGGCATCCACAATCCACAGGAAAATAGCGATCACCACCACCAGCAAAAACACAACACCCGTGGTCTGAAAGGTTTCCTTGCGGGTCGGCCACACCACTTTCTTGGTTTCTACCCACGCCTCCTTGCCGAAAGCGAAAAACTGCTGGCCATGACTGGTAAAGCGTGCCACAAAAATGGCCATGCCCACGCCCGCCAGTACTGCCAGCACACGCAATACCAAAGCATGTTCGGACAGGATGTAGAATCCGGCAACACCCGCCGCAAGCAGCAGTATAGCCAGGCCCAACTTGAGTTTATCTGTCATAAGGTTTCTTTTTCGGAAATGCAAACAGCGACCGGCAAATTTGCCGGTCGCTCGATCAATTCATCACTACAGTCGCTTGTTCGCTTTTCCACACTATCTATTTGGCAGGCCAGGAGGGCCTCGAACCCCCAACCCTCGGTTTTGGAGACCGATACTCTGCCAATTGAGCTACTGGCCTATTTTTTTCGTGAGGGGTTAGAGGTGAGGCGCGAGAAGCTGCTTTTCCGCCTCACCCTCTCCCCTCACCGATTCTTACTCGATAACCTTAGCTACGACACCAGCACCCACGGTACGGCCACCTTCGCGAATCGCGAAACGCAGACCTTCTTCCATCGCGATCGGCTGTATCAGTGCGACTGTGATCGAGATGTTGTCGCCAGGCATCACCATTTCCGTGCCGGCCGGCAGTTCAATCGCACCGGTGACGTCGGTGGTGCGGAAGTAGAACTGGGGACGGTAGCCCTGGAAGAACGGGGTGTGACGACCCCCCTCGTCTTTGCTCAGGACGTAGATCTCGGCAGTAAACTTGGTGTGCGGGGTGATCGAGCCGGGCTTGGCCAGCACTTGGCCACGCTCGACGTCTTCACGCTTGGTGCCGCGCAGCAGTACGCCGACGTTGTCACCGGCCTGACCTTGATCCAGCAGTTTGCGGAACATTTCTACGCCGGTGCAGGTGGTCTTGATGGTGGGCTTGATGCCGATAATTTCAACCTCTTCGCCAACCTTAACGATGCCGCGCTCGATACGTCCGGTGACGACGGTGCCGCGTCCGGAGATGGAGAATACGTCTTCCACCGGCATCAGGAAGGCGCCGTCGATGGCGCGCTCTGGCTGGGGAATGTAGGTGTCGAGGGCTTCGGCCAGCTTGAAGATGCTGGGCTCGCCGATGTCGCTCTGGTCGCCTTCGAGGGCTTTCAGGGCGGAACCGATGATGATCGGGGTGTCGTCGCCGGGGAAGTCGTATTTGGAGAGCAGTTCGCGCACTTCCATTTCGACCAGTTCCAGCAACTCAGGATCATCCACCATGTCGGCTTTGTTCATGTAGACGATGATGTAGGGTACGCCGACCTGACGAGCCAGCAGGATGTGCTCGCGAGTCTGGGGCATCGGACCGTCTGCGGCGGACACGACGAGGACGGCGCCATCCATCTGGGCGGCTCCGGTAATCATGTTCTTGACGTAGTCGGCGTGACCCGGGCAGTCAACGTGGGCGTAGTGACGATTCGCGGTTTCGTATTCGACGTGCGCGGTGTTGATGGTGATACCCCGTGCCTTCTCTTCCGGCGCGCTGTCAATCTGGTCATAGCCTTTGGCTTCGCCGCCAAACTTCTTCGACAGGATCGTGGTGATCGCCGCGGTCAGCGTTGTCTTGCCGTGGTCAACGTGACCAATCGTACCTACGTTTACGTGCGGTTTCGTCCGCTCAAATTTGCCTTTTGCCATGATTATTTCCCTTTTAAGCAACTAATCCAGAACAAAAAATATGGAGCCCATGATCGGAATTGAACCGATGACCTCACCCTTACCAAGGGTGTGCTCTACCCCTGAGCTACATGGGCATAAAACCTGCGCTACCAACACTTAACTGGAGCGGGTGAAGGGAATCGAACCCTCGTCGTAAGTTTGGAAAACTTCTGCTCTACCATTGAGCTACACCCGCATTCCGAAACAATGACCCACTAGAGTCAGGAGCACCAAGACGAGCGCCCAGCCCGTCTTTATTTAAATCTACTACCACTAAAAATCTGGTGGAGGGGGAAGGATTCGAACCTTCGAAGGCAGAGCCGTCAGATTTACAGTCTGATCCCTTTGACCGCTCGGGAACCCCTCCGAACGTAACCGCTAATTATGCCGGTGTTGCACTTTCCTGTCAAACACATTTGCCGCGATTTGCATTTACTTACACCACAGCATCCCAAAACTTCTGGTGCCGGCACCAAGAATCGAACTCGGGACCTTCTGATTACAAATCAGCTGCTCTACCAACTGAGCTATGCCGGCCACGCAACAAAGGCGGGATTATAGGGCCTTCGCACGAGTTCGGCAAATCCAGTTACGACGCTTCGGAAATTTTTCACCGCTCTGTACCGGAATTATTAAATATCGACACATCTTATGAAGGACCTGCTGTCTGGCAACGAAACTGTGGAAAGCTTCGTTGGAACGGGCCTGCTTAAGCTTGACGACCGGGATTTTTGCTTACAAAAATGCGCACGCACTTAGAGGGGGGAGTGCGCTGAACGGGAGCCGCATAGTGATCGCGTGGCGCCCACAACTACCGATTCGTGAGCTAAGATCTGCGAATAGACGAAATCAACAACCCACTCGTCAGGAAATAGTTATTTCACAAGCTTCAGTTTCGGTTTTCCGCGTGGACTAGGCGGTTCCTCATCCGGGGATGGTGAAGATTCGTCACTATCCGAAGGCATTTCATCCTCCGCGCCACGAACGCCGACCCCTTCTTCAACCGCAAAGGAAAGACCCTGTGCATTTTCGCGGGCGTAGATGCTGACAACAGCATCAATAGGCACCTCAATGTCACGCGAAGCGCCATTGAAGCGCGCCGAGAACTGAATCACATCGTTGCCGATGAGAAGGTTACGCGTAGCCCCCTTGCTGACATTCAGGACTATCTGCCCGTCCTTCGCGAACTCCATCGGCACCCGGGTATGCTTGCCCACCACAACTACAAGATGGGGCGTAAACCCACTGTCAGTACACCATTCATAGATGGCACGAATGAGGTATGGTTTGGTGGACAGTTCACTCACTTGCGCATGGCTTTTTCGGACGGAGTCAACGCCTCGATAAATGCCGGTCGACTAAACAACCGCTCACCGTATTTCAGCAGGGCCGCAGCCTGCTTCGGCATGGAGATGCCGTAATAATCAAGGCGCCACAACATGGGTGCAATCGCCACGTCAAGCATGGAAAACTCTTCGCCCAGCATGAACTTCTGCTTGACGAACAGCGGCGCAAGCTGCGCCAGATTGTCACGCACTGCTGCGCGCGCCTTCTCCGCCGCCTTCTGGCTACCATGCTCGATCGCCGCGACATGACTGAACAGTTCCTGTTCGAAGCGATGCAGGAATAGTCGCGCCCGACCGCGCATCACCGGGTCAGCCGGCATCAGCTGCGGGTGAGGGAAACGCTCATCGATGTATTCGTTGATGATGTTCGCCTCGTGCAGAATCAAATCGCGCTCCACCAGTACGGGCACCTGGTTGTACGGGTTCATTACCGCCAGATCTTCAGGCTTGTTGTGAATATCCACATCGATGATCTGGAAATCCATGCCTTTTTCAAACAGTACGATGCGGCAACGCTGACTAAAAGGGCACGTAGTGCCGGAATAAAGGGTCATCATAGGTTTTTTGCTACTAATAGTGGTAGACATGTTTATATTGGCGAATCCGCGTGTCCGAAACCAGAATCCAGCTATCGGAATGAACGGCTTGCCGAGGGGAACATCCCCTTTGCGCTCCGGCCAATCGGCTCATACTAACATTTTATCGAGACGATTTACTAGAGCCCAAAGCGGAAACGGGCCATAGTGGCCCGTTTCCGCTGATTCAGGCTAGTAGCCTGATCACATCAGCTTAATGTATATCTTTCCAGTACTCTTTCTTCAGGTAATAAGCTGGCACGAAGAAAATAGCCAGGAAAAGCAGTACATAAATACCCAGCGTCATTCGCTTCGTCTTCGCCGGCTCGCCCATGTAATCCAGGTAATTCACCAGATCCGCCACCATGCCATCATACTCGACCGGCGTCATCTTGCCCGGCTTGGCCAGCATCAGCTTGTGGGTTTCGTGCTCACCGTGCTTCTCCACGTGCAGCACCTGCTCGCCCTGAAGTTCATTCAGCACGTGCGGCATACCTACCTTGTCGAAAGCCACATTATTCCAGCCGGTCGGCCGGGTCTCGTCGCGGTAGAAGCCGCGCAGATAGGTATAGAGCCAGTCCACACCACGAAAGCGGGCAATAACGGAGAGGTCAGGCGGTGGCGCACCGAACCATACCTTGGCGTCCTTCTTGCTCATGTTGTTGGTCATGGTATCGCCCACCTTGGCATCGGTGAAGATCAAGTTGTCCTTGATCTGCTGCTCGGTGAGGCCAATGTCCTGCAGGCGGTTGTAACGCATCGCCTGCGCACTGTGGCAAGAGAGACAGTAGTTGACGAAAGTTTTTGCGCCGCGCTGTAGCGACTGCTGGTCGCTCAGGTTGGTAGGCGCTTTGTCCAGATGGAGGTCGCTGGAAGCGAACGCCATCGTTGAAGCCAGCAGGCTTACGAGAAACAGTATCTTTTTCATTATCCTGTCACCCTTTCCGGTACGGGTTTGCATTTGTCGATTTTGGTGTACCACGGCATCAGCAAAAAGAATGCGAAGTAGATCACGCCAAAAATCTGGGAGAGAATGGTATAAAGCGGATTAGGTACCTGGGCGCCAAGGATGCCCAAGCTGATGAAGCTGACCACGAAAAGCCCCACCGCAACTTTGTAGATCGTTCCACGATAGCGAATCGACTTGACCGCGCCGCGGTCGAGCCAAGGCAGGAAGAAGAAGACCATTACCGCCGCGCCCATCGCGATCACACCCGGGAGTGGAGAACCGAACATTGGCGGCGTCGCACGCAAAATGGCATAGAACGGGTTGAAATACCACAGTGCACCAATGTGTTCCGGCGTTTTCATCGTATCGGCGGGAACAAAGTTAGCATATTCCAGGAAGTAGCCGCCCATATCCGGCTTGAAAAAGAGAATCGCGGAAAACACCATCAGGAACACTATCACCCCGACAATATCCTTCACCGTATAGTAGGGATGGAAAGGTATGCCGTCGAGCGGGAGGCCTGTTTTGGGATCCTTGTGCTTCTTGATTTCGATGCCATCCGGATTGTTCGAGCCCACTTCATGCAACGCAATGATGTGCGCCACCACCAAGCCGATAAGAACCAGCGGCACGGCAACAACGTGGAAGGCGAAGAAACGGTTCAGCGTGGCATCCGAGATCACATAGTCGCCGCGGATCCACAGAGAAAGATCCGGACCGATAAACGGAATGGCGCTAAACAGGTTTACGATCACCTGTGCTCCCCAGTAGGACAACTGGCCCCAAGGCAGCAGGTAGCCCATGAAGGATTCTGCCATCAGGGCCAGGTAAATCAGCATACCGAAAATCCAGACCAACTCGCGTGGCTTACGGTAGGATCCGTAGATTAAGCCGCGGAACATGTGCAGGTAGATCACGGCGAAGAACATCGAGGCGCCGGTGGAGTGGATGTAGCGAATCAACCAACCCCATTCCACGTCGCGCATGATGTATTCCACCGAGTAGAAGGCAAGGCCCGCATCCGGCTTGTAGTTCATGGCGAGGAAGATGCCAGAAACGATCTGGATCACCAGCGCCAGCAACGCCAGCGAGCCGAAAAAGTACCAGAAGTTGAAGTTTTTCGGTGCATAGTATTCGGAAAGATGCTCTTTCCACAGCTTGGTAAGCGGAAAACGCGCGTCCACCCAACCCAGCAAACTTGTAAGACTGTTCATTTATCAGGCTCCCTTGCTATCGTCGCCGATTAGAATACGGCTGTCGCTCAAATATTTGTGGGGCGGAATAACCAGATTGGTCGGTGCGGGAACGCCCTGGAACACGCGCGCAGCCAAATCGAACTTGGAACCATGGCAGGGGCAGAAGAAGCCGCCCGGCCAGTCGGCGCCAAGGTCCGCTGCACCGACCTCCTTGCGGAAGGTCGGCGAGCAGCCCAAATGGGTACAAACACCGACCGCCACCAGAAACTCTGGCTTGATCGAACGTGTCGCATTCTTGGCGTATTCGGGCTGCTGCATCATCTCGGACTTGGGATCGACCAGCTTGTCGTCATGCTTCGACAGAAGGTCCAGCATGTCCTTGGTGCGGTTCACGATCCACACCGGCTTGCCGCGCCACTCCACATTCAAGATCATACCGGGCTCGATTTTGCTGATATCCACTTCCACCGGCGCGCCCCCTGCCTTCGCACGCTGACTCGGCAACATGCTCGCGACAAAAGGAATGACGGTCACTACCGCCGCCACTCCACCGACCGCAGTCGTAGCAGCAATCAGGAACCTCCGTTTGCTGCGATCCACTTCATTTTGGCTCATACTCTGAATCCCCGTTTTCTTGGAAACCTCAACGGCACTCCCGATATTGAATTTAAGCTACCCAGTCAATACCGACGGCGCCAGATAAATAATCTGCCGCGAAACATTCCGGACAACCCTGTCCGGAAAATTTCTTGAGACATAAAAACCGCGAATTATAACCAATTTTTCTGAAAAACTTAAACAAATTTATTCGACAATCTTGCAG
Source organism: Sulfuricella denitrificans skB26 (assembly GCF_000297055.2). Lineage (NCBI taxonomy): Bacteria > Pseudomonadati > Pseudomonadota > Betaproteobacteria > Nitrosomonadales > Sulfuricellaceae > Sulfuricella > Sulfuricella denitrificans. The sequence goes on along the minus strand of NC_022357.1, from coordinate 615,421 downwards.
GACATAATACAATACATTGTTTTTTATACAAAAAGCGCAGTTACTGCTTATACTAAACCGGGTTATCAATGTCGATAAACTGATGACTGATGCCAAATTGTTGAGCGAGATGAGCTCCCAGTGCCTGCACCCCGTAGCGCTCGGTCGCATGATGACCGGCCGCAATAAATGCGACTCCCGCCTCACGTGCGAGATGGACGCATTGCTCCGAAATCTCACCGGTAAGAAAAGCATCCACACCAAGCCGGATTGCTTCCTCGAAGTATCCCTGGGCTGCGCCGCTACACCAGGCGATGCGCCGCACCGGCGTGTCCCCTTCGCCGATAATCAGTGGAGCACGGCCCAAGACTCTCGTTACTCTTTCTTCCAACCCACAAAGCGGCAACTCGTCAGTGAGTGCACCATGACAGGCAATACTCTGTTCACCAAACCTGCCTTCCACCTCGAATCCCAATTTTTGCGCCAACTGCGCATTATTACCCAGCACGGGATGCGCATCGAGCGGAAGATGGTAAGCCAGCAAGCTGACATTGTGGCGTAGCAGGAACTCTATCCGGGCGCGCTTCACCCCTGCAATACGGGCATCCTCGTTCTTCCAGAAATAACCGTGATGCACCAGGATCGCATCCGCCCCCACACCAATCGCTGCCTTGAGCAAATCCAGACTGGCCGTCACCCCGCTCACCAGGCGAAAAACCTCGGGCCGCCCTTCTACCTGCACCCCATTTGGGCAATAATCATGAAATTGGTCCGCATCCATTAACTGACCGGTATAAGCTTCGAGCTTGCAAAGTTCCATAAGCACCCCAAATTAAATTCTGGACGGCTCTCAACATGCCATCCATGATAAAACGCAATATTACCGATATCGAAAGAAAACTATGCGCAGACTCTGGCTCATTTTTGCACAAACCGCCACCATCAGTCTTGCCGCTCTATTCGTTATCACCACGCTGCAGCCCGATCTTCTGCCATGGCGCGGCAGCTCGGTGGTTACAGTCCGAGAGGCGCCATCAGGCGGCGTTGCGCAAAAGGCCGGCTCATTCAGTGGCGCCGCAAAAAAAGCCATGCCTTCAGTAGTCAATATTTTCACCAGCAAGGAAATTCCCGCGCCGCACAGCCCGTTCATGGGCGACCCACTGTTCCGCCGTTTTTTTGGCGACCGTTATGATGGCGAACCACAACGCGCGTCTAGTTTGGGTTCCGGCGTTATCGTCAGCACGGATGGTTATATTTTGACCAACCACCATGTCGTCGAGGCCGCGGACGAGATCGAAGTAGCTCTTGCTGATGGCCGAAAAAGTTCGGCAATAATCATCGGTACCGATCCCGATACCGATCTTGCTGTGCTGAAAATTGATCTGAAAAACCTGCCCGCCATCACCCTGGGCCATGCCGAGCATCTCCAGGTCGGAGACGTGACACTGGCAATCGGCAACCCCTTCGGAGTCGGACAGGCCGTGACGATGGGGATTGTTAGTGCCCTGGGGCGCAGCCACTTAGGCATCAACACCTTCGAAAATTTCATTCAGACCGATGCCGCGATCAACCCCGGCAATTCCGGCGGCGCACTGGTTGACGCTGGCGGCAATCTAATCGGCATCAACAGCGCAATCTATTCCCGTAGTGGCGGCTCGCTGGGTATCGGTTTCGCCATCCCGGTCAGCCTCGCCAAACAAGTGATGGAGCAGATCATCCTCCATGGCGGTGTAGTACGTGGCTGGATTGGGGTGGAGTTGCAGGACATCACGCCAGAGTTGGCAGAAACGTTCAAAATGCCCAAATCCAGCGGCGTCCTGATTGCCGGAGTACTGCGCGGTGGCCCGGCTGACCGTGCGGGTGTCAAGCCAGGCGACGTCCTGCTGGAAATCAGTGGAAAACCGGTCGGTGACTCCACCGACATGCTCAACCAGGTTTCCAGCCTGGAACCCGGCAAGGTCGCCGCGCTGAAGATTTTGCGCAACCAGACCGAAGCCCAGCTCCATGTCAGCATCGGAAAAAGGCCGAAAGCTCAGGCAAGCAATTGAAGTAAATTCTGCAAAATGCGGGTAACCCCTTGCAGAGCATAGGGGAAAACCCTATTATCCATGGGATTCCAAGTCGCAACAGACTCTCACCCATGACCCTCAACACCAAGACTCTGCTATTTTTCTCTGCTCTGATGGGATTTTTGGTGCTGCTTCTAGCCGCTATCAGCCTTTATTCCTTCCGCCAGTTCTCCCTCTACACAGCCGAACACCACGCCCGCTCTGTGGCAGAAACCATCAAAGTGGGCCTGACCGAAAGCATGGTCAACGGCACTATCGGCAAGCGCTCGGAATTTCTGGATCGTCTGGCTGATGTGCCGGGAGTGCAGAATGTGCGCATGATGCGCGGGCCAGCAGTAGTCAAGCAGTTCGGCCCAGGCCTCGCTCAGGATCACCAGGCTGACGGAATTGAAAGCCAGGTGATCAGCCGCGGCGAAGCACGCTTCGACGTGCTGGAAAAGGAAGGGGGCTCAATCTTCCGCGCCATCATCCCCTACATCGCCACTGGCCATGGCACCCCCAACTGCCTGCAATGCCACACCGTCAGCAACGGCACTGTACTCGGCGCAATCTCTATTGACATCCCCCTGACCGACGTTAAGCGGCAAGCCATCACCGCCACCGCAATGGTCAGCCTGTCTGTATTCCTGGCCGCCTTGCTGACACTACTGGTTCTACGCTGGCAGCTTCGCCCGCTGGTAGAAACTGCAGGCGCCGTGAAGACTGTCGTCACCCAGGCAATTGGCGGAGCCTTCCACGGACGTATCAAGCAACGCGGTTCCGACGAGATTGGCGTAATCACCGGTCAACTCAATCAGCTGATGGAATTCCTGGAGGAGGGAATAGGCACCATCGGCCGGCGCGTGAGCGAATTAATGGGCCATCATCACCGACCACTCAACGTCGGCAATCAGCTGGTCACCACCACTGAAATGGTGGAGGGATTAGTGGAAGTTTCCCGATACAAGCAAGCTATCGAGGAGGACCAGACCAAGCTGGAAGTCTATCAGCGCTTGGTCAATGTGTTGAACGACAAATACGATTTTCACCAATTTTCCATCTACGAAGTGGCCGCTAGCAAAAACCGCATGGCGCCGGTTGCAGTCGATGGCGAAATCAATGCGCCATGCCGCTGGTGCGACTCACAAATCCTGATCGACGCCAATTCATGCCGAGTAAAGCGCACCGGCCACGAAGCCAATGGCATAGACTCCCCCGGCATTTGCACCATGTTCCGGGATGAAGGCGAAGGGGAAAAACATCTTCATCTATGTATGCCGATTACCCAGTCTGGTACGGTAGGCTGTGTAGTTCAGATCGTGGTGAGCCTCGAAGAAGCGCCGTTAGCGAAATTCATGATCCCATTTATCGCCGTATACCTGCGGGAAACCGCACCAGTGCTCGAAGCAAAGCGACTGATGGAGCACCTGCGCGAAAGCTCCCTGCGCGACGCCATGACCGGCCTCTATAACAGGCGATTCCTGGAGGAATACACCGCCACCCTGGTCGCCACCAGTCAGCGACGGCAAAGTCCTTTCTCGGTACTCATGCTGGATCTGGACTACTTCAAAAAGGTCAATGATACCTTCGGCCACGAAGCCGGCGATAAGGTTCTCAAAACTCTTGCCGAAACCCTGGTCAAGAGCGTCCGCACGTCCGACATGGTGATACGCTACGGCGGGGAGGAGTTTCTCATCGTATTGCTGGACACCAGCGGAGAAATCGCGATGAATGTCGCTGAAAAGATCCGCGCAAAAGTCGAGGAAACCAAGATCTCGCTACCGGGCATGATACTGCAGAAAACCATTTCCATCGGTGTGTCGGAATTTCCGTCCGACACGGATACTTTCTGGCAAGTGGTCAAGTTCGCTGATGTCGCGCTCTACGAGGCCAAGAGCCAGGGCCGCAACCGCGTAATCCGTTTCATTCCCTCGATGTGGACGACAGAAACGGGCAAATCCTAGTCCCGCGTTTCGCCCTGCTTCTGCTCTATCGTATCAAGTTCGCGCTCCATTTCCTCATCACTCAGCGGCTGGTAACCCGGCTCAGGCTCAGCAGCCTTTTTCACCATCATCGAGGCGATCACAATACCCAGTTCGTACAGCAACCATAACGGCACCGCCAGCATGATCTGGGATACCACATCGGGCGGAGTAAAAATGGCGCCGATCACGAAGGCCCCGACAACTACATAGGGACGGATCTCGCGCAGCTTCTCGACGCTGACCATGCCCATCCTCACCAGCACCACCACCACTACCGGCACCTCGAAAGTGATGCCGAAGGCCACAAACAGGGTCAGGACAAAATCCAGGTACTTGTTGATATCGGTCATCACGGCCACGCCCTGCGGCGCGACCGAAGTAACAAAACCGAATACCACCGGGAACACCAGGAAATAAGCGAAAGCCATACCGCACAGGAACAGGAAAGTGCTCGCCGCCACCAGCGGTGCGATCAGCCGTCTCTCATGGGCATACAGACCAGGGGTAATGAAAGCCCATATCTGGTAAAGCACATAGGGCAGGGCTATCATGAAGGCGGTCATCATTGCCACCTTCATCGGTACAAAAAACGGCGTAGTAACGTCTGTAGCGATCATCTGACCGCCCTTGGGCAGCACGACAAGCAGAGGGTGCGCCAGCAGGGCGTAAAGATCGCTTGCGAAAGGGAACAGGCAAATGAACACCAATCCCACCGCGATCAGTGCGCGCATCAATCGGCTGCGCAGCTCAATCAAATGGGAAAAAAACGATTCGGAAGTTTCTGGTGTTATCACTTCGATGAAGCCTCAGCTTGGTGGGGCCGCGCCGAATCCAGACCCAACTCAAGCTGCGCCGATTCGACTGCGGGAGGTTCTGCGGATGGCAGGGACTGCGGCATTCCGGGATTTTCCGCAGCCTCGGTCTCCTGTGACGGCGTATCAGCCGGTGTGGCCAGTTCGGCCGCGCCCCTGAATTCCTGCTCGACGTGCCGGGTTTCCTCGATAATCACATGCTCGGCAGTCGAAGCCTTGGCGCGTAGATCGGCTTCGATTTTGCGCAACTCTTCCAGCTTGAGCTGGTTATTGATGTCGGCCTTGACCTCGGAAACATAACGCTGCGCCCGACCGAACAGCAGACCCGCGGTACGAGCCACTTTCGGCATACGCTCCGGACCGATGACAATCAGTGCTACGACACCAATCACCATCAGCTCGAAAAAACTAAAGTCAAACATGGCGAATTACGATACGGTCTTGTTCTTGACTTCGCCTTCGATGGTTTGGCCGGTCTGCTGCGCCGATGCATCGATCTTCGACGTCTTTTCCTCTTCCTTGACAGCTTCCTTGAAGCTTTTTACCGCGCCGCCCAAATCGCTGCCTACGTTCCGCAACTTCTTGGTGCCGAAGATCACCAGCACGATCACCAGTACGATCAGCCAATGCCAGATACTGAATGAGCCCATTTCCTTCTCCTCTAGTAGTTATACGTGCGACAGCTTGCCGCCGCCGATGACATGGACGTGCAGGTGAAACACCACCTGACCGCCGCCCTTGCCGGTGTTAATGACCGTCTTGAATCCGTCGTTGAGTCCCTGTTCTTTCGCCAGCACCGGTACCAGCAAGAGGATACGGCCAAGCAGCAATTCATGCCGGGCATGACAGCTCTCCAGCGAGTCGATGTGCTCTTTCGGCACGATCATGAAATGAACCGGCGCTACGGGGTTGACGTCATGGAAAGCGATAAGTTCACCGTCCTCGTATACCTTGCGGCTAGGAATTTCGCCCGCCGCGATTTTGCAGAAGATGCAGTCGCTCATTGCTCGCTCCTCGCTGCCTTTTCGGCAAGACCGGACAACCCCTCGCGTCTCGCCAACTCGTCGAGCACTTCTTCCGGGCGCACTCCCTGGCTAGCCAGCATCACCATACAATGAAACCACAAATCAGCGGTTTCGTACACGATCTGCTGACGGTCGCCATTCTTCGCCGCCACAATGGTTTCTGTAGCTTCTTCACCAATTTTCTTCAGTATAGTGTCCAGCCCCTTGGCGTAAAGTTTGGCCACGTAGGAGCTAGTCGAATCAGCCTGCTTTCGGGCTTCCAGAGTATCTGCCAGCCGACTGAGTATATCGCTCATTTCTTGTAGATCTCCGCCGGGTCTTTCAGAATCGGCTCCACCACCAGCCAGTTACCCTTTTCCAGTTTCTGAAAGAAACAGTGGTTGCGACCGGTATGGCAGGCGATTCCGCCAATCTGCTCGACCTTGAGGAGCACCACGTCCTCATCGCAGTCGAGGCGAATCTCTTTGACCTTCTGCACATGGCCGGATTCCTCGCCTTTGTGCCACAGCTTCTTGCGCGAGCGCGACCAGTACACCGCCTCGCCACTCTCCGACGTGAGTTTGAGGGCTTCACGATTCATCCAGGCAAACATCAGCACCGTCCCGTTCGTCGCATCCTGGGCGATAACCGGTACCAGACCATCATCCGTCCACTTCACCTTGTTCAGCCAGATATCTTTTGCGCTCATAGTCTCACTTCAATGCCGTGTTGCGCCATATAGCGCTTTGCTTGCTCGACGGAATATTCGCCATAATGGAAAATGCTGGCTGCCAGCACTGCATCGGCGTGCCCTTTGAGCACCCCATCCACCAGATGATCCAAGTTGCCGACGCCGCCGCTGGCAATCACCGGGATACCGACTGCATCCGCCACCGCGCGGGTCAGATCGAGATTGAAACCGATCTTGGTGCCGTCGCGGTCCATGCTGGTCAGCAGGATCTCGCCGGCACCCATTTGTTCCATCTTCTCTGCCCATGCCACCGCATCCAGCCCGGTGTCCTTGCGTCCGCCGTGGGTAAACACGTGCCAGCGCAGCGGCTCGCCCGCGGCAGATACCTGTTTGGCGTCGATTGCCACCACGATACACTGCGAGCCGAAACGTGACGAGGCATCTGCAACCAGTTGTGGATTGGTCACCGCGGCGGTGTTGATGCCAACCTTGTCAGCACCGGCATTGAGCAACCGCCGTACGTCGTCAACGGCACGTACACCGCCGCCCACGGTGAGCGGAATGAACACCTGCGCCGCCACTTCCTCGATGATATGCAAAATTAGCCCACGGTTATCGCTGCTCGCGGTGATGTCGAGAAAGGTCAGTTCGTCGGCGCCCTGCTCGTCGTAGCGACGCGCGATCTCGACCGGATCACCGGCATCGCGCAGCGCCACGAAATTAACCCCCTTGACAACGCGACCGTCGGTCACGTCGAGGCAGGGAATAATGCGCTTGGCCAAACCCATCAGGCCGTTCCGCCCAGTTCATCCGCCAACTTCTGCGCCTCGGCGAAGTTGAGCGTACCCTCATAAATCGCTCGACCGGTAATTGCACCCATGATGCCCTCGGCTTCAACTGTGCAAAGATTCTTCACATCGTCCAAATTGGTAATGCCCCCGCTGGCGATAACCGGAATGGTCAGCGCTCGCGCCAGATTTACCGTCGCTTCGATATTCACCCCGGAAAGCATCCCATCGCGGCCAATGTCGGTATACACGATCGCTTCCACGCCATAACCCTCGAATTTCTTGGCCAGGTCAATAACGTCATGCCCGGTCACCTTCGACCAGCCATCCACCGCTACCTTGCTATCCTTGGCGTCAAGACCGACAATGATCTGACCAGGAAAAGCGTAGCAGGCCTCATGTAGAAAACCCGGGTTCTTCACCGCAGCAGTGCCGATAATGACGTAGCTGATACCGTTATCCAGATAGCGCTCTATAGTTTCGAGATCACGGATTCCACCACCCAGTTGTACTGGAATGTCTGTACCCACCGCGTCTACGATGGCCCGAATGGCACTGCCATTGACCGGTTTGCCGGCAAAAGCACCGTTCAGATCAACCAGGTGGAGCCGGCGTGCGCCGGCATCCAGCCAGTGCCTGGCCATCGCACCCGGGTCTTCGGAAAAGACGGTCGCCTCCTCCATCAACCCCTGTTTCAAACGCACGCAGTGCCCGTCTTTCAAGTCAATTGCAGGAATAATTAGCATGATGGTTGCAGCAGTAGAATGACATTAAAAAATTGGTTCAGATCGAATTAGGCGCTGTTCCGTCCCATTCCGCGAAATTAGCCAGCAGTTTGAGTCCCGCAGCTTGGCTTTTTTCCGGATGAAACTGAACGGCAAAAATATTGTTGCGCGCCACGGCGCAGGCGAAGGCGAAGGGGTAGTGAGTAAACGCCGCCACCAGTTCCGGATTGCCCGCCTCGACGTAATAACTGTGCACGAAATAAAATCTCGCACCGTTGGCAATTCCATTCCACAAGGGGTGAGCCACGGCCTGATGCACCTCGTTCCAGCCGATATGCGGCACCTTGAGGCGCTGACCCTGGGTGTCGTGCATCGCCTCGCGCGGAAACAGCCTGACCTTGCCGGGCAATACGTCCAAACCGGCGACATTGCCTTCCTCACTGAATTCGAACAGCGCCTGCATACCTAGGCAGATTCCGAGGAAAGGCTTGGTCTGTGCCGCCTCGACCAGCACCTGACGCAGGCCACGAACCTCCAATTCACGCATGCAGTCCGGCATCGCGCCGACGCCGGGAAACACGACTCGATCAGCTTGTGCAATCTCGCCAGCCTCGCTGGTCACAACGATGCGCGCATCAGGAGCAACATGCTCCAGCGCTTTCGCCACCGAACGCAGGTTGCCCATACCGTAATCCACTACCGCGATGCTGCCCATGATGTTTATAGGCTACCCTTGGTCGAAGGCATGGCGCCGCCGAGGCGCGAGTCAACCTCCACCGCCATGCGTAGCGCACGGCCGAAGGCCTTGAAGATGGTTTCCACCTGATGGTGTGAGTTTTTGCCGCGCACATTGTCGATATGCAGAGTCACCCCGGCGTGATTGACAAAGCCCTGAAAAAACTCCGACACCAGGTCGACATCGAATTCGCCAATCATACCGCGCGTGAACTCCACCGCGAACACCAGGCCAGGACGCCCGGACAGATCGATCACCACGCGCGACAGCGCCTCGTCGAGCGGCACGTAGGCATGGCCGTAACGACAGATGCCCTTCTTGTCGCCAACCGCCTTGGCAAAGGCCTGGCCCAGGGTTATGCCGATATCTTCGACAGTGTGATGGGCATCGATGTGCAGATCGCCCTTGGCGGAAATATCCAGATCAACCAGGCCATGCCGCGCGATCTGATCGAGCATGTGGTCGAGGAAAGGCACGCCACTGGCGAGCTTGGCCACACCGGACCCATCCAGATTGAGGGATACGCTGACTTGGGTTTCCAGGGTATTGCGGGTAACTTGAGAGGTGCGCATTGGGTCGTCGGTCGAAGTTTTTCTCATTCTAACTCAGCATGGCAAGCGGGCAAAGCGGGCAGAAGCGATATCCTGCATTCTAGGCCAGAATTTCTCTAAGCGCACTGACCAACGCCTCGCACTGCGCATCCGTTCCAACCGTGATGCGCAGGAAGGGCGAGATGCGCGGTGGATTCTTGAAATGGCGCACGATAATACTGCGCTCGCGCAATTTGGCGGCAAGTTCGGCGCCTTCATGCTGGTCGTGGCGGGCGAAGACGAAATTGGCAGTCGACGGCAACACCTCGAAGCCCAGCGCTTCGAGATCGGCCACCATCTTGGTACGAGTGGCGATTACCTTGCGACAAGTGTTTTCGAAATAAGCTCGATCCTCGATCGCGGCGGTAGCCCCGGCAATGGCAAAGCGATCCAGCGGATAGGAGTTGAAGCTGTCCTTCACTCGTCCCAACGCCTCGATCAGGTCGGCATGGCCGATCGCATAACCGACGCGCAATCCCGCCAGTGAACGGGATTTCGACAGAGTATGAATGACCAGCAGGTTGGGATAGCGATCCACCAGGCCGACCGCTGATTCTGCACCGAAATCCACGTAAGCCTCGTCGACCACCACCACTGACCCGGTGTTCGCGCACAGTAAGCGCTCAATCTCGGCCAGTGCCAGCGGTCGACCGGTGGGCGCGTTCGGGTTGGGAAAAATGATGCCGCCATTCGGTGTGAAATAGTCGTCAACCTGAATCTCGAAAGACTCGGTCAGCGGCAGCTGCCGGTAAGCGATGCCGTACAGACCGCAATACACCGGATAGAAACTGTAGGTAATATCAGGAAACAGCACCGGCGCATCATGCTTGAGCAGCGCCAGGAAAACATGCGCCAGCACCTCATCGGAACCGTTGCCGACGAACACCTGGGACATCTTCACATGGTAGAAACCGGCAACGGCTTCCTTCAGTCGGTCACTATTGGGGTCGGGATAAAGCCGCAGACTGTCGCCCACCTCGCCTCGCAACGCCTCCAGCGCCTTGGGACTCGGCCCATAGGGATTCTCGTTGGTATTCAGTTTGACCAGATTGGGCAGCTTAGGCTGCTCACCCGGCACATAAGGGGTCAGCTCATGAACGATGCTGCTCCAGTAACGGCTCACGTCAGCTCCGTAAATCAGCGCAGACGGTATCCGGCCGAACGGGCATGCGCTTGCAGACCCTCACCCTCAGCCAGCACCATCGAAATCTTGCCCAACACCTGCGCCCCAGCCTCGGACACCATGATCAGGCTGCTGCGCTTCTGGAAGTCGTAGACGCCCAAGGGCGAGGAAAAGCGCGCTGTACGCGAAGTCGGCAGGACATGATTAGGGCCGGCACAATAATCGCCCAGCGCCTCGCAGGTCTGGCGTCCCATGAAGATGGCGCCGGCGTGTTTGATCTTTTTCGCCATCGTGACCGGATCCTCGATGGAAAGCTCAAGGTGCTCGGGCGAAATGTAATTCGCGATTTCGGCCGCCTCGTCCAGATCCTTTACCTGGATCAGCGCACCGCGTGATTCCAGTGCGGTACGAATGATTTCCTGGCGCGGCATTTGCGGCAGCAGTTTTTCGATGCTGGCCTGCACCGCGTCGATAAAAGCAGCGTCGGTAGCCAGCAAAATAGACTGTGCCAGCTCGTCATGCTCGGCTTGGGAAAACAGGTCCATCGCTATCCAGTCCGGGTCGGTCTTGCCGTCGCAGATCACCAGGATCTCGGAAGGCCCGGCCACCATGTCGATGCCGACAACGCCGAACACGCGACGCTTGGCTGCAGCCACATAAGCATTGCCGGGGCCGACGATCTTATCTACCTGCGGCACGGTCTGCGTACCATAAGCCAGAGCGCCCACCGCCTGCGCCCCGCCGATGGTGAACACCCGATCCACACCGCACACCGCAGCAGCAGCCAGCACCAACTCGTTGACCAAGCCACCCGGAGTCGGCACCACCATAATCAGTTCCTTCACCCCAGCTACCTTGGCGGGAATCGCGTTCATCAGCACTGATGAAGGATAGGCTGCCTTACCGCCGGGCACATACAGGCCGACCCGGTCGAGCGCCGTCACCTGCTGGCCGAGCATGGTGCCATCAGCCTCGGTGTAATTCCACGACTGCATCAATTGTTTTTCATGGTAGACCCGCACCCGCTCTGCAGCCTGTTGCAACGCCTCGCGCTGCGCGGCGGGCAAATTATCGAGCGCCTGCTTGAGTCGGGGCTGCGACAGTTCCAGTTCGGTAGCAGAAGCCGCATCCAGCTGGTCGAAACGCTTCGTGTACTCCAGCACGGCGGCATCACCTCGCGCCTTGACGTCGTGCAGAATGCCCGCGACCACGTTGTCGATGGACTCGTCCTGCGCGCCCTCGAAGGCCAGCAGATCGGTCAGCCTGGCCTGAAAGTCAGGCTGCGAAGTGGAATAGCGTTTGATGTTTAGCATGATGATTTAAGGATAATGGAATGGCAGAATTTTAGTGAATCAAGGCGATGTATTGGCGACGGTCTCGGCAAAAATATCAAGAATAGGCTGAATCTGCTCACGCTTGAGCTTCAGCGCCGCCTGATTGACCACCAGTCGCGAGCTGATCTGCATGATTTCCTCCACCGCCACCAAATGGTTGGCCTTGAGCGTGCCGCCACTGCTCACCAGGTCGACAATGGCATCGGCCAACCCGACCAGCGGCGCCAGTTCCATCGAACCGTAAAGCTTGATCAGATCAACGTGCACGCCCTTCTTGGCGAAATGCTCGCGTGCGGTTTGCAGATATTTGGTGGCGACGCGCAGGCGTGCGCCCTGACGCACCGCGTTTTCATAATCGAAGCCTTCCGGTACCGCCACCATCATGCGGCAACGCGCGATCTGCAAGTCCAACGGCTGGTACAGGCCGTTGCCACCGTGCTCGTTGAGCACATCCTTGCCGGCAATGCCCATGTCGGCTGCACCGTATTGCACGTAGGTCGGCACGTCGGAGGCGCGCACCACAATCAGGCGCACCTCGGGACGATTGGTTTCCAGAATCAGCTTGCGCGAGGTTTCCGGATCGTCGAGCGGAATAATCCCTGCCGCTTTCAACAGCGGCGCGGTTTCTTCGAATATGCGGCCCTTGGAAAGGGCGATGGTAATGCCAGTCACGTCGAATATCTCACTTGCTAATCAAAGCTGATTTTACCGCAGAGGACGCGGAGGACGCAGAGGTTTTTAGGACCTTCTTTGCCGAGCTTTGCCTTTCCTCCGCGCCCCCTGTGTCCTCCGCGGTGAAAAACAATTAATGCACCCGTTTGATCCGCGCCCCGAGCTGAGACAGCTTCTCCTCGATGCACTCGTAGCCACGGTCGATGTGGTAAATCCGTTCCACGCTGGTTTCGCCCTGGGCGATCAGGCCGGCCACGACCAAGCTCGCCGAGGCGCGCAGGTCGGTCGCCATCACGATGGCGCCACTTAAAGTGGACACACCCCGCACCACCGCGGTATTACCCTCGGTTTCGATGTTCGCACCCAAGCGCTGCAATTCCTGCACGTGCATGAAACGGTTTTCAAAAATGGTTTCGGTAACGGTGGCCGCACCATCCGCCACCGCATTCAGCGCCATGAACTGCGCCTGCATGTCGGTGGGGAAAGCCGGATACGGGGCGGTGCGTACATTCACGGATTTAAGTGGTCCGTCCATTTCCAGGCTGATAGTATCCGCTCCGCATTCGATACGGGCGCCGGCCTCGCGCAGCTTTTCCAGCACGGCATCGAGGATGTCAGGCCGCACATCCTTGAGCAGTACTTTGCCACCAGTGGCCGCTACCGCCACCAGAAAAGTTCCGGCTTCAATGCGATCGGGCATGACCCGGTAGTCAGCCCCGTGCAGACGATCTACGCCATGTACGGTGATCACATCGCTGCCAGCATTCTCGATTTTTGCTCCCATGGCGATCAGGCAGTTCGCCAGATCCACCACTTCCGGCTCGCGTGCAGCATTTTCCAGCACAGTGGTGCCTTCAGCCAGCGTCGCCGCCATCATCAGGTTTTCCGTGCCGGTAACGGTGACGGTATCCATGAAAATCCGCGCGCCCTTGAGACGCTCCGCGCGCGCCAGGATGTAGCCGTGCTCGATCTCGATTTCCGCACCCATCGCCTGCAGGCCCTTGATATGCAGATCGACCGGTCGTGATCCGATTGCACAGCCACCCGGCAGGGATACCCGTGCCTGCCCACAGCGGGCCAGCATCGGCCCCAGCACCAGAATAGAGGCGCGCATGGTTTTTACCAACTCGTAGGGAGCCGCCAGATTGTGCAGCTTGCGCGCAACAATCTCCACCCCCATGCGGTCGTTGACCGACACTTCCGCCCCCATCTGGTTAAGCAGTTCGAGCATGGTCGTGACATCGCGCAAATGAGGCACATTGCCGATGTGGAGCGGCTCTTCCGTCAGCAATGCGGCGCAGAGAATCGGCAGGGCCGCATTTTTGGCACCGGAAATACGAATTTCCCCGGACAGGGGAATCCCGCCCTGTATGACCAGCTTGTCCATGAGTTAAGCCTTAGCGCTTTCCACTAGCTTCTGCATCTCACCCTTTTCGTACAGATCTTTCATGATATCGGACCCGCCAATCAGCTCCCCTTTGATATAGAGCTGAGGGAAAGTCGGCCAATTAGCATAATACTTCAGATTTTCATAGGCTTCCGCGTCAGCCAGTACATTGACCGAAACATATTCGGTCACGCCGCAGGCCTTCAGAACCTGGGCTGCAAGCCCGGAAAACCCGCACTGCGGGAACTGCGGGGTGCCCTTCATGTAAAGCACGATCGGGTTCTCTGTCACGGTTTTACGAATGTTGTTCAATGCGTTCTGATCCATATCCACTCCAATAAATATTAAATTTGCTTCGCCCACTCTTCGGGGCTAAAAGTCTTCATCGATAACGCATGAACTTCTTCATGCATCCTGTCGCCCAGCGCCTTGTAGACAAGCTGGTGCTGCTGCACCATCCCCTTGCCCTCAAAAGCGGGACTGACGATCACCGCCTCAAAATGACGACCATCGCCTTGTACCTCTATATGGGTACACTCCAGGCCTTGTTCAATATATGTTTTAACGTTTTCAGGTGTGGGCATGTCAATTCCGTAATTTATAACCGCTCTTGAGTAGAGCCAAAGTCGCTAATGATAATGCCAAAAAGCAGGTGCCGACAATCAATAACCCCAATTCAGGAGAAACATCCGAGACACCGAAGAAGCCATAACGAAACCCGTCGATCAGATAGAAAAACGGGTTGTAATGCGACAATGCCTGCCAGAAAGGCGGCAGAGAGTGGATCGAGTAGAACACCCCGGACAGGAAAGTCAGCGGCATGATAATGAAATTTTGCACCGCCGCCATCTGATCGTAACCGCTCGCCCATAGCGCCGTAATAATGCCCATCGCCCCCAGCATGGCGCAACCCGCCAGCGCGAATGCCATCATCCACAGGGGATGAGCCAGTGTCACCGGCGTAAACCACAATCCGGCCAGCCCCACCCCGATGCCAACCACCAGACCCCGCACGATGGCAGCAGCCACGTAGGCGGCAAAAAATTCCCAGTAGGCCAGCGGCGGCAGCAACAGGAACACGACATTGCCTGACATTTTCGACTGAATCAGGCTGGAAGAGCTGTTGGCGAAAGCGTTCTGCAGCATGGACATCATCACCAACCCCGGAACCAGGAAGGCGGTATAACCGACACCAGGATAAACCTGGACATGAGATTCCATTACATGGGAAAAAATCAGCAGGTAGAGCAATGTTGTCACCAACGGCGACAATATGGTCTGCAGGCCGACCTTCCAGAAACGCAGCAGCTCCTTGTAAAAAAGCGTCCACAGGCCAATCATCTTGCGGCTTCCTTGCCAGCTTGGCCCATGATCCGCAAAAACACCTCCTCCAGATCAGGCTTCGACACCTCGAGCACATCCACCACCACGCTTGCCTCACGCAGGGTTGCCAACACGGCCTCCAGCCCACTGTAGTCATTCAGCACCAGATTAAAGCAACCCGCTTTCTCTGCGGCCAGCAGCGGTCGCAACACGTCTGGCAACCG